>CAZDQL010000016.1:0-88374 GCA_964507325.1 uncultured Planctomycetaceae bacterium | reverse complement strand
CCCCCCTTCCGCAAGGTCGAGTTCGACATCCTCTACAACCGCGGCATCAGCCGCGAAGGGGAGCTGATCGACCTGGGTCTGAAGGCCGGCGTGGTGCTGAAGTCGGGCACCTGGTACTCGATGAAGCACCCCGAGGACGGCGAGATCCGCCTCGGCCAGGGGCTGGAACGCACCCGTCGCTTCCTGACCGACAACCCCGACCTGGCCCAGGTGATCGAGGAGGCGATCCGCACGGAGCTCGCCCCCTCCGCCGCGCCGCAAGCCGCGAAAGGCACGCCCCAGGGCTGACCCGGGCGGCAGCGTCCGTAGGATAGTCACGCCCGGGCCGCGCGAGGCGGTCCGGGCGTCTTGGTGAACCCACCGCTAGGTCGCACTCCCATGCCCATCGACCCTCCGTTCAGCGCCGAGCGCGTACGGCAGAGCTTCCTCGAGTTCTTCGCCGAACGCGCCCACCGGGTGGTCCCCTCCGCCCCGGTCTTCCCCCAGGACGACCCCACCCTGCTCTTCACCAACGCGGGGATGAACCAGTTCAAGGACGTCTTCCTGGGGACGGGCTCCCGCGAGTACTCCCGGGCCGCGGACACCCAGAAGTGCATCCGCGTGCAGGGCAAGCACAACGACCTGGAAGAAGTGGGGGTGGACACCTACCACCACACCTTCTTCGAGATGCTCGGCAACTGGTCCTTCGGTGACTACTTCAAGCGCAAGGCGATCCGCTGGGCCTGGGAGCTGTTGACCGATGTGTGGGGGCTGCCGAAGGAGCGCCTGTGGGCCACCGTCTTCTCCGGCGATGCGCAGGACGGCCTGCCGGCGGACGAGGAGTGCGCCCAGCTCTGGCGCGAGGAGACCGACATCGCTCCCGAGCGCATCCTGCTCTTCGACCGCCGCGACAACTTCTGGGAGATGGGCGCCACGGGCCCCTGCGGTCCCTGCACCGAGATCCACTTCGACCGCGGGGGGCCCGGGGAGGATCCGCGCGACGGCGCCGACCCCGCCCTGGGAGTGAACGCCGGCAACGAGCGCTTCATCGAGCTCTGGAACCTGGTCTTCATCCAGTTCAACCGCCGCGACGACGGCCAGCTGGTCGAGCTGCCCAAGCGCCACGTCGACACGGGGATGGGGCTGGAACGCGTCGTGGCGGTCCTGCAGGGACACCCCTCCAACTACGACACCGATCTCTTCGGGCCGATCTTCGCCGCCCTGCAGGAGCACACCGGCAAGCGCTACGGCGTCGAGCGGGAGGTGGACGTCGCCTTCCGCGTCTGCGCCGATCACGTGCGGGCCGTCTCCAGCGCCCTGGGGGACGGCGCGCTGCCCTCCAACGAGGGGCGCGGGTACGTCCTGCGGCGCCTGATCCGTCGCGCCAGCCGCTACGGCCTGCAGACCCTCGGAACCAGCGAGCCCTTCCTCTACCAGCTGGTGCCCTCGGTGGTGGAGGTCCTGGGCTCCGCCTTCCCCGAGATCGCGGCGCGCGCCGAGCACATCCAGGTCGTCCTGCGCTCCGAGGAGAGCTCCTTCCGCCGCACCCTCGAGCGGGGCCTGGTGCAGTTCGAGAAGCTCGCGGCCGGGGTGCCCGAGGGCACGGTGCTCGACGGAGCCGAGGCCTTCGAGCTGTACGCGACCTACGGCTTCCCCCGCGACCTGGTCGAGCTGATGGCTCGCGAGCGCGACCTCAGCGTCGACTCGGCGGGCTGGGAGGCGGCCCGTGAGCTGCACAGCTCGGCCTCGCGGGCCGAGGAGAAGTTCCGCCAGGTGCTCAGCGCCGAGGAGCTCTCCGGTCTCGCCCCGACCTGCTCCACCTACCACGAGGCCGGGGACGCCGCTCTCAGCGGCGAAGCGCGCGTCTTGAAGCTCCTGCGCGCAGAGGAGCGCGCCGACCGTCTGGTGCTCGACACCAGCCCCTTCTACGCGGAGAGCGGGGGTCAGGTGGGGGACCGGGGGATCGTCGCAGGATCGGGGCTGCGCTTCGAGGTGACCGAGACGCGCAAGATCGGCGAGGTCGTCGTGCACCTGGGCCGCGCGCAGGGGGAGGCCGCTGCGGGCAGCCCCGTCCAGGCCTCGGTGGACGCCACCGGCCGCGCGGCGATCCGCGGTAACCACACAGCGACACACCTCCTGCATCGGGCCCTGAAGGTCGTCCTCGGGGAGCACGTCACCCAGCAGGGCTCCTACGTCGGCCCCGACCGACTGCGCTTCGACTTCGCCAATCCCGGAGGGGTGTCGGCGGCGGACCTGGCACGGGTGGAGCGCCTGGTCCAGGAGGAGATCCTGCGCAACACCTCGCTGGCCACCAGCGTCGAGGAGCCGGAGGCGGCCGTGGCACGCGGCGCCGTGGCCCTCTTCGGCGAGAAGTACGGCGAGCGCGTGCGCGTGGTCGAGGTGGGGGATTTCTCCTGCGAGCTCTGCGGCGGGACCCACGTCGCCGCCACCGGGGAGATCGGTCCCTTCGCGATCCTCCTCGAGCGCGCCATCCAAGCCGGGGTGCGACGCATCGAGGCGGTCACCGGCCGCGCCGCCCTGGAGCACTTCCAGGAGACCCGGGATCTCCTCGGCCAGGTCGCCTCGCGCTTGAGGGTCCCCCCCGCCGAGGTCCCCGAGCGGGTCGAGGGCCTGATGACCCAGCTCCAGGAGGCGCGCAAGGCGGCCTCCGCGGCGGCCAGCGCCGCCGTGGCGGGAACCCTCGACGAGGTGCGCGAGCGGCTGGAGCGCCGCGGCGAGGTCCTCGTGGGGGCCGTCGACCTCCCCGAGCACGACGGCGCCGCCCTGCGCGAGCTCGCCGAGCGGATCCCCTCCCTGGGACCCGACCTGGCGGTGGCGCTCCTCGGCCGCGAGGGGAAGCGGGTGCCCTTCAGCATCGTCTGCCGCGGCCGCGCCCTCGACGCGGGGCTCGCGGCGGGCGCCCTCGCCAAGGGCCTGAAGACCCACCTGGGGGGAGGGGGCGGCGGCCGTCCCGAGGTGGCCCAGGGGCAGGGCAACCGCCCCGACGGCGTTCCCGCCGCCTTGGCCGCCCTGGACGAGGCGTTCGCGGAGGCCCTTTGACAGCGGTAGGGAGGACCGGTAGCCTGGCGCGCTGTTTTTCCCAGTCCGACTCCACCTAGGTTTCCCCGTATCCCCGACGATGGCTCACCCCAAGCGACGCACCTCGAAGGCTCGGAAGCGCAAGCGGCGCTCCCACCTGGCCCTCGAAGCCGAACCCGTGGCTCGCGATCCCCGCTCGGGTGCCCTGACCCGGCCGCACCGGATCAACGAGAAGGAGTCGACCCACTACGGCTTCGAGAAGGGTGGCCAGGGAGGCATCCAGGTCTTCGAGCGCGAGGACTTCTAGCGCCGCCGCCAGGAGTGCGCCCAGTGCTCCAGCGGCGCTCGCCACATCATGGCTGACGAATCGATCGCCCTCGACGTCATGGGAGGCGACCAGGCGCCGGTCGCCCTGATCGAGGGTGCCCTGGCCGCCTGCGCGACCGACGGTCCGATCGCCCTGAATCCGGCCCGGGTGATCCTGGTGGGGGATCGTAAGGTGATCGAGCGCGCTCTCGACGAGCGCGGCGGGAACCCCGGTTTCTCCCTGGAGCACGCCGAGGAAGTGATCGGGATGCACGAGAAGCCGGCGAAGGCCCTGCGCGCCAAGCCCCGCTCCTCGATCGCGATCGGGGTCGGCGCGGTGCGTTCCGGCAGGGCGGGCGCCTTGGTCAGCATGGGCAACACGGGAGCGGTGGTGGGGGCGGCCACCCTGGGGCTGGGCACCCTGCGCGGCGTGCGCCGCCCGGGGATCGCGGTCACCCTCGAGCTGACCGGCCGCCCCGTCACGATCATCGACATGGGGGCCAACGTGGTGCCCCAACCCCAGCACCTCCTGGACTACGGCGTCATGGGCACCACCCTGATGCGGGACTGCCTGGGAGTGGAGTCGCCGCGGGTGGGCCTGCTGAACATCGGCGAGGAAGCCAGCAAGGGCACCGACCTCCTGCGGGCCGCCCACGAGCTGCTCGCCTCGTCGCAGCTCCGCTTCATAGGCAACGTCGAGGGGGGGGACATCTTCCGCGGCGCAGCCGAGGTGGTCGTCGCCGACGGCTTCACCGGCAACGTGGCGCTGAAGCTGATGGAGGGGCTGGCGGGCTTCATGTTCCATCTGATCCAGAACGAGCTGGCCAGCCACGGCGTCACCTGGGGGCCGGAGGCCCTGCGACGCGTCCGGACCGAGATCGACTACTCCGAGTACGGCGGCGCCCTGCTGCTCGGAGTGGCCGGGGTGGTGGTGATCGGCCACGGCCGCTCCGACTCCCAGGCGGTGGCCAACGCCCTGAGGCTGGCGGCCCGGGCGCTCGACACCGACGTCAACGCGGACATCGTGCGCGGTCTGGAGGCCGCCGCCGCCCAGCCTGCCCCGGGGAGTTCCTGACCACCGCGTCCCGAGATTCCCCCCGCGACCAGAGATTCCCAGGGGTCCGACTCTACAATCCCTGAGCGCCCCTGAACCCGAGCTTAACTCCCTGTCCAATAGCGCATGACGACTCCGACGCGCGTCGGTATCGCCGGTACCGGTTCCTTCGCTCCGGCGCGAGTGATGTCCAACGAGGACTTCGCTCGTCTCGTCGACACGAGCGACGAGTGGATCACCCAGCGCACGGGGATCAAGGAACGGCGCCACGTCGCCCCCGACGAGCACTGCTCAGATCTGGCTCTGGCCGCCAGCCAGCGCGCCCTCGAGGCCGCCGGGGTGGCCGCCGACGAGCTCGACCTGATCGTGGTGGGAACCCTGACCGCCGACTACCTGATGCCCACCGTCTCCTGCCAGCTGCAGGCCAGTCTGGAGGCCAAGCGGGCGGGCGCCTTCGACGTGCAGTCCGCCTGCACCGGGTTCCTGACCGCGCTGCACACCGGCGAGGCGATGATCGCCGCCGGACGGGCGCGCAAGGTGCTGGTGGTGGGGGCCGAGACCCTCTCCCGTTACGTGGACTTCACCGACCGCGGATCCTGCATCCTCTTCGGTGACGGCGCGGGGGCGGCGGTGCTCCGACCCTGGGAGGAGTGCCGCCAGGGGGAGGTGCTGCGCACCGTGCTCGGCGCCGACGGATCGAGCGTCGACATAATCCACATCCCCCACGGGGGTACCAAGGTCCCGCACCATCACGAGGAGTACGACCCGGCCCGCCACTACATCAACCTGCGCGGTCGGGAGGTCTACCGCTTCGCCGTGACGACGATGGCGGGGATGATCGCGTCGATCACCGAGGGACACGATCCGGACGAGATCGGCCTGATCGTGCCCCACCAGGTCAACCTGCGCATCATCGAGAGCGCCCTGGACCGCCTCGGTTGGGGTGCGGACCGTACCGTCGTCAACATCGACCGCTACGGCAACACCTCCGCCGCCAGCGTGCCCCTGGCCCTGGACGAAGCGATCGCCGAGGGGCGGCTCGAGGAGGGCAAACTGGTGGTCCTGGTGGCCTTCGGCGGTGGACTGACCTGGGGCGCGACCCTCCTGCGCTGGTAGCGCGAGAACCATGAGCGACACGATTCTCACCCCCGGCCTGGCGATCCTCTTCCCCGGGCAGGGTGCGCAGTTCGAGGGGATGGGCCAGGACTGGGCGCAGACCTTCGACGCCGCCCGGGAGACCTGGCGCGAGGCGGACGAGATCCTCGACTTCCCCCTCAGCGAGGCCTCCTGGTCCCGCGGCGAGGAGGTGCACCGCACCGACGTCGCCCAACCGGGGATCTTCACCACCAGCGTGGCGATCCTGCGCGTGCTGGCCGAGCGTGGCCTCGACCTGGAGCAGGTTCCGCTCACAGCGGGGCTCTCCCTCGGGGAGTACACCGCGCTCTGGTGCGCCGGTGCCCTGGACTTCGCCGACGCCCTCAGGCTGGTGCGCCTGCGCGGCGAGGCGATGCAGGACGCCTCGGAGGCGTCCCCCAGCGGCATGATGAGCCTGATGGGGGCTGAGGAGGAGCAAGCGGACGCCCTGGCGGAGGTGGGCAGCCGGGTCGGGATCTGCCAGGTCGCCAACCTGAACGCTCCCGGGCAGATCATCCTCTCCGGGGAGCTCCCCGCCCTCGACGCCGCCGAGGCCGCCGCCCGCGAGCACGGCGTGCGCCGCGTGCGGCGCCTCAAGGTCGCCGGCGCCTTCCACTCCGAGTGCATGCGCCCCGCCGCCGACCGGCTGGCCAGCGCCCTGGCGGAGGTCGAGATCCGCCCGCCGCGTCTGCCGGTGATCTCCAACGTCACCGCCGGCCCGGTGGGGGGACCGGACGAGATCCGCGACCTGCTCGCGCGGCAGGTCTGCTCCCCGGTGCTCTGGGAGCGTTCGATGCGTCACGCCCTCGCGGAAGGCGTGACGCGCTACCTGGAGCCGGGTCCGGGCACCATCCTGGCCGGGATCCTGCGCAAGATCGACCCCGAGGCCCAGGTCCACGGCGCCGCGACACCCGGCAGCCTGGACGCGATCCCTGGAGGCCAGTGAGGTGTCGATCCGGGGGGCAACCGCCCAGCAGCTAGCCCACAAAGTTATTCTGGCGAGTCCGTGCAGGTCGCTAGGGCCGTTGATGGCACCCAGGGCTCGCGCTAGTCTGTCGCGCCCGGAAGGGTGGCCCGCCGCGGCGCGCGACCCACACCCCCCCCCTCGAATCCGATGACCTCCGAAGCTTCCCTCGACGACCGCTGGCTCGACGGCCAGGTGGCCCTGGTGACCGGCGCCAGCCGGGGCATCGGGCGAGCGATCGCCCTGGCCCTGGCCGGGCGTGGAGCGAAGCTCGCCTGCGTCGCCAGCCGCGTCGAGAACGCCCAGCCGGTGGCGGAGGCCTGCGCCGAGCTCACCGACGGAGCGCGCGCCTTCGGCGTGGACGTGGCGGACCACGCCGCGGTGGGGGAGCTGGTGGGCCTGGTGACCAAGGAGATGGGCGGGCCGCACCTCTTGGTCAACAACGCCGGGATCACCCGCGACCAGCTCCTGATGCGCATGGGAGAGGAGGACTTCGACCGCGTGCTCGATGTCAACCTCAAGGGGTGTTGGAACTTCACCAAGGCCGCTACCCGCCCCTTGATGAAGGCCGGCGGACGGATCGTGAACATCACCTCGGTGGTGGGCTTGACCGGCAACGCCGGGCAGGCCAACTACGCCGCCAGCAAGGCGGGGATGATCGGCCTGACCCGCTCGGTCGCCAAGGAGCTCTCGGGCCGCGGCGTGACCTGCAACGCCGTGGCGCCGGGCTTCATCGAAACGGACATGACCGCCTCCCTGGACGAGAAGGCGCGCGCGGAGCTCCTCACCGGCATCCCCCTCGGCCGCATAGGGTGCGCGCAGGAGATCGCCGCGACCGTCGAGTTCCTCGCCGGGCCCGGCGGGGCGTACATCACGGGACAGACCCTCGTCGTCGACGGGGGGTTGTCCCTCTGAACGGCAATAGCTGACGAACAACCTCAATAAGCCTCCCCCGAAACGGAGAATCCAGCGGTGAGCAACCCCTCGATCGAAGAGCGCGTGATCAAGATCGTCTGCGACCAGATTGGCACCACCCCGGACAAGGTCTCCAGCGAGACCTCGTTCATCAACGATCTGGGTGCCGATTCCCTCGACACGGTCGAGTTGGTGATGGAGTTCGAAGACGAGTTCGAAATCTCCATCCCCGATGAGGACGCCGAGAAGATCCAGACGGTCGGCGCGGCCGTCGAGTACATCGGGAGCAAGCTCTAGCGGGCTCCGGGCACGGGTTGCCGCAGGCGACCCGCCCGGGTCTCGTCCTCTCTCTCCACCCTCGCCCTCAACCTGCGGGGCCAAGCGCCATGCGACGAGTCGTGATCACCGGCCTGGGAACGGTCAACGCCCTGGGTCTCGACGTGGAGACCTCCTTCCCGCGCGTGCTGGCGGGGGAGAACGGGGTCAGCCCCGTGACGCGCTTCGACACCGAAGGGCTCTCCACCACCTTCGCCGCCCAGGTGGAGTGGGACCCGGAGGAGCACGGCTTCACCCGCTCCGACCAGCGCAAGCTCGACCCCTTCACCATGTGGGCCCTGATGGCCACCGAGGAGGCGCTGCGCGACGCGGGTCTGGAGGAGCTGCCCCAGGAGGAGGAAGCGGCGCGCGAGCGCTACGGGTCGATCATCGCCACCGGCATCGGGGGCATCACGGGCATCCTGGAGCAGTACGACATCCTGAAGGAGCGCGGGGCGCGGCGCGTCAGCCCGCACTTCATCCCGCGCATCATGGCCAACGCGGTCAGCGGCCAGGTGGCGATCCGCTTCGGGCTGCTCGGCACCTCCTTCACCACCTCCAGCGCCTGCGCCTCGGCTGGGCACGCGATCGGCATGGCCTGGCGGGCGATCCAGTGGGGTGAGTGCGACCTGGTGATCACGGGCGGGTCGGAATCCGCCATCACCAAGCTCTCGATGGCGGGCTTCGGCAGCGCCAAGGCGCTCTCCACCCGCAACGACGCCCCGGAGCTCGCCTCGCGGCCCTTCGACAAGGATCGCGACGGCTTCGTGATGGGGGAGGGGGCCGGGATCCTGGTCTTCGAGGAGTACGAGCGCGCCAAGGCGCGCGGCGCCCGCATCTACGCCGAGGTCAAGGGCTACGGCTCCACCGACGACGCCTTCCACATCACCGCCCCCAAGGAGGACGGACGCGGTCCCGCGCGCGCCTTCGCCCAGGCCCTGGAGCACGGCGGCGTGGCCCCCGACGACGTGCAGTACGTCAACGCCCACGGCACGTCGACCGCCTACAACGACGTCATCGAGACGCGCGCCCTGAAGCTGGTCTTCGGCGACCACGCCCATCAGATGGTGGTCTCCTCCACCAAGTCGATGCTCGGGCACCTGCTCGGCGCGGCCACCGGAGTGGAGCTGCTCTTCACCGCCCTGGCGGTCGCGACCGGCAAGGTCCATCCGACCCGCAACTACACCACGCCCGATCCCGACTGCGACCTCGACTACGTGCCGGGTACGGCGCGCGAGATGGAGGTGCGCAACGCGCTCTGCAACTCGTTGGGATTCGGCGGCCACAACGTCTCGGTCCTCTTGGGCCAGCCGGACTAGGCTGGACTATTCATGACCGCCCACCCCCGCACACCCCAAGTCCGCCATGGCGCGCACTGGGACGAACGCTCATGAATGGTCCGGCCTAGGATCCGCAGTCAGAAGCGATGCTGAAGAAGTTCCAGGACCTCCTGCACCAATACAAGCTGGAGGTCTTCCACAACGAACACGACAAGCGCAACGTCTCGGAGATCACCGACGAGTGCATGAGCTTGACGACCGAGATCCTCGAGGAGAAGTTCCACTACCACTTCCACAAGCTGCCGGACGCCAACCGCGCGGAGATCATCAACATGATCAACAACTACACGCGCGAGGCGATCCTGCCCCCCGTGGTCGAGAAGCTGGTCCACCGCCAGGTGGTCCTCGAGCGGCGCATCGACGCGTTGGTCAACCTGATGGAGAGTCTGCTGGAAGCGCTCTCCGACGAAGGGGCCGAAGCCTCTCGCCCCTAGGCGGACGCCGAAGGGGCTGCTAGGGGAGACCCGGTGCAGGGGCTCTGGATCGAAGCGGGGACGCTCTCCTACCGGGACGACCTGCCGCGCCCCAGAGCCGCGAGGGGTGCCTGCCGGCTGCGGCTCCTGGCGGCGGGGGTGTGCGGCACCGACCTGGCCTTGGCTCGCGGCTACATGGGCTTCCGGGGCATCCCGGGGCACGAGTTCGTGGCCGAGGCCCTCGACGGCACCTACGCCGGACGCCGGGTGGTGGGGGAGATCAACGTGCCCTGCGGTGCCTGTGATCTGTGCCGCGCCGATCTGCCGCGCCACTGCGTCCAGCGCCGGGTCCTGGGGATCGCCGGTCTGGACGGCGCCTTCGCCGAGGAGCTCGTGCTGCCGGCGCAGAACCTGCACCCCGTCCCCGACGCCGTCTCCACCGAGGCGGCCACCTTCACCGAACCGCTGGCAGCGGCCTTCGAGATCGCGGAGCAGCTCGACCTCGAGACCGTCGAGCGGGCGGTCGTGGTGGGGGACGGCCGGCTGGGACTGCTCTGCGCCCAGGTCCTGGGCCTGGCCCTGGGCCGCGTCGACCTGCGCGGGCACCACCCGGAGCACGCCCGGCGCCTCCCCCGGGAGCTCGACTGCCGCTGGATCGCCGAGCCCGCCCCCTCCTCCTACGACCTGGTGGTGGAGGCTAGCGGCTCCCAGGCGGGTGTGGCGGAGGCCCTCGAGCTCGTGCGCCCGCGCGGCACCCTGGTCCAGAAGAGCACGGTCACTCCCCCGCTCTCCGTCGACCTGACCCCGATCGTGATCGACGAGGTGACCCTGATCGGATCCCGCTGTGGGCCCTTCGAGCCCGCCCTCGAGGCGCTCGCGGCCGGCCGGGTGTCGGTGGAGGCGCTGATCGACGCCCGCCTACCCCTCGGGGAGGGACGCCGGGCCTTCGAAGCCGCTGCCAGCAGTGGGATCGTCAAGGTGCTCTTGACACACTAGTGCCCACGAGGAGACCCCCATGATCGACGTCAACGACGTACGCGCGCGTTGCGAGGCCGCGGGGCAGGGGCACCTGTTTCGTTTCTGGGAGGAGTTGGACGAGGCGTCTCGCGGGCGGCTGGCGCTCGAGATCGCCGACCTCGATCTGGCGCAGGTCGCCGAGCTGGCCGCGCTGATCGTCGACCCGCCCCCGCCGGAGGCGCCGGCGGACTTCCAGCCACCCGAGCTCTTCCCCCTGGCCCGCTCCCCGGAGCAGGAGCGCCAGGCGGCCCAAGCCCGGGAGCGGGGCGAGACCCTGCTCGCCGAGGGGCGCGTGGCCTTCCTTTTGGTGGCGGGTGGACAGGGATCGCGCCTGGGTTTCGAAGGCCCCAAGGGGCTCTTCGCGGTGGGCCCGGTCACCGGACGCTCCCTCTTCGGCTGGCACGCCGCACGCATCGCGGCCGCGCGCAAGCGCTTCGGGCACATCGCGCCCTGGTACGTGATGACCTCGGCCACCAACGACGGTCCCACGCGCGACTTCTTCGAGAGCGAGGGCTACTTCGGGCTCGGCGAGGAGAACGTGCGCTTCTTCACCCAGCGCATGCTCCCCGCCCTGGACCAGGAGGGAAAGGTCGTGCTGGCGGCGCGGGACGCCCTCTTCCTCGCTCCCAACGGGCACGGCGGGACACTGGAGGCGCTGGCCGCGTCGGGGTGCCTGGCGCACGCCGCCGGGCGAGGGATCGAGGAGCTCTCCTACTTCCAGGTCGACAGCCCCTTGGCGCGCCCCGCCGACACCCTCTTCCTGGGCCTGCACTCCCTGGCCGAGGCTCAGATGTCCTCCAAGGTGGTCTCCAAGCGCGACGCCGGCGAGAAGGTGGGCGTGATCGGACGCGCCGACGGCCGCCTGGGCTGCATCGAATACTCCGACCTGCCCGACGAGCTGCGTCACGCCACCGACTCCGAGGGTCAGCTGCTCTTCCGCGCCGGGAACATCGCCAACCACGTCCTGCGCGTGGACTTCGTCGAGCTCTTGACCAACGGGGGACTGCGCCTGCCCTGGCACCTGGCGCGCAAGAAGCTCCAGGGGATCGACGAGCAGGGGCATCCGGCCGAGCTGGAAGGGGTCAAGTTCGAGACCTTCGTCTTCGACGCCCTGGGGCAGGCCGAGCGCAGCGTGACCCTGGAGGTGGAGCGCTCCCACGAGTTCAGCCCGGTCAAGAACGCCGAGGGGGCCGACTCCCCCGCGAGCTGCCGCGCCGACCTCTCGCGCCTCTTCGCGGGGTGGGTGAAGCGCAACGGCGGCGCGAGCCCCCCCGAGGACGGGGGCGGGCGGCCGCTGATCGAGATCGATCCCCGCTTGGCCGAGACGGAGGAGGAGTTCTCGGCGGTCGCCCCGGTCGAACCGCGGGAGCTCGCAGGCGGACACCTCTACGGGTGAGGTGATGCGGGCCCACGATGCGAGCTGGACCACCTGGGAGGCGTGGATCGAGGTGCTGGCGCGCACGCCGGTGGCGGTGCTCTACGGGGGCAGCTCCAGCGAGCGCGAGGTCTCCCTGGACACCGGGCTCGCGATCGTCGACGCCCTGGCGAGCGGCGCGCCCCCCCCCGCCTCCGTCATTCCCGTCGAGGTGCGGGCGGACGGTCGCTGGGTGCTGGAAGGGGCCGCAGTGGAACCGGAGCGGGCGCTCGGGCGCCTGCCCGAGGAGGCCCTCTTCCTGCTCGGCCTGCACGGGGGCGACGGGGAGGACGGGAAGCTGCAGGGCTTCCTCGAAGTCGCCGGGCGCCGCCACACCGGCTCGGGAGCGGCCGCCTCGGCACTCTGCATGGACAAGGCCTGGGCGCGGGCAGTCGCCGCGAACGCCGGGCTCGAGACGGCGCGCGGACACCTGGTCACCCGGGCGGCCTGGCAGCGCGACCTGCGCGGGGAGTTGGAGGCCTGCCGCGCCCTGGAGGCCCCCTACTGGTTCGCCAAGCCCCGCTGTGGGGGCTCCTCGGTGGGGGTGGTGCGCGCCGGCGACGACGCCGCGCTCGAGTCCGGCATCAGGGAGATCCTGGCCAGCGGCGACGACGCCCTGGTGGAGGCGGCCCAGGAGGGGCTGGAGGTGACCTGCGCCCTGCTCGGCAACCAGGGCGAGGAGCCGCTCCTCCTGCCGGTGGTGGAGATCCACCCCTCGGAGGGGCACTTCTTCGACTACCGCGAGAAGTACGCCGCCGAGGGTGCGCAGGAGGTCTGCCCCCCCCGTCTCCTGAGTCCCGCCGTGGCGGAGGTGGTCCAGGAGCGCGCCCTGACCGCCTACTGCGCCTCGCGCTGCGAGGGGTACGCCCGGGCCGACTTCATCGTGCCCTCCGCCGGGGTGCAGGGCGGGGGTGAACCGGTCTTCCTGGAGCTGAACACCCTGCCCGGCCTCACCGGCCGCTCGATCCTGCCCCTGGCGGCCGCCGCCGTCGGGGTCGAGTTCCGCGGCCTGTGCCTCGAGCTCCTGGCCCGGGCCTGCGCCCGCTACCAAAGGAACGCATCATGACCATCCGAGTCGCCCTGGTCGGCGCCGCTGGGCGCATGGGGACCTTCACCGAACGGCTGTTGGAGAGCCAGGCCGACCTGGAGCTCTGCTCGAGGATCGAGGCGTCCGGCGACCTGCCGGGGCTCCTGGCGGATTCGGGGGCCCAGGTCGGCCTCGACTTCACCATGGCCGGGCTCGGCGCCGAGCACGGCCTGGCGATGCTCGCCGCGGGGCTACGCCCCCTGATCGGCACCAGCGGAGTCACCCCCGAGGAGGATCGCCGTCTGGACGCCGCCGCGCGCGAGGCGGGGCTGGCGGGGCTGGTGGTGCCCAACTTCTGCCTGGGGGTCTGGCTGCAGCAGGACCTCGCCCGCCGGGCCGCGACCTTCCTCCCCTCGGTGGAGATCATCGAGGAGCACCACCACACGAAGCCGGACGCCCCGTCGGGCACGGCGGCGGACACGGCGGCCCAGCTCGCCGAGCTGAAGGGGGTCGATCCGGCCGCGATCCCGATCCACTCCGTGCGCCTGGAGGGGCTCTACTCCAACCAGAGCGTGCTCTTGGGGGGGCCCGGCGAAGTGCTGAGGATCACCCACCAGACCGAGGGGCTGGAGGCCTTCGGCCCGGGGATCCTGGCCGCCCTGCGCTACCTGGTCCACGCCCAGCCGGGGGTGCTGCGGGGGATCGGCCACGCCTTCGAGTGGCAGCGCGGCCATGGCTAGAGCGCCGGCCCCCTTGCTTCCCGGCCGGCACGCCCTAACCTGTGGCCCCGCGCCGGAGTGGCGGAATGGCAGACGCGACGGATTCAAAATCCGTTGCCCGCAAGGGCGTGAGGGTTCGAGTCCCTCCTCCGGTACCAGAACGGGTTCCACCGCAGCGGACCCCACACCCCCCCTTCACCCGCTCTCGCGCGGAAATTCGGCGTAGACGCCGATTTGATCCGGCGAACGGGTGGACCGGGGGGAGGATTCCGCTCGAATGGTTCGCTCCAAGGGCTCAGCCGCCCATCGACTCCTCCCCAGAAACCCCCTCTAGACGCCAATTATGGCCCCCTCACAAGTGAAGAAGCGCGCCACTCGCAAAGGCAAGACGTCGCGAAGCAAGGCCAAGAAATTCGTCTACGCCTACGCCAAGAACGCAGCCGACGGTCACCGAGGACTGAAGAACCTGCTCGGCGGCAAGGGCGCCAACATGGCGGAAATGTGCCGCATGGGCTTCCCAGTGCCCCCCGGATTCACCATCACCACCGAAGTCTGCACCTACTACAACGATCACAAGGGTGGCTACCCGGCTGGACTCGCAGCCCAAGTGGACAAGGCGATGGCCACCATCGAGAAGCGCATGGGCAGGCGCTTCGGCGATCCGGAGAACCCGCTGCTCGTCTCGGTGCGCTCCGGTGCCCGGGCGTCGATGCCGGGGATGATGGACACCGTGCTCAACCTGGGCCTCAACGACAAGACGGTGAAAGGGCTGGCCGCGCGCTCCAACAACCCGCGTTTCGCCTGGGACACCTACCGCCGCTTCGTGCAAATGTACGGCGACGTGGTGCTCGGAATCCGCGCCGAGGAAGGTGAGGAGCTGGGTCCCTTCGCCAAGCTGCTCGACGCCTACAAGAAGAAGAAGGGCCTCAAGCAGGACACCGACCTGACCGAGGCGGACCTGCGCCACCTGGTCGGTCGCTTCAAGCAGATCGTGAAGAAGGCCACCGGCAAGCCCTTCCCCTCCGACCCCGCCGAGCAGCTCTGGGGTTCGATCGCGGCCGTCTTCGACTCCTGGGACAACGAGCGCGCGCGCGCCTACCGCTCCCTGAACCACATCCCCGCCGACTGGGGCACCGCCGTCAACGTGATGGCGATGGTCTACGGTAACATGGGCGAGAACTCCGCCACCGGGGTGGCCTTCACCCGCAACCCCGCCACCGGCGAGAAGTACTTCTACGGCGAGTACCTGATCAACGCCCAGGGCGAAGACGTGGTGGCCGGCTACCGCACGCCCCTGTCGATCGAACGCCTGGCCGAGACCCTGCCCGAGGCGTACGAGGAGCTGGATGAGATCCAGCAGCGGCTCGAGGAGCACTACGCCGAGATGCAGGACATCGAGTTCACCATCGAGGACGGGCGGCTGTTCATGCTGCAGTGCCGCTCCGGCAAGCGCACCGGCTTCGCGGCGGTGCGCATCGCCACCGACCTGGTGCGCGAGGGGCTCATCACCCAGGAGGAGGCCCTGCGGCGCGTCGAGCCGGAGGCCCTCAACCAGCTCCTGCAGCCGGTCTTCCGCCTCGCCGAGCTCAAGGCGGCGCGCACCTCGAAGCGCGTCCTGACCAAGGGACTCGCCGCCGGCCCCGGCGCCGCCTGCGGGCAGATCGCCTTCTCTCCCGAGCGCGCCATCGCGGTCGCCGAGCGGAACGCGAGGATCAAGGACTCCAAGAAGAAGGTCACTACGGTCCTGGTGCGGGTGGAGACCTCCCCCGAGGACATCAAGGGCATGCAGGCCGCCGAGGGGATCCTGACCCAGCGCGGCGGCATGACCAGCCACGCCGCACTGGTGGGACGCCAGATGGGCAAGGTCTGCGTGGTGGGCGCCTCCGAGCTGGAGATCGACCACGCCAAGAAGACCCTCAAGGTCGGGGGCCGCACCCTGCGTGAAGGGGACTGGCTGAGCCTCGACGGCACCACCGGCGAGGTGATCCAGGGCCAGCTCGAGACCCAACCCTCGGAGGTGATCGAGGCCCTCTTCGGCAAGGGCGCGCGGGCCAAGAAGGCGCGCACCTCCGCCACCTTCAAGGCCTACCAGTCCCTGATGCGCTGGGCGGACAAGGTGCGCACCATGGGCGTGCGCACCAACGCCGACCAGCCCGACCAGTGCGCCACGGCGATCGCCTTCGGCGCCGAGGGGATCGGTCTCACCCGCACCGAGCACATGTTCTTCGGTGAGGGCAAGATCGGCCCGGTGCGCGAGATGATCCTGGCCAGCGACACCAAGGCGCGCGAGAAGGCCCTGGCCAAGCTCCTGCCGCTGCAGCGCAAGGACTTCGAGGGGATCCTGAAGGCGATGGGCACCCGCCCGGTCACGATCCGCACCCTGGATCCGCCCCTGCACGAGTTCCTGCCCCACGACACCGCGTCGCAGCGCGAGCTGGCCAAGGAGCTGGGTGTCAAGCCCAAGGAGATCGCCACCAAGGTGGAGTCCCTGATCGAGCTCAACCCGATGCTCGGTCACCGCGGCTGCCGCCTCGGGATCAGCTACCCGGAGATCACCCGCACCCAGGCCCAGGCCCTCTTCGAGGCGGGCTGCAACGTGGCCAAGCGCACGGGCAAGAAGCCCAAGATCGAGGTCATGATCCCGCTGGTGGGCACCGAGAAAGAGCTGCGCTTGCAGGCCGCGGTCGTGCGCGATGCCGCCGCCAAGGTCTTCGCCAAGAAGAAGATGAAGCTCCCCTACATGGTGGGGACGATGATCGAGCTCCCGCGGGCGGCCCTGACCGCCGGGGAGATCGCGCGCGAAGCGGAGTTCTTCTCCTTCGGCACCAACGACCTGACCCAGACCGCCTTCGGCATCAGCCGGGACGACGCGGGCAAGTTCATCCCCTCCTACGTCGAGAACGACATCTTCGAGGCCGACCCCTTCACCACCATCGACCGCGGCGGCGTCGGGCGCCTGATGCGCATCGCCGTGGAGGATGGACGCGAGGAGCGGCCCAAGATCAAGCTCGGCATCTGCGGCGAGCACGGCGGCGAGCCGCGTTCGATCGCACTCTGCCAGGAGCTGGGGCTCAACTACGTCTCCTGCTCCCCCTACCGCGTCCCGATCGCGCGCCTGGCGGCGGCCCAAGCGGCGCTGGCCGAGGAGGAGTAGCGCCCGTCAATCACCCCCGTCGACGTCAGACGCGCCGAGCGATCCCTGTCACCAGACGCTCCACCGCCGGTGGGTGCTGGGGCAGGTAGAGGGTGGGCTCGATCAACTCGAGCTCCGAGAGGACGAGCCATCCACCCTCGTCGCGTAGGACGTCGATGCGGGCGTAGAGCAGCTCCTCGGGGAGCTCTCCCAGAACGGCCCGACCGAAGGCCCGCTCGTCGCTCGTCGGCGGGCGGGCCTTCGACACCTGCTCGGCATCCCCCTCCAGGCGCACCCGCTTGGTGACCACGTGAGTGAACTCTCCGTCGAGCCAGACCAGGGCACTCTCCCCCGGCCGCGCGAAGCCCGGCATCGTCGGCTGCACCAGGACGTCCCGCTCGCGGAGCAGGCGCGCCAGGAACTCCTCTCCAGCCCCGCCTTCGGGGCCCCGAAAGCGGCGGGTCCGGAAGGAGCTGGCGGAGACGGCGGGCTTGACCACCACGTCCCGCCAGCCGCGCACCTGACGCACCTCCTCCAGCGTCGCCCCCGAGCCGCGCTCGAGGAGCTCGGTGGGCACCACGGGCACACCACGCGCCTCGAGCTCCAGGAGGTAGCCCTTGTGGACGTTGCTCTGCACCACCGGGAGCGGGTTCAAGAGGCGCGACGCCCCCGCGGCGCGCCCGAGCCAGGCGAGGAAGCGCTCGTGGTCCAGGTGGTAGTTCCAGGTGGAGCGCAGGACGCACAGGTCGAAGTCCTCGGGGCTCGCCTGGGGATCGTCCCAGGCGAGCCCGGTGGCGTCCATCCCGCGCCGGCGCAGCGCCTCGAGGAGCGGCTCCTGGTCGATGTCGGGCTCGTGGCGGTCGCGACAGGTCAAGAGGGCGATGCGGGGCATGGCGCAGAATACTGACCCAGCACACCAACGTGGATTCCTGGCCGCAGCGGGGCATGATGGTCGGACCCATGGAGCCCACGGCCGATCCCCTGACCCGCGCCCTCATGCCGGTGCTCCTGCACCGCCTCGCCAACGCCACCCAGCTCATCACCGGGCTGAACGCCATGCTCGGCCTGGAGGGGGGTGAAGAGCTTTTCGCCACCCGCAGCGACGACCTGGCCCGCGCCTCCCGCGAGGTGGTCGACCTCGGCTGGGCCATGGCGGTGCTCGGCTCAGCCAGCGGAGCGGACCTCCTACTCGCGCGGCGCGAGCCGCGCGGGCTGGAGATCCTGCTCTCGCTCGCCCACGAGGCCGCCCGCCGCAGCGGACGCCCCCTGGCCCCCGCCCCCTCACCCGTGCCCCACCTGGCACCCGAAGTGGGGGAAGGCTGGCAGCTGCCGTGGGGCATCGCCAGCCTGCTGGTCAGCGCCAGCACCGAGGCGGACAGCGGCGAGAGCCCCCTGGCCTGGTCCTTGACCCCCACCGATACGGGCACCTGGTGCCTGGAGTTCCCCGCGGGGGCCGCGATCGAGGCGCGCCTGGCGCAGATCCTGGCGCGCCTGCCGGGGGCGGAGGGGGGTCGCGGGAGGACCGGCATGCGGCTGGTCCTCCCGCAGGGTTGGCTCCTCTCTACGGAGTGAAGCGGCCGGTCACTGGTTGACGACCCAGGTCGACGTCCCGAGCGGTGCTCCGGCGCCGTCGTAGAGCAGGGCTTGGAAGAGCAGGGCGCCCTCCATCGACGGACTCTGCCAGTAGGTGAAGTCGGCCTCCCCGAGGGAGTCGGTCGGCAGGGCCGCGGTGCGGCGCAGCACGCGCTCGGGGGGGGCGGCGAAGAAGGTCGGCGCGCCCCAGCCGAGGGGCAGCACCAGCTCGCTCGGGAGGAGATCGGTGGCACGCGAGATCAGCAGCACGACCTTGGAGTCCGGCTCCGCCCCGCTGATCGTCACCGTGGCGTCGCCGGGCGCTCCCGCGGCTGGGCCGGAGTAGCTCGCCTGCGCGCGCATGGGCTCGAGCGTCACCCGGTCCCGGGTGCTGCCGCCGAAGTCGGTGTTCTGCACGCGCAGCAAGGCGTTCGTCGGCTGCTGGGCGAAGCAGGTCGCGGGGCCCCCGTCGTGGTCCACCTCGAGCCCCGCGATCCAGGTGTAGCACTCGGCCAGCGTGTCGACGACCGTACCGTCGGTGGCGATCGCCAGCACCTCGTGCGCCAGGCCCTGGTGGTTGGTGTGGGCCAGGAAGAGGTAGCCGGAGTGGGGGTCGTGGAGCATGGAGGACCCGCCGTCCAGCCCCGCGGTCAGGTAGGTCGCATCGGCCTCGGTCAACTGCACGCCGGCGTCGAGCTGGGCGTCGGACCACATCAAGAGGTGCTCCTCCCCGAGGGGCGGCGGCCAGGCGGTGCCCTCGAACTGGGTCACGTAGTAGAGGTTGCCGTCGCCGTCCACCGCGATCGGCCCCGATGGGCCCACGGCGTACGCCACCTCGGTGTACTGCCCACTGGCGATCTCCACGCGCAGCACGTCGTTGCCGGCGGCCCACCCGCCGAGGCTGGCGCTGACGTAGGCGTAGGCGGGATCGGAGTCCCAGGCCAGGTCGTAGTTGTAGACCAGGTTGACCAGCGGGGTGACGCTCCCCGCCACCAGGTCGATGGTGAAGAGGTCTCCGTTGCTGCTCTCGCCGCAGATGGCGAAGAGCTCCGAGGGGTGGACCTCCAGGAAGGAGGGGAAGACGAAGGCGGGCAGGGTGTCGTAGGTCTCCACCCACGCCCCCGCGGCGTCGTAGCGCTCGAAGGCCAAGCCGTCGAAGGAGACGTAGCCCCCGTCGGAGAGGGTGCCGTACACCCGGTCCCCGGCCAGGTCGAGCAGCTCGGTCGTCTCGAACCCCGGCTGGGTCGTGACCTGGGCCAGGGCCGGAGAGAACCCGATGGGGGACAGGGGCAGGAGGAGCAGCAGGCCCAGGGCGGGCCTCGCACGATCGATGAGTCGCAGCATGGTCATGGGATGGCGTCTGAAATCCGCAGTGCGCGCCGTCCCGCTTCCAGGCCCGGTGCGTCGGCGTCCATGCCGCGCTGGGGGCCGGACCCAGAACCCGGGGTCGGCGATCCCGCGCTGCGCGGTGGGTCTCCTGACTCGTCACATGGAACCGCGGTCCAGCCTTCCCGGGGTGCGCTCACCCCAGTGACCCGGGCGCCTCGAGCCCGCATCTCTCACCAGCGGCGAGCCAGAATCGCCCGAGTTGATGCCCAGTGGGCGAGTTGCGGCCGATCTTCCGCAGGCGACCTCTCTGAGGTCGTCGAGGACCGATCGGCTGCAAGTCGTCCGCTGGGAGCCAACTGGGTCGGTTCTGGCCGGCGGTGGTGAGGGATGCGGGCTACTCGGCGACCCTCAGAACCAGCGGCCCGTGCAACTCACAGTGGCGGGACCGTGCAGGATTCGCACCTGCTTCCCCGCCGCACAGGCGAAGCGTGTTGTCCCTCGGACGGTAGTCCGCGGGCGGTGGAGAGTCAATCCACCTTCTTGCGGGGCCAGCGGTCGGCCCAGCGCTCGACGATCGTCTCGCGGGCCTGCACGTCGAGGGGCCCCAGCTCCCAGGAGGAGAACTCGCGCAGCCAGCGGGCGCTGGCGGAATCCTGGGGCAGGTTGGCGTGGTTCCAGTCGGCGTTGCCGAGCGAGCTGATGATCACCAGCAGGGCCGAGTGCAGGATCCCCCCGGTCAGGCCCCCGATGACCGCCCCACCGGCTCGGTCCACCAACCCGAGCTGCATCGCCTCCAACGCCTTCTTGCCGATCAGGCCGAGCAGGGTGGCCACGACCAACCCCCCTACGAAGATCGTGAACCAGACTGCGCCGTGGCTGAGGGCGGGGGAGAGGTCGAAGGCCTCCGCGACGGTGGGCTGCAGGCGCGGCGTCAGGGCCCGCGCCAGGGCGATCGACATGATCACCCCCAGGAGTCGGATCACCTGCCACCAGAGGCCGCGCCAGATCCCCAGGATCATGAAGATCCCGATCAGGACCATCCCGACCTGATCGATCCAGGGCAGGGCCAGGGTCTTCTCCCACAGGCCGGGGTCGGCTTCTTGCATGATCGGCAGGATCGACAGGGTGCTCATGGGGCTCGGGCGGGCTTCTGACCCACTGTACCTTGGGTTTTGGGGGTGGAGGCTTTCAGACCTCATAGCAATCCAGGGGTCTCAAATGAAGTCTCGGCCTGCCCGCGCAGGCTAGGATATGCGCCCCAGGGATCCGATCCAGACCATGAGAACCCCCTCCGAAGTCATCGATGGGGCCCTGTCGGCCCTGGGAGCCCGGGTGCGGGAGGACCCCGTGCTCACCCGCGAGCTCGAGACCAGTACGGCCGACTTCTTCGGCGGTCCGCCCCCCTCTGGCACGGTGCAGGAGGCTTACTTGGCGGCCCGCCGCCACCTGGAGTGGTTCCTCCTCGAGCGCCACAGCCCGGCCCTCTACGGCGTCCCGGTCGAGCGCTTGGGCGACCGCTGGTGCCAGGACCTCGGGGATGACGAGCAGGCGATCGAGTTCGCCGTCACCAGCCTGCGGGGATCCTTCTCCGGCGTCTTCGAGGTGGCGGAGCTCGCCCCGCAGGGAGGCG
Organism: uncultured Planctomycetaceae bacterium; assembly: GCA_964507325.1. Lineage (GTDB taxonomy): Bacteria > Planctomycetota > UBA1135 > UBA1135 > CAZDQL01. The sequence goes on along the minus strand of CAZDQL010000016.1, from coordinate 67,074 downwards.
GCTCCAGCGCCGGGGTGTGCTGGGTGCGCGACCTGGCCGGCCTGGGGACCTTCGCGCTGACCCCCACCGCCCACCCCGTCGCGGTGGGGGACCTCTTGGTGGGGCGGCTCTTCCCGCTCCCGGACGGCAGCCACGAGCTCTCCCTGGCGGGTGCGCTCTTCCGCGAGTCCAGCCTGCGGGAGGCCCTGGAGATCGACCTGGCGCGCGCCCGCGAGGGCGGTGGACCCTCGGTGCTGCGCCTCTCCCAGCTCGAGCTGGAACGGCTCTTCTGGGGCGCCGATGCGCCGCGCTCGGAGGGGGACCCGATCGGCGCTGCGCGGCGCTTCCTCGAAGATGGGGGACTCGAGCCTGCGGAGGTGGAGCGCGTGCTGGCGCTCCTCGCCGCCCAGCCTCTGCGCCCCGATCGCCTGGTGTACGGCGCGGGGGACGTGCTGGGTGAGATCCTCGACGAGCTGGCCTTCGAGACGGAGCTCGATCTCGAGCAGGCGCGGCGTCTCCTGCAACTCGCCTGGGGCGCCCTCTCGCCCCAGGCCCCGTCGTCCGCAGCGCGGGAGGAGCCCGCCCCGGACGTGCGCGAGGCGCTGGCCGCCTTCGAGCGCGGTCGCGCGGCGGGGCGCGACCTGGAGCAGCTCTTCAGCGACCTGGAACGCGACCTCGCGCTCGCCCCCGGGAGCGCTCGGGATGAGGAGATGGGGGAGAGCGAGGAGGAGGGTGATCCGGCCCCCGAGTTCCCCGGGGTGGTGGGGGCGATGGTCGACGAGTTCCTCTGGGAGGTGGAGCGGGAGGGGAGCGGGGACGCGGCGCGCCGCTTCGCCTGCCTGCGCAGCCTGGGCGAGTACGGCAGCGGGCTCGGCAGCTTCGAGGAGCTGGGTGCCGGCCAGCTGCTGCGCTTCACCACCTTCTGGATCCACGAGCACGGCACCCTGGGAGGGAAGCGGGATGCGCGCCAGCTGCTCGACGCCCTGGAGGCCTTCTCCCGCTGGGCGGACGAAGCCCATCACCTGGAGCTGCGCCGCGACTTCGGCCCGACCCTGGTGAGTCTGCGCGGGACCCTGCCGCGCATCGCCGAGCTCAACCGTCTCCTGCCGCCTCCGCCCGAGGACGCCACCGGCGAGCTCTTCGAAGTGCGCCGCGGCGCCGACGGTCGCTACGGCGGTCTGCGCGACCGCCGTGGGCGCGACCACTCCGCCCGCCCGGCGCAGGGGCTGGCCGAGCGCCTGCGCCCGGGGGATCACCTGCGTGGATCGATCTCCCTGGACGGGACCCTCTCGATCTACCGCTGCTACCCCCCCGAGGCCGCGGAGCTGCGCGCCTGAGGGAGGTGGGTCACTGCCGCCGTTGGGCGGGGATCTGGATCTCGCACACCAACACGTCGGGATCGGGGTCCTCGCCGGGGGGGACCAGGTACACCTCCCGGATCGGCCCCGAGCGCTCCCAGCCCATGCGATCCAGGTAGGCCAGGATCCCGGGGTAGGCCCGCGGCACCTCGGGGTAGAGCCCCGACACGAACGCGTACCCGACGGTGGTGCTGCGCACCACCTCGTAGCCCAGGGGCGTCGCCACCGGCCGCTCGCCGCGCAGCGGAATGCAGGCCCGCGAGCGCAGCTGGTCCACCGGCGTCACGCCCGGGTCGTCGTAGAAGAGGCAGAAGGGGGGACCGTCCGGCTCGAGCCCTTGCGCCCGCATCTCGCGGTGCACGACCGGGATCAGGGAGCCGGTCGCGGTGTAGCTGCCCACGTGGTCGACGAACACGTAGGGAATCGCCAGCCGCTGCTTCCAACTCGCGTGCACCTCCTGGAAGGGAGGGTGCGAGATCGGCAGATCGGGGACGTAGGTGAACGCCCGCAGATCGCCCCCGGCGCCGTAGGAGGCGCGCCCGCCGTCGACGGGGAGGACGCAGGCGGTCAGGAGCAGGGTCGGGAGCAGGATGGCTTGGGATCGGCGCATGGTGGGCTCCGCGTGGGGTGGGGGACACCGAGACCCCCTCATCTTCGGCACACTCGGCCCCGAACCCAACGGCCTGACGGCGGGAAGTGCCCCAGGGACGCCTCCCGCCGCTCTCGACCACCCCAGCCCCGTCAGCCGTCGCTGAGCTTGAAGCGCCAGATCCCCCACTTGCCGCCGCGGTTCGAGCGGAAGTACACGTACTCGCCCGTGTGGCTCCAGCGGGGGTGATCGTCCCAGGAGCCATTGGTGGTCAGGAAGGTCACGTTCCCGCCGTCGGCATCCATCATCCAGATGTCGAAGTTGCGGCGGTCCTTCTTGTCGCGGGCCTCGTTGGAGGCGAAGAGGATCCTCTCGCCGTCGGGGGACCAGGCCGGGTGCACCACGTCGTAGTCGGTGTTGAAGGTGAGCTGCATCTCCGGCCCCCCCTCAGCGTCCATCTTCAAGAGCTGGGTGTGACCGCTGTCCGGGTGCTCCCGCACGAAGAGGATCGTCTGGGCGTCCGGTGAGAGAGCCGGTTGGCTGCCCTCACGCAGCTGGGTGCTCATCCCCGTGCTGGCGTTGACGACCCAGACCTGGGGCATGGGCGCGTGCTGGAAGAGGCGGCAGACCGCCAACATCGACCCACTGGTACCCATCGACGGGTAGAAGTCCTCCACACTGGGGTCGCTCGTGATGCGGGTGATCCCGCCCCCGCCCTTGGCGCGAATGCGCCACAGGCTGGGGTTCGGACCCGTGCGGTTGGAGGAGAAGACGATGTGCGTCCCTTCGGGGGTGTAGCAGGGCGTGTTGTCGAGCCAGTTGCCGAGGGTGACCTGGGTGCGGGCACTGGCCCCCTCGGCCTGGAGCCAGATGTTCGAATGGAACTGGCCCTGCTTGTCCTTCTTGAGGAGGCGGAACACCAGATCGTTCGACACGGGGGAGAGGACGGGAGGGCCCACCTGCGCGCCCTCGTCGTCGGTTTGCACCATCGGATTCACGGCCTTGACGTTGGGCGACTGCTCGATCGTCTCCAGGTAGGCCAGGGTCGACTCCTCCTGGACGGTGAGACCCAGTCCTTCGTCCTTCTCGACCTCGGGGGCGAGGGTGAGGAGCAGGACTTCGGTGGTCTCCTTGGGGGTGCTGGCGCAGGCGGCGAGGCAGGCCAGGCCGGCGGCGACAAGAGTGGGGGACTTGAGGGGGGGGCTCATGGGCAGAACTCGTGGATTGCTGATGGGGGTCGCTACAGAGTCTAGTCTCCGCCCCCCGAATCGGCGGCCGGACGGCACGCGACCGGCCCGTCGGGGCATTCCGGTCGCGGCTGTGCACCGCAGCTCACTGGGAGGACGACGTCGAGGGGCCGTACGACCCAGCGCTGGACTCCCGTGCCGCCCGAGCCTCGGACGTCGGCAGCGATCGGCCGTTCCTGACGACCGTGGACTCTCCTCGCCCGCGACGGTCGTGCGTCCGCTGATCCAGTTGGGGCGTCCCGAGGCGGGTCCGGTGCCCATCTTCGTTGTGTCGGATAATGTACGTTATGTCGCATCGCGACCGTCCCAACCCCCCAGCCCGGCGCAGGCAGGCCCGAATCCCCTAGACTGCCGCCATGTCCACTCCGAGCACCCCCTCGCCGCCCACCGAGGACCGCGCCCGGCGTCTCGAAGGCCTGTGGTTCGAAGACCTGACCCCTGGGTTCTCGATCCTCTCGCCGCGGCGCACGGTGACCGAAGCGGACATCGCCGCCTTCGCCGGGCTCTCCGGGGACTTCAATCCGCTGCACGTCGACGAGACCACCGCCCAGCGCACGCCCTTCCGCGGTCGCATCGCCCACGGTCTGCTGGTGCAGTCGATCGCCAGTGGTCTGGTCAACCAGACCGGAGCGTTCCACGGCACCATCGCGGCCCTGCAGGAGATGGGCATCCGCTACACCGCGCCCGTGCGCGCGGGCGACACGATCGGCGTGCGCCTGACGGTGCGCGACCGCGAGCAGGATCCGCACCCCAAGCGCGGTTGGGTGCTCTTCGACGCGCTGGTCACGAACCAGGACGGGGTGGCTGTCATCGAGGGCGACTGGCGCACCCTGCACCTGCGACGGCGCTCCTGATCCCCGTCAACCGACCCGCCGATCGCCATGGCGAGCAAGTACTGTTTCCTGCACAAGCTGCGGCCGTGCGACGCGACCTGCAAGGCCGCCTTTCCCGTGGACGACGCCACTGAGCCGGTCGACTGCTACTTCATCTGGCTTGCCGCCAACGCCGGGGAGGCCCTCTTCGACGTGCGACGCTTGCTCGAGGCCAGCCTCGGCGGGTCGGGTCAACCGCCGGCGAAGGGTGAGGGTGAGAGTGAGCCCTCTCCCGGAGGGCCCAGTCACAACTGACCGAGGGGTCGTCCGGGCGCTGGGAGCACCACCGATGCCGCCCGGCCCTCCCGACGCGCCTCCGGGCCGGGCCAGTCGACGAGGACACCCCCGGCCGGCTGCACCTCGAAGCGCGCGCCGTGCTCCACGGGCAGGTCGAGGGCCTGGCAGAGCGCCGCTCGGATCACCCAACGGTGCGCGACGATCGCGACCGCGCGGCCGGAGAACTCGTCCGCCAACTCGTCCAGGGCCTCCCGCACGCGCCGGACCACGTCGGCCAGGGACTCACCTCCTGGAACCGCCATCGTCCCCCCGCCGGCCCAGAAGGCGTCCCAGGCCCCCGGCTGCACGGCCTCAAGGTCGGCGCGGTCGAATCCGGCCCAATCTCCGCGATCGATCTCCGCCAGCCGGGGGTCGTCGCGACGCGGGAGGTCCCGCCCGGCGCGCATCAGGGCCGCGGTGTGCTCCGCCCGCGGCGAGCCGGAGGAGATCACCGCAGCCAGGGGCGCCCCGGCCAACGCGCGCGCGTTGCTCCTCGACTGCTCCTCCCCTTCCGCCGAGAGCTCCGCGTCCAGCCGCCCGTAGATGCGCCCGCGCCAGCGCTCGACCACCAAACCATGCCGCAAGAGTAGGAATCGCGCGCTGCTCATCCTTTTGACCCCCGCGTGTACGTCCAAAACCCGTTCATCGATCGTTGTCTGCTCATCGGGCGCAGGATAGCTTGCTCGACGAAACGAGCACGACCCTTGGCGCAGCACAGGGGGACATCGGACTTAGGCCGCTCCCCCATCGCGGCGCGTCACACCTTCTGCCCCCCTTCCCCCCATGTTGAGTTGGCTGGGACGCTTCCTCTCGTCCTCCATCGGGAAGAAAACGATCATGGCCCTCACGGGGCTGGCGTTGGTCGGTTTTCTCGTCATACACGTCCTTGGGAACCTGAACCTCTGGATCGGAGGTGACAAGGGATTCAACGACTACGCCCACCACCTGCTCGCCTACGGCTGGCTCTTGACGGTGGGCGAGGTCGCCTTGGGCGCCCTGTTCCTGATCCACATCATCGTCGCCCTGGCCCTCACGCGCGAAAACCTCGCGGCGCGCAATCAGCGCTACGGCCGGCGCCAGGGCATGGGCAACAAGACGGCGGGCTCGGCCACGATGCTGATCACCGGCCTGGTGATGCTGGTGTTCATCGTGATCCACGTGATCGACTTCCGCGTGCCCGTCCTCAGGGGCGAGATGGAGGATCTGGCCCAGGGAGTGAGGGAGCGGCTCGCCGCGCCCCTCGGAGCCGGGATCTACCTGGTCGCCCTGGTCGCCCTCGGCCTGCACCTCAGCCACGCGGTCCAGAGCGGCCTCCAGACCCTCGGGGTGCACCACCCCAGGTGGACGCCGACGATCCGCACCTTCGGTCTCGCCCTGGCGGTGATCGTGGCCGTGGTCTTCGCCACCTTCCCGTTCTTCCTCTTCATCGGGGGGGCTTCCTGATGAGCACCATTCTCGACGCCAAGATCCCCAGCGGCGACCTCGCCGACAAGTGGGCCAACCACAAGTTCGCCCTGCCCCTGATCAACCCCGCCAACCGCCGCAAGTTCGAGGTGATCGTGGTCGGCACCGGGCTGGCCGGCGCCTCGGCCGCGGCCTCCCTGGCGGAGATGGGCTACAACGTCAAGGCGATCTGCATCCAGGACAGCGCCCGCCGCGCCCACTCGATCGCGGCCCAAGGGGGCATCAACTCCGCCAAGAACTACAAGAACGACGGCGACAGCATCTTCCGCCTCTTCTACGACACCATCAAGGGTGGCGACTACCGCTCGCGGGAAGCCAACGTCTACCGCCTGGCGGAGGTCTCGGTCGACATCATCGACCAGTGCGTCGCCCAGGGGGTGCCCTTCGCCAGGGAGTACGGGGGTCTGCTCGACAACCGCTCCTTCGGCGGCGCCCAGGTCGCGCGCACCTTCTACGCCCGCGGCCAGACGGGCCAGCAGCTCCTGCTCGGGGCCTACGGCGCGCTGATGCGCCAGGTGCAGACGGGGGGCGTGAAGCTCATGGCGCGCCAGGAGATGGTGGACCTGGTGGTGGTCGACGGCGTGGCGCGCGGCATCATCGCCCGCGACCTGGTCAACGGCCAGATCACGCGCCACTGCGCCGACGCGGTGCTGCTCTGCACCGGTGGCTACTCGAACGTCTTCTACCTCTCCACCAACGCCAAGGCCTGCAACGTCACCGCCTCCTGGCGGGCTGCCAAGCGCGGGGCCTTCTTCGCCAACCCCTGCTACACCCAGATCCACCCCACCTGCATCCCGGTCGCCGGTGAGCACCAGTCCAAGCTCACCCTGATGAGCGAGAGCCTGCGCAACGACGGCCGCGTCTGGGTGCCCGCCAAGGAGGGCGATCACCGCGCCGCCGGGGACATCCCCGAGGACGAGCGCGACTACTACCTCGAGCGGCGCTACCCGAGCTTCGGCAACCTCGTGCCGCGGGACGTGGCCTCGCGCAACGCCAAGTACGTCTGCGACGAAGGGCGCGGCGTGGGCGCCACCGGACAGGCGGTCTTCCTCGACTTCCGCGACGCCATCCGCCGCGACGGCCGCGACACGATCGAGGCGCGCTACGGCAACCTCTTCCAGATGTACGAGCGCATCACCGGAGAGGACCCCTACGAGGTGCCGATGCGCATCTACCCCGCCCTGCACTACACCATGGGTGGACTGTGGGTGGACTACAACCTGGAGAGCACCATCCCGGGGCTGTTCGTCCTGGGTGAGGCCAACTACTCCGACCACGGCGCCAACCGCCTGGGCGCCAGCGCCCTGATGCAGGGTCTGGCGGACGGCTACTTCGTCGTCCCGGCCACCATCGCCAGCCACTTCGCCGGGCGCAAGCTCGAGCCGGTCACCACCGATCACGAAGCCTTCCGCGAGGCGGAGGAATACGTGCGCGACCGCTTCGACAAGCTCTTGGCGGTCAAGGGGTCGCGCACCGTCGACTCCTTCCACCGCGAGCTGGGGCTACTCTGCTGGGACAACTGCGGCATGTCGCGCGAGCGCAAGGCCATGGAGGAGGCCCTGGGCCGCGTCAGTGAGTTGCGCGACGCCTACTGGCAGGACGTGCGCGTGTTGGGCGAAGGCGCGAGCTTCAACCAGAACCTGGAGCACGCCGCGCGCCTGGCGGACTTCATGGAGTTCGCCGAGGTGATGATCGCCGACGCCCTGCACCGCGAGGAGTCTTGCGGGGGGCACTTCCGCGAGGAGTACCAGACCGAAGAAGGTGAGGCCCTGCGCCGCGACGACGAGTTCTGCTACGCCGCCGCCTGGGAACACAAGGCGGTCGGAGAACCCGCGATCCTGCACAAGGAAGAGATCGTCTTCGAGAACGTGACGCCGACCACGAGGAGCTACAAGTGAGCGCCGAATCCAATAGCGAGATCCGGGTCACCCTGCACATCTGGCGCCAGAGCGGCCCCGACGCCCCGGGCCAGTTCGAAGCGCACCGCCTGGCCATCAGTCCCGACTCCTCCTTCCTCGAGATGCTGGATCTCCTGAACGAGGAGCTGATGATGGACGGCCGCGAGGCGGTGGCCTTCGATCACGACTGCCGCGAGGGCATCTGCGGCACCTGCTCCCTGGTGATCAACGGTCAGCCCCACGGCCCGGAGCGGGAGACGACCACCTGCCAGCTCCACATGCGGACCTTCTCCGACGGGGACACGATCCACATCGAGCCCTTCCGCTCCCGCGCCTTCCCCATCGTGCGCGACCTGGTGATCGACCGCGCCTCCCTGGACCGCATCCAGGCCGCCGGGGGGTACGTCTCCGTCAACACCGGCTCCGCCCCCGACGCTCACGCCGCGGGGGTGCCCAGGGATGACGCCGAAGCGGCGATGGACGCCGCGGCCTGCATCGGCTGCGGCGCCTGCGTCGCCTCCTGTCCCAACGCCTCGGCGATGCTCTTCGTCTCCGCCAAGGTCAGCCAGCTGGCGCTCCTGCCCCAGGGGCGGCCGGAGCGGGTGAAGCGGGCGATGGCGATGGTCACCACCATGGACGCCGAGGGCTTCGGCAACTGCACCAACCACTACGAGTGCGAGGCGGCCTGCCCCAAGGCGATCTCGGTGGGCAACATCGCCCGACTCAACCGCGAGTACCTGCGGGCCAGCCTGCTCACGAAGAGCTGAGGGAGGGAACCTCGGCCGCGAGGCTCCCCGTCCACCCCACGCTGCGCAGCGTGAGCCCCAGGGCGCGCGCCTGCTGCCTGAGCTCCACCAGACCGTCGCCCGCCGTGCCGCGTGCGATCAGGACCAGGTCGAGCCCGCTGGTTCTGAGCTCGGCCAGGGCGCTGCGCGGGGAATTCGCCTCCAAGAGCCCCCCCCCCCCCCCGGCCAGCCCCGCCCCCCACCGCCATCGCCGCCGTCCGTCGTCGGCGACGACGAGCGCCAGGGGCACCCCCTCCTCGGGCATCCCCGAGAGGCGCACCTCGACGCGAGTCCCCTCCCCCGGCGCGGTCTCGAGGGAGAGCGAGGCCCCGAGCTCCTCCAGGCACTCGAAGAGGCTCGTCGTCCCGTAGCCGGTGCCGCCGGCGCCGCTCTTCCCCGCGCGGAGGAGCTCTTCCACGCGCTCGACCGCCATCCCCCGCCCACCGTCCTCCACCACCAGCGAGACCCGACCCTCCGGCCGCGCCTCGGCGGAGACGCGCACCTCGGCCCCGGCGGGGCAGGCTTGGAGCGCGTTCAGGATCAGGTTGCGTGTCAGGCGCGAGAGGGTCGAGAGCTCGGCGCGCACCGCCAGCGAGGCGGGGCAGCGCGCGCGCACCGCCACGTCCCCCGGCTCGCCGGCCAGGGTCTGGGCCGCGCGGGCTTCCTCGAGCAGCACGGTGCGCAAGAGGAGGCGCCGGCGCGGCGGCGGCTCCTCCCCCGAGAGGGTCGCCGCGCACAGCTCGCGGGCGGCGGAGAGCGCCAGCTCCAGGCGCTCCAGCTCCTCATGGGACCGCTCCTCTCCCCCACCCTCCTCCCTGAGACGCGCGAGCTCCAGCAGACCGAGCGTCAGTTGGTTGCGCAGGTCGTGGCTCACCGTCGCCACCCGGCGCCCCAGGACCTGCTCTCGCCGCGCCACCTCTCCCGCCGCGCGGCGGGCACACCGCCCGGCAAAGCTCGCGATCGCGTCGGTCAAGGCGAGGGCGGTCTCCGCCGGGAGCATCTCCCCCGCGGCGCCGGTCAGACCCAGGATTCCCGCCGGCTCGACCGCGTCTCCCGTGTGCGCGTAGAGCTCCACTCCCGCACCCGCCGCCCAGCGCGGAGAGCGTCTCCGATCCTCGGCGCCCACCCGGTGCACCTGGGCCGGGCCCAGGGCGTCCAGCACGCCCCAGTCCACCCTCTTCGCGACGGCGGCCTCCGAGCCGATCGCCTCCTCCCCCGGCGCCTCGGGGAACCAGATCAGGCCGTCCAGGCCCAGGTCCGCGGCCAGCTCGCGCAGGACCGGGTCGAGCTCCCGCTCCCCGTCCCCCGGCTCTCCGGCGAGGAGGCGCACGAGCCTCCCCACCCCCCCCCACCCGAGAGGGTTCCGCCCCGCCTCCGAGGTCGCGCGGGAGCTCTCCGGCGCCCGGATGCCGTCCACGGCGCGAGTCTGCCGATCCGGGGAGGCCGTTGAAAGGGCGAGCAGAGGTCCCCCCGCCGAGAGGAGCCCCGGCTGGGCAGGTTGGGGCAGGATCCGTTTCGCCTTCGTAACTCCGCCTCAGAGGCCCTTTCGGCGCGGTTCGTGCCAGGCTCGCGGGTGGACCCTTCGGGAGCCCTCGCCTATCATCGCTCCAATCCACGCCTTCGCGGCATGGACCTTGCTCCACAGAGCGGCGTGGCGGTCCATCCGGGCCGTACCTGTGGGTACCCATCACTTCCCGATTCTCTCGTCATGAAGAAGCTACTCCTTCTCGGCGCTCTCCTGGCAGGCGGCGCAGTCTGCCTGGACGACGTCTCCCAAGGCCACGGCGGCACCTACCGGGGCCCCGGCGACACCGTGCCTCCCGGCGGCGGTGGCGGCGGCGGCGGCGGTGGACCTGCCACCCCCGGCCCCTCCGGCCCCAGCTCCCCCGGACCCGCCGGCCCCTCGACCCCGGGCCCCGCGACCCCCGGAGCCCCCGCCGGCCAGCCCGGCGGCGGCAACAAGGGTCCCCTGACTCCGGGCGGCGCCGACACGGGCCCCGACCTCACGGTCTGGGACTTCTGGTGGGCCTTCAACCGCGAGCCCTACCTCGACCTCAAGGCTCGCATCCACGAGGGCGGGATCCTGACCGGCTCCGACGACTTCTTCCTCGGTCGCGGCGAGATGGACCAGGCCAAGGACAGCCTGCGCCCCTCCGAGGAGCAGGTCCGCAACGTCGTCGTCCCGGCCCTCAAGCGCGCTCTGGAGAGCGAGAACAACAACGACATCCTCACCGGGGCGATGATCGCCCTGGCGAAGATCGGTGACGTGGTCGACTCCAGCGGCGAGAGCGAGTTCGCCGGCATCATCAAGGAGTTCCTGAAGTCCCCCAGTCAGGAGGTCGCAGAGACCGCCTGCGTGTCCCTCGGGATTCTGGGTGACGTGCGTTCGATCGACCTCTTGAGGCAGCTGATGAACGACGAGGCGGAGGCCCGGCGCTACATCGGCAAGGCCGAGGTCCCCTACCGCTCGCGTGCCTTCGCGGCCTACGGCCTGGGCCTGGTCGCCTACCGCACCAGCGACAACGCGGTGCGCCAGGACATCGCCGAGATGCTGGTCGACATCCTCGAGGCTCCGAACTTCTCGACGCGTGACATCAAGGTCGCGGCGATGACCTCCTTCGGCCTGGTGCCGATCGACACCGGTCCCCCCGCCGCGCTTCCGGAGGAAGAGGAGCAAACGAACAAGCGCCACGTCCTCTCGCGTGAAACGCAACTGGCCTTCCTGCGCAGCTACTTCGACCCCGTCAACGAGCAGCCGAACGCCACCAGGCGCCACTGGTTCGTGCGCTCCCACGCTCCGACCGCCATGGCGCGGCTGCTCAACGCCCCCACCACGGGTCCCGAGCTGGCCGCGGATGAGAAGATAGCGGTGGCCGAGGCCCTCCTGGCCGCCATCGGCAAGCACTCCAAGGAGCGCAAACAGATCCAGATGAGCGCCACCCTGGCCCTGGGCCAGATCGGCAACGCCAGCGGGGACGGCAAGTCGGGGATCAACACCCGCATCCGCTCCGAGCTGATCCGCGTGATCGCCGACGGGGACCCGCAGAGCCGCCGCTTCTCCCTGATCGCCCTGGCCCAGGTCGGGGGCCAGCCCGGCGAGGGTGAGAAGGGTGACGAGGGAACCTCCGACGCCGCCAGCGAGCTGCAGCGCCAGCTCGTCAGGGGCAAGAGCAACCTCAAGCCCTGGGCCGGTCTGGCGATCGGCGTCATGGCACGCAAGCTGCTCGACAACGACCGCACCCCGGACGAGACGATGCTGAAGGCGCTGCACAGCGCAGCCGACGAGGAGCGCAACCCCTCCCGTATCGGCGCCTACGTGATCGGCATGGGGATCTGCAAGTACGCAGAGGGCAGCAAGACCTGCTTGGAGAAGATGGAGTACTTCAGCCAGGACGACGCGCGCGGCTACTCGGCCGTGGCCCTCGGCCTGATGGGCCACCGCGAAGCGATCCAGCCGATCAAGGAGATCATCGCCAAGTCCAAGTACAAGCCGGATCTCCTGCGGCAGGCGGCGATCGCCCTCGGTCTGCTGGGCGACAAGAACCTGGTCGACGACCTGGTGCGCATGCTCCGCGAGGAAGCCTCCACCGTCTCCAGCCAGGCGGCGGTCTCCACCGCCCTGGGCTCGATCGGTGACAGCAACTCGATCGGCCCGCTGGTCCAGATGCTGGGCAACAAGCAGATCACCGAGACCGCCCGCGGCTTCGCGGCCGTGGCCCTCGGCATCGTCTGCGACAAGGAGTCCCTGCCCTGGAACAGCAAGATCTCGGTCAACATCAACTACCGAGCGAACACCATCACCCTGACGGGTGAGAGTGGCACCGGCATCCTGGACCTCCTGTAGTAGCTAGGAGCGTCCGCGAGACCGGCGAGAGCTGGTACCCACCCCGAGGGCCGTCCGCGCAGCGTCGCGGGCGGCTCCTCGCTTTTTCAGGAGCGGCCACGTAGCACGGCGCGCTGGGGGGAATCGCGCTACACCCCCGGAACGCGCCACGCCCCCGGGGACCGTCTGGGTGACCGCGAGCGCCCCTGGCACGCGCTTTGCCTAGGTCGTAGCGACGCGCCGGGTGGGTCGGACTTCGACTGGGAGAATGACCATGAAGCGACTGCTGCTCCTCTGCGCGCTCGCCCTGTGCGCGACCTTGGTCTCCGTGGATGCCGCCGGTCACGGGGGAAGGTGGCCGGGACCTGGAGACACGGTGCCCCCCGGGGGCCCGCCCGACACCGGCGGAGGCTCGGGCCCCGACGGCCCACCGGGTCCGCCCACTCCGGGGCCCCACTCCGGCCCCCCCACCGGCGGTCCCCCGACACCGGGCCGTCCCCCCGGTGTCCCCGGAGGAGGCCCGCGCCTCCCGAAGACCCCACGTCTCACCGAGCTCGCCCCCGACATGGCCGCCTGGGAGTTCTGGTGGGGCTACAACCGCGATCCCTACCTGAACCTCAGGGCGAGCGTCCACGCCAGCGCGGTCCAGACCGGGACCGACGAGTGGTTCCTCGGGCGCGACCAGCTCGAAGATTCGCGGGACCTCTGGAGGCCCAGCCGCACGCAGGTGCACGACGTGGTGTTACCGGCCCTGAAGCGTGCTCTCGAGAGGGAGTCCTCCAACGACATCGTCACGGGGGCGCTGATCGCCCTGGCGAAGATCGGCGACACCGTCGGCCCCGCGGAGGGAGAGGAGCTCTCGCAGCTGATCGAGGGCTTCCTTGGTCACCCCGTCCAGGAGGTCGCCGAGACCGCCTGCATCGCCCTGGGGATCCTGGGCGATCCGCACTCCGCCGAGCGGCTGAGCGCGCTGCTCACCGACGCCGCCGAGGCCCGGCGCCTGATCGGCAAGACCGAGGTGCCCTACCGCACCCGCGCCTTCGCGGCCTACGGCTTGGGCCTGATCGGCAACCGCAGCGGTGACGCTCTGGAGCGCCAGCGGATCGTCGGCGCCCTGATCGAGATCCTCGACGCGCAGAGCTTCTCCACTCGCGACATCAAGGTCGCCGCGATGATCGCCCTGGGGATGGTCCCTCTCGACCCCGATCCCACGACCGGTGGGCACTGGGAGGCGGAGACTCCAGAGCGCCGCGAGGTCGTCAGCCGGGAAGCGCAGCTCGCCTGGCTCTTGGACTGTTTCGACCCCCGGCAGGAGCGCGCCCACTCCTCCACGCGCCACTGGTTCGTCCGGGCGCACGCACCCGCCGCCTTGGCGCGGCTGGTGGCCGTCGACGACCGGTTGTCCCCCCTGGCGCCGTACTGGAGGGAGAGGGTCGCCGAGACCCTCCTGGCCACCATCCGTGAGCATTCCCAGGAGCGCGCACAGGTCGAGATGGGAGCCGCCCTCGCCCTGGGGCAGATCGGGACCTCCGCCGCCGGCGGCGTCGACTCCCGCATCCGCTCCGCGCTGATCCGCACGGTCAGCGAGGGGAACCGCCAGAGCCGCCGCTTCGCCCTGATCGCCCTGGCCCAGATCGGCGGCCGGCTGGGAGCCGGGGAGCTCGGCGATGCCGGGACCGGGGAGGTCGCGCGGGTGCTGCAGCTACAGCTCGCCCGCGGCAAGACCGAGCTCAGGCCCTGGGCGGGTCTGGCAATGGGAGTCCTCGCACATCGCTTGAACGAGACCGATCGCCCGCGCGACGGCACCCTGTTGCGTGCCCTCGTCGACGCGGCCGCCGACTGCCGCAATCCACGCCGCATCGGCGCCTACCTGATCGCCCTGGGAATCGCGCGTCACGAGCCGGCGGGTGCGATCTGCCTGGAGAAGCTGGAGTACTTCAAAGGGGACGACGACGCGCGCGGCTACGCGGCGATCTCCCTGGGACTCCTCGGTCGGCGCGACGCGATCCCGCGCCTCTCTCAGCTCGTGGCGGAAGCGAAGCACAAGCCGCCCCTCATGAAGCAGGCCGCGATCGCCCTCGGGCTCTTGGGGGACAAGGCGCTGGTGGACGACCTGGTGGACATGCTCGCTCGCCAGGCGCGCACCGTCTCCTCCCAGGCGGCGGTCTCCTCCGCCCTGGGCGCGATCGGGGACAGCCGCTCGATCGACCCCCTGGTGGAGATGCTGGGCAACCGGCAGATCACCGAGACCGCCCGCGCCTTCGCGGCCGTGGCCCTCGGCATCGTCTGTGACGAGGATCACCTGCCCTGGAACAGCCGCATCTCGGTGGACCTCAACTACCGGGCCAACACCGTCACCCTGACCGGGGCGGGGGGCAAGGGGATCCTGAACCTGCTCTAGCCCGGTCTTCATGAGCGTCCGCCCCGGTGCGCGCCAAGCTCGCCGTGGTGCGCGAGTTGGCGCCGATCGGCGCGCAGGCGGGGCCTCTGCGCCCCGTCGAGCACCGAGCGGCGCCAAATCGTGCGCCAGGGCGGACCTGGCGTGTGCTGGGGCGGACGCTCATGAATATTTCGGGCTAGAGCGCACTGGGAGGTGGGCAGCAGCGGGTCCTCCTGGGGATTCCCGCAAGGTCGCGGTTCGGTGGCGTGCCGATCCGGCACGGACGTGCTAGAAAGGGACGACCTGGCCCGCTTCCCATGCGACTCCTACTGCTGCTGGCCGCTCTGTGCGCGCCCGCCCTCGCGTCACCCCACGGGGCCGTCTGGCCGCCGGTGGACCCTCCCGAACCGCCTCCCCTCTTCAAGGGGCGCGATCCGAACAACCTCAAGCCGGGGCACCCCGCCACGGGTGGGGGCGGTCCGCCGATGGCGCCCACCGGACCGCTCAAGCCGGTCGGAGGGCCGGGCACCCCCCTCGGCGGACCGGGGGCTCCGGGCGGGCGCGGCGCCGCGTCCCCGGGGGGGGATCCCAGCGCCCTCGACGCCTGGGACGAGCAGGGGTGGGAGACCTGGTGGAACTTCTCGGGCGCCGCCTACCTGGACGTCGAGGCGACCCTCGCCGCGGCGGAGGTCGCCACCGGGGGCGACGACTTCGATCTCGGCCGAGGAGAGAGCCGGGGGGCGCTCTCGTCGCGCATCGCCGACCCCGCCGCCCTTGCGGAACGGGTGTTGCCCGCGCTCATCGCGGTGCTCGAGGGGGAGCACTCCGACGACCTCCTGACCGCCGCCCTGATGGCGGTCGCGCGGATCGGTCGCGCCGACCATCCGGAGCTCGCCCCCCGGGCGTTGGCGGCGATCCAACCGCTCCTGGCCCACGGGAACCAGGAGGTGGCGGAGACCGCGACCTTGGCCCTCGCACTCCTGCAGCGCGACGGAGTGGTCGACCCCCTCCTCGCCCTGGCTCTCGACACCCCCGCGGGACGCGCCCTGGTGGGTCGCGGCGAGGTCCCCTACCGCACGCGCGCCTTCGCCGCCTACGGGCTGGGACTCGCGGGCGCGGCCAGCGAGTCGAACGCGGAGCGCCAGACGATCGCAGCGCGTCTGATCGACCTCCTGGAGGCACCCGAGGGTGCGACCCCCGACCTCCAGGTGGCCGCCGTGATCGCGCTCGGGTTGGTGCCGATCTCCCTCGAGGCGAGCCTCCCCCAACGGGAGGAGAGCGCGGAACGCGGGAGCCACCTGCACCACGTCCTCTCGCGCCGCACCCAGCTCGACTACCTGACCCGCTTCCTGGCCCCGGAGCGCCCCGGCTCGAACACCCGCGCCACTCTCGTGCGCGCCCACGCCGCCACCTCGGTCGCGCGACTCCTGGCCGGGGCCCCCCCCGGTCTGCGGGCCAGCGTGACGCCGGCGTTGCTCGCCACCCTGGGCGAACGCCGCGACGAGGATTGGCGCGTCCAGGCCAGCGCGGTCCTCGCCCTGGGGCGCATCGGTCGACCCACCGAGGAGGAGCTCGACCTCGAGATCCAACGGGTGCTGGTGCGGGCGGGACGGGATGGGCACGCCATGGTGCGGCGCTTCTCCCTGATCGCCCTGGCGCGCATCGGCTCCCGGCCGGAGCTCGATGCGTCGGAGGTGGGCACCACCCCGGCGATTCGCGAGCACCTGATGCACCAGCTCGCCCGCGGGCGCTCTCTGATCAAGCCCTGGGCGGCGCTCGCCCTGGGGATCCTCGGGCGCGGCCTGACCGAGAGCGGCCAGCCACCCGACGACGCCGTCAACACCGCCCTCAGGACCAGCGCGCAGACCTGCAAGCGGCCCCAGATGATCGGGGCCTACGCCATCGCCTGCGGCCTGCGGCGCGACGTGGAGGCCCTGCCGATCCTGCTCGATCGGCTGGCCTTCTTCTCCGACCCGCGGGCCAAGGGCTACGTGATCGTCGGCCTCGGCCTGCTCGGGGAGCCGCAGGCGATCCCACCGATCGCCGAGGTGCTCCACTCCTCCGGCTACAAGCCCGACCTCCTGCGGCACGCCGCCGTCGGTCTGGGCCTGCTCGGCAGCCCGGAGCTGGTGAGCGACCTGCTGTGGCTCCTCTCGACCGCCAAGGGGCGCTCCAGCCAGGCCGCGATCGCCGCCGCCTTGGGTCGCATCGGCGACCCCCAGGCGATCGAACCCCTGCTCGAGCTCTTGGCCGACGACCGGCACCTGACCGACGGGGCGCGCGCCTTCTCCGCGGTGGCCCTCGGTCAGGTCTGCGACGACCAGGCCCTGCCGTGGAACCTCCCCATCGGCGCAGGGCTGAACTACCTGGCGACGACTCCCACCCTCACGGGACAGGGGCGGGGCGTGCTGGACATTCTCTAGCCCGGACCATTCACGAACTGGATTCTCTGGGGCCGCAAGGAAACGACATGAGTCGATCAAGCCCGGCGCTGTGCGCGCTCCTGGGCGTCCTGCTCTGCGCCCCGGCGTGGAGCCACGG
This sequence comes from uncultured Planctomycetaceae bacterium, assembly GCA_964507325.1. Lineage (GTDB taxonomy): Bacteria > Planctomycetota > UBA1135 > UBA1135 > CAZDQL01. The sequence continues at coordinate 49,862 of CAZDQL010000016.1, read as the reverse complement.
CGGTGTCTATCGCGGCCCCGGGGCCACCGTCGGCCCCGGCGGGGCCAGCGGCGGAGGGCCGAGCTCCAACACGGGGGGACTCGCCGACAGCGATCCGGCGGCGTGGAGCCAATGGTGGAGCTTCAACCGCGACCGCTACCTGGCCCTCAGGGACGCGGTCTTCAAGCGGCGCGTGGACAGCGGCGGCGACGACGACTTCGACCTGGGGGCGGGCGCCATGCGCGCCGTGGTGCGGGGGTTGCGACCCGACCGGACCCTCCTGGCGGAGAGCGTCCAACCCGCCCTCCTGGCGGCGCTCGAGGGGCAGAAGGACGTCGACATGATCACCGCCTGCCTCCTGGCCCTGGCCAAGATCGGACCGGTCCCGGGCGGGCACGAAAATCTGGGTGGCCTGTTGAGGACCTGGATCACCCACTCCAACCAGGAGGTGCACGAGACCGCCGTCATCGCCCTGGGCGTGATGGCCGATCAGGAGAGCGCAGCCCTGCTGGCCAACCTGCTCCTGGACACGCCGGCGGGGCGCGCCGCCACCGGCCGCTCCCGGGTGCCGGAGCGCACGCGCGCCTTCGCGGCCTACGGCCTGGGGTTGGTCGGCTACCGCGCCGAACGGCGCGCGGTGCGCCGCTTCGCCGTGCACCAGTTGGCGCGCGCCATCCCCCTCGGCGAGAAGCCGATGCGCGACCGTCTGGTGGCGACGGTGATCGCCATGGGCCTGGTGCCCCTGCAGCCGGCCGGCGTCCCCCCCGGTGGCGACGCGCCGGCGCCCTCCGCTTCCCGCGAAGGGCAGTTGACGCTCCTGCTCACCCTCTGGGAGGAGGAGGGTCTCGATGCACGCGTCCGCGCCCACCTGCCCGTGCCGATGGCGCGTCTGACCGCCGGACTCTCGGAGGGCTGGAAGCAGCGCCTGGTGCTCGAGTTCACCGCCGTCCTCAGCCCGCGCTCGAAGGCCAGCCCCATGGTCCGCCACGGAGTCCTGCTCGCCTCGGGGCTCCTCGGCGACAACGATCTCGATCCTCCCGACGTGCTCCTGCGCGCTGCGCTGGAGGACGCCCTCGAGGGCGGGGATCGCCTCGGGCGCCACCTGGCGCTCCTGGCCCTCGGACGCGTCGGCGCCCGCGAGGGTCGCGGGGAGCGCGGGGACGCCCCGGACGCGATCCGCTCCCGCCTGCTGCGCCTCCTGGCCCGCGGCAAGAGCGCCCAGCGCCCCTGGGCCGCCCTGGCTCTGGGGATCCTGGAGCGGGGCAACGCCGCGGGCGGACGCCCCCTCAGCGAGGAGCTGCGCACGGCCCTCCTGCAGGCCTTCGGGAGCGCCGCCAGCCCCTCCGAGGAGGGAGCCCTGGCGATCGCCCTGGGCCTCGTGGCGGAGCGCCGCGCGATCGAGCCCCTGATCGAGCGCTCCGCGGCCGGCGACGAGAACACGCGCGCCAACGCGATGATCGCCCTGGGGTTGATGCAGGCCCAGGAGGCGGTACCCACCCTCCTGGGCATCGTCCGCACCACGACCCTGAAGCCGGGCATCATGCGCGAGGCGTCGATCGCCCTGGCCCTGCTCGGCGATCGCAGCGCGGCACACATCCTGGTCGCGCGGCTGCGCAGCTCGGCCCTGCTCGTGGAGCAGGTCTCGAGCGCCTGGGCCCTCGGCTTCGTCGGGGACAGCGCGGTGGTCCCTGCGCTGGTCGGGGTGCTCCAGAACCGCCGCCTCTCCGACACGACGCGCGCCTACGCCGCGGTCGCCCTGGGGCTCATCGGGGACAAGGAGCGCTACCCCTGGAACTCGAAGATCGCGGCGGACGTGCTCTGGTGGCAGGCGCCCGCCACCCTCTTCGATCCGAGGGGGGGTAAGGGGATCCTGGATCTGCTCTGAATCCGCGCTCCTCAGCGCGCCAGGCGCGCCAGCGCCAGCAGCGCGAGGAGTCCGACCGCCAGGGTCACGATCCGCGCCCGGACCAGGGCCGCTTCGCCGCGGGCCAGCCGCGCGGAGAGGTCGTCGGAGCGCTCGCGCAACCCGGCCGCGCCCTCGCGCCAAGCGCCTCGCTCGGAGTCGGGGAGCTGCGCAGCATCGATCGCCCCCTCCAGTGAGCCCACCAGCTCCGCCGCCTGATCCGCCAGGCCCAGCTGCAGGGCCAACGCGGTCCCGCGCCAGAGGAGCCAGAGTCGCACCTCGCCGCCGGCCTCCGCCTCCAAACCGTCGCGCACGGCCCCCAGCGCCCCCCCCAGGTCTCCGGCGGCCCACAGGGTCTCCAGCCGCTCGCGCTGCCGCAGGGCGGGAGCGCGGATTGCGTCGGCGGCGGCGAGGGACTCCCGATAGCGACCCGCCTGCCGCAGGTCGGCCGCCTCCTCCACCCCCGCTTGCCCCAGGAGAGGGCCGCCAGCGAGGAGCCAGAGCGCCAGGAGCGAGGGCAGGAGACGCCGCATCACTCCAGGAGGCGCGCGCGCCCCACCGCGATCGAGCGCATTTGCAGGAGGTCGATCGGGTTGTGGTCGTCGGTGAGCACCAACCCGGGATCCCCGGGGGCGAACCAGCGCGTGGCCCCCTCGATCTCGAGGGGCCGCAGCAGTCCGCCGATCGCCTCCGACGCCACGCTCCACTGCGCGGAGCCGGGAGAGGGCGGCTCCACCCCCCGGCGCGCGTAGAGCATCACGTTGCGGGAAAAGGGAACCCGCACGGCGAGCACGCGGCTGCCGAAGCCCACCGCGGCGCTGCGCGCGACGGCGTCCACCACCGGATCCTCCACCCCGAAGCCGCCCACGTTGACGGTCAGCCAGCCCCCCTCCCGCAGGACGCGGCGCAGCTCCTCGAAGAACTCCACGCTGGCGAGGTGCCAGGGGATCTCCATGTTGTTGGCGTAGCAGTCCAGGACGACCTGGTCCTGGTCGGGGCCGAGGCCGCGCAGGGCCGCGCGCGCGTCGAGGCTCGCCAGCACCCGGCGCTCCGAGCGGTTGCGCTCGAGCTGGAACCAGCGCTCCCCGAGCTCCGTCACCGCAGGATCGAGCTCCACCCCCACCGTGGCCAGCTCCACCCCGGTGGGGAGCACGCCCTCGAGAACGCGCACGGCGGTCCCCGCTCCGAGGCCCAGGATCAGGACCTGCCAGTCCTCCGACGACGCCTCCCGGGTGCTCCACCACAGCGGTGGCGCGAAGTAGTTGTAGTAGTGCCCCGTGGGCAGGAGGCCCTTCTCGGCCTGCCACACCGACTGGTAGGAATCGAGGCTCTCGTTCACCTGCAGGAAGCGCAGCGAACCCTCCGACTCGGGCAGCTCGACGACCTTCAACCACTGGTAGCCCGACTGCCTGCGCTCGAGGGTCTTCCACCCCGGCGGGCCTCCCGGCGGGCGGTACGCGGGCAGGCAGAGGGCGATGCCGAAGAGCAGCGCCGACCCGACCGCCAGCGGACTCCAGCGCCGGCCGAGGAGCAGCAAGCCGGCCAGCCCCAGCGCAGCGGCGGAACCGAGGAAGGTCCACTGCAGGCCCAGCCTGGGCACGAAGAGATGGGTGGTCGCGAAGGTCCCCACCAGGCTCCCCAGGGTCGAGGCCCCGAGCACGCGCCCTCCCGCGTCCCCCGCCCCGGCGCCCCTGAGCTGCGCCAACGCCTCGACCGCCAGGGGTCCGACGCACCCCATGGCGAGCGCCGCGGGCAGGAAGAGCACCAGCGAGCACGCCAGGCTCCCCCACACCATCAGCTGCGCGGCCTGGTCCAGGTCCAGCCCGCTCGGCACCAGCGCCCCCGCCACGGGAGCCGCGATCCCTGGCAGGAGCGCGGTGACCGCCGCCGCGACGAGCAGGGTCACCCCCATGCGCCGCACCGCGCTACCGCGACGGGACAGGCGCGCCCCGAGCAGGTATCCCAGCGCCAGGGCGAGCAGGATCACCCCGATCACGTTGGTCCACACCATCGCCGAGGCGCCAAACCAGGGCGCCAGGAGGCGCACGGCGGCCAGCTCGACGGTCATCGTCCCCGCGCCGGCCAGGGCGACGGTACCGAGCAGCAGCGCCGACAGACCGCGCCGCCCGTCGTTCACTGGCCTCCGCCCTCGTCCTCTTCCTTGGCCAGGGAGGGCAGGTGGTAGGGCTTGGAGGCCACCAGCACCTTCCCCGGGTCGATGCGCGCGTTGTAGATGTTGCTCAACGCGGTGCGGAAGGAGCGCGGGATCAGGTCCTTGTACTCCTGTCCGTTGGCGATGACCGTGATCTCGCGATTCATGTCGAGGATGGCGTCGCTGAAGTGCAGCGAGAACTCGTTCACCCCTTCTCCCTCGACCGTCACGGTGTTCGTCGCGCGGTCGAGCACGGCGTGCACCTTCACCGGCGTGGCGCCGTCGGTGCGCGGCACCTGCAGCCAGTAGGCGCGGTTCGTGTACTGGTTGGGGATCAGCGTCACCTCAGTGGGGTAGGAGACGCGCGGGTGGGCGAGGATCCAGTTCCAGATGTCCTCCTCCCCCCCCGAGGGATCCAGGCTGCAGTTGCCGTAGCCCAGCTCCTCGATCTGCTTGGAGAAGGCGGTGGCCTTGCCCCCACCGCCGGCGAAGTAGGTCGCCAGGTTCCGGAAGTTGCCCGCAGCCGTGTCACCGGGATCCCCGGCGCGACCGATCACCCCGGCGAAGCGATCGGGGAAGGACTCGCCGATCGCCAGCGCGGTCTGCACGCCTCGCCCGCGGCCGGCGAGGTAGATGCGATCGAAGTCGACGGCGTAGTTCTTGGTGATCTCGCCGTAGAGGAACATGACGTTGGCCACGCCCGCCGTCTCCCAGGTGTCGGGGTCCTCCGGCATCTGGGGGGCGGCGAGGATCGCTCCGTCACGCACCGTCCCGTCGGTCCATTGCTCGACCAGGTGATCGCTGGGCTTCACGTCGGAGTCGGGGACCGTGAGGATGAACGCGTACCCGGGACCCGACCTGGCGTTGTACTTCGAGGGCGTCCAGACGGCGTACTCGAGGGGCTCGTCCTCGGGGAAGCGGGGAGCGCGCACGAACTCGGCGTTCTGGACCTTGCCCTTCCTGACGCGCTTCTTTGCGTAGTCGTACCCGAGCCAGATGGCGTAGCCGAAGTCGCCGGTCGCCGCCAGGACGTCCCCGTTGGCGGGGGTCTTGCGGAGCTTGCTCTCCAGCTTGTCCATCGCCTTCTGGACGTCCTCCTCCGCCTCCCCGACGTCCTTGTTCTCCTCCCGCGCCTCGATGTAGTCGCTCAGGGACTCACCCAGCTTGCGCAGGTCGGAGTCCTTCAGGTAGCGCTCCTGCTCGACGGGAGCGGCGGAGCCGATGGGGAGGACGAGAAGGCCCAGGGCCAGCAGGGAGAGGTGCTTCATCGACATGGCTTGTGTAGTCCCTCAGGGAAGGGCGGTTGCACCCCGCTAGCGCGGCGAGCCCCCGTCCAGCGTGTCGCGACCAGGTTCGGAGGCGGGGGGCAGGAGCGCAAGTCCCCACCCCCGCAATGCCCAGGGGATCGACTCGGGTGTCACTTCCCCGGCCCCTTCCCTAGCCCCTCGGAGCCGCTCCACCAGCACGCGGAACAGGACCCGTGCCCGTTCCTTGCGACCCTCGAACAGGGCGAGGCGGCCCAGCATCTGCTGGGCGTCGAGGCCATCGAGGGCCAGGGCACGCCCCAGGTGGTCGAGCTCGCGCTCGCGCCAACCCGCGCCGGCGGCCAGGATCGCCCGACGCTCGAGGATCTGGGCGCGCTGCTCCGGAACCGTCACGGTCTCCAGATGCCCTGCCAGGACCTCCTCGGCGCGCTCGTAGCGCCCGAGCCGCCGCAGGATCCCCTCCAAGCAGAAGGCGCTCCAGGTCCCCGGCCCGTGGGCGTACATCGCCTCCGCGAGCAGCAGGGCGGCCTCGCCGTGGAAGGCGTCGTGCTCGGCGACGAAGGCGACAAAGGTCTCCTGCAGGCGCTCCTGGAGGAGCGCCGGCTCCGACGCCTCGTCCACCAATCGGCCCACCAGCTCCCGCGCCCGATCGAGGGGAGAGGGGTCCTGGAAGGCGACCAGCGCCGCCAGGAGAGCGCCGAGGGTCAGTCCGCCCATTTGACCCGCCCCTCTCCGGCGACCAGGCGACCGATCGGGAAGCACGCCTCGCCGACACCCTCCAGGTGCTCGCGCACCGCCTGTTCCTCCTGCGGCTCCACGATCAAGACCATTCCGACACCCATGTTGAAGACGCGGTGGGCCTCGTCGCGATCGATCCCGGCACCGGCGACGATCAGGTCGAAGATCCCCGGCACGGGCCAGGTCCCGGGCTCGAGCACGGCATCGCAGGCTCCCAGGACCCGCGGCAGGTTGTCGATCAATCCGCCGCCGGTGACGTGGGCCATCCCCGCCAGGCGCTCCCCTTCGAGCAGGGGCCAGAGCAGCTTCAGGTAGCTGCGGTGGGGCGCCAGCAGCGCCTCCCCCACCGTGGCCCCCGCCAGCTCCTCGGGCCGATCGTCGAGCTCCAATCCCAAGCGCTCGAAGACCACCCGCCGCGCCAGGCTGTAGCCGTTGGTGTGCAGGCCGTTCGAGGCCAATCCGAGGAGCACCTGCCCGGGGCGCACCCGCGATCCGTCCAGGATGCGCTCGCGCCGCACCGCTCCCACCACGAAGCCGACCAGGTCGAAGTCCCCGGAGCGGTAGAGCCCCGGCATCTCCGCCGTCTCCCCGCCGAGCAGCGCCAAGCCGTTGTCCGCGCAGGCCTGGGCGCAGCCGCGGATCAGGGCGCCCACGATCTCCGGCTCGAGCTTCCCGGTGCCCACGTAGTCGAGGAAGAAGAGGGGGCGCGCCCCCTGGACCAGGACGTCGTTGATGCAGTGCTGCACCAGGTCACGCCCCACGCCGTCGTACACACCCGCGCGCTTGGCGACCTCGAGCTTGGTCCCCACCCCGTCGGCGCTGGCCACCAGCACCTGACCGGCGACCCCCGCCGCCTCTGGATCGAAGAGCCCCCCGAAGAGTCCCACGTCCGAGAGCACCCCCGGCGTGAAGGTGCTCTTGATCGCCTCTTTCGCCGCCGCGAGGGCGGCGTCCTGGGCATCGATGTCGACGCCGGCGTCGCGGTACGTGATCGGATCGCTCATGGCACGCGCTCGCGAGGTGGGGCAGCACCGTCGGGCCGCGGGAGGCGGTCCAGGACCCGCTCCCGGTTGTCGAAGCCCACCTGGTCGGGGAGCTCGTCCAGGTGGAACCACTCCGCCGCCTCGGCGTCGTCGGAGGGAGCCAGCTCCCCCCCCACCGGGCGGCAGAGGTAGACCAGGACGTCGGCGGGGCGGCGCGGGTCGTCCGCCACCCACAGGACGTCGAAGAGCTCGCCCACTTCGATCTCGATCCCGGTCTCCTCGCGCACCTCGCGCAGCACGGTGTCCCGCGGATCCTCGTCGATCTCCTGGTACCCCGCGGGCAGGGCCCACTCTCCCCGGAAGGGCGCGATGCGGCGCCGGATGAGGAGCACGCGCCCCGCCTCGTCCAGGACCGCCGCCGCAACCCCGCAGGCGGGGTTCCAGAAGTACACGAAGCCGCAGGCGGCGCAGCGGGGGCGTTCGCGCCCCTCCACGTGGGCGGGCTCCAGGATTCCGGCGCAGAGGGGGCAGTACTTGGCGGTGAGGTGCAGCACGGGATCCTCCTCAAGCTAGGAAACGACCGCCTGGAACGCTGCCGCCGGGGCGGGAATACCTGCGCCTGGGCGCCTGGGGGTCCCAGGGCACGGTAGAGGTCCTGCGGTGATTCGGGATAAACTCCGCACTGTGGCCTGTAGGGCGAGGGCGGGTGGGTCGATACCCCCTTCGACCAGGTCGGGCAGCCCCAACCGTCCCGCCAGCGCGTGAAAGAGACCCTCGTCCTAGGCAGCACGGGCTCCATCGGAACCCAGACCCTCGACCTCGCGCGCGAGCCGGGGTCGCGGATCGCCGTCACCGGTCTGGCGGCGGCCCGCTCCTGGCGGCCGCTCCTGGAGCAGGCGCGGGAGTTCGACGTGCGCCTGCTCGCCCTCACCGATCCGGCGGCCGCCGCGGCGGCGCGCGAGCACCTGCCGCGGGGAACCGAGCTCTTCTCGGGTCCCGATGCCCTTCTGGAGCTGATCGAGGCCGCGCCCTTCGAGGTCGCCCTGCACGGCATCGTCGGGGGCGCCGGACTCTCCGCCAGCTTGGCCGTGCTGGAGCAGGGGCGGCGGCTGGCGTTGGCCAACAAGGAGTCGCTCGTGATCGCGGGCGGCCACCTGATGGCCGTGGCCGCCGAGCATGGCGCGGAGATCGTGCCGGTCGACTCGGAGCACTCCGCGATCTTCCAGTGCCTGCGCGGCGAGGACCTCGACCGCGTGCGCTGCGTGCACCTGACCGCCAGCGGAGGGCCCTTCCGCAGCACCCCCCTCAAGGAGATGCGCCGCGCGACTCCGGAACAGGCCTTGTGTCACCCCAACTGGAGCATGGGACCGCGCATCAGCATCGGATCCGCGACCCTGATGAACAAGGCGCTGGAGGTGATCGAGCTGCACCACCTCTTCGGTCTGGAGCGCGAGCGCATCCGCGTCGTCGTGCACCCCCAGTCGGTGGTGCACTCGATGGTCGAGTTCGTCGACGGTTCGGTGATGGCCCAGATGGGTCCCCCCGACATGCGCGGCCCGATCCACTACGCCCTGCACCACCCCGAGCGCACCCCCTCGTCGCTGGTGGGCTTCGAGATCGGCCTCTTCGCCGAGTTGACCTTCGAGGAGCCCGACCTGGAGCGCTTCCCCACCCTGGCCCTCGGCTACCGCTGCCTCGAGGAGGGGGGGGACGCCGGCTGCGTCCTGAACGCCTCCGACGAGGTCACCGTCGAGGCCTTCCTGGCGCACCGCATCGCCTTCGGCGACATGCACTCCATCAACGCCCGCGTGCTCGACGATCGGCCGCGCCTCGACGGTTCCGTCGCCGCGCTGCGCCGTGCCGACCGCATCGCCCGCGAGCTGGCGCGTGATGCCGTCGCGCTGACCCCGCACCCCTGATATCCCGGGTACCTAATCTTGAACCTCCTGCTCACCCTCCAGGTCGTGATCGGCATCGGCCTCGTGATCTTCGTTCACGAGGCGGGGCACTTCGTCGCGGCCCGCCTGTGCAAGGTGCGCGTCGACGTCTTCAGCCTGGGCTTCGGCCCGCGGCTGATCGGCTGGCGTTGGGGCAAGACCCTGTATCAGATCGCCGCCGTCCCGGTCGGGGGCTACGTGCGCATGGCGGGAGACGTGCCGGACGGCAGCGGGCGCGAGCCCGCTCCCGACAGCTTGCCCGCCAAGAGCGTCGGGCAGCGCTTCTTCATCTACTCCGGCGGCGTCCTGATGAACGTCGTCTTCGCGCTGGTCGCCTTCCCGATCGCGCTCTCCGCCGGCGTTCCGATCTTCGAGCCCGTGATCGGCCAGCCGCGCCCCGGCTCCCCCGCCTGGCAGGCGGGCCTGCCCGCGGGCACGCGCATCGAGGCGGTGGAGGGGGAGGAGATGTTCAACTTCCTCCACCTCAGCCAGGCGGTCGCCCTGGCGAACGAGGGCCCCCTGCGCTTCAGCATCGTCGAACCGGGGGCAGTGGAGCCGCGCGACGTCTGGATCACGCCGGAGGTGAGCCGGGAGTTCGGCTTCCCGATGATCGGCGTCAGCCCGGGATTCGACCCGGACCTGCTTCTGCGCGTGGCAGAGGAGGGTCCCGCCGCTCGGGCGGGGCTCGTCGAGCAGGACATCCTGATCGGCGTCGAGGGCGCTCCCGCGAGCCTCGCCCCCCACGCGCAGCTGCGCTGGGCCTTCCGGAGTGGAGACCCCTTCACCCTGCTGGTCCGCCGGGCAGGCGACCCCCTCTCGATCGAGATCGCGCCGGAGCAGGACGAGAGCTCCGGACTCAAGTTCGGCTTCTCCCCGCTGCAGAACCTGGTGGGCGCTCAGCGCCCGAACCCCCTGCTGGAGAGCTGGAACCTGCTCCCAGGGGAGCGCATCCTGGCGCTGGGGACGCGCCCGATCGCGAACTCCCAGGACTGGCGGGAGGCGCTCGTGGAGCTGGACTCCCCCGCGCAGATCGAGATCCGCAAGCTCGACGGCGCACTGCGCCGCGTCCCCCTGGGGGGGCCCCTCGAGGAGAGCATCGCCCTGGCGCTCGGCGAGGATCTCTTCCTGCACTACGACACCGATTCGACCGAGATCGAGATCAGCCCCGGTCAACCCGCCCAAGCTGCGGGGCTGCTCACCGGGGACCGCCTGGTCTCCCTGGGGGGCAAGCCGGTTCAGGACTGGTCCCAGGTGCTCAAGGTCGCCGGCCGCCTGTCGCGGCGCGCGCAGCCCTCCGAGATCGTCTTCGAGCGTCTCTCCAGCGACGGCGCTTGGGAGCGCCACACGCGCGAGGTGACCCCCGAGCCGATGCCGCTCCTGGTCTACGGCTTCGACCTGGCTCCCGCGCGCAGCATCTACCGCGCCCCGAATCTCGGGGAAGCGGTCACCCAGGGCATGGCCGCCTCCTGGAGGTTCCTGACCGACACCTGGATGACCCTCAAGCAGATGGCGATGCAGCGCATCTCGACCGAGGCGGTGGGGGGCATCATCACCATCTCCGCCGTCTCCTACTCCTGGGCCTCCGAGGGCTGGCCCAAGCTGCTCTTCTTCCTCTGCATGTTGAGCATCAACCTGGCCTTCCTGAACGTCCTGCCGATCCCGGTGCTCGACGGCGGACACCTCTTCTTCCTGGTGGTGGAGGCGGTCAAGGGCTCGCCGGTCAGCGAGCGCACCCTCGGTTACAGCCAGGTCGTCGGTTTGGTCTTGATCCTGACCCTGATGATCTACGTCACCTACCAGGACGTGATGCGGCTCTTCCCGGGACCATGATCGCCCTCGGGAGGCTGCTCAGGCTCTCCCTCGCTCCGACCGCTGCGGCGGACGTGATCGCCGGCCTGGTGATGGGATCGGGGGGGCGCTGGCCCACGGGCGCGATGCCCTGGCTCCTGATGGCGGCCTCCCTGTCGGTCTTCCACGGTGGACTGGCGTTGAACGACTGGGCCGACCGCGCCGCCGACGCCGAGACGCGCCCCGAGCGCCCCCTCCCCGCCGGCGCCGTCGGTGCGGGCACCGCCCTCGCCTTGGCGCTCGCCCTGCTCGGGTTCGGGGTTCTCCTGGCTTTCCTGGCGCACCCCGCGCTCGGAGGCTGGCTGGGGGGCGTGGCGCTCCTGGCAGCGGCGTACGACCTCGCCGGGCGGGGCCCCTGGAGGGGACCCGTCCTCCTGGGGCTCTGTCGCCTGGGGAACCTCGGCGGCGCCTTGCTCGCGCCCTCCTGGGTCGCCGGGGAGGCGATCGATCCCCGTCTCCTGGCCCCCGCGCTCCTCTACGGGCTGTACGTCTTCGCGGTCGCTCGGCTGGGTCGCCTGGAGGATGCCTGCGCTGGGGAGCGCCTCGGCACCCGCCCGTGCGGACCCCTGGCCATGGCCGCGGGGTGCCTCGCGCTCCTCCCCGCCCTGGCTCTCCTCCTGCCCACGGCTTCCCTGGCGGGGGCGGGCGCCGCGGCCCTGGTCAGCTGGGCCGGAGCCGCCGGCTTGGCCCGAGCGGCGCGCTCGCCGGAGCCGTGGACCCGAAAGCGGGTCGAAGCCGCGATGGGCATGGCTCTCCGGCGCCTGCTCCTCTTCACCGCGGCTTGCGCCCTGCTCCTGGTCGCAGCGGGAGCCACTCCGGCGCTGGCGGCCGCCCTGTGCCTCGCGGGCTACCCCGTCTCCCTGGCCCTGCGGCGCGTCTTCCCCCCTAGCTGAGGCCCGCCAGCCAGGCGTCGGCCTGGGCAGGGGTGGTCATGCGGCCTTCGAGTTGGAGGTCTTCCGCCTCGCGTAGGAGTTCCCCCATCCGCGGCCCCGGCGCGATCCCCGCCGCCCGCAGGTCGGCGGAGGTGACGAGGGCCTGCGGGCGCAGGTCCTCCTCCGGCAACTCCCGGCGCCAGGCGGCGAGGGCCTCGAGGGGAGCGGGGTCCCCGCCGGCTGCCGAGACCCAGGCCCGGGCCAGGGCCAGGGCGTCTTCCCAGCCCGGTTGGCGCAGGATCCGGATCCGCGCCGCCCGCGATTCCCCCGCCTGCGCCAGCTCGACGAGGGGCCGGCGCCAGCGCCAGAGGAACTCCACGGCTCCCCGCAGCGCGCGCGAGGGGCGCAGGCGGTCGAGGCGCGCCAGGTCCGCCTCCCGCACCGGCGCCTCCCCGCTCCCGAGGGGATCCCCTTCGAGCAGCAGGGCCCAGCCCAGGGGCTCGCCAGGGGGGTCGGGAAGGGCGTCCCAGGCGACCCGTCGCGCACCCCACCCCAGCACCTCCCGAGCCTCCCACCCCGGCAGGGCGAGCTCCAGTAGCCCCACTCCGTCCAGGAGCTCCAAGGCCGCGGCGCTGCGCGGGCCGGCGAAGATGCGCGCCAGCTCCTCGCGCACGCGCTCGGGGCTCACCCCCTCCAGCGCTGCCACGCTGGCGCGCGCCGCCTCCAGCAGACCGGGAGCGGTGACCAGGTCCAGCGCCGACGCCAAGCGCGCCATGCGCAGGAGCCGCAGGCCGTCCTCGGCGAAGCGCCGCTCGGCGTCCCCCACCGCCCGCAAGGCGCCGGCGCGCAGATCGTCGAGACCGCCGCAGGGGTCGGCCACCTCTCCCGTCAGCGGGTCGAGATAGAGGGCGTTGACGGTGAAATCGCGCCGCGCCGCGTCTTCCTCGACCGATGAAACCAGATGGACCTCGTCCGGACGCCGGCGATCCGAGTAGTCCCCCTCGGTGCGGAAGGTCGCCAGCTCCACCTCGAGCCCGTCGATGAGCACCACGACGATCCCGAAGGCCCGTCCCACCGCGATCGTGCGCTCGAAGAGCGCCTCGACCTCCGCGGGTCGGGCCGCGGAGACCATGTCCACGTCCTTGGGGGTCACTCCGCGCGCGAGGTCGCGCACCGCGCCCCCCACCAACCAGGCCCGGAAGCCCGCGCCGGCCAGCCGCCGGGCGATCGCCACTGCCGCCGCGCGGTGTCGCTCGCTCAGTCCTCGCATGTCGGGGGCGATCACGATCGTTGAACCGTAGTCCCCCGCCACGTAGCTTCCAAGCGTCGCCCTCCATGTGCCCCACCACCACCCTCGACGCCCCCTGCGCCGCCGACACCACTCGGCAGAGGGTGCGCCCCAGCCTGCTCAGGCGGGTGGACGTGCTGCTCCTGGGGGCCGTGATCCTGGTGGTCTGCCTCGTCTCCCTGCCGCGGCTGGAAGCGTACGTGCGCAACAGCAACGAGGCGGACGCACGTCTGGCACTGAAGCTCCTGGCGGAAGCCTGCTTCGACCCCTCCCAACCCTCCCCCGGCGACCTGGCGACGGTGACCGGCACCAGTCGCCGGCTGCGCCACCGCCTGCGCGACGCGCGCCTCCTGGAGGGGCGCCCGACGCTGCTCTACCACGGTTACCTCTTCGAGTTCGCATCCGGCCCCGCGGGGGAGTCCTGGATCGTGGCCTGGCCACGACGGGCGGGTTCGACGGGAGCCGGGATCTACGCCTGGAGACCCGGGGCGGGGCTGATGGGGGCTCCGAACCGGGAGAGGCGCTGGAGCGGCGTGGACGGCGGGCCTCCTGCGGCCGCCGGGGTGGGCTGGGAGGTGCTCGCTCCCTGATCGTGCGGGATCAGAAGTGCTGCCCGTACCAGTCCCACAGGATGCACTGCAGGGCCGGGCGCAAGGTGCGGTGGGTCGAGCCGAGGTAGGCGCGCTTCATCGCTGGCGCCACCCGCGAAGCGGGCCCCATGACCGTCAGGCGGTCGGCGCAGAAGAGCCGCTCGTGGGGATCGATCGTCTCGTCCATCAGGAGCGCCAGGAGCATCTCGCGCGACGCGTCGGAGTGGTCTTGCCAGATGTACTCGATCAGGTCCAGACGGCGGAAGGGATCGGTCTCGGTCACCAGGCGATCTCGCAGGAGATCGCGACCCATGGGTCCGGTGTTCCAGACCTGCCCGCAGATCCAGCGGTGCGCGTCGCGGCCCTTGATCTCCCCCTCGAACTGATCGGCGAACATCAGTAGGTACTCCGCCGCTTCGAGCAACGCGACGTGGGAGAGCGCCTGCAGGATGCTGATGCGCTCCTGGTCCGATCCGTCGCGGGCGCGCTCGAAGGCGCGCACCAACCGTTCGAAGGCTTGGTGGCGGCTGTCCGGGTTCACGGCCCACGCGGCGCGCAGGGCGCGAATCCCGACTCCCCGTTCGATGACGTTGCCATCCAGGAGCTCCAGGGCCCGGGCCACGGCCCCCGGGTCACCGCGCAGCACGAGCTCCTCCATCACCATCTCGCGGATCTGCTGCACCGAGTCCTCTTGGGCCTCGCGCAGCCACTCCATCGACTCCTCCCCCTCGATGGCGATCAGCACGCCGATCGCCATGCGGCGCACCCCCGGGTGTTCGTCGTCGATCAGCGCCGCCACGTCGAGTCCGTGATCGATCACCTCCAGGGCTTGGATGGCGTGCTGGCGCACCCCCGGGCGCTCGTGCAACAGCCGCCCTTGCAGGTCCGCCATGGCATCCGCGTCCCCGAGCTTGGCCGCTGCCGCGATCAGGAAGGGCACCAGGGCTTCGTCCCGCAGGGCAGCGGTGGCCTTCAGGCGCTGAGCGGTGTCGGGGTCGTCGCAGTGACCCGCGGTGAGCGCCACGTAGGGCCACATCGCGGAGTAGTGCCCGCTCTCGAACCACGTCACCAGATCCTCGAAGTAGCGCGGCGGGTCCAGGGCCTCCAGGCAGGCCGCGTACTTCGCCATCAGCTTCCCCTCTCCGGCCAACGGGAGCCACTGGCGGACGAGGTCGTAGTCGCCGGCGTCGCCGTGGTTCTCGATGCCGGGGAGGGCGGCCAGGCGCACGGTCGGCTGCACGTGCCCCATGGCGCGGCGCATGATCCCCAGGGCCCAGGGGCCCTCCATCAGAGTGCAGGCGCCCAGGATGTTCTCGAGCACGGCGTGCTTGAAGCGCTCCTGGTAGCAGCGCTCGAAGAGGCGCGTCAGCTCGCCCACGGCGGGCTCGCCGATGCGACCCAGGTCCTGCTTGGCCATGCGCAGGGGATCCCGCGTCCCCCTCTCGAGCTTCGAGACCAGGACCGGGATCATGTCGGCGGTCTGGGCGTCGAAGGTCCTCCCGAAGGGGCAGTCGTAGACCAGGCGCTGGATGCGATCGTCGAGCAGGTAGCGCTGCTCCAGAGTCAGGCCGCTCTCCTCCTCGCCGCCACCGCGCAGTCCCACCCAGGCCACCGCGGCCAGGATGGCGCAGGCCAGGACGAGCCCGCCGATTCCCTTGCGTTGCTTCACGGAAGCTCCTCACCGAGTAGGCCCTGGGCGTCGCGCAGAGCCACCAGGGCCTTGGCGAATCCCGCCTGGGCCCGATTGTGGTTGGACATCGCCTCGATCAGCGACTGCTGGAACTCCAGCACCTGGAAGGTGGTCGAGAAGCCCTCGGCCATGCGCGCCTCCTCCGCCTCGAGCTGCCGAGTGGCCAGGGTCAGGCTCTCCTCGGTGGCGCGAATCTGCTCCCCGGCGTAGCGCACGGCGCGCACGGCCGCGCGCACCTGGGCCACCGCCTCGAGCTCGGTGCGATCGTACTCCAACTGGGCGGAGCGCACCGACGCGGCGGCGGCGCGCTCGGCGTTGTCGGCGCTGCGGTTGCCGATCGGCAGGTTGTAGGAGAGGGTCGCCGAGTAGGAGGGGTAATCGAAACCCAACGTGTCCTCGAAGGCGCGGCTGGAACGCTCGTCAACCGCCCCCGAGCCGAGGGAGAGGTTCAGGTCGAGACCGGCCTCGCGCTCGGAGAGGCTGCGCGCGTGGCGCAGGTGCGCGGCGTCGATGCCCAGGCGCCGCTGACGCAGGTCCGAGCGCCGCTCCAGCGCGGTGGCCACGGCGGCGGTCCACGACGGGATCTCCGCGGCGAGGCTCGCGTCGGGGAAAGGGGTGGTCGGCTTCAGCTCGAGACCCCAAAGGGCCTCCTCCTTGCCGGCGAAGAGCAGCTTGCGCAGGTCGTCCATCCGCTGAGCGAGGTCGTTCTGAGCCTGCAACAGGGCCTCGCCACGCGTCGCCAGCTCCGCTCGCGCCTGCAGAACATCAATCTCCGTGCCAACTCCCGCGTCGAGCTGGCGTTGGTTCTGATTGAGACGGCTCTGGCCCAGTTCGACCGCCGACTCCGCGACGCCGAGTTGATCGATCGCGCTCACCAGGTCCCAGTAGGCTTGGGCCACGGCGAGCACCACGCCCTGACGCGCCTCCCGCTCCCCCTCGAGCTGACTGCGCCAGAGGATCTCGCTCTCGCGCTGCAGGGAGGTCGCGTAGTCGTTCCAAGCCCCCCGCAGGAGCGGCTGGGTGTAGGTCACCGACAGCTCGTCGCTGGTCTGCTCGGGCTCGTTGAAGAGGACGCTGGTGGTCTCCTGGGTGGAGCTCCCGAAGGTCACCTGGAAGGAGCCACCCGTCTCCAGGGGCCGCGTGAAACTCACGTCCAGGGCGCTGACCTCGGTCTCGACCTCCGCGCCGCCGGAGAGGAAGCCCGCCCCCTCCCGGGTGGAGTCGGAGTAGGTCGCCGAGGCGTCGAAGACCCAGTCGAAGGCCCCCCAGCTGCCGAGGCTCTCGAAGTGGGTGATCTCGGTCTGCACCTGGGCGAGCCTGAGGTCCAGGTTGTTCCCCTGGGCGATGCGTGCCGCCTCGAAGATGGTGAGCTCCAGGACCTGGGGTTCCTGTGCGGAGAGCGGGGCGAGCAGACAGAGCGTAGGAAGGGCGCGGTGGAGCATCATGGCGCAAGAGGATAGGGGACCCGTGCCGAAGGTGGCCAGCCCAGGGCGGTATGGGTGCGGTTTCGCGCGCTCGATATGCCTCGGAATGTGCAAAAGCGCACTCTAGGAGCCGGCGCCGAAGATGGCGATCCGCCAGAGGAGTCCATCCCGTGGGTTGACCAGGCGCCGGGTTCCCCTCGTAGCCGCTGCGCTACGTGGGGGTTCCGGCAACGCCGCCAGCGCGCGGGAGGGGATCCTCTGGCGGATCGCCATCTGCGGCGCAGGCTCCTAGCGCTCTCGCACCTGCTCGGGTCCCACCTCGTGCACCTTGGGCTCCTCCTCCAGCGGGGGCACCTCGAGCTCTCCGGGGGGCTCCGCCGTCGCCTCCGGGTAGACCGGCGCCGGCCGGTAGTCCTCCCAGCGCTCGAAGCGCAGGGTGAAGCGCGGCTCGAAGACGAAGGCGTAGAGCGCCAGGACCGGCAGCGCCAAGAGGTGCAGCAGGAGACTGGCGGCCACCAGCCGCATCCAGACCGAGGACCTGAGCCGGCGGCGCACGAAGCCCCCCACCAAGCGCAGGTCGCCGCGCAGGGAGAGGTCCTCGCGGGTCGTGCGATCGAGCACGCGGCTCGTCAACCCGTCGAGATCGGAAGCGGTCGAGTCGGCGCGCAGGACCCGGCGGCAGTCGGCGAGGAAGATCTCGAGATCCTCCTGCCGGCGCTCGAGGCGCGGGTCTTCGAGGGGCTCGGGGTCCCCACCCCCTCGCGCGGGATTCAGGATGCGCTCCAAGAGCTCTTCGTCTCGCTGGGACTCGTCCTTCACGCCACCTCACCCCCTTCCCCCGTCTCCTCGATCCCCATCGCCTCGCGCAACCGGCGCACGGCGTGGAACATGCGGGACTTCACCGTGCCCACCGGGATCTCCAGGATCTCTCCGATCTCCCGGTAGGGCAGCTCCTGCATGACGCCCAGCTCGAAGACCAGCCGCTGGCGCTCGGGGAGCAGCCCCAGGGCCTCCCGCAAGCGCTCCGCCTCCTCGCGACGGGCGAGGACGCTCCCCGGCTCCGACTGGGTCCGATCGGCGAGGCGTTCGACCTGGCCCGCCTCCCCCTCCTCTCGGGGGCCGAGAGCTTCCGCCCTGCGCACGGCGCGGCGCCGGGTGCGGTCGATCCACAGGTTGCGCGCCACGCGGAAGGCGTAGGCGGCGAAGCGACCCTGGCGGTCGTACTGCTGGGCGTGCTGGTGCAACTTGAGACAAAGGTCCTGGGCCAGGTCCTCAGCCTCGGCGCGCGTGGCACCCAGGCGCTGGAAGAAGCCGAGGAAGCTCTCCAGTTCGGCTCGAACGAAGGCCTCGAAGAGGGTGCCATCCCCAGCTGCCAGAGCCGCGAGGGGATCCGCGGCGTCCTCCCAGTGGTCCTTCAACGGTCTACCCAACGGCCGGGTCGGCGCCCGGTTCAGGAAGAGAGCTCTTTTCCCGGTCGGCGTGACAGGGCTCCACCCCCTCCACGACCCCCACGGGGGGCGTCAGGGAGCTGAGGACTCGGGTCAGCGGCAGCCCCTCCCCACGATCTCCCCCCACCACCACCAGGGCCACCGAGCGCGCCTCCGGTCCCAAGTGCCCGATTCGCACCTCCAGCCGCGGTGTCGGCAGCCACCCCTGCACCCGCTGAGCCCACTCCACCACCGCGATCCCATCCGCGTAGAGCCAGGAGTCCCCGCCGTCCGCCAAGAGGGCCTCCTCCCGGCGCTCCATCCAGGCGTCGAAGTGATAGAGGGGGATCCGTCCCCCCTCGTGGGCCTGCATCAGGGTGTAGCTGGGGCTGGCGATCCCCTCGAGGATGCCCAGGCCCCGCGCAAGGCCGCGCACGAAGCAGGTCTTGCCCGCCCCGAGCTCTCCGTGCAGGGCGACGACGGTTCCCGACTCGAGGAGTCCGCCCAGGGCCTCCCCCAGGGCCTCGGTCCCCTCGGGGGAGGTGGACTGGAAGCGACGCTCCCGTTCAGCCGCCATGGCGCCACCCCCCCTCCTCCGGACGCCAGCGCCGCGCCTTCTCCCCCTCGAGCGCCAGCCAGAGCCCCTTGCCCAGCCGCACTCGACCGACGAGGGTGAGCTCGGGGCAGCGCTCCGGAGCGGCGGCCAGGGCCTTGCGGGCGGCGCGTGGAGAAAGGGTGGCGATCAGCTCGTGGTCCTCGCCGTCGTGCAGGGCGTGGTCCAGCGCCTCCTCGCCGGACTCCTCGGCGGCGAGGTGGGCGTCCTCGTGCAGGGGAACCGTCTCCAGGTCGATGCGCGCCCCCGCGCTGCGGGCCAAGCGGTGGAGATCCCACGCCAAGCCGTCGGAGACGTCCATCAGGGCGGTCGCCCCCAGGGAGTCGAGCCAGCGCCCCTGCGCCAGTCGGGGGCGGATCTCGAGGTGGCGGCCGAGCCCGCTCCCCCCCACCGGCCCCGTCAGCACCACGACCTGCCCGGCGCGCGCCCGGTCCCTGCCGGGGGGCCGCCCCGCACGCTCGAGGCGACCGAGGGCGGTGACCGCCAGGGAGAGGGGGCCCTTCCCGGAGGTCAAGTCCCCCCCCACCAGGGGTGCTCCATGGCGCCGTCCCTCCCGGTCGAGCGCCTTCAGAATCCCCCGCAGGCGGCGCTCGTCGGTCTCCTGGGGCGCCCGCAGGGCACAGAGCAGCGCGTGGGGCGTGGCCGCCGTCGCCGCCAGATCGGAGAGGGCCCGCGCCGCCGCCTTGGCCCCGATCGCCCCCGCAGGGGTGCCCGCCTCGCAGTGCACCCCCTCGACGAGCTGGTCGCAGCAGACCACCTCCCGCCCGCGCACGGCGGCCAGCACTGCCGCGTCGTGGCCCATCGAGCCCGCCAGCGTCGCCGGCCTCGGCCGACGCGCCAGCCAGCGGTGGAGGCGGTCTTCGTCCCAGGTCACGCGGTGATCCTAGTGAACTGCCCCCTTTTAGTGTGCTCCCAGCGGCTGGCTGCCGGGCGACAGCCGCCCGGTCCATCGGTCAGGCCGTTCCCCCCGCTGCCCTCGGTGGACGATGGGCCTGCTCCGGGGGACAGGCGCTCGAAGTCCTTGCTGCTAGCGAGGTTGCGGCGGGAGGCGCGCGCAAATGCACACGGAATGGGGGCAGTTCAGATTCTAGCCCTCGCCAGGCCCCGTGTGACGCGCCGGTTACCAAGCCAGGGCCCCGAACAGCCGTACTGTCCACACAGAGGCGCCCCGGGCGCCAGGAAGGAACCACCGTGCGATCCACGCAGACCCTCATCCCCGCCGCCCTGCTGCTCCTCGCGGGCCTCGCCCCCGCCCAGGAGACCTTCCCCCACTTCCAGGGGGCCCAGCTCGTCGTACCCCAGGCCCGCGTGTGGCCAGCCAGGCGCAGCTCACCCGCGGTCGTGATTGAGTCGATCGGCGCGCGGATCTCCATCCGCGAGCAGGCCGCGTCGACCACCCTCGACATCCGCCTGCGCAATCTCGGCCAGCGCCAGACCGAAGCGGTGCTGCTCTTGCCCGTGCCCGACGGGGCGGCGGTGAGCGCCTTCCGCTTCGAGGGTACGGGGCGCGAGCCGAGCGCCCGGGTCCTGCCCCGCGACGAGGCGCGCCGCACCTACGACGAGATCGTGCGCCGCCTGCGGGACCCCGCCCTGCTCGAGTTCGCCGGCTACCAGCTGATCCAGAGCAGCGTCTTCCCCGTCCCCGCCGGGGGGACCCAGCGCTTGCAGCTCACCTACGACCACCTCTGCCCGGCCGACGGGAACCGGGTCGACTACGTCTTGCCGCGCACCGAGTCCCTGCGCGCGGAGGTGCCCTGGCGGGTCGAGGTCGACATCCGCTCCGAGCTCCCGATCTCGATGGTGTACTCCCCCAGCCACGACCTGGTCGCCGAGCGCAAGGGCGCCCACCACCGGCGGCTCGTCCTGCGCCAGGGCGCCCACCGCGCTCCGGGTCCGCTGCGCATCACCTACCTGCGCGAGCGCGCGGACCTCTCCGCCGCTCTCTTCGCCTACCCCGATCCCCAGATCGGCGGAGGCTACTTCCTGATGATGGTCGGCCTACCCCTGGACCCCGAGGCTCGCCAGCGCCGCATCCCGCGCGAGGTCACCGTGGTGCTCGACCGCTCCGGCTCGATGGCGGGGGAGAAGATGGACCAAGCGCGCGCGGCGGGCCTGCAGGTGATCGAGGGCTTGGAGGAGGGAGAGGCCTTCAACGTGATCGACTACTCGAGCCAGGTGGCGAGCTTCGCTCGTCGCCCGGTGCGCAAGGACCGCGACTCCACCAAGGCGGCGCGGCGCTACCTCGCCTCCCTGCAGCCGATCGGCGGCACCAACCTGCACGACGCCCTGCTGGAGGCCCTGCGCCAGGAGCCCACCCCGGGCACCCTGCCGATCGTGCTCTTCCTGACCGACGGACTGCCCACCGTCGGCGACACCTCCGAGGTCTCGATCCGCTCCCTGGTCGAGCACGCCAACCCGCACCGCCGGCGCGTGTTCACCTTCGGCGTCGGCAGCGACGTCAACGCCCCCTTGCTCGACCGCGTCGCCGACGCCAGCCGTGCCACCAGCACCTACGTGCTCCCCAACGAGGACGTGGAGGTCAAGGTGGGCGAGGTCTTCCAGAGGCTGGCGGGTCCGGTGCTGGCCGACCTCGAGCTCGAGGTGTTCGACAAGCGCGGCATCCCCACCACTCAGGCCCTGCGCGAACTGATGCCGGCCCAACTGCCCGACCTCTTCGAGGGGGAGGGGCTGGTCCTGCTCGGCCAATACCGCGGGGAGCAGCGCCTCGAGTTTCGCTTGAAGGGCAACTCGCGCGGCGAGCCCAGGAGTTTCCGCTTCGACTTCGACATGGCGCGCGCTTCGACGCGCAACAGCTTCGTTCCGCGCCTGTGGGCCACCCGCAAGATCGCCTACCTGGTCGATCAGATCCGGCAGGCGGGCGCCGCCAACGGCCACGATCCCTTCGCGGGCTCGAACCCGCTTCGCGACCCGCGCTACCGCGAGCTGGCCACCGAGATCCTGCGCCTCTCGACGCGCTTCGGCATCCTCTCCGAGTACACGGCCTTCCTGGCCACGGAAGGGACCGACCTGGAAGCCTGGGACGAGCTGCTCGTCACCACCGGCGCCAACCTCACCGAGCAGGCGGTGCGCCATCGCAGCGGCAAGAGCGCGGTCAGCCAGGGGCGCAACCTGAACGAGCGCAAGCAGCGCGGCTTCCTCGATCCGTCCAACGGCTTCTGGGACGCGGAGGGGAAGCGCATCGAGATCGCCAACGTGCAACAGGTCGGCGATCGCGCCTTCTTCCGGCGCGGCGATCTGTGGGTCGACTCCCGCTCCGCCCTGGCGGGGCCGTCCGCGGTGGACCGCACCGTGACCTTCGGCAGCCCCGAACACTCCGCCCTGGTCAAACGGCTGACGGCCGAGGGACGCCAGGGACAGCTCGCCCTCCCGGGGCGCATCCTGCTGCGCGAACGCGGCGAGAACGTCTTGATCCAGAACGACTGAGAGCACTGAACACAAGGAACCAACATGCGACGCCTCACACTCCTCGCCACGACGCTCCTGCCCTGCATCGCCAGCGCCCAGGGGACGCCCTTGCCCGCCGATGACCCGCAGGTGCAGGTCGTCCAGGTACGCCCCATCGGGCCTGCCGCCGTCGTGCCACGCGACGTCGACCTCGCCATCTGCCTCGACACCTCGGGCTCGATGGAGGGCCTGATCGAAGCCGCCAAGCAGAAGCTGTGGGCGATCGTGAACGAGCTGGCGCTGGCGGAGCCGGAACCCCGGCTGCGGGTGGCGCTCTTGACCTTCGGCAACAACGGCCACGACCCCGAGCGGGGCTGGGTGGCCCTCGACGTGGGCCTCACCACCGACCTGGACCTCGTCTCCCAGAAGCTCTTCGCCCTGTCGACCAACGGCGGGACCGAGCTCGTGGGGCGTGTCCTCGGGAGCGCCACCGACCGCTTGGCCTGGTCCAACGATCCCCTCGCCCTGCGGCTGATCGTGGTGGCGGGCAACGAGTCGGCGGACCAGGACCGGGAGGTCCCCTTCCGCGACGCGTGCCGCAAAGCGATCGCGCGCGGGATCATGGTCAACTCGATCTACTGCGGAGGGGCGGAGGACTCCGTGGCCGCGGGCTGGCGCGAGGTCGCGAAGCTGGCGGATGGTCACTACGCGAGCATCGACCACCACGGGGGCACCCTGGTCGTCGAGACCCCCTTCGACGCCCAGCTCAGCGCCCTCTCCACCGCGCTCAACGACACCTACGTACCCCTCGGGGGGCGCGGCCGGGAGGGGGTCGCCAACCAGAGTGCCCAGGACAGCAACGCCGCCTCCCTGAACGGTGAGGCGGCCGCCGGTCGCGCGCGCACCAAGGCGGGCAAGCTCTACTGGAACGCCTGGGACCTGGTCGACGCCAGCCGCGCCAAGGGTTTCGAATGGAAGGAGCTGAAGGATGAGGACCTGCCCGAGGCGGTGCGCTCCCTCGATCTGGGAGGTCGCAAGGCCTACGTAGAGGAGAAGTGGCGCCGGCGGCGCCAGATCCAGGAGCAGATCGAGACGCTCGACGCCCGGCGCGGCGCCTGGATCGCGGAGAAGCGGCGCGCCGAGGGGCTCGACGACTCCCACTCCTTCGACCGCGCTCTCTCCTCGGCCCTGCGCGCCCAGGCCCAGAACAAGGGCTTCCGGTTCAAGGCCGCGAAGGACCCCCGTCCCTGATAGGCTCCGCCCGTGAGTCGTTCGAGGGTCCTGGTCGTCGAGGACGACCCCGCCGTGCGCCGCGGTCTGGTGGACAGCCTGCAGTTCGCGGGCTACGAGGTGCTCGAGTGCACCGAGGGACACGGGGCGCGCGCCACCCTGGCTGGCGCCGAGCTGGATCTGGTCCTGCTGGACGTGGTCCTGCCCGGCGTCAGCGGCTTCGAGCTCCTGGAGGAGCTGCGCCGCGGCCGCCCCACCCTGCCGGTGATCATGGTCACCGCCCGCGGCGCCGAAGAGGATCGAGTGCGCGGCCTGCGCCGCGGCGCCGATGACTACGTGGTCAAACCCTTCTCCTCCACCGAGCTCCTGGCGCGCGTCGAGGCGGTCCTGCGCCGCAGCGCCGAGCGCCCCCTGGACGTGGCTCTCTTGACCCTCGGCCCCACGCAGGTGCACCTCGAGCGGCGCGAGGTGGAGCGTGACGGGCAGCGCGACACCCTCTCGGAGAAGGAGGTGCAGATCCTGCGCTACCTGGCGAGCGCTCCCGACCGGGCGGTCTCCCGCGCCGAGCTCCTGCAGCGCGTCTGGGGGCTCGACCCGCGCGGGCTCGACACGCGCACGGTGGACATGCACGTGGCGCGGCTGCGCGACAAGCTCGGTGAGGAGGCCGCCCAGGCGCGCTGGATCGTGACGGTGCGCGGCAAGGGCTACATGCTGGGCACCGAAGTCGAGGTCGGGACGCGGTGAGCCGGCCGTGGCGATCCTGGCGCGGCCTGGTGGCCACCTGTGCGCTCGTGGGGGGCGTGGTGCTGGCGGTGGTGACCCTGCTCGCCCTGCGCCTCGAGCGCCAGCAGGTGCGCGCCGAGGCGCAGGCGGCGCGTCAGGGCACCCTGCGCATCGCCCTCTGGCAGCTCGACTCCTGGCTGACTCCGATCCTGGTGCGCGAGGCGGCGCGGCCCTGGTTCCACTACCGCCCCTACGTCCCCCACAAGCGCAGCTACAACCGGCTGCTGCAGGCGATCGAGCCGGGGGAGGTGCTCTCCCCGTCCCCCCTGCTCAGCTTCCGCTCCCGCCTGCTCCCGCTGCACTTCCAGATCGACGCGGACGGAGAGTGGAGCTCCCCCCAGGTCCCCAGCGGCAACCTGCTCGACCTCACCCAGGCGACGGTCGAGGATCCGGAGGGGATCGAACGGCTGCGCTGGCGCCTGGAGGAGCTCGCCGCCGCGGTCGACGTCGGGGCGCTGCGCGCCGCGTTGGGTGCGGGGGAGGGACGCTTGGCCGCCCTCGCCGACGAGATCGAACCGGAGGCGCCGACTCCCGACGAGCGCGTCGCCAAGGACACCTCCCAGGCGCGGCGCGGCAAGCTGGACCTCGCCCAGCGCTGGGCCGCCGCCCAGAACGCCGCTCCCGCCCCCGCTCCAACGGAGGATCCCCAGCCCGAGGGATCCCTGGTCCCCCTCTGGCTCGGCGCTCGAGACCAGCCCCCCCTGGCCTACCTGCGGCGGGTGCGCGCCGGCGAGCGGGAGCTCCTGCAGGGCTTCCTGGTCGACTGGCCGCACCTCGCCGAGCGCATGCTGGCGGAGGTCGCAGACCTCCTGCCCGGGGCGCAGCTGGTGCCGGAACGCCCGGGCTCCGGCTCCGACCACACCCTCGCCACCCTCCCGGCCCGCCTCGAGCTCGCGCCTCTCGAGTTCGAGCTCCCCGCCTGGAGCGGCCTGCGCTCCACCCTGGTCTTCGCCTGGGCCGCGGCGGGCCTGGTGCTCTCCGCCCTGGCCCTCTCCCTGCGCGCCAGCGTGGCCTTCGGCGAGCGCCGCGCGCGCTTCGCCTCGGCGGTGACCCACGAGCTGCGCACCCCCCTGACCACCTTCCGCATGTACACCGAGATGCTCGAGCAGGGGATGGTTCCCGAGGAGCATCGCGGGGAGTACCTCTCCACCCTGCGCGTCGAGTCCGATCGCCTGGCCGGCCTGGTGGAGAACGTCCTCTCCTACGCGCGGCTGGAGGACGGCCGGGTCCCCCTGCGCAGCGAGCGCACCACCCCCGCCGCCCTCGTCGAGCGCATCCGCCCCAGCCTCGAGCGGCGCTTGGCGGAGGCGGGGGGAGCCCTGGAGGTCGACCTGCGCGGGCTGGACGGCCGCGCCCTCGAGACCGATCCGGACGCGGTGGGTCAGATCCTCTCCAACCTGGTCGACAACGCCTGCAAGCACGGCGCGCCGCCGGTGCGCCTCTCCGCGCGGGAGGCTGGGGAGCGGCTGGAGCTCTGCGTGGAGGATTCCGGCGACGGCATCGACGCCGCCCGCGCACAGACCATCTTCCGCCCCTTCGACCGCGGAGCGAAAGCGGCGGAGCAGGGCACTCCCGGGATCGGCTTGGGGCTCGCCCTGGCGCGCGGCTTGGCCCGGGACCTGGGGGGGGAGCTGTCCCTCGACGCGGTCGCCGGGAGCCAGCCAGGGGGGAAGGGAGCGCGCTTCCGACTCCACCTGCCCTGGACCCGTTAGCGTGCTGGATCAGTAGTCCGTGTGCACCTGCCGGCCCCGGGCGCTCACCAGGGCCAGACCATCACCACCCGCGCCCGAACCTGCTCCGGGGCGATCCAGCCGAACTGGTCGGAGTCCCTGCCGGGGCACTCGGGGGAGTCCGTCTCGAGCCACAGGGCCCCGGGCGCGACGACGCCCCCTTCCTCACCCCCCACCGCCGCCACCGCCGCCAGGTAGAGCAGCCCGTCGGGGCCCTGGAAGAGCAGGGCGTCCCCCACCGCGAGGTCCTCTGGCCGGCGGTCGAGGAGCAGGGTGTCCCCCGGACCGAAGCGCAGGAGGGGGGAGCAACCCGACTCCGGCAAGTCGTAGGTCTCGAAGCGCATCCAGAGGTAGATCAGGCCCAGCGCCGCGACGAGCAGGCACAGGTTGCGCAAGTGACGGGAGAGGGGACGGGGATTCACGGGCTGGCCTCCAACCAGGTCTCCACGGCGCGGGCGGGGTCGGGCTGGGCGAGGATGCCCCCCAGGCTGGCGCACCCAGCCGCCCCCGCGGCGCGCACCGCGCGGGCGTGCTCGGGGGCCAAGCCACCCAGCGCCCAGACGGGGAGCTCCGAATCCGAGCAGGCCTCCTCCAGCCCTTCGATGCCGGTCGGGACCAGGAGCCCGTGCTTCGACGGCGTCTCGAAGACGGGCCCGAAGAAGCGGTAGTCCGCCCCCTCCCAGAGTGCCGGTCCGTCCCCGGCGTGGGTCGAGATCCCCAGAGCCACCTTCTCCCCCACCACCTCCCGCGCCGCGGCCACCGGCAGGGAGCGGAAGCCGAGGTGCACCGCGGCGGCACCCACCGCGGCGGCCAGGTGGGCGCGGTCGTGCACGCCGAGCCAGCCTCCGACCGGCTCCAGGAGCGCCGCCAGCTCGCGGGCCAGGGCCAGGGTCGCCCGGTCCCCCAGGCCGGGCTCCCGCAGAAGCACTCCCCCCAGCCCCGCTGCCACCCCCCGCGCCACCGCCGTGAGCAGCGCCTCCGGGCGCCTCCCGGGGAGGTCACCCGGCGTCAAGGCCAGAACGGGCGGAGGGACGCGAGCGGTCACGCCAACTGGATCAGGTAACCGAGCTCGCGCAGGAGCGAGCGCATGCGCGACCCGCTCCGGCCGCCTTCGAGCTGCACGCTGTAGGCGTCGAGCAGGCGCACCACGTAGCTCTTGACGCCCGGATCGTTGACGAAGCGCCTGATCAGCTCGCTGTCGTGCCCGGTGACCACCAGGTCCTCGGAGAGGGTCATCAACCCCGCCTGCAGCGACCAGTCGCGCATCGAGTGCAACACGTTCTGCGGCACGGGGGTGCGCGCGTTCAGCTCCAGGGTCTCCGACATGCGCGTCTGGCTCATCCCCTCCACCAGGGCGCGCTTGACCGAGCGGTCGGTGATGCGGAAGTGCTTCAGGTCACCCTGCTTCTCCCGCTCGCAGAAGCGGTCGAGGTCGTGGATCAGCTCGGCGTCGTCCCCGGAGGGGAAGAGCACCACCTCGAAGTCGGGGGTCACCACCAGGTTGCCGATGCGCGGCGTCTCGCTCTGCGGCTCGACCACCCCCAGAAGCCTCGCCCCGGTGCGCGTCAGGCGCACCGCCACCGGCCGCGAGGACGGGTCGTAGCCCAGGTCCACCAGCCCCAAGAGGAAGAGCCGCTTGCGCACCCAGCTCACCAGGTGCCACGCCATGCGCTGCAGGTCGTCGCCGGCGGCACCGTGCCCGCGGGCCGTGCGAGCCTCGAAGTACTCGTCCACTCCGAGCTCGTCCAGCCGGCACAGGTAGGTGTTCCGGGCCAGGAAGGGCAAGTACATGATGTCGTACCAGATCCCCGGCTCGATGCGCTTCAGCATGCGCACGAAGAGGTCGCGCAGACTCGCCTGGTGGTAGTACTCCCCCCCCATGCCGGGTTCGGTGAGCACGTACTCGAAGAGCACGCGCAGCTTGTCGTCGAGGTTCTGCTCCTCCCAGTCGCGCCCCGCCTTGGTGAGCGCGAAGGTGCGCTCCCCGGTGGACTCGATCAGGCCCGCGTGCCGCGCGAAGCCGTAGATGAAGCCCAGCACTTCGCGGCCCTCGACCTCGCGGTCGGAGTTGGGGAAGAGCTCGGAGAGGATGCGCTTCTCGGTGGTCTTGAAGATCTCGCCGCGCACCGTGAAGCGCACCGAGTTGTCGATGATGAAGGCCAGGAAGCGCGAGATGTTCGAGACCAGATCGACCCCCACCCCGGCCTCCTCGTCCGGTGCGTCGGGATCCCCCGGCACGGCCACACGCTTGAGCCAGGCCAGCGTCACCTCGTTGAAGACGATCAGGGTGTCGTCGGCGTGCTGGATGCCGTAGCGCGCCAGCTCGAGGCGCTCCACGCTGCCGACCAGCGACTCCTCGAGGATCTTCCCCCAGCGCCGCCCGTTCCAGTGGGGTAGCTCGGTGTTCATGCGGTGGAAGAGGCCGCGCGGCAAGACGCCGCCGAACTCGAGCATGGCCTTCTCGACCAAGCGCCGCAGCCCCTCCGGCAGGCGCTCGATGCGCGCCACGGCGGCGGCCTCGTTGGCGTACATCTTGTAGAACTCGCGCACGCGGTTGGGCGGAGTGCGCCGGGCGCGTCCGGGTTCCTGGTACATCCGGTCGAGGTAGCCGCGCAGGCTGAAGGTGCCGAAGACGCCGCCTCGCTGGCGGCGGCGCTCGCCGAGCACCGCGTCACCCAGCTCCACGGGCACGGTGAAGGCGCGCACGCCGATCGTCTCCACGCGGCGCGATTCCCCCTCCACCACCAGGCAGCGGCGCTGCAGGACCTGCAGGCTGGCCTCCAGGTCGTAGCTAGACAGGTAGGCGATCTCCTTGGCGTCCACCAGCTCGGCTACGGTGCGCTCGAAGTGCGGGGCGGCGAGCAGGACGTCGAGGATCGAGCCCAGGCGCCGGCCCAAGCCCGCCACCCGCGCGGCGACGCGCTCCGGCTCACACATCCAAGCCCGCACCTGCTCGCGGGCCTGCTTGACCCCGGGCGAGCTGGCCCCCTGGTCCCCGGACCAGTAGCGGTAGAGCTCGATCAGGTCCCCCTTGGGGATGGCGCGCACGGCCGCAGCCACGCCCGCGCGCGCGGCGGGCTTGACGGCCCGCTTCCCGTTGCCCCGCGAGGGGCGTCCCCTTCCATTCGGTGATGTGGAACTCACGTTGCGGCTTCAGGTCTGGCGGTTGCTTGTGATGTCGGTCCAGTCGCGGATCGAAGGCCGAGCTGCCCGGCCTCCACGATCTCGTAGGCGTAGCCCTGCTCGGTGAGGAAGAGCTGGCGCTTCTCGGCGAACTCCTGGTCTCGCGAGCCGAGGGTCACCACCGAGTAGAAGACGGCCCCCGAACCATCGGACTTGGGGCGCAGGATGCGGCCCAGGCGCTGAGCCTCCTCCTGCCGCGAGCCGAAGGTCCCGGAGACCTGCACGGCGACGTTGGCGTCCGGCAGGTCGACGGCGAAGTTGCCCACCTTGGAGACGATCAGGAGCTTCTCCTCGCCGGCGCGGAAGGCGCGGTAGAGCCGCTCCCGCTCGACGTTGGGGGTCTTGCCGGTGATCAGGGGCGCCTTCAGGTGGGCCGCCAGGCGGTCGAGCTGGTCGATGTATTGACCGATGACCAGGATGCGTCCCCCCGCGTGCAGGTCCAGGATGCGCTCGAGCACCTCGATCTTGGCCGGGTTCTCCGAGGCGATGCGGAACTTGGAGCGCACGGCGGCCGCTGCGTAGCGCGACTTCAGGGCCGGATCGAGGGGCACCCGCACCTCGATGCAGCGCGCGGTGGCGATGAAGCCCCCCGCCTCGAGCACCTTCCAGGGCACGTCGTAGCGCTTGGGGCCGATCAGGCAAAAGACTTCGTCCTCCTTGCCGTCCTCCCGCACCAGCGTGGCGGTCAAACCCAACCGCCGCCGCGCTTGCAGGTCGGCGGTGACGCGGAAGACCGGCGCGGGCAAGAGGTGCACCTCGTCGTAGATCACCAGTCCCCAGTTCTCGCGCCCGAAGAGGGTGAAGTGCTCGAACTCGCCGGCCTTGCTGCGGCGCCAGGTGAGCATCTGGTAGGTGGTGATGGTGACCGGTTTGACCTCCTTGTGGTCGCCGGTGTACTCCCCCACCTGATCCTCGGTCAGCTCGGTCTTGTCGAGCAGCTCCTCGCGCCACTGCCTGACCGCCACGGTGTTGGTGGTCAGGATCAGGGTCTTGGTGCCCACCAGCTGCATGACCGCCATGCCGGTGATCGTCTTGCCCGCCCCGCAGGGCAGCACGATCACTCCACTGCCGCCGAGCACGGAGCCGCCGGCGTGGAAGGCCGCCGCGGCGTGCTCCTGGTAGGGGCGCAGCGAGAAGTCCAGCCCCGCCCGGGTGCAGGAGCGCAGGCGCAGCTCGAGGGGATCGCCGTCGACGTAGCCGCCCCGGTCGTCGACGGGGAAGCCGATCTTGATCAGCGCCTGCTTGATGCTGCCGCGTTGCAGGGGGTCGACCCACACCTTCCCGTCGTCGTCCAGCTCCACCAGCGCGCGGATCGGTTCGTGCCCCAGGACGTCCGCCAGGGCGTCCGCCTCGCGTGCCACCAGCTCGAAGCGCTCGTCGTGGCGCTCGATGCGCAACAGCCCGTAGCGCCCCATCCATTGGCGCATCTCGATCAGGACCGTCTCCGGAACGGGGACGCAGGCGAGATCCCAGAGGGTCTCCTCGATCACCTCGGGGGTCAGGTCGAGGGCCGCCGCGTTCCAGATCGACACCGGGGTGATGCGATAGGTGTGCAGGTAGTCGGGGCTCTTCTCCAGCTCGGCGAAGGGCGCCAATCGGTCGCGTGCCTCGGCGAAGCGCGGGTGCTCCTCGGTCAGGGGACGGCCCTGGTCGTCGCGGGCGGGGCGCCCCGACTCCTCGGTCAGGGTGCGCACCGTGTGCAGCATCAGGGTGCGGTCCGACTGCACGATGAGGGGATTGTCCGGACGCATCAGCCGCTTCCCTTCCCGACCTTGGGCCGGCTGCGCCCGCGCTTGCGCCGCGGGGTGACTGCGAGCGTCGCACCGCCCGCGAACCACGGACCGGTGACCGAGGCGGGATCGTCAGCCAGCTCTGCGGGGGTGCCGCGGGCGATGACCCGCCCGCCGGCGGCTCCGCCCCCGGGGCCCAGCTCCACCAGCTGATCGCAGACCCCGAGCAGCCCGGTGTGGTGCTCCACCAGGACCACCGCGTCCCCACGCCTCGCCAGGCGTCCCATGGCGCGCGCCAGGTGCACCAGGTCCCCGGCCGCCAGCCCGGTGGAGGGCTCGTCGAGGATCAGGACGCTGCGCTCCACCCCCGCGGCGCGCGCCAGCTCGCTGGCGAGCTTGACGCGCTGTGCCTCCCCGCCGGAGAGGGTGGTCGAGCTCTGTCCCAGGCGCAGGTAGCCCAAGCCCACCTCCTCGAGGGTGGCCAGGATCGGCACCAGCTTCGGCTGGTGCGCGAAGAACTCGAGCGCCTCCTCCACGCTCATGTCGAGCACGTCGGCGATCGAGCGCCGGCGGTAGCGCACCTCGCTCACCTCCGGGCGGTAGCGCCGGCCGTCGCACTCCTCGCAGGTGAGCCACAGGTCCGCCAAGAACTGCATCTCCACCAGCACCGCGCCGCGCCCTTCGCAGGCCTGGCAGCGCCCGCGGGTGGAGTTGAAGGAGAAGTGCGCCGGTCCGAAGCCCCGCATGCGCGCCTCGGGGGTGCGGGCGAAGAGCTCCCGCAGGGGCCCCATCAGGCCCGCATAGGTGGCGGGCACGCTGTGGGGCGTGCGACCGATCGGGGCGGCGTCCACCACCACCGTGCGGTACCCCTGCCCTCCGCGGAAGCGCTTCCAACGCCCCTGGGGAGACTCCCCGTGCAGGGCCGGCACCAGGGTGTCGAGCACCAGGCTCGACTTCCCCGACCCGGAGGGGCCACAGATGCCGGTGATGCTCCCGAAGGGGACGTCCAGGCGCACGTCGACCAGGTTGTGCAGCCGCGCTCCGGCGAGGGTGATCGGCGGCGGGAGGGAGTCGCCGGGGGGAGCTGCGCCCCGCGGGTCGTCGCTCCCCGCCTCCAGACGCACCTCGCCGCGCAGGTAGGCGGCGGTTCCGGAGCTGGCGTGCCTGGCCACCTCGTCGGGGGGGCCGGAAGCCACCAACCGGCCGCCGTGCTCGCCCGCCCCCGGCCCCAGGTCGACGATCCAATCCGCGCGGCGCATCACCTCGCCGTCGTGCTCGACGACGATCACCGTGTTGCCGCGGTCGCGCAGCTCGAGCAGGGCGCCGGTGAGCGCCGCCACGTCCCGGGGGTGCAGCCCCACCGTCGGCTCGTCGAGGACGTAGCAGACCCCCACCAGCTCCGAGCCCAGGTTGGCGGAGAGCCGCACGCGGCGCGCCTCCCCCCCCGACAGGGTGGAGGTGCCGCGATCGAGACTCAGGTAGCCGAGCCCCACCTTCTCCAGGAGCTCCAGGCGACCGGCGATCTCCGCCACCACCGGCGCCACGGCCTCGCGCAGGTCGGCCCGCAGCCTGAGCTTCCCGATCCAGCGCCGCGCCTCCTCGACGGTCATCGCCAGCACTTCGGGCAGGCGCTTGCGCGCCAGGGTCACCGCCCGCGGCGCCGGGGCCAGCCGCTCCCCCTGGCACTCGGGGCAGCGCCGCCGCGTCATCACCGTCTCGAGGATGGCGGCCCAATCGGGATCGTCGGTCTTGCGGTGCCAGGCGTCGATGTGCCCGCAGAGACCGGGCCAGTCCGCCGTGAACTCGTCGGTGAGGTCCAGGTTGCGGGTGCTCTTCTCGAGGGACACCCGGTAGCGCTCCCGCGCTCCGCGTCCGAAGAGGAGCAGCTCCCGCTGGCGCTCGGTCAGCCGTTCCACCGGGCGCTCGAGGTCGATGCGGTGCGCTCGCGCCACCCGCCGCAGGAGCATCTCGTAGTAGCCCTTGCCCTTGGTGAGGTAGCGCCCGAGCTTGCCGGGGATCGCCCCGTCGGTGAGGGCGCGCTCCGGGTGGACCACCAGGAGCTCGGCGTCGCAGGTCACCCGGGCGCCCAGTCCGTCGCAGGCGGGGCAGGCCCCCACGTGGGTGTTGAAGGAGAAGTGCCGCGGCTCCAGGGGTTGATCGAGCTGGAAGCCGCAGCGGGTGCAGGCCCCCGAGGTGGAGTACTCCACCCGGGTCCCGTCGCGCAAGAGGACCGACAGCCGCCCGTGGGAGACCGCCGCCGCCTGCTCCACCGCCTCGGCGATGCGCGCGCGCTGCCGCGTGCCCATGCGGGTGCGATCGATCACCAGGTCGAGACGCGCCGTGGGGGCGACGCTGGAGAAGGGCTCGTCGAGGCGCGCTTCCTCGCCGTCGATCAGGACCCGCAGGAATCCCGCCGCGCGCCAGCCGGGGGACAGGCGCTCCAGCGTAGCGACGCAGTCCCGCTCCCCGTCGCCCAGCGCCGTGTCGATCGGAGCCAGGATCCACCCCGCCGGACCCGCCGCTTCCCCCGCGGCCACGTCCTTCGAGATGCGCCGCGTCACCCCGGCGGGGTCGCGCCGCTCCAGGAGCTCGCCGTGCTCGGGACAGCGCGCCCTCCCCCCCCGGGCGAAGAGCACGCGCAGGTGGTCGGAGAGCTCGGTCGTGGTCGCCACTGTGGAGCGCGGGTGGGAGCCCACCGTGGACGCCTCCACCGCCACGGAGGGACCCAGCCCCTCCGCGCGTTCGAAGGGCGGGCGGTCGCGGGTCCCCAGGAACTGACGCGCGTAGGTGGAGAGGGACTCCACGAAGCGCCGCCGCCCCTCGGCGTGGATCGTGTCGAGGGCGAGCGAGCTCTTGCCGGAGCCTGAGGGTCCGGTGACCACCGTCAGCGAGTCGCGCGGGATGCGCACGTCGATCCCCCGCAGGTTGTGGGTGCGAACCGCGTCGAGGCAGATCTCCCGCCCCGCGGTGGCGGCGGCGCGGCGGCGAGCGCGGCGCGGGCGCGTGCGACGCGCCCCCAGTGCGCGCAGGGCGACGCCGGTGTGGGAGGCCTCGCAAGCGGCGACCTCCT
This sequence comes from uncultured Planctomycetaceae bacterium, assembly GCA_964507325.1. Lineage (GTDB taxonomy): Bacteria > Planctomycetota > UBA1135 > UBA1135 > CAZDQL01. The sequence goes on along the minus strand of CAZDQL010000016.1, from coordinate 16,022 downwards.
CGGGGGTGCCGGCGGTCACCAGCTCGCCACCGGCCTCTCCCCCCTCGGGGCCGAGGTCGATCACCTGGTCCGCGGCCTGGATCAGCTCCAGGTTGTGCTCGACGACCAGTACGGTGTGCCCGCGGTCGACGAGCTTCTGCAGAGTGGCCACCAGCCGCCCCACGTCCTCCTGGTGCAGGCCCGTGGTGGGCTCGTCGAGCAGGTAGAGGGTGTGCCCCTTGCCGCGCTTCTGCAGGTGGGTCACGAGCTTCAGCCGCTGCGCCTCCCCGCCGGAGATGGTGGTGGAGGGCTGCCCCAGACTCAGGTAGCCGAGCCCCACGTCCACCATCAGGCCCAGGGGGCGTGCGATCTTGGGATGGTCGGCGAAGAGCTCCAGCGCCTCCGCGGCGGTGAGCTCCAAGACGTCGCAGATCGAGTGCCCCCGGTAGCGCGCGTCGAGCGTCTCCGCTTGGAAGCGCTTGCCGCCGCACTCGGAACAGGGCACGGTGACCGGCGAGAGGAACTGCAGCTCCACCAGGGTCGCCCCCGCCCCGAGACAGGCCTCGCAGCGCCCGCCTGCCACGTTGAAGGAGAAGCGCGACTTGTCGTAGCCGCGCAGGCGGCTCTCCGGCAGGGCGGCGAAGAGGTCCCGGATCGGGGTCAGAACCTTGGTGTAGGTGGCCGGGTTCGAGCGGGTCGTGCGGCCGATCGGGGCGGCGTCCACCACCACCAGGTCCTCGATCGCCTCGACCCCGACCAGGGCGTCATGCTCCCCCGCCTCGCCCGTCTCGCGCTCCAGGTGGCGCAGGACCGCCCGGCGCAAGGTGCGGTCGACCAGGGTCGACTTCCCCGAGCCGGAGACCCCCGTCACCACCGTCAGGGTGCCGAGGCGCAGCTCGACGTCGATCCCCTTCAGGTTGAAGGCGCGCGCCCCCTCGAGGCGCAGGCGCCGCCCGTCCCCCGCGCGGCGCGCGTCGGGGCTAGGCATGCCGATCTCGCCGCGCAGCAGCGCGCCGGTGGGGGTGTCGGCGCGCGCCACCTCCCACGGTGGACCGGACGCGACCACGCGCCCGCCGTGGACCCCCGCCCCCGGCCCCACGTCGATCAGCCAGTCCGCGGCGCGCAGGGTGGCCTCGTCGTGCTCCACCACCACCACGCCGTTGCCCGCCTCCACCAGCTGGCGCAGGGCGGAGAGGAGTCGATCGTGATCGCGCGCGTGCAGCCCGATCGAGGGCTCGTCGAGCACGTAGAGCACCCCTTGCAGCCCCGCTCCGAGCTGGGCGCCGAGGCGGATGCGCTGCGCCTCGCCCCCCGACAGGCTGTCCGCCGCCCGGTCCAAGCTCAGGTACCCGAGCCCCACCCGACAGAGGAACTCGGTGCGCCGCGCCACCTCCGCCACCAGGTCGCGGGCGATGCGCTCCTGGCGCGGGGTGAGCTCGAGGGCCTCCAGGGCACCCACCAGGTCCGCCACCGGCAGGGCGCTGAGCTCCGGCAGGGTGGTGGAGCCGAGCCGCACGTGCCGCGCGGCCTCGTTCAGGCGCGAGCCGCCGCAGTCGGGGCAGGTGCGGGTCGCGAGGAAGCGATCCACCCGCCGCTTCTGACTGCCGCGGCGCCAAGTGCGCTCCAGCTCCCCCAGGACGCCGCGGAACTTCCGCCGCCAGCGGTAGCGACCGCGGTGCTTCGCGCCGTTCCACCCCCCCTGGTCCTCGAAGCGCCGCTCGCCGGCGCCCTTGAGGATCACCCGCCGCGCCCCCGGGGGGAGCTCCCTCCAGGGGGTGTCCAGGTCGAAGCCGGAAGCCGCCGCCACCTTCTCGAGGAACTCGAAGCTGACCCGCGGGAAGGTGAGCCCGCCACCCTTGGCGCGGGTGACCGCCAAGCACCCCTCGCGGATCGAGAGGTCGGGGTCCGCCACCACCCCGGCCGCGCTGGGGGCTCGCAGCTCCCCCAATCCGGAGCAGGTCGGACAGGCGCCGTGGGGGGAGTTGAAGGAGAAGAGGCGCGGCTCGAGGGGGGGCAGTTCGCGCCCCGTCTCGGGGCAGACCGCCAGGGTCGAGAGGCGCTGGTCCCCGTCGGTGGTCAGGAGCATCAGCTCCCCCTCACCGAGCTCGAGGGCGCCGTCCACCGCTTCCCTCAGCCGCCCCGGCTGGTCGGGGTCCGGCTTCAGGCGGTCGATCACCACCTCGATCGAGTGGCGCTTGTAGCGCGACAGCTCCCCGACCTCCTCGATGCGCGACAGGACCCCGTCGACCCGCACCCGCGCGAAGCCCTTCTTGCGGAGGTCGGCGAAGAGGGCCCGGTGCTCGCCCTTGCGATCGCGCACCACCGGCGCCAGGACCTGCACCCGCTGCCCCGCGTACTCGCGCAGGAGCTCCTGCACCACCGACTCGGCGGTGCGCGATTCCACCGGCAGCCCGCACCAGGGGCTGTGGGCCACCCCCGCCCGGGCGAAGAGCACCCGCAGGTGATCCACCACCTCCGTCAGGGTCCCCACCGTGGAGCGCGCGCCGCGGGGGATCGAGCGCTGGTCGACCGCGATCGCCGGCGAGAGCCCCTCGATCCGCTCCACGTCCGGCTTGTGGAGACCACCGAGGAACTGTCGGGCGTAGGCGGAGAGGGTCTCCAGGAAACGCCGCTGCCCCTCCCGGAAGAGGGTGTCGAAGGCCAGGGAGGACTTCCCCGAACCGGAGACCCCGGTCACCGCCACCAGGGCGTCGCGCGGCAGGTCCACGTCGACCCCCGCGAGGTTGTTCTGACGGGCGCCGCGGATCCGGATGCACCCCTGCTCCTCTCGAGCCTTCATGGGGTTCAATCGCGGTTCACGGGGGTCCTGGGGCCTGTCGGGGGCCCTCCGGGAGGGGGTTGGCGGGGGCTTCGTCGGGTGTGGGGTGCAGGGGTGCAAGCCTCACAGATTAGCAGAGGGGACCGTGCCACGGAAGCCGCGGCGGCGGGCCTACTCCCCGCGCTCGACTCGCTCGCGGATGGCGGCGTGGATCCCCGCTCCTGAGGCGACGATGTGGCCCCCCCGCAGCCAGTCCTCGCCCCCGTCCGCGTCGGTCACCACCCCCCCCGCCTCGCGCACGAGCAGGGCGCCTCCGGCCACGTCGTGGGGGGCCAGGTGCAGCTCCCAGAACCCGTCCAGGCGCCCGTCGGCGACGTAGGCCAGGTCCACCGCCGCCGACCCCATGCGCCTGAGGCCGCGCACGTCGTAAAAGAAGCGATTGAAGTTCTCCAGGTTGGAGTGGGCGAGCTCGTTGCGGCGGTAGGGGAAGCCCGTGGCCAGGATCGACTCCCCCAGGCTCTCCTTGTCGGAAACCGCGATGCGCCGCTCCCCCTGCCAGGCGCCTCCCCCGCGAGTGGCGTGGAAGGTCTCCCCCAAGCGCGGGGCGTGCACCACCGCCACCTCGGGCACGCCCCCCGAGTAGAGTCCCATCGAGACCGCGAAGCAGGGCAGGCGGTGCACGAAGTTGATCGTCCCGTCGAGGGGGTCGAGGAACCAGCGCGGGCGGTCGCTCGCCGAGTCGCACACCTCCTCCTCGGCCTCGATGGCGTGGTCGGGGAAGGCGGCGCGCAGGCGAGCCACCAGCAGCCGTTCGCTGGCCAGGTCGGCGGCGGTCACCAGGTCGCGGGCGACGCCCTTGGTCCCGATCTCGGAGGCCTCCAGGTGACCGAAGTGGGTCAGGAGGATCTCCCCCGCCTCCAGGGCCGCCTCGTGGGCGACGGACAGGATCTCCACTCGTGCCGCCCGGTTCAGCTCAGCGCTCATTCCCGTCCCTCACTCTCCACCAGTAGCTCGCAGATCCGATCCTGGAGCGGTTTCCAGACGTGGGTGTTCAGCCCGTCGACGCGCGGGTAGGAGACCAGGATCGAGAAGCACAGCGTGCGCCCGTCCAAGGTCTCGACCACCCCCGAGAGGCCGCTGGTGCCGCCGATGAAGCCGGTCTTGGCTCGCACTCGCCCGCGGGCGGGATCCCTCTGCATGCGACCCTCGAGTCCGCCACTCTCGCCCGCCAGCGGCAGCGCCTCCCGCAAGGCCCGCGCGGCCGCGGGGTCCCCGCGCTGCACGGCGCCGAGCAGGGCGGTCAGCTGCCGCGGCGAGACGCGGTTCTCCCGGGAGAGCCCCGATCCGTCGACCTGGGCGAACCCCTGCGTGGAGATGCCGAGTCGCTCGAGAGCCAGAGCGCTGGCGGCCGCCCCCCCGGTGCGGTCTCCGCGCTCCTGGGTCGCGTGACCGAGCGCCAGGAAGAGCTGATCCGACACGGAGTTGTTCGAGTGCTCCAGGATCGGCACCAGCAGGGGCTCCAGGGGGGAGCGCAACCGCGCGACGGCCGCGCCGCCGGGAGCGTCGCGCTGGCGGCGAAAGCCCCCCTCGATCGAGAGGCCCCGGCGCGCGAGCCCCCCCACCACGGCGTGCCCGAAGAGCTCCACCGGATCGGGGTAGGCGAAGCGCGTCTGGTAGGTGGTGACGTCGGCGGGGATCGTCCCGCGCACCGTCAAACCGCGCGAGCGCGCTTCCACCGCCAGGTTCAGGCGCGAGCGCCGCGCGCTGGTGGAGACCGTCCCCTTGCGCTGCAGTCCGTGGTTCCGTGGCCGCACCCGGACCCGCGCCGCCCCCCCCACCGCTCCGGGGCGCACCTCGGCGGTGATGCAGCCGGCGTTGGCGCTGAAGCCGCCGGAGAGGGCGCAGTACTCCTGCCAGTGGTCCGCCGCGTTCGGCCAACCGGGTCCAGGCCCGGGGATGGCGAAGCCGGCCTCGTCCAGGACCAGGGCTCCGCTCACCCGCTCGATCCCCGCGGCGCCGAGCTCCCGCGCGAGCGCGTCCAGCCAGGGGTCGAGCCCTCCGTCCCCGTCGTGGCGGAAGAGGGGATCCCCCGCCGCCCGCGCCACCAGGTCCCCCTCCAGGGTCCCGTCCGCCAGCGTCCCCGCCGCTTCGAAGACGGTCTCGAAGTGCCAGTCGACGCCGAGCAGCACCAGCGCCGCGGCGGCGGTCACGAGCTTCATGTTGCTCGCCGGCCGCAGGGCCAGGTCGGGCTGGATCGCCACCCGCTCCAGACCGCTCTCGAGCTCGACCACGTGCACGGCGACCGCGCTGCTCGCGGAGGTCACGCGCCCCTTGGAGCGCGCCCCCCCGTCCCGCACCGCCGCCGCGATCGCCGACTCGATCCGGCGCTGTAGCGCGCGGTCGATCGTCGTGCGGCCCTCTGCGGCACGCTCTGCGGGCGGAAGTGGTCCCGCCTCGACGGCGTCCGCTGCGACGGCTGCGCCGCCCTGGTCCTCCGCGGCGGCCGTCGCTCCCCCACTCCCGAGCATGTAGAGCAGGATGCCGAGGGCGACCAGGTTCGCCGCTGCGAGGAAGATCAGTTGCGGGGTGCGGCGAGGCGCTCGGAATCGTCGGCCAGAATCCATGCGGTGTTGAAGACCAGGCGCGCGACACCGGTCACCTTCTCCATGTCGACCCCCTCGGGGGTGTCGCGCCAAGTGTGGTAGTCGGAGTTCTTCTCCAGGGGATAGTCCTCGAAGAAGAAGATGGTGGGGATGCCCACGCGGTGGAAGGAGTAGTGGTCCGAGCGCCGGAACAGCGCCGCGTCGTTGCAGTACTCCACGGAGCGGATCCCCGTGCGCGCCAGCTTTCGCGCGCGGGTGACGACCTTCTCCATCCCCGGATTCTGCCGGTGGCCCAGACAGTGGACCTCGCGGCGATCGCCCCGCCCCACCATGTCGATGTTGACCATCGCCACCATCGACGCGAGCGGGAGAGGGGGCGTTCGGACCAGCTCCGCCGATCCGAGCAGGCCATCCTCCTCCCCGGCGAAGGCGGCGAAGAGCACCGTGCGTTTCGGACGCGCCACCGCCAGGGCCTCGGCCAACTCCACCAGGCAAGCCGATCCGGAGGCGTTGTCGTCCGCGCCGTACCCCACGCGTCCGCGCACCCCGACACCGATGTGATCGAGGTGCGCCCCCACGACCACCACCTCGGCGGCCAGGGCGGGATCCGCGCCGGGGAGGATCCCCACCACGTTGGGCAGGGAGAAGGGCTTGGCGGCGGTGACCGCCTCGAAGGAGACGCGGCGCCCGCGGACCCTGACCTTCGACGGCTTGGCGCTCTTGTCGAGCCGCTGGGCCAGGGCCAGGGCGTCCTTGCCGAGCAGCGCCTCGGCGCACTCCGGGCTGATCTCGATGGCGGGGACCCCCGCGCCCCGCCGCCGGTCGGAGGAGGGTCTGTTCCACGCCGCCCAGGTGTAGCGGAAGCCCAGGGGAGGTGGGTCCGGATCGGCGCGCATCCACTTCGGCCGCGGCGGCGGGCGGCGCACGACGATCGCCCCGGCGGCCTTGGCGGCGCGCAGCGCCACGAGCTTGTTCCACACGCTCGCGTCGGCGGTCACCTCGGCTCCCTCGAAGGCCCTGCGGTGCCGCGGCTCCCCCTCCAGGAGCAACGCCACCTTGCCCTTCAAGTCGAGCCCCGCCAGGGAGTCGTAGCGCTCCTTGCGACTCTTGATCCCGAATCCCACCCAAGCCAGCTCACCGCTGGCGGCGCCGGTGAAGCCGGGCAGGGGCACGAAGTCCTCCCCGTAGCTGAAGGGGACGGGATCCTCCGAGCCGACCAGGAGCTCGAGCCGACACTGCTCGGGGACGGGGATCGCCAGGCGGTCCATCCCGCGAATGCTCGTGGCGTGAAAGGGCCTGAGGTAGGTGCCCGATCCCGAGGGAGGGGTCGCCCACGCGGGTGGCTCGCTCTCCCCCTCCAATCCCGGCAGCGCCCAGGCGCCCTCTCCCCAGCATTCCACGCTGTCGCCCGCCGCCTCGAGCCCCGCCGCGGCGAAGGCCTCGCAGACGTAGCGCGCGGCCAGCATCAGGCCGCGGCTCGGCGAGTCGCGCCCCTCCAGGGTGGGCGAGGCGAAGTAGTGCACGTGCTGGGAGACCTCGTCCTCGTCGATCGTGGCCAGACCCTTGGCCGGATCCCCCGCCCCCGGCTGCAGCGAGGAGCTGAGCGCGCAGGGGAGCAAGAGGAGGCTGAGTCGCGGGGCACCCATTGATTCGAGTGTAGCTGCGCCTCGGCCCCGGAGGGAGCGCCCGGGTGCGGCTCGAGAACGCCCCCCCCGGCTGGCTGGGGATTCCGCGCCCCTGGGCGGCTACAATCCCGGTCCGAGCGATGGACCTTCCCCGATTCTTACCGCTCCTCTTCCTCATCGGATGCGCCTCGCCGGACCCCCCCACGGCGGGCTATTCGGCGGCCACGCCGAAGTTCCGTGCCCACCGGACCCCTGGACCAGTCGAGGCCGCCCAATCCCAGGGGGACCCGCATCCCCAGCCGGCGGCCGCCGATCGGGAGAGTTCCCCCGGTGTGCAGCCGGCCTCCCCGGTCCGCCCCGCGCCCTCCGGTCCGATCGCGGAGCGTCTGCGTCACGCAGAGGCCACCCTCGCCAGCGGCGACACGAATGGCGCCTACGAGGAGTTCCAGGCGATCGTGGAGCTCGACTCCACCTGTCTGGAGGCCCACCGTCACCTCGCGGAATTGGCGGTCGAGCAGGGGCTCTGGGAGGAGGCCGAGGTCGCCCTGCGCGCCGCCGAGGCCCTGGACCCCACCTCCCACGAGGTCCAGAGTCGCCTGGGGTGGGTGCTCCTGCAGCAGAACGAGGTGGACGAGGCCCTGGCCGTCCTCCAACGCGCCGAGGAGCTGGCACCGGAGGGGGTCACGGCGGACCGCGTACTGCAAGCGCTCGCCTACTTGCGCAGCGATCGGGCGCCCCGGAGCCTCGCCATCGTCGACGACCTGCTCGCCTCCGACGCCACGAACCCCCAACTCCACCACTATCGAGCTCTCGCCCTCCGGGCCATGGGTCGCCGGGTCGAGGCCCGGCGGGCCTTCGAGCGCGCCCTGGAGCTCGATCCCGACCACGGGGCCGCGCAGCGCGGTCTGGCGGGGCTGGAGGGTGACGGCAACTGAGGGCGATCGAGCCCCGAACACCTCCTCCCGCGCGCCCCCTTCCCCTGTCATCGTGTTCCCCTGTCATCGTGAGTGAACTGCCCCCCTTCGATGTGCTCGCCAGCAGGGTCTCTGCCGTAACCCAATTGCCACCAGGGATTTGTGGAGTCCGTCCATCGACTCGGGCCCTGCGGATGGGGGACGAATCAGCACCGCGCGGGAGTGGCCCGCGGGGCGCCCTGGAAGCGGCCTCGAACACGCGCATCAGAGCGTCGGCGTGCGGGATGCCCACGGAAGGGAGGCAGTTCGGCCCGTGAGCCTCGCCGAGCACTTGCGCCCCCTCCTGCCAGCCCGCACCCGCGGGCGCGGCAGGGGTCCCGACCGCATCGAGATCGTCGTCATCGAAGACGACGGCGCCGACTTCGTGCACGCGGCGGTACACGGACGCGAGTCTCACGAGGTGAGCTTGAGGCTGAAGCCCCCCGCCGACTGGAGCGGGGTCTGCACCTGTCCCGTCTTCCGTCGCACCGGGGCCTGCCGCCACCTGTGGGCCACGGTGCGGGAGGTGGACGAGCGCGGACTTCCTCTCTCGCGGGCAGCCGATCCCGGGGCCCAACCCACTTTCACCGCCCTCGATCCCCAGAGCGAGCTGTGGAGGACGCGACTCGACGCGGTCGCCGACGAGTTGGGCCGTGGGGCCCCCGACCCGTGGCACGGGCTGATCCGCAGGGACAGCTCCCCGGGCACCCAGTTCCTCTACGTGGTGGACCTGGACGACACCAAGAGCGGGCGCGGGCTGGTCCTGCGCCCCTTCTGGCGGGAGCGCCTGCGCAACCACCGCTGGGGTCGGCGCCGCGTCCTGAATCCCGAGCAGGAGGACGCTCCGCCGCTGAGCTCCGGTCTGGACCTGCGCATCTTCCGCGCCCTCGGCGGCGCCCGCCGCTCCTCCTGGACCCCCAGCGCCCACCTGTCGAGCTACGGCGGCAGTGGGGCCTGGTGGCTGGAGGAGGCGGACCTGGACCTGCTCCTGCCGCTGCTGGCGGAGACGGGGCGCACCTTCCTGCACCATCACGGCCGGGAGGAGGGCGAGCCGCTGGATCTCGACCCACGGCCACCCTGGGAGCTCGGCCTGCTGCTCGAGAAGAGCGAGGAGCAGCGCAGGGCGCGCCTGGTCGGCTTCCTGGCCCGTGGCGAGGAGCGCCTGGGGGTCGCCGACGCCCTCCACCTCACTCCCTCCTGGGTCTTCACCGAGGGGCGCGTGGCGCGCTTCGATCCGCGCGGCGCCTGGGCCATGGTGGCGGCCCTGGTCGCCGGGGGGCCGGTCGAGGCACCCCTCGCCGACGCCGCTCTCCTCGCCGACCGCGTGGCGGCCTTGGCGGGGCACCCCTTGCTCGAAGGGGACGGCCTGCTGCTCTTGCCCGAGGTCGAGCCGCGCCCGCACCTCACGGTGGGCGAGGGCGAAGGGCGCCTCTGCCCCTGCCGCATCCGTTTCCAGTACGGGTCCCTCGAGGTCGGTCCCGACGATCCGCGGGGAGCGCTCAGCGATCCCGAGGGCGGAGGCTTGAGGCGCCGCAACTGGCGGGCGGAGCGCGAGGCCCTGCGCGCCTTCCTCGATGCCGGCGGGATCCACGCCGAGGGGGAGGCGGCTGGCGCCGTCGAGAGGGACCTCGCCGACGAGTTGGTCCTGCGCCTCTGCCAGAAGGGCTGGTCGGCGATGATCGGCGCCGCCACGGTGCGCGAACACGGCCTGCTGGCGGTGACGGTGAGCTCAGGGGTCGACTGGTTCGACCTGCAGGGGGGACTGGACTTCGATGGGGTGCTGGCGCCCCTGCCCGCCCTCTTGGCCGCCGTCGACGCGGGACGGCTCACCGTCCCCCTGGAGGACGGCAGCGTGGGGCTCCTGCCGGAGGTGGCGCGCCGGGAGTGGGCCCTGCTCGACGGGATCGGCCAGCGGGAGGGCGAGGCCCTGCGCTTCCGCTCCAGCCAGGGGTGGCTCCTGGATCGCCTCTTGGCCGACCGTCCGGGGGTGGACGTGGACGCCGCCTTCGCGCGCCTGCGTCGAGTCCTGACGGACTTCGAGGGGCTGGAATCGCGCTCCGAGCCGGCGAGCTTCCAGGGCGTCTTGCGCGCGTACCAGCGCGTGGGCCTCGGCTGGTTCGCCTTCCTGCGCGACGCCGGGCTGGGGGGGTGCCTGGCCGACGACATGGGGCTGGGCAAGACGGTGCAGGTCCTGGCGCTCCTGGCGGAGCGCCGCCTCGCCGGCGCCAGCCCGCGCCCCTCCCTGGTGATCGTCCCGCGCTCGCTGCTCTTCAACTGGCAGGCGGAGGCGCGGCGCTTCACCCCCGAGCTGGCGGTCCTGCCCTACACCGGCCCGGAGCGCACCGCGCGTCGGGAGGTGATCCCCGAGCACGACCTGGTGCTCACCACCTACGGCATCCTGCGCCGCGACATCCTGGCCCTGAAGGAGATCCCCTTCGACTACGTCGTCCTCGACGAGGCGCAGGCGATCAAGAACCACCGCAGTCACTCGGCGAAGGCCTCGCGCCTCCTGGTGGCGCGCCACCGTCTGGCCCTCTCCGGCACTCCGGTGGAGAACCACCTGCGGGAGCTCTGGAGCCTCTTCGAGTTCCTGAATCCCGGCATGCTCGGCAGGGCGCAGATCTTCCGCCAGCTCGCTTCAGCGCGTGGGGAGCGCGCCCTCGACAAGGGAGGGCGGCACCTCCTGGCTGCCGCATTGCGCCCCTTCATCCTGCGGCGCACCAAGGAGCAGGTCCTGCCCGACCTGCCCCCCAAGCTGGAGCAGATCCTGTGGTGCGAACCGGACGTCGACCAGCTCGGGGAGTACGAGGCCCTGCGGACCCACTACCGCAGCTCGATCCTCTCCGGCGGGGCCGCGCGCTTCGAGGTGCTGACCGCCCTCCTGCGTCTGCGCCAGGCCGCCTGTCACCCGGGACTGATCGATGCGGCGCGCGTCGACGAGGGCTCCGCCAAGCTGGACGTGCTCCTGCCGCACCTGGAGGAGCTGGTGGAGTCGGGGCACAAGGCCCTGGTCTTCAGCCAGTTCACCTCCCACCTGGCGATCCTGCGCCGGCGCCTCGACGCGGCCCGTCAGCCCTACGCCTACCTCGACGGCAGCACCCGCGACCGCGAGGCGCAGGTGCGACGCTTCCGCGAGGACCCGGGTTGCCCGCTCTTCTTGATGAGCCTCAAGGCGGGCGGGCTGGGTCTCAATCTGGTGGAGGCGGACTACGTCTTCCTGATGGATCCCTGGTGGAATCCCGCCGCCGAGACGCAGGCGATCGACCGCGCCCACCGCATCGGCCGCGAGCGCGCCGTGCTGGCCTACCGCCTGATCACCCGCGGCACGGTGGAGGAGAAGGTCCTCGCCCTGCAGGACGAGAAGCGCGCCCTGGCGGACGCCCTGCTCACCACCGACGACGCCCTCTTGAGTCGGCTCACGGCGCAGGATCTGGAGCTGCTCTTCACCTGACGCGTCAGTCGTAGAGCAGCACCCGCTCGCGCGCTTTCCGGAACTCCTCCAGCTCCTCGGCCCACCCCTCCGAGAGGGCGCCGGGGTCGTCGCTCGTCATCAGCGCGCTCCAGGCCTCGTGGTTCACCAGGCGGGCACCGACCTCGGCCACCTCGAACTCCCTCCCGTGCAGGCGGTTCAGGTGCCAGGCGATCGCGAGACCGGCCTCGACGGGACGCACCGCCTCCCGGTCGAGCACGCTCAGGTGCACTCCCCCGCAGAGCACTCCCGCGTGGGGCTCCGCGCGGGGAGTGAACTCGATCGGGGTGCAGCGCATGCCGGCCAGGGGCACGTCGTTGAGGACCCGGGCCAGGGCGAGCCCGTCGATCCAGGGCGCCCCGAAACGCTCGAAGGGCTCGTCGGTGCCCCGCCCGACGGAGAGGTTGCTCCCTTCGAGGAGACCGACCGCGGGGTAGAGCAGCGCCTGCTCGGGAGCGCGCAGGTTGGGGGAGGGATCGATCCAAGTCAGCCCCGTCTCGTCCCACCACATCGCGCGCCGCCACCCCCGGCAGGGGACCACCTCGAGCTCGCAGCGCAGGCCGAAGTGCTCGACGTAGAGCCGCGCCAGCTCACCGATCGTGAGACCGTGCACCACCGGGATGGGACGGTAGGTGATGAAGGAGAGGCGCTCGGGATCGGCGCAGGGCCCCCACACCCGCGTCCCCGTGATCGGATTCGGGCGGTCGAGGACCATCACGGCCACGCCGCACTCGCCGGCCACCTCCATGGCGTAGCCCATGCTGGTGGCGTAGGTGTAGAAGCGCGTGCCCACATCCTGCAGGTCGACCACCAAGAGGTCCAACCCCGCCAGGCGCGCGGGATCGGGGCGGCGAGCCTCGGCGTAGAGGCTCACGACCGGTACCCCCGTGGCGGGGTCGGTGCCGGAGGGGATCTCGCCCTCGTCGCGCGCGTGGAAGCCGTGCTCGGGGGTGAAGATCGCGGCCAGCTCGACCCCCTCGGCTCGGGCAATCACGTCCACGGTGCGCTCCCCCGCGCGGGTGCGGCCGGTGACGTTGGTGAGCAGAGCGACCCGCCTCCCCGCCAAGCGCGCGCACCCCTCCTCCGCCAGGACGTCCGCACCGGTCGCCACTGCGGCGGGGGCCGCGGCCGGAGCGAGGGCGCGGCCCACGGCGGTCGCCACCGCGGCGCGCAGCGGGACCACCGAGCCCTTTCCGTCGGGGTGCAGACGGCTGGTGAGCAGGATCACGAAGGAGTCGCTCTCCGGGTCGAGCCAGAGGGAGGTCCCCGTGAAGCCGGTGTGACCGAAGGAGGCCCCGCGCGCGAAGACTGAGCCGCGGGCGCTGGAGTAGCGGGTGTCGACGTCGAAGCCCAGGCTGCGCCCGCCGCTGCCGTCGGGGAGCCAGCGCGGGCGGGTCATCTCCGCCACGCTGGCGCTCTCCAGCACCCCCGCGCCACCGGCGAGGATCGCCCGGCACCAGCGCGCCAAGTCGTCGGCGGTGGAGAAGAGACCGGCGTGTCCCGCCACACCCCCCAGGGCGCGCGCCCGGGGATCGTGGACGACTCCCCGCAGCCAAGCTCCCTGCACGTCCCGCTCGCTGGGGGCGCAGACGTCCACCTGCTCGGGATCGGGGAGGAAACGGGTGGCGTGCATGCCGAGGGGTTCGAAGACCTCCTCCCGGGCGAAGCGATCCAGGCTGCGGCCGTCGACCGCCTCCACCAGACGCCCCAGCACGATGTAGCCCACGTCGCTGTAGACGAAGCGCTCGCCGGGGGGGGACGCGGGCTCCGAGGCCAGGATCCGGCGCCAGGCTTCCTCCGCCCCCAGGGCGTAGTCCTCGAGGGGGTTGTCGGCGACCAGGCCACCGCGGTGCAGCAGGAGCTCCTCGACGGTGATCCCCTGCTTGCCGGAAGCGGCGAAGTCGGGGAGGTGGCGAGCCACGGGGTCGGAGAGCTGGACGCGCCCCTGCTGCACCAGGCGCATCACGCTGGTGGCGGTGGCCACCACCTTGGTCAGGGAGGCCAGGTCGAAGAGCGTGTCGGCGCTCATCGGCTCGGCCACGGGTTCCGCGGCGCGCAGACCGAAGGCACGCCGCAACAGCACCTCCTCGCCACGCCCGACCAGGAGCACCGCCCCGGGGATCTCCCCCGCCTCGATCGCCCCGTCGACCGCCGCGCAGGCCGCTTCCAGGGCGGTTTGGTCGGGAGGCTCGACGGCACCGGGGTCCCCGGCGCCGGAACAGGCGACCGGGAGGAGGAGGAGCGGGAGGAGTCGCCGTGCAGTCATAGCTTCGCGCTGGGCGCGATCAGCCGTCCTCGCTCCCCTTCTCCCGCGTGGCGTGGAAGTCCATCCGACCTCCGATGGTGCCGGTGATGGCGTCCCCCTCGAGCCTGCCCTTGACCTCGAGGCGTCCAGCGAAGGGGTTGTCGTACTCGAAGCGCAGGGTGGCTTCCTCGGCGTTCCAGCGTCCACCGTGCAGGGGGGAGCTCGACAGAGAGGAGGAGAACCAGCCGTAGAGCTCCCCCCCCTCTCCCACTTCGAAGCGCAGGCGCAGGGTGGCGTCGCGTTCGGGGATGTGAGCGGTCCAGACGCCGCTGATGGGGGTCGGAACGGTGGGGGGCCGTCGCGCCTCGAAGGGGAGCTCCTGCCCCAGGATCAGGGTCCCCACCAGGTGCCCATTCGTGAGCTTCGCCTCCAGCGTGAAAGGGCCAAGGTCGCTCTCGCCGCTCAGGCGGGTCTGCAGCTCGTCGGCGTCCCAACTCCCCTCGCGTAGGTGCCCCTTGCCCATGCTCGAGGTGATCTCGCCGCGAACCCGACCGTCCTCGGCCATGTCGAGGGTGATTGTGAAGGGCACCCCCATGACCTCCTCCCCGGTCAGGGTTCCCAGCCAGGCGCCGGTCAGGGGTCCGTCGATCGACCGGAAGCTCTGGTCGGGCGGCGGGCCTGAAGCGTCGTCGCCGGGGACCTCCCGCGGCAAGAGGCCGTCCGCCATGGCGAGCTGGTACGCCACCACCGCGGAGCAGGTCGCGGACTGCACCAGGTACTCCTCGATCGCGTAGCGGGTGGTGTCGTGCTGGGTGTGGTGGATGAAGGAGTAGTTCTTCTGCTCGCGTCCACCGATCCCCTTCTCGATCCAGAAGAAGCCGGGGATCCCGACGCGGTTGAAGGCGGCGTGGTCGCTCCCTCCGCCCCGGGGCATGCGGTCGCGCACCACGTTGGCGATCTCGAAGTCCGGGAAGGCGGTCACCACCGGAGCGATGGCGCGGTCCAGCATCTCGCGCATCGACTCGATGCACACCAAGCCCCCTTGGTAGTTGGTGCCGCCGTCCTCGACGAGGGCGGCGGAGATGTGCCCGCGCTCCTCCTCGGACAGGGACGCCACGTAGGCCCGGGAGCCGAGCAGGCCCTGCTCCTCGCCGGTCCAGAGGCAGAAGCGGATGGTGCGCCGTGGCCGCACGCCCACGGTCGAGAGGATGCGCGCCGCCTCCAGCATGACCGCGCAACCGGTCCCGTTGTCCTGGGCGCCCTGGGTACCGGGACCGTCCCAGGTATCGAGGTGACCGGACATGAGCACGATCTCGTGCGCCAGGTCCGTGCCGGGGATCTCGGCCACGGTGTTGTGCAGGGGGAAGGGGCCCTCGACGAAGTGGTGGGCGAGATCGACCTCGACCAGGACCTCGGCGCCCGTCTCCAGCGCCCCGGCGAGGGCCTCGTAGTCGCTGCGCCGGATGGTGACCTCGACCCCCTCGGGGAGGGTCTCCATGGTGAGCTCACGCCAACCCCGGACGCCGCCGGTGATGCACAGGTCGTTGCGGCTGGAGGTGAG
This sequence comes from uncultured Planctomycetaceae bacterium, assembly GCA_964507325.1. Taxonomy (GTDB): domain Bacteria; phylum Planctomycetota; class UBA1135; order UBA1135; genus CAZDQL01. The sequence continues at coordinate 808 of CAZDQL010000016.1, read as the reverse complement.
TCGTCCGGCGACGGGGATCGTGCGCAGCGCCTCCTCGATGGTGCTGGCGATCTCCGCGGCCCGTTCGCGCTCGAGCCGCTGCTCCTCGGTCTCGTCATTCGGCCGCCGGCCTCGCCGCCCGCGTTCGCGGGCCTTGGTCAGGACCCAAGCGCCGTCGAGCTCGGCGCGGCAAGCTGCGAGCTCTTGAAGGGTCTCGGGGCGCTCGACGACTCGTGCGCGCAGGGGTCCTTCCGTCCCGCGGCTCCAAGCCCGGGCCGTGAACTGCAGCTCGCGCTCGGTGGGAGCGACCATGCGCGCCCGGCAAGGTCCCCGGTCAAAGCGCACGGGGATCTCGCCCCAGTGGTCGAGGTGTACGTTCGAGAGCCCCATGCGATGGAACTCGTCGCGCGTCCAGGCGTTGGCGAGCGCCAGATTGGTGGAGCCGGTCAGGCGCGGACCGATGTCGTGACTGAGGAACTCGAGCGTGCTCCAGACCTGGCTGCGCTCGGTCCCCTCGGCGACGAGCTCCTGGATGACGGTCGGCTCGCCCTGCGCGTGGAGGGGCTGACTGGCGAGGGGGAGGGCGAGGAGGAGGAGCGTGAGGGAGAGTCGATGGGGCATGACGAATCGGGCGGCACTGAGGGAGGAGGCTGGAGTATCGATCTGCCGTCGGAGCGCCGCAACGGGGCGGGGGTGATGACGCAGGGGGGCTCCCTCGTGGTCCGGACAGCGAGAGGCGCAGGGGGCCCACCCCCCACGCTCACCGCCCTCGCCCGGTTTGCGGGAGAGAGGAAGTCCCCCCGTAACTCGGAGAGTCTCGGGGGGGGGT
>CAZDQL010000015.1:0-89582 GCA_964507325.1 uncultured Planctomycetaceae bacterium | reverse complement strand
CGCATCTGGATCACCTATCCCCTGGATTCGTGCCCCTCGATCGCCATGCTGACAGCCCTTCTCGCGCTGTGTTCGGTCGCCCCGCCACAGGCTTCCGAGCCTGAGCCCCCGTGCCTCTTCGATCGGGTCCTCGAGCTGGAGCTGACCACCGATGACCCGGTGCTGATCGACGGCCACGGGCCGACTCTGGTGGTCGAATACGTGGCGGAGTTCGAGGGGAGGCTGCATCTATGGACAACGTCGGAGCTCGACCTCGCCCTTCAGGTCGATGACGTGATGGAGGCTCGCGCCATCGCGAGAGACGAGGACTCAGGAGGCGGAAACACCCCCTACATCAACCTTGCGGTGGAGAGGGGGGACTCCCTTGCAGTCCTGGTGGCCGGACCCATCGATGCCACCGGCTCCATGGCGCTTCACCTCATGGCTGCGCCCGAGACGGACGCAACCCGGGAAGCGGCGAAGCGCGGCCAGGAAGCGTTGGCTGAGATGTCGAGGCTGCTGAGTACGGGAGCCGTCGAGGCTGTGCAGGGGCTGCTTGTCCAGACCGCGGACGAGCTCCTCGAGGTTGAGGACGCCGAATGGAGTGGAGAGATCGCAGGGATCTTCGATCACCTCGCGGCGATTGCCTATCGCGCACGCGATTTCCGCTCCCAGCGACAGGCCGGCGCAATCACGCTCGCGCATTGGGAGCGTGTCCTTCCCGCTGATCACCGCGCGCTCATCCTTTCGCGATTGCGCCTTGCGGACACTATGAGGGAGATGGGCGATCTCGCCGATGCGCGCGCTCTCGGGGAGGCTGTGGTCGAGGCCTGCGGGCGGACCCTTCCCGCCGATCACCCGGAGCTCCTCGATGCGCGCATGAGCCTCGCGAGCACGTTGTCATGGATGGGCGAGCTCGCCAGCGCTCGAGTGCTCTTTGCGGACGTGCTCGAGGCTCGTGAGAGAACCCTCCCCGCGGATCACCCCGATCTCCTCGGGGACCGGAGGAACCTGGCGATCACGCTGCGGCAGATGGGCGATCTCGCCGGCGCTCGCCAGCTCCTGGAGACCGCGCTGGAGGCCTTTGGACAGGACCCACCCGCGGATCGCATGGACCTCCCCAATACGCGTGAGAGCCTCGCGACGACGATGCACAAAATGGGTGACCTGCACGGGGCGCGGACGATCTTCGAAGCGGTCGTCGAGGCCTGCGAGCAACACCTCCCCGCCGGTGACCCGAACCTGCTCGATGCGCGCAACAACCTTGCGGCGGCGATGTTCGAGATGGGGGATCTCATCGGTGCCCGGGCGATCTTCGAGGAGGTGCTCGAGGCTCGCGAGCGAAACCTCCCCGCGGACCAGCACGACTACCGTATCGCGCAGCAGAACCTCGCGATCGCGATGAAGAGGACCGGCGATTGGGCGGGCGCGCGTGCGTTGGAGGAGGCAGTGCTGGAGGCTCGCGAGCGAAGGCTCCCCCCCGAGCATCCCGATCTCCTCGATGCCCGGCAGAACCTGGCGATCACGCTGCGGGGGACGGGCGAGCTCGCGCAGGCGCGCGAGCTCGAGGAGGCCGTGATCGAAGTCCTCTCGCGGATCGTTCCCAGAGAGCACCCGGACCTCCTTGCGGCCCGTGTGAACCTGGCCGCTACGCTGAAGCGGATGGGCGATCTCTCGGGCGCCTGCGCGCTGGAGGAAATGGTGCTCGAGGGGTGCGAGCGGACCCTCCCCGCTGAACACCCGCTTCTCCTTCAGGCACGGGTAGGCGTCGCGTGCAGGAAGGCGGCCCTTGGAGACCTTGCCGGCGCGCGCACGCATCTACCTGCCATTGTGCGTGGGATGCGTGAGCATGCGAAGTCGGCCGCCATGCTCTCACCTCGGGAAGCGCGCGAGGCTCTCGAAGTCGATGTGCGTGCGCTCGATTTCGTCATCTTCCTGAGCGATCGCTCCGATAGCGCGGAAGCGAAGGCTCTCTTCGAGCTGATCGAGATCCGGCGCACCGTCGCTACCGAAGCGCTGACCATCTCGGCACTCTCGACCACGGATGAGGAACTGCGACGGCTCCGGGAGGCTGCGGTGCAGGCACGCCGTTCCGTGAACGACCTCGTGGTCAGGGCATCGCGAGCCGGAGCCTCGCCTGAGGCCCTACGCAGTGATTTGAACGAGCTCTTCTTTCGCCGGGATCGCTCTGACAGGGCGTTTCGCGCGGCGCTTGCGAAACGGGGCGTCGAGCACGCAGAGATCTCCCTCGAGGCACTCGCCTCGTCCCTTCCGGAGCATGCCGCCCTGGTGGGATTCCTCCGCTACGGCTTGGGCGATCACCCCCTCGACACTGGACTGATACCGCTTCGAGACGACCACCTCCTCGCTGACGTCCTGAGGGGAGATGGAAAGCTGATTCGGCTGGAGCTCGGGTCCGCATCCGAGCTCGAATCGCTCCTGACCACATGGCGAGCGGCGTTGGGCGAACCGATCAAGGCGGAAACGAGAGGAGTCGCCGTAGAGCCGTCCGACACGAAGGAGTCGGTGGAGCGCCGTGCGGGCACGCTGCTACGCGAGAAGCTCCTCGATCCCTTGCTCGCCGCCGCTGGCGAGGACGTGACGACGCTTCTCGTCTGCCCCGACGATCTGGTCTGATTGGTGCCCCTGGATGCTCTGCCCGCGGGTTCCTCAGAAGGACCGAGCCCGGCACGGCTGGGGGATCGTGTGCGGGTCGTGATCCAGAGCTCATGCGTACGACTGATCGCACCCCCTCCGCGGATCCAAGGTGAGCCTGCGCTGCTGGTGCTCGGCAATCCCGACTACGACGCCGAGGACACCGGGAAAGGGGTGGGCACGATCGCTGCCGCACCCATCGAATCGAGCACGCGCAACGGCCGCGAGCTCTTCGCTTCCCTCTCCCAGACAGGTGCGGAGATCGCATCGATTCGCGGTCTCTTCGAGGGACGATTCGAGGGCGCGGCGCATCTCCTGGCGGGGAAGGACGCGACCCGCGGCGCCCTCCATCGATCGGCAGGCGACGTTCGCTATCTGCATCTGGCCACCCATGGTTGGTTTGCCCCCGAGACCGTGAAGTCGCTCCTCGACCCCGCTCCGATTCGCGATGGAGAGCAACCCGGGCTCCTCATGACCGCCGAGCGACGCGTCACCGGTCTCGCGCCCATAACGCTGTGCGGCCTCGCCCTCGCGGGGGCGAACCGGGGCACGGATTCCCTCGGCCGTGTATCCGGGATCATGACCGCCGAGGAGTTGGCTACGTTGGATCTGGCGTGCTGTGAGCTTGCGGTCCTATCGGCTTGCGAGACGAACGTCGGAATCCGCCGCGCCGGGCAGGGAATCCAGTCCCTCCAGACCGCTCTCCACATCGCCGGTGCCCGCAGCGCGATCACGAGCCTCTGGAAGGTGGACGATGCGGCCACGCGCAAGCTCATGGAGCTCTTCTACACCGGACTCTGGGTCGAGAGACTGCCCGTGGCGGAGGCGCTGTGGAGGGCGAAGACCATCATGCGCAACGCGGGGCATCCGGTCCGGGACTGGGCTGCCTGGGTGCTTTCGGGCGGAGCGGGAAGGCCCTGATCCCGGTGGAGGCCCGGGCTCGTCGGTCTCCCGTCACTCGCTGATGGCGCGAGCGATCCGGCCCTCACTCGACTCCCGTCAGGATGAACGGCGCCCAGTGGAAGGGCGCCGACCAGCGCTCCTGGGATCGAATCTCCCGCTTGGCGTCCCACAGGGCGCGCGCGAAGTCGACCGTCCCCTCGCCTTCCTCGGCTGCAGCGACGTTGCGGAAGAAGGCGCCTATCAGGGCCGCGGTGGAGGCGTCGTCCACGCTCCACTGACTGGCCACCACGCGCGAGGCGCCGGCCACCAGGAACCCGCGCGAGAGGGCGAATACTCCCTCCCCACCCACCCGGTATCCACCATGGCTGCGGCACGCCGAGAGGACGGCCAGCTCGCAGTAGTGGAGCTTCTGCCGGTAGATCTCGGAGAGGTGGAGGAGCCCGTCGTCCCCGGGGTGGGCGGCGCCATCCTTCCGCGGGGTCAGCGCGAGGGCTGCGAAGAGGGCCCCGCCCTCCTCGTTCACCAGGCCGTGGGTGGCGAGGTGCACGTAGCGCTTGCCGATCAAGGCCGTCCTCAGGTTGTCCTCGGTGGCCTCGAGTCCAGCGAGGGTCGTGACTCGAGGGCTCGCCCCCTCCCGCTCGAAAGCCTGGAGGATCATCTCGGCTTCTCGCACACTCCCCGGGAGCCGGACCAGGGTTCCACCGCTTCGCTGGTACTGGTCGTGCGACGCCCCGGCGGCCCGCTCTACGTCGTACACCGGGTCGGAGAGACTCAGAATGTCGCTCTCGCCGGTCGGCGGGCGGGCGCGCCCGCGCTCGCGCAGGGTCACGGTGTAGAGCGTCGTCGCCGACGGCGCGTAGCGGATCGCCGGCCCGACGTCCAACCAGTAGCGCGCGTCCTTCCCGTCACCGGCAGGCTCGACCACCAGGGCTTCGAAGGGGAGCCGGTGGAGCTCGCCGTCCGGAATCACGACGACCTCCCTGCACTCGGCCAGCCGCGCGCGCAGCTTCTCGGGGACCAGGATCTGCCACAGAGCGTGCAGCCGCGCGTCCAGGTCGTCGCCTCCCTCGCGCGGGGCAGGAGCGATCCCGCGCGTACTCTTGCAGAGGATTGGCAGGACGCCACCTGTGGACACGCCGTCGTCGGTGCCGAAGAGCAGCCGGTCGAGGTGTATGGCGTCGCTGGAGCGCTCTCCGGCGCGCGCGGGGGAGCCCGCTGTGGAGGTGATCGGCAGCTCATGTGCAACCGGTTCCTGTCCCTCAGGGGAAATGACGAATAGGTGGCTGCGTTCCCAGCCAACTTGATAGAGCAGGAGCAAGCCCTTCTCGGGTACCAACTCGCGCTGAATCGTCTCCAGTGCAACCGGGCGCCCTCCGGAGGTGATCAGATCCCTCCAGAGGGGGCTGGCCGCCTTGATCTTGCTGTCGACGTCTCGCTGCGCCTGGCTTGCTTCGTCCAGCGCTTCCTTCAGTCGGGCGAACCGCTGGTCCCGCTCCTCGGGGGCCAGGTCTGCGCGGGTGCTCGCCGAATCGATGCGTCGCTGGTACTCGGCCAACAGGGCTTGGCTCTCGGCCTCGCGCGCCTCGAGCGGCCCCAGGACCTCTGGGGGAATGCCGGCTCGCAGATCGACGCGCGCGGCGGCGAGTTGGTCCTGCAGTACCCGCGCCCGCCCCATCTCCGCGTACTCCAGGGCGGACTCCAATTGGCCCGACTCCAGGAGCCAGTCCACCATCAGGTCGAATCGGGAGCTGTACTGGCCGTGGAACGCCACCAGCGTCTCTTCCGCGTAGGCGAACTCCGGCCGCATCTCCTCGGCCAACTGCAGGGCTTGTCTCAAGGCCGCAATGGCTCCAGGTGCATCGCCTTGGCGTTTGAGCAACTCGGCACGGGTGGTGTAGGCCTTGGCCAAGGACTTCGGCTCGCTACTCCTCGCCTCGAGCACCTCGATCGCACGCTCGTTGAGGGTAACCGCTTCGTCGAGGCGGCCTTCGAAACCGTCCATCAAGAGCCGGGCCAGGTTTCTCAGGTCCGGGGCGACATCACGGTGCGTCTCACCCAGACACTCCTCTCGGATGGCGAGCGAGCGCCGATAGAGGCGCTCCGATTCTTCGAAGCGGCCCTGGAACTGGCGGAGCGTGGCAAGATTGTGGAGGACCTTCGTAGTGCTGAGGTGGTTCTCTCCTAGAACCTCCTCGTACAGCGCCAGAGAGCGCAGGTATGAGGCCTCCGCGTCAGCGTCCCTACCGTTGTGCAGGCAGAGGGTCCCCAGGGCACACAGGGTGTGAGCGGTCCGAGTCCGGTCGGCGTCGGGTTTCTTCTCCAGGATTGCCAGGGCTTTGCGCAGGCACGCCCCCGCCCCTGCCCAATAGGCTTGGTCAACGTACACGCTACCCAGGTTCGTGAGCCACGTGGCCAGTTCGGGATGGTCCGCTCCAAGGGCCTTCTCGTGGATCGCAATGGCCTGCTCGTACAGCCGCTCGGCCTCCACCAGCCGCCCCCGGTAGCGGTGGATGCTCGCGAGGTTGTTCAGGGTGCTCGCGACGGTGGGGTGTCGCGGCCCGAGGACCGCGAGCCTGATGTCGAGGGCCCGCTGGAAGTGCCGCTCCGCTCCGTCGTAGTCGCTCTGCTCGAAGTAGAGGGCCCCGAGGTTGTTCAAGCTCGTGGCCACGTCCGGATGCTCTCCCCCGAAGACCGCTTCCTGGATGGCGAGAGCCTCCAAGTAGAGCGGCTCCGCTTCGCCGAACCGTCCCAGGCTGCTGAGAAGATTGGCTAGATCGCTCAGGGTGATCGCTGCGTTCGGATGTTCATCCCCCAACATGCCTCTTTGGATCGCCAGAACGCGCCGGAAGAGCGCCTCCGCCTCCTCCGGCTCCCCCAGGTTGTCCTTGAGGAGCGCCAAGTTGCCCAGGCAAGCGGCGACTTGGGGATGCTCCGGCCCGAGCGTCGCCTCGTAGGCGTGTCGTGCGCGCTCGAGGAGCGGCTCCGCCTCGGCGTATCTGCCCTGCCGCACGTAGAGCAACCCCAGGTTGCTCCGGGCGTCGGCGGTTTTCCGATGCCCGGGGCCGAGCCCCTTCTCCCAGATGGTGAGCGCGCGCCCGTAGTGACGCTCCGCGGCGGCGTAGTCCCCCTGTTGCAGGGCCAGGTTGCCCAGGTTGTTCAAGGTGACCGCCACGTCGCTGTGGTCCGGTCCGAGAGCGTCCTCCCGGGCGGCGAGGGCGAGCTCGTAGTAGCGCGTCGCCTCCGTGTACTCACCCTGGACATAGCACATGTTCCCCAGGTTGATGTAGCTGTTGGACAACAGCAGCTCGTCCCGATCGGGAGCTGCCTCCCGAGCAGCGAGTGCATGGGAGAAGTGCTGCCGCGCTTCGGGGTAGTTGCCCTGCTGGGAGGAGAGGATCCCGAGGTAATCCGAGGCCGTGGCGGCCCGCCTGTGATCACGAACGTCCTCGTGCTCGTAGATCGCCAGCGCCCGTTCGAAGAGTGGGCGCGCCCCGTCGTGGTCGGCCTGCGCTGCGAGCAGCTTCCCCAGGTCGAGCAGGCTCTCCGCCAGCTCGCGACTCCACTCCCCATCCAGTTCTTCGACCTGCCGCACCCGCTCGCGGGCGGCGGCGATGGCCGCTCCTTCGTCCTCCTGGGCCGCTGGTGCTACGGCCTGCGAACGAGGATAGGAGGAACCCGCCTCGCCACCCGAGGCCACGGCCAGGACGAACAGAATCGCGCAGGACAGCATCGATGGCCCTCTCGGAGTCGGGTTGGATCTTAGCCGACCCCCTCCGGGCCGACATCCGGAGGTGCGGAACCGCGTTCTCCTCCACTGGTCGAGACCGCAGCAACACCCCTGGGGGCGCGAGGAAGTGGCGGAGGAGAGCGCGGTTCCGTACTACTGAAGGGTCAAGCAGGGAAGGTCCACATGCCCAGACTGATCGAAGAGCCTGCGGTGATCGAGGCCGCCGGCAACAAGCCGAAGCGGATCGAGGAATACGCCGGGCGGGTGAACAGCGGCCACGAGGCGGTGAGCATAGCCCGGATGAGGTCCCCGGAAGGCTGGGTCGAACCGGGCCAGACACCGGAGTTCGAGGAGATCACGCTGGTGCTCGCCGGCATGCTCCGGGTGGAGCACCGCAGTGGTGCCCTCGACGTCCGTGCCGGCCAGGCCGTGGCCTGCTCACCCGGGGAGTGGGTCCGCTACAGCTCACCGGAACCGGGGGGCGCCGAGTACGTGGCCGTCTGTCTCCCGGCCTTCTCACCGAGCACGGTGCACCGCGACCTGTAAAGCCCTGTGCGTCGAGGTGGACGAGTTTTCCCCGCACACCGCCGTGTGGGTGCGGGATTGGGTCGCGGGGGGCATCATGGGGCGATGCACGCTGTCCGCCGGTTCTCCCTCGTCGCCGCGCTGATCGCGGTCTTCGCGTCCGCGCCGGCGGCGGCGCAGTGTCCGACCCAGCTCCTCACCGACCCGGTCGGCGCGACCGGGGATTGGCTCGGCAACGCCGTCGTCGCCCACGGCGACTTCGCGTTCGTTACGTCGCGCCGAGACCAGACCCCGGGTTACGGGGAGGGCACGGTGCTAGTGTTCCAGCGCCAGTCGTCCGGTTGGGTGCGGGTCGGCGAATTGGCGCCGGCGGCCGGGCAGACGCGCGGCATCTACGGCGTGGATCTGTCGGCGGACGGCGACCGCTTGCTCGTCGGCTCCTACCGCCACTTGGGCGAGAGCGGCCCCGCGTTCCTGTACGAGCGCGTAGGCACGAGCTGGCAGCTCGAGCAGTTGCTCGAGGCGCCGCAGTGGACACCCAACGACGTCTACGCCTTCGCGGTCGGCATCGACGGCGACACGGCGCTCGTCGCGCGACCGAAGGACCCGACAGTCTTGTTCGAGGCCGGCTCGGTCTACGTGTTCGAGAAGGGCGCGAGCGGTTGGACGCGCACCGCGCAGCTGCGCGCGAGCGACCCCCAGATCGAGGCACGCTTCGGCAACGAGGTCGACATCGACGGCGACATCTGTGCCGTCGGCGCGTGGTGGTGGGGTGCGGCGGACGAGGGTGCGGTGTACGTATTCGAGCGCGGGGGCGGTGTGTGGACCGAGGTCGCCCGCTTGCACGGCGACACGGTCGGCTCGTTCACGCACTTCGGCGAAGGCATCTCGCTCCAGGGCGAGCGCCTGATCGTCGGGGCACCTGAGATCGGCGGCGGCACGGGCTCGGCTTACGTGTTCGAGCGCGGCTCGGCGGGCTGGACGCGCGTCGCGAAGCTCCAGCCGGACGGCGGCGATCAGGACAGGTTCGGCTTCGAGGTGTTCCTCGACGGCGAGCGCGCGTTCGTCTCCGCCCCGCTCGACGACGGCGCGGCGAACAACACCGGTGCCGTCTACGTCTTCGAGCACGACGGGGACACGTGGCAGCGCATCGCGAAGCTCAACGCGCCCCTGCGCGCCGGCTCCGGCCTGTTTGGCACCTTGGGCGTCGCCGCAACGGGCGATGACGTCCTTTTCGGCATGCCGTTCTTCGACGCGGGTGCGCACGACGCCGGCGCGGTGTACGTGTGGTCGTTGCCGCGCGGTGTCGCGGGCGTCTGCTTCGGCACGACGTGCCCCTGCGGTTCGCCCGACCCGACGGCGGGCTGCGCGAACTCGACCGGCGCGGGCGCGCAGCTCACCGCGTGCGGCGCAACGGGCTCGGCGGCCGACGCGCTGCGGCTCACGGCGCACGGCCTGCCCGCGGCGCAGCCCCTCACCCTTCTCGCCGGCCGCGCACCGCGCGACCTGCCCTTCGGCGCGGGCCGCCTGTGCGTCGCGGCCGGCTCCGAGGTGTTCACGCGGCTTCCCCTGCAACTCGCGGACGCGGGCGGAGGCTGGCACCTCAGCGGCGGGCTCTACGCCGCGCTCGCCGCCGCCGGCGCGAGCCTCGACCCGGGCGAGACCTGGTACCTGCAAGTGTGGTACCGAGACCCCGCCGCGACGTGCGGCGGCGCGGTGAACCTGACCAACGCGCTGCGGCTTTTGGTCGGGCCGTGATATGCGCGCGTACCGGCGCCCCGGCTACCGCGTTCGCACGCTGACGAAGCGGATCGCGAGACCCGAGAGCCCCTTCCCCGACGAGGCGTAGACGGTCCGTGAAGCCGACGGCAGGCGCTCGGGGTGCAGGGCCACGGCGCACACGGGCACACCGCTGGGCAAGCCGGTGATGGTGAAGCGCCCCTCCGCGTCGGTGCGCCAGACCCTCTCGGCGAAGACCCCTTCGCCTCCCGCCTTCTTGATCTTGACGTCGAAAGCCGCGACCGCCGCATCGGAGATCGGTCCCGTGCCGGTGACGAAGAGGAGCGCGTTCGGCAGCGGGCGACCGTCCACGTCGAGGACGGTGCCGGAGAGCGACCCCGGCGCCTCGTAGCTCAGCTCGATCCCCTCCGCCGCGGGGGAGTCCTCCGACAGGGTCACCACCTCCGAGACCGCCGGCGCGTAGGGGTGTTCGTAGCCCACCGCGACGTAGCGGCCGGGGCTCCGAACCGTCTCCCGAAAGTGCGGGGACTCCGCCGGCGGATCGCCGATGTAGGCGGTCTGGACCGACGGGCGGAAGATCCGGTTGGGCAGGAAGTCGAAGAGGTAGTCGGCGCGCGAGAGCTCGGGAACGGGATAGACCCACACCTCCGGGTACGTGCGCAGGACCGGTGCGCCGCCGACGAGCTCGGATTGGAATCCGCTCAGCCAGTAGCGGGGTCGCTCCTCGTCCACCGCATCGAGCGGGGCGCTCACGCCCCGGCCGGGGTCGAAGCGGGTCGCCACCGTTCTCACCGAACGGCCAGCCTCGACCAGGTCGAGCTCGGCCCACGCCTCGCCGTCCTGCAACTGCACCGTGACCCGCTTGGGACCGAGCTTCGAGCCGCGGAGCAGCACCTCGCCCGAAGCGCCCAGGCGGCCGCTGTCCTCCCAACGGTGGAAGACGCCGCCCCCCACCGTCGGCAGCCGGCGCCGGATGACGACCAGCGCCCCCTTCGGAAAGGGCGCCCCCTCCTCGTCGAGGGGCTGGAGGATCAGCTCGTAGGAGCCGGCGCGCTCCTCCAGCGGTCGCTCCAGCTCGATGTCGAAGCCCGTCAGGGTGCGCCCCGCCTCAACCCGCGCGTCCGGGGCCTGCGCCACGAGCGCCTGGTCGTACTCCACCACGACCCGGTAGAACTCTCCGTCGTCCTGGCGCACCGGCACCTCGAGCTCGTAGCGGCCGTGGACATCGGTCAGCGCGTGCCCCCCGTAGGCGGCCAGCTTGCCGGCGCGCACGTAGGAGTGGGCCGCCACCAGGAGACCTTCGACGCCGATTCCGTCCGGGTTGGTCACGGTCCCCGAGATGCGGGCGGTGCGCTCGTCGCTGGGGAGCGTCTCCGCCACCGCCGCTCCGGGGCTCTGCGTCTCGGCGGGCCGTCGCCCCTGCGCATCCGGTGCGTTCCGACCCCCCCCGTCGCGGGCGAGAGGTCCAGCCAGCCCCGAACCACCCGCATCCGCCATGGACACGGGGGCTCGGGTGCCGGAGATGGACGGCGCTTCGCGCCAGGCCAAGGCCCCGACTCCGACCGCCACGAACGCCAGCGCGATCCCCGCCGTCAGCGGCGCGGGCAAGGCGAGGGAGACCGCGGTCGGGAGCTTGGCGGTCAGCAAGTGCTCCACGAGCCCGGGAGGGACGGGCGCCGCCGGAGCGTCGGCGAGATGGCCTTCGACCCCCGCCACGAAGCCCCCCAGCCCCGCGCGGCGCATCGCGTCCCTCAGACGCTCCATCCCGCGGCGCACGCGATCGTGGGCGGAGGCCTCCGACACGGTCATCACCTCGCCGATCTGCGCGTAGGTCATCTCGTCCTGGTAGCGCAGGGCGAGGGCGACGCGCAGCTCGTCCGGCAACCGGCGCAGGAGCTGACCGAAGAGCGCCCGATCCTGCTCCTCCAACCCGACTCCACGCCCTCCCTGGGTGCGTTGCTCGCGTGCGTGCATCGCCTTCTCTCCCTCTCGCCGCCTCCGGCGTCGATCGCCGCGCAGGTGCGTGAGCGCCATCCGCGAGGCCATCCAGCACAGCCGGGCCCGCGCCTCGTCGGGGCCGGCGAAGGTGTCGCGCTTCTCGAAAGCCCTCAGGAAGACCTGCTGGGTCACGTCCCGGGCGTCTTCGACGTTCAGGAGGACGCGGTGCGCCGCGCGGTACACGGCGGCGTGGTGCTCGCGCACCAGCTTCTCGAAGCGCGCGCTGGACTTCTCTGCGCTCATGACTTGGAACCCTCCGCGGGCGTATCGGGGGAGGAATGCCGCCGGCGAGGGGATCTCAGGCTCGATTCCGAGGATTCTGCCCGAGAGCGTACCGCGTCTACCGTTCCCCGAGTGGGGCCTCGGCCAGGCTGACCCCGGTTTCCAGGCCCAGCACCCGCCGCAGCACGCTACGCCCGAGATAGAGCAGCGGAGTGTCCATGAGCGCGATCGCGACCTTGCACAGGTAGACCCACAGGATCACCTCCCAGATCATGGGCCACTCCATGTCGAGGCCCCAGCGCAGGAAGATCCCGTTGACGATGATCGTGTCCACCAGTTGGCTGAACACCGTCGAGCCGTTGTTGCGGATCCACATGTGGCGCCCGCGCGTCACGCGGCGCCAGAAGTGGTACAGCCGCACGTCGAAGAGCTGGGCCACCAGGTAGGCCACCATCGACGCGAAGAGCAGCAGGCGCGGGTTGTGGAAGACCGCCGCGTAGGCGGCCTGCATCGAGGCGGAGTCCGCGAAGCCCCGCTCCGGCAGCTCCCAGTGCTCGCTGGGCGGCAGCAAGACGCCGATCTGGACCACCACCAGCATGACCAGGCTCATGAAGAACCCGAGCACCACCATCTGGTTCGCGCGGCGCCTGCCCCAGATCTCCGAGACGATGTCGGTCAGCCAGAAGGTGATCGGGTAGGTGACGATCCCCGCGGTCAGGGTGATCGGCTGGCCGCCGTTGATCCACGCCGGCCCGCCGTCGGGAAAGAGGTGGAAGAGCTTCGTCCCGATGATGTTCGTCAGCACGAGCACCACCGCGAAGGCGCTCGCCAGGAAGACGTAGAGGCTGTCCGCCCGCCTGGAGCTGACCGCGGCCGGGTCCGCCGCCACCGGGGCCGTCAAGATCGCTCAGGCTCCCTTCCCGGGACGCGAGGCCTGGTGGCGGGCGATCGCGCGCTGGGTGCGGTCCTGCATCGAGTGGGGAGCCAGCCGGCCGCAGATCCCGCGCTCCTCGATCGGTTCGCACAGGAAGCGGCACCAGCTCGCCTGGTGGCCGACCAGCGGGCAGGGCAGGGTTCTGCGCAGGGGCAGTGCGCGGCCGGTTCTCCTGCTCTTGTCTAGGATTCCCATGGGAATAGCGTAGCGGGGGGTCGCGAGGGCTGGATAGGGGGCAGGCGGGTCCAGATCCGACACTCGTCCCGGGTACCGTCCCGAGACACTCATGGAAATCTCTTCCCGGTCCGATAGGGGCGGCATGGATCGCGTCCTTGTCACCGGCGGTATGGGGTTCCTGGGAAGCCACCTCTGCGAGCGGCTCCTCCAGGAGGGTAAAGAGGTCTGGGCCCTGGACTTGGCCGAGCCTCCCTTCTCCAGGAATCTCAGAGACTACGACCGCTTTCATCTAGTCGTCGACACCATCTTCAACCGCCAGACCCTGGCCAAGCTGGTCGACAAGTGCGACGTCGTGTGCCATCTGGCCGCGATCGCCTGTCCCGACCAGTACCTCACGCAGACCCGCAAGACGATGGACATCGGTCTGCGGGCTGGGCTCGAGGTGATCGACCTGGTGCGTCTGACCGGGAAGTTCCTCTTCTTCACGTCCACGTCGGAGGTCTACGGGCGCAATCCCAAGGTGCCCTGGAGCGAGGACGACGACCGCGTCCTGGGCAGCACCGAGGTGGACCGCTGGTGCTACTCGAGCGGCAAGGCCGCGCTCGAGCACTACCTGCGCGCCTGTCATCTCGACCATCAGCTCGACTACCTGACGGTGCGCGTCTTCAACGCCTACGGGCCGCGCCTGCGGGGCCGAGTGCTGGATCGCTTCGTGGACGCAGCGCTGAACGACCAGCCGCTGCGCGTTCACGGGGATGGAAGCCAGACGCGTTGCTTCACCTTCGTGGACGACCTGATCGACGGCGTCCTGCGCCTGCTCACCACCCCCTCCGCCCACAACACCGTCTACAACGTGGGCAACCCGGACGAGATCACCATCCGCGATCTCGCCGAGCGGATCATCGGGCTGGCTGGTTCCAGCTCGAGGATCGAGTACGTCCCCCACGAGGTGGACATGGGCCAGCACTACGAGGACATCCCGCGCCGCGTGCCCGACATCGGTCGCGTTCGCCGGGCGATCGGCTGGGAGCCGATCACCCCCCTCGACCTCGGGTTGGCGCGCGCGCTCGCTTACCGCATCGAGGAGCTCGGTCTGGTCCATGCCTGATTCGGAGAGGATCCCCTACTGCCGCCAGACCCTCGGAGAGGAGGAGGTCGAAGCGGTCACGCGCGTCCTGCGCAGCGGCTGGATCAGCCGCGGTCCGCTGGCGCGGGAGCTGGAGGAGCGCTGCGCCGAGCGCCTCCACGCCTCCCACGCCATCTCCTGCTCCTCCGGCAGCGCGGCGCTCGAGATCGCCCTGCGCGGGCTGGGCATCGGGCCCGGGGACGACGTGATCGTCCCCACCCTGACCTGGGTCGCCACCGCCGCCGCGGTGCGCCTGGTGGGCGCGCGTCCCGTCTTCTGTGACGTCGACCCGCATACGCACAACCTGACGCCGGTGACGGTCGAAGCGTCCTGGACGCCCCGCACGCGGGCGGTGATCGCGGTCGACATGGCCGGCATCCCCTGCGACATCCGCTCTCTGCGCACCCTGACCACGGCGCGCGGCGCGCACCTGGTCGAGGACGCCGCCCACGCCTTCGGCGCGCGCCACTTCAGTGGCCTGCCCGTGGGGGGGGACGGGATGGCCGACGTGGCCACCTTCAGCTTCCACCCCGCCAAGACGATCACCACCGCCGAAGGGGGGCTCCTGACCTGCGCCGACGCAGAGCTCGCGGAGCGCTTGCGCTGCATCCGCTCCGGCGGGATCGTGCGCGACTTCAAGGGCACTCGCGGGCGCTACGACTTCCAGGTGGCCGAGCTGGGCTCCAATCACCACCTCTCGGAGCTGCACGCGGCCATGGGCCTGGTGCAGCTCGACCGGCTCGACGACCTGATCGGGCGTCGCCGCGCCCTGGCGTTGGAGCTCACCGCGGCCCTGGCCCCCCACGCGGAGAATCTGGAGCTGCCCGAGCACCCGCCCGGGTCCTGCTGGAACCTCTACATCACCGAGCTCGCGGGCACGCACCCGAACAGCAGCCGCAGGGACGCGCTCCTCGCCCGTCTCTCCGACGCGGGGATCAGCGCGCACGTGCACTACCCCCTCCTGCACACCCAGCCGCTCTTCGCCGCGGAGCACGGTGGGCGCCGCCTCCCCATCGCGGAGCGCTACGAGCGCCGCGCGCTGACCCTGCCCCTCTTCCCGGAACTGACTGGTGAGGCGATCACCCGGGTGGCGCAGGCCCTCGGGCGCGCCCTCTCCTTCGACCGCGTCGCGATCCACCCATGACCTCCCGCAAGTCCGTCCAGCTCGGATCGGTCTCCGTCGGCGACGAGCATCCCGTGGCGATCACCGCCGAGCTGGGGGTCAATCACCTCGGCGACTACGGCCGCATGGTGGCGATGATCGATCAGGCGGTCGACGCCGGGGCCGACCTGCTGAAGTTCCAGACCTACACCGCGGAAGCGCGCTACGACCGCTCCGCCAACCCGAAGGCGGGTCATTTCATCGACAACCTGTCGCGCTGGGAATTCACCCGCGATCAGGAAGCGCGTCTCTGGGAGCACGCCCGCGACCGCCAGGCGGTGGTGTTCACCTCCCCCTTCGACGCCGAGAGCGCCGCCTTCGCGGCCGAGATGGGCTCGGTCGGCTTCAAACTGGCCTCCTTCGAGGTGGTCAACCACGAGCTGGTGCGCGCCCTGGCTCGCTTCGGCAAGCCGGTGGTCATCTCGCGGGGGATGACGAGCTTCGAGGAGCTGGACGCGGCGATCGAGATCCTCGAGGAGGGGGGCTGTGAGGTCGTGCTCCTGCACTGCGTCTCCTCCTATCCCCTGCAGCGCCGTGACAGCAACCTGCGCATGATCCACAGCCTGCGCGCGCGCTACGACTGGCCGATCGGCCACTCCGACCACACGCGTGGGTGCGACCTGCCTCCCCTGGCGGTGGCGGCGGGCGCGTCGATGATCGAGAAGCACTTCACCGTCAACCCCAAACTCAGGGAGTCGGACAACCCCTTCTCGATCACACCCGGGGAGCTGCACGAGATCGTCTTCCGCGTCCGACAGGTCGAAGAGCTGATGGGGCGCGGCGACATAGAGCGCATCGAGGCGGAGCACTACATGTGGGATTTCCGCCGCCAGACTGGCTGAGGAGCACCATGCCCTGCGCGATCTGCTACGGGAACGAGCTCTTCCCCTACGGGGACGAGAAGAACGGCTTCCGCTTCGTGAAGTGCGGCGACTGCGGCTACGTGGTGGCGTCGCCCATGCCCACCCGGGAGGAGCTCAACGAGGTGTACTCCGCGGGGCACTTCCGCTCCTCCTACCACCCCGAGGAGGCGGTGGACACGGGGCTCTGCGCTCAGCGTGAGGTGCAGTACGTCCAGGATCGAGCGCTGCTGCTCGAGTTCGTCTCCGCTGGACGTCTGCTCGACTTCGGCTGCGGCAATGGACGCTTCCTGGGAGGCTTCCCGCGTTCCTTCGAGAAGTTCGGCTACGAGTTCAACCGCACGACTACCGAGTACCTGCATCAGACCGCCGAGTTCCAAGTGCTCGATACCGAGGAGGCGGTGCGCGCGCTGCCGGCGCGCTCCTTCGACGCGGTGACGATGCGCGGAGTGATCGAGCACCTGGTCGACCCCGAAGAGACCCTGGCTTTCTTGGCCGACAAGCTCGGGGCCGGTGGGGTGCTGTTCATCTGCGCCACGCCCAACGTGGACAGCCCCTGCGCGCTGGTCTACGGCACGGACTGGAACCAGTTCACGCCGCCCTTCCATCTGCACTTCTTCAGCCCGCGCACCTTGGCGGTGATGGCGGCCCGGCACGGCTTGGCGTTGATCGAGTGTCGCCTGCCGTACCTCGGGACCCCCTACGAGCACGAAGCCGCCGATGGGGCGCGCTTCCTGCGCGGTGTGACCGGGTCGAACGGGGAGGAGGGGGCGGTCACGACCAAGGTCGCCTCGCCGCCCTTCCCCGGGACGATGATGTCCTTGGTGCTGCGGAAGATCGAATGACCGCGTCGCTCGTCTTCCGCACTCGCGGCGGCCCCACCCAAGGCTGGGGCAACGTCTTCCGACTGGCCTCCTTCGCCCACTACTGCCGAGAGGCGGGGCAGGGGCCGATCGTCTTCTTCGCCGAGGGCCCTCCCGAGGTGCAGGCCTACCTCGAATCCCGGGATTTCGAGACGCTGATGCTGCCGGAGGGCCTCGACCCCGAAGAGGAGGCCGCACAGCTCGCCCGTCACCCGCGTGCGGAGATCGTCGTCGCCGAGATGCTCGACATCACCCCCGCGCGCCAGCGCGTGCTACACGGTCACGGCGAGCGCCTGGTCGTGTTCGACGACCTCTGCGACCACGTCTACGACGCCGATCTGGTGGTCTGTGGTCAGGACCTGCCGAGCCACGCGAACCGCTCCCTCAGCCACCCTCGGACGCGTTTCCTGGTGGGGTACGACTACTTCCTCTGCCGCCCCGAGTTCCTCTCCTACGCGGACCGCGAGCGCCGGCACGCAACGCATCTCCGCCGGGTGCTCGTCACCCTCGGGGGAGGCGGCTACGACGTGGGCTACCTCAAGGCGGCCCAGGCGCTGGCGCACTTCGACGTCGAGACGACCTTCGTGCTCGGCTACGCCGACCAGCGCGGTCTGGCGGAGCGGCTGTCCGCCCTCCTGCCGGGGGCGACGATCCTCGCCGGGGTGTCGGACCTGGAGCAGCGGCTCTGGGAGTGCGATCTGGTGGTCGGCAGCGCGGGCTACACCAAGCTGGAGGCGGCACTGACCCAGACCCCCTGCCTGATGATCTCGGCGCAGTGGCATCAGATCCCCCTGGCCCAGGTGTTCCACGAGCGCACCGGGACCCCGGACTTGGGGTACATGGCCTACGTCGAGGTGGCTGCGCTGGTGCAGGCGCTGCGCGCCATGCAGCCGGTCGAGACCCGTGCCGAGCACGCGCGGCGCGCCCGAGCCGTGGTGGATGGGCGCGGTTTCGAGCGCGTGCACGAAGCGGTCTTCGAGGGAGCCCTGCTCGCGGAGTAGCCGATGACCGCCTCCGCTCGAGTCGCCGTGGTGGTCCTGGCGCGCGCCGGATCGAGCCGCTTGCCGGGCAAGATGCTCCTGCCCTTCGGCGACGGCAGCGTGCTCTCCAGTGCGATCCAGCGCTGTGCCGCCCTGCAACGCGCCCACGAGCTCGTGCTCGCCACCACCACCCAGACCACCGACGACGCCCTGGCCGCCGAAGCGCGGCGGCTCGGCGTGCGAGTCGTGCGCGGCAGTGAAGAGGACGTGGTGGCCCGCATGCTGCAGGCCGTGGAGGAGCTGCGTCAGCGGCCCGATTGGGTCGTGCGCGCCTGCGCCGACAATCCGCTGCTGATGCCGAGCGTGGTCGACGCCGCCGTGGACGAGCTCGCCCGCTCGGGCGCGGACCTGATCACCCCCTTCGAGTGCGCCACCCTGCCCTTCGGCTACGGCCTGGTCGTGATGACCCGCGACTGCCTCGAGCGCATCGATCGCGAGGCGACCGACCCCGCCTACCGGGAGCACGTCGAGAACTACTGCTTCGAACACCCCCAGCGCTTCCGCACGCGCTACCAGGTCGCCCCCGACGAGCTGGTCTGGCCGGAGCTGTGCCTGACCCTCGACTACCCGGTCGACCTGACGCGGCTGCGCGCGTTGGCGGCGATGCTCGAGGAGGTGCCGCTCGCAGCTCAGCCCACGGCTCTGATCGAGCGTCTGCGCGCCGCGCGGGTCTGGATCGAAAGCACGAGCACCGGCGACCCGCGGGGTCACGACCTGGTGCTGGCCAGCTTGCCTCCTCCCGGCGTCGTCGCCCCGCGCGGCGTGGTCGTGGTCGACGCCTTCGAGGTAGGCGGCCAGATGCGCCACGGCCTGCGCTACGCCGAGCCCCTGCCGGCCGGCTTCCCGCGGGGGCCCCTCTTCCTCGACGAACGCCGCTGTGAAGACTCGCCCGAGGAGTTCCTCGCGCGCGCCGCCCCCCGGGCCTTGCCGCTGCTCTTGGCCGCGCCCGCACGACCGATCGACCTGCTGGAGGCCGCCGCGCCTCCCGCTGCCAAACGCGTCCAGGCCGAACGCCGCCACGGCTTTGCCACTCCCGCCGAGGAAGCCTTCCCCACCCGCGTGGTGTTCGAGCACGCCGAGCGCTCTCCCCGCCTGCTGGAGAGCCTCTTGGGCGAGCTCGCCCACCACGATCGCGCGGAGCTCCACCTGCCCGGGTCCGATCCCGAGTCCCTGGCACACGCCATCGAACGCCTCGGCGCCCCGCGGGTCCGGCGCGACGCGGTCGCCCCCGACCCCTTCCGCGTGGTGCGGGTGGGAAGCGACGGCGAGCTCGAGGTGGCCGGCGCGCGCCGCCCCCTCAGCGGGACCTCGATCGCGGCCTTCTGGCGCTCGAGCGTGGCGCGCACCGCTCGCGCCCGCGTCCTCAACGGGGAGTCGCTCCGATGAGTCACCGGGTCGCCATCTGCCAGCCCCACTACATCCCGTGGATCGGATACTTCGAGATGATCGACCGGGTGGACGAGTTCGTCTTCCTGGACGACGTCGACCTGATCCTGCGCGAGTGGAAGACGCGCAATCGGATCCGCAAGGAGCGTCGCGGGCAGGAGGCCAAGTGGTTGACCGTTCCGATCGCGCGCGAGGATCGACGGGGCGTTTCGATCGCCGCGGCGCGCCTCGGTGCCGACGACGGCTGGCGCGAGCGGCATCTGAACGCGCTGCGTGCGGTCTACGGCGCCACGCCCCACTTCGAGGACGCCTACGCCCTGCTCGAGCGCGGACTGGCGCGGGAGGCCCGCACCCTGGCGGACCTCAACGTGGCGCTGCTCGGGGATCTCTGCGCCTACCTGGGGATCGACACGGCGCTGCGCCGCTCGTCGACGCTCGGGACCGCCGGCCGCAAGACCGAGAAGCTCGCCGCGGTCTGCGTCGCCGTGGGGGCGGACTCGTACCTCGCCAACAACGCCTCCGCGGACTACCTGGACCCGCAGCGCTTCGCGGAGCTCGGCATCGAGCTCGCCTTCCAGGACTACCGGCACCCGACCTACCGGCAGACGAGCGGCGGACGGGAGCTCTCCTTCCTCTCGCACCTCAGCGTGCTCGACCTGATCGCCAACCAGGGACCCGCATCGGGCGCGATCCTGCGGCAGGGGAGACCGGCATGCGCTGCCTGATCGAGCGGGATCTGATGATCGCGGGGATGTTCCGCTCGGGAACGACCCTGCTCTCGCGGCTGCTCAGCGACCACGCGGATGCCCTGGTCGTCTCGGACCCCTTCATCTACTTCTTCAAGCACTACCGCAACCAGCATCTGGTGCAGCTGGGCGCATCGGGCTGGCACCCCGACGAGCCCACGCCCGACTACTTCCTCGGTCAGCGACGGAGACTGCTCGAGCGCCTGCTCGCCGCAGACCTCTCCGAGCCCGTCCCCGCGTCGACCCGCCGAGAGCTCCTCGAGGACATCCGGGCCTGGAAGGGCGTGCAGCACCCCCAGCTCTGCGCGCGGCTGGACGAGGTCGCGGGGGAGACTTTCGCCGACCTCTACCGCTCCCTGATCGAACTCGCCGTCGACGTCTACAGCCAGCACGGGGCCGTCATCGCCGGGACCAAGGTGAGCTGGTGCGAGGAATTCCTGCCCGCCCTGGCGCGGGCCTTCCCCGCCATGCGCTTCATCCTGCCCGTGCGGGACCTGCGCGCCGTCGTGGCCTCGCAGAACAGCCAGCGCGGGATGGGGGAGGGACGACGGCCGCTGCTCTTCTACGTGCGGCACTGGCGCAAGAGCGTCGCCTTCGCGCACCACTACGCCCACGGCCACCCCCTCCTGCAAGAGCGCGTCGCGTTGGTGCGCTACGAGGACCTGGTCGCCAATCCGGAGCCGACGCTCGAGCGTCTCTGCGGTCACGTCGGCCTCGCTCCCGCGGCCCTGAGCATCGGCGCCGGCGGCTGGACCCACAACTCCTCCTTCGCCCGCGCCGGCGACGGCGTCTTCACCGACTCGACCGAACGCTGGCGCGCCGTGTTGCGCCCGGCGGAGGTCGACGCCATCGAGGCGCTGGCGGGCCCCGAGCTGGCGCTGATGGGCTACCCCCTCACCGGGACTCGCCGCCGTCCCGTGGACTGCCTCGACACCGACTGCGAGCCGCCCTTCGAGCAGGTCTCCCCCTGGTTGCAGCCCTTCTCCGCAGCCGCCTACCTGCGCGATCCGGCCCTGCGGCGCGCCGAGTACGAGACGGAGGAGGTGCGGCTCTCCCTGCTCGAGTCCGGGACCGAGCTGGGCGCGGAGGCGGAGCGCGACCTCTTCCTCGCACCCGGGGTACTCCCCGCGCTGCGGGAGGCGTGGCGGTGAGGCCCGACCTGCTCGCGGCGATCCAATCCCAGGCCTCGGAGCTGCTCGCGGAGGCCGGGGAGCGACGCGTGGTGGTGTGGGGCGCGGGCGAGCTGGGATGCTGGCTGATGGGCGAGCTCGGTGACGCCGGCGTGGGTTTCGTGGACACCAACCCCGCCAAGGTCGGTACGCGCATCGCCGAGCGCTGGGTGTGGTCTCCGGAGAAGCTGGAGGAGCTGATCTTCGACGAGGTCTGGATCTCGGTGCTCTCCGACAGCGCAGGCATCGAGGAGCGGCTCGCCGAGCGCGGCATCCCCCACCGCTTGGCGTTCCCGGGCGGCAAGCGCCTGCAAGTGCAGGATCAGCTCCCACGCACGCTGGACTTCCTCGGCGGGCTCGATCTCGCGCAGCGGGAGGTCTTGGAGGTCGGCAGCGGCGGACAGCTCTTCCTGGCCCTCACCCTGGCCCACCTCGGTGCGCGTCGGGTGGTGATCTCCGACGTGGGCCCCCTCGGGAATGCGCTGGAGACCCGGCGCGACCAGTGGCGGGCCTTCCTGGAGCACCTGGAGCGCGTGCACCCCACCGGTGCGGAGGCGGCCGAGCTCCTCGCGCGCATCGAGCTGGAATCCGAGGGCGTGGACGCCGCCCGCCTGCCCTACCCCGACGGTCACTTCGACATCGTGGCCAACACGGGTGTCTTGGAGCACGTCGACGACCCCGCCCGCGCCATCGCCGAGTTCGCGCGCGTCCTGCGCCCCGGCGGCCTGGCCCTCTGCCTGGCGGTGGGCATCCACGACCACCGCGCCAACGACCCGAGCTCCGGCTTCACGCCCTGGAGCTTCCTCGAGGTCGGCGGTGCCGAGTGGCGAGCCCTGGGAAGCGGCCCCTACCACCAGAACCGCTGGCGCGCGGTGGACTTCCTGCGCGCCTTCGAAGGCACGGGATTCGAGCCGCTGAGGACTCGAACCACCCGGGATCCGCGGCTGCGGGAGGAGCACAGGCCCCGCTTCGCTCCCGAGTTTCGCGCTGGGGCCTACACCCTCGAGGAGCTGGCCGAGCTCGACCTGCACCTCGTCGCGCGCAGGGGGAGCTGCGCTGCAACGGAGTCGTGGCGGCAATGCTCGTGAGGCGACGGGCAGGAGCGGCGCCACAGCGAGGAATGCGAACCAGCTAGGCTGCGCGGCCAGCGATGGCGTGCTATCAAGGGGCATGCTCCAACCTTCAACCTCTTGTTGGCGACCTTCGGCCCAGAACCGGAGCCTACCGAAGCCTCCCTCGTGGAGATGTGTTCTCTCGAGCGGTCTCGCCTTGCTCGCGTTCACTCTCGCCGCGGCGTGTTCTGTCGGTTCTGTCAACCCCAAGACTCAGGCAAGAGGGCAGCTCGCAAAGAACGTCATCGTCATGATCAGCGACGGGGCCGGTTACAGCACACACCGGGCTACCGAGTACTGGCATGGCGCCAAGCAGCCCTACGACATGGGCGGCTTCCAGGAGTATCCCGTCGCGACGTACAACCTGCGCCACGCCCACCCCACCGATGCCCGCAACGAGGCCCCCGGCGACGACACCCAGGATCCGGGCCTGGTCTACGATCCCGCCCTGGCCTGGGATGACACCCAAGTGGACGGCGACGCCGACGGCGACGGCTATCCGGACTGCTTCGCGGGCTATCGGTGGCTACAGGCCACCGATCCCGATTCGGCCGGCACGATGAGCGCCATCGTCTCCGGGCGCAAGGTGTATAGCGGCGGCATCAACATCGATGGCTTCGGTACCCCACTGCTCACCGTTCCCGAAGTGGCCAAGGCGGCCGGCAAATCGACCGGCTCGATCAGCACGGTGCGCTACAACCACGCGACCCCGGCGGCCGGTGGTGGTGCGCACAACATCAGCCGGGGCAACTACCTGGACCTCTCCTATGAGATGTTCGGTGCCGGCGTGCTCGACGTCATGGGCGGTCCAGGACACCCCTGGCACAACTCCGATGGTTCGCTGCGGGACGAGCCGAACCTGACCAGCGACCGCTTCGACGCCCCCCTCTGGGATGTCATCAGCAATGGGACCGGAACAGCCAGCCGCAGCACCGTCGACGGTCGCCACTTCACCGTCGATGGCGCCGAGTGGGTTCTGTACGACGGGAAGGCCGAAATCGAGGCTCTCGCCAGCGGCCAGAGCACCGTCGCTCCGGGCAAGAAGCTGATGATGCTCCCGATGGTCTGGAGCACCCTGCAGTTCGAGCGCCCCATTACGCAGGACTGGGACGGCGATGGCGCGATCGGGAACAGGGACCCGAACATCGGCGCGAACCTGGACTTGGGCGCCGCACCAGTCAACCCCGGTGACAGCTCCGCTGGCGACCCGTGGCTCCCCTCCGTGCCCACGCTGGTGGACATGACGAAGGCTGCGCTCAACTACCTCGACGACAATCCGAATGGCTTCTACTTGTCCATCGAAGGCGGTGCGTGTGACTGGGCCATGCACGGCAACTCAATGGGCCGCATGATCGAGGAGCACACCGATTTCAACAACGCGGTCCAAGCCGTGATCGACTATCTCGATGCGGGCACGAATGGCAACAACTGGGGCAACACGCTGTTGATCGTCACTTCGGACCACGATCACAACCTCTACGGCCCCGAGTCCGACGCGATTGCATTCCAGGACGTCTCCGACGAGGGCCCTGGCGTCAATCCCGGCCACATCTGGCACGACAACAGCCACGGAAACCAGCTCGTCCCGGCCTGGATCCGTGGCAAGAACGCGGACCTGTTCCGCGAGTTGGTCGATGGGAGCCCCCACGACCCGGTCCACGGGCGCTACATCGACCAGGCCGACCTCGGCTCGATCATGCTGCTGAGCGTGGGGTCGGGCGAGTAGCGCAGGGAGTGCGATTGCGCATTGCTCGGGTTTCGCATTGCGCTGTGGCACTGAGGGGCAATCGTGGCGCGGCCTTGTTGTGGAGGAGTGTTCTACTCCCGGCACTCATCGCACTCCTCATCTGAACCGGGCCCTGTCTAGAGGGGATGATAATTGTCACTATCTGCGAATCCATAGTTGGCCCAATCGTGAACATCGGCGATCAGCATGCACGCATCGATGCTGCCATCACAGTCTCCATCCGTGAACACCACACCGATGCCGCGCCAGTCTCCGTTGGCCAAGTAGTAGCAGTATCCGTGAGTGACATGATGCATCGCCTGAAGAGCAGAATGGGAGCTCACCAGGTCCCGGACCCGCAAGCCACCTGGTCCTGAGGGTGATGCTACGAGAGAGGGAAGTGGGTGCGGCAAGGTCAGGTCCAGTGTACAGACTTCACTGGAGTCCCAGAACTTCATCAGGATCGTGTTTCGCTGCCCCAGCATGTTCTCCATGCATCGAACCATGTCTCGCCCCTCGACGGCGCAATCGTAGACCGCTGTGATCGACTCCGCCCCCTGAGGCGCGAACACAGGGTCACCCTCGGGAGTCGGAATGGAAACGAGTGGCTCTTTCATGATCCACTGCTCGATGACTGTGTTGCGATTTGCGGCATCCCGTTTACCGGCCACACAGAACCCTAATGGGCTGTTCGTTCGGCATGCGGCTGTAGGCCAGTATGCCAGAGAGAGTGCCTCTTTCACGATGGTCTTCGATGCAAGGTGCTTCCAGTAGACGCGTACCTCCTTGGCGTGCCCCACGACCCTCACCTGTGCGGCAAACTCGCCGCTGAGCGTCGAGAAGGGCGCTCCCATGTCGAAGAGATCCCAGAACTCCATCGGCGGCGGCCCTTCGTAGGGCTCCCACTGGACAAGGGGTCCTCCCGTCGGGCGACTCGGAGCCAACAGCGTCGAAAGGGCGGCTGCTATCGCGCCGCCCAGAAGGCACGCTCCCAGAGCGATTGTGCCCTTCATTGGCGCGCTTTCGCGAGGCTGGCCTTGGCGAGCGTCAACCGTTGGCAGCGCATCATCGGGGGGGCTGTTCCTGGTCTGATTCAGGTGCGCGGCTCTGCGGCGATTGCCACGGCGGACTCGCGACCACGAGTCCGACGCCGTGCGCGCTTCGGACCCAGGCCCCTGGAGATACCCCTCCGGCCGATGCGGGTCACCCGATCCTGCTCACGCCGGACCACGGAGCGTGCGACCGGTGCATGCCCGGCCGAGCCCCGGTGCGGGGATCTCGACGCCCCTCCTCTAGGAAGTCGCCAGCGGACTACCGGAACCCTGAGCCGAGAGCCAACACTCCACCGCCCGCGTCTCCGCCTCCAGCGGTCGGCGGCGCTGCGCCTCGCTGGCCCCGGGAAGCACCGTGCGGCTCTCTCCCAAAAGCAGGCTGCAGATGCGGTCGAGGGTCTCGTGCCGACCCGGGGCGAGCTCCGCCACCGAGCGGAAGCGCAGCTGCGCGGCCCCGTCGTCGGGGGGGCCGTGCACCAGGTCGAAGGGGATGGCGCAGTCGCGGAAGAAGCGGTAGGTCCAGCGCAGGGCGACGCGCGCCACCTCGGGGTCGACTCCGTGGGCGAGCGCTTCGTCCAGGGCGGACCCCAGCTCGTCCGGCGCATCGATCTGCCGCGCGCAGCCGGTGTGGGAGTAGGTCGCCTGGGCGACGCACAGGACGGGCTTGCCCGTGGCGGCCATCTCCAGGCCCACCGTCGAGGCGTACGCCAGACCCACGTCCGCCAGGTCGATCAGGGTGTAGGAGCTGACGTCGTCGCGCGGCATGACCACCCGCACGTTCTCCGGCGCCCGGCGCTGGATCTCCTGGGCGTGGAGCAGGGCGCCCTGGTTCGTGCCGGCGCGCCTCTGCTCGATGTTGGGGTGGATGCGGATCACGAACTGCACTCCCGGGCGGGTGCGCGCGTGCTCCAGCACGGCGGGCAGGAAGTCCCTCGACTCGGGGAATGCGCCGGCGCGGCGCTCCGGGAAGGCGGCGGTCTCGTCGTCCGAGGAGTTGAAGACCACCACCACCGGGCGGTCGTCGAGGGAGAGAGCCTGCCGCACCCGCTCACGCTCCTGCAGCGCCGGGCTGAAGGACAGGCGCGAGAAGTTGCGCCCCTGACGCCGATCCTCGAGCGTGCGTGCGGCCTGCGCCACTTCCTCGGCATCCAGCGGCACGTCGCGCCACTCCTCCCAGAGAGCGCGTAGCTCGTCCAGCTCGTGGGTGCGGGAGTCGACGTTGAAGCGCACACTGTCGGCGGAGAGACCGCGCTCGTGGGTGACGAAGCGGATGCCCCGGCGCTTGGCGAGCTCGAGGGCGGTCCAGTGCCCGAAGAAGCGACCGTTGAGCAGCACCAGCGCGTCGGGCTGGTAGTCGTCCAGCACGGACTCCATCCCCTCCAGCACCACCACCGTCCCCGCCAAGAGGTTGCGCACGCTGCGCTCCACGTGCGGGTCGTCGAGGTCCAACTCCAGCGAGCGGAACTGGTAGTAGGCCGAGGTCGCCGCCCAGCTGCCGACCTCCATCCCCCGCCAGCGCGCCTCGAGCAGCTCGGCGCGGGGCACTCGCTGGGCCCACTCCTGCGCCTTCGCGCGCGTGCGCAGCGAGACGTGGTCTCCCAGCCATTCGTAGTGGTTGGAGAGCTTGTGGAAGATGCCCGCGACGTTCGACTGGCACTCGAGGCAGGAGTACTCGCCGCGGGGGTTGATCCCCTCGCGGTACACGTCGCAGGCCCCCGAGAGCCCGTTGCAGACCAGGAAGCGCGCCTCGGCGCCCCGCAGCCTCAGGGCGTGCGCCCAGGTCGCCTCCAGCGCGGCGTGGTAGGTCCAGGCGGAGTACGGGGAGTAGAAGAGGATGCGCGTCATCAGTGAGTCCCCACGGGCTCGACGACCCGTTCGATGATCTTCTCGTAGCCCAGCTCCCAGGGCGTCCCGATCCAGTCGCGGCAGTCGTGGCACGCGCTCGACGGCTCGATGCGGTCGTTCAGGTGCTGCATGCGGTGCCGCCAGTAGAAGTCGCCGTGCCACTGCTCGAAGAGGCTCGCCCGCTCGACGTGCTCGTGCGTGGTGCGCTGCTCCCAGTCGATGGGACAGGCCTTGAGCACGCCCTGGTGGTTGACCACGACGCGCCGGAAGAAGTGCGCGCAGGGCCAGCGCGAGTCCGCGCCGGGCTCCTGCACCTCGCTGGGCTCGTTCAGGCCGACGTTGGAGATCATCTCGCGGATCACCACCTCGTCCACGCGCGCGGCCCAGTGGCGGCGGAAGGCCTCGACCTCATGCGCGTTGGCGGACTGCTTGACGAAGCTGACCATCACCTTGACGGGGGCCCGTCGGGCCGCGACCAATTCGATGAAGCGCGACACGTTCTGGTGGGTCTTCTCGTAGTCCAGGCCGACCCGCACCTCGGCGAAGGTCTCCGGCGTGAGCGCGTCCAGGGAGAAGTCCACCACGCCGACGCCGCTGGCGAGCAGGCGTTCGGCGCGCTCCTCGTTCAAGAGCGAGCCGTTGGTGGTCAGCCCCACCGGCCCGACGCCCCGGTCGCGGGCGTACTCCAGCATCTCGAAGAGCTGGGGGTGCACCAGGGGCTCGCCATCGGCGGTGATGCGCACGAAGCTCACCTCGTGCTCGGCGCACTCGTCGATGACTCGCTGGAAGACCTCCAGCGGCTGGTGCTCGCGCTGGCGCAGGAAGGCCGCCCGCTGGCCGTCCTCGTCCCGCAGACCCTGCGGGCAGTGGATGCAGCGCGCGTTGCAGACGTTCGTGATGTCGAACATCACGTACGTGGGGAAGTGGGCGCACTGCGTCGATTCGAAGCCGTAGGGCGCGGGCATGAACCGCTCGTCGACCCGCGGGGCCCGCCCCTCCGGCCGATAGCGCAGGCGCGCCCGATCGGCGTCGCCGACCAGGGAGAGGAAGCCGGCCAGGTCCCAGGAGGTGGGTGCATCGCCCGCGAGCAGCGCGCGCAGGGCCTCCCCATCGCGTGCGTCCAGGAGACTGTTCCGGTAGGACACGTGGGGGGTCGCGTCGTACGCGAAGCGCCGGCCGCCGGGCTCGCGGCGCAGGGCGGCGAACGCGTCCATCGGGGAGGGCGCTCCCAGCCCGCGCCAGGTGCGCGCGCTGAGGGCGCGCACGCCCATGCCGACGGGCAGTCGGCAGTGCTCCCACTGGGTGAAGCTGTCGTGGAATGCCGGATCGAAGCTCGCAAGGCCCTCCCGCGCGAGGGACACGTCCAGGAAGAGCTGGCCCGACTCGACGACGACCACGCTGGCGGCGCGGCTCTCTTCCAAGGCTCGGTCCAAGCCGGCTGCGTCGCAGACGCTCGGCCACGGGCCTCTCTGGTGTCGGTCCCCCCACAGCCGGACGGGTCCGCCGAGGGCGGCCACCCGTTCCCGGAATTCGGAACGCTCCCAGAGCTCCCTCTGTGCCCGATCGAGGGAACCCGGGCCGCAATCCACGAGGACGAGGTGGGGTTGGGAGGCCATGTCCCTCAATCGACGGGATCCGGGCATGCCTGAAGGACCTGCTCGCTGCGCTCGCCCAGTCGGGACTCAAGGGTCTGGTCGATCCACCCGATGACCCACCCGGCCTCCCCACCAGGTCGACCCTCAGCGATTCCCATGCAGCAGCCCGTCTGCCCGCGCATCTCCGTCCTCGTCCCGACCCACGGCCGAGGAGACGCCCTGCGGCGGCTCCTCGACGGCCTGGCGCAGCAGACCCTCCCTCCGGAGGAGTTCGAGGTGGTCGTCGTCGACGACGGCAGCCCCGTTCCGTTCCGCTGCGAGCCGGACGACTTCCCCTACGCCCAGACCGTCCTGACCCAACCCCAGGCGGGTCCGGGCGCAGCGCGCAACCTGGGCCTCGAGCACTGCCGGGCCCCCCTGGTGCTGATCCTGAACGACGACGCGATCCCCGCGTCGGATCTGCTCGAGCGCCACCTGGAGGCGCACGAGCGCGTTCCGGAGCGCACGGTGGTCCTGGGCACCTTCCGCTTCGGCCCGGAGGCGCGGCGCAGCCCCTTCGTGCGTCTGCTCGACGAGAGCGACCTGCTCTTCACCTTCTCCGGCCTGCGTCCGGGGGAGCTGCACGACTGGCGCTACTTCTGGACCTGCAACCTCAGCCTGCCCGTCTCCGCTATCCCGAGAGCGGGCGGCTTCGACACGGAGAGGTTCCCGGAGGCGCTCGTCGAGGATGTCGAGCTCGGCTACCGCCTGCACCAGAGGGGCTGGCGGATCTACCACGCGGAGGACTGCCGCTGCTGGCACGAGCACAGCTTCACCCCCGAGGCATTCTTCTCCCGTGCGCAACGGCTGGGGATCTACCTCTCGCGGATGTACGACAAGCACGGCGCTCCGGAGATCCTGTGGTGCGAGGAAGCGGCGGGCGTCCAGGTCCTGCGGGAGCTCGGCCTCGACCGGGTCGAGTCCCAACGCGAAGCGCTGGGGGCCCTGCAGTTCGCACTGGAGCAGATGGAGGAGCAGTACTTCGATCAGCCCGTCCCGGAGTCGACGATCGAGCAGGCCGCGGGTCACATGAAGACCCTCGGCTACGCGGCCTTCCTGGCGGGCATGCATCAGGAGCTCACCGGCGTCGATCCCCGTGCGGTGGCCCTGGAGGGCGCGCCTCCGGGGGAGCTGACCTCGGTGATCGTCGTCTCCTGCGACCAGCTCGAGTACACGCGCCGCTGCGTGGAGGATCTGCGCGCCGCCAACAGCGGGCAGCACCCGATCGAGCTGATCGTCGTCGACAACGGCTCCTCCGACGGGAGCGCGCAGTGGCTCGCCGAGCAGGAGGACCTGATCCTGATCGAGAACGCGGAGAACCTGGGCGCGCCCCACGCCCGCAACCAGGCCATCGGCATCGCCCGGGGAGCCTGGCTGGCCTTCCTCGACAGCGACGTCTTCGTGCCGGAGGGTTGGCTCGAGCACGCCCTCTACCACGGCGCGGTCGACCCCCGCGTGGGCGCCATCGCCCTGGTCGCCAACCGCGCGTCCAAGCACCAGCAGGTGCCCTACGCCGGGACGAGCGAGAGGGACTCGATCCAGGCGCACGCCGACCTGCGCTTCCGTGATTACGCCCGCCACGGCGTCTGCAGCGATCTCTTCACCTCCCTGGGGGTCCTCGTGCGCCGCGAGGTGATCGAGCGCATCGGGGGTTTCGACGAGCGCTTCTCCCCCTGGGGTTTCGAGGACGACGACCTGGCCCTGCGCGTGCGCTTCGCGGGCTGGAGGATCCGCGTGGCGATGGACACCTTCGTCTACCACGCGCCCTATCCCGACCAGGCCAAGCATCAACGTCACTCCGCCCACCTGCACACCAACTGGGAGCGCTTCGCCGCCAAGTGGGGTCAGCCCGGGCCGGTTCCGCCGCTCTTCGACTACCAGGCTCTGGGGCTGTCCCATGAGATGGAGGTGACGGAGGAGCAGCTCGTGTTCGCGCTGCCCATCCCCGATGCGAACGAGCCCTGGCCCCTGGCCACCGAGGCGGAGCACCGCCTCCTGGCCTGGCCGCGCTACGGCGACGAGGGGGATCTGGAGCACCTGCTGGCGACCTGGGCGGGATGCCTGGCCTCCTGCGAGTCGACCTGCCTCTGCCTGCGCCACGACGAGGCTCTCGACGGCCCCATGGCGGACGCGGTCGAGCGTCTGCAGGCGGCTTGGGACGCCGTCGTCCCGCCGACGGTCGAGCTCGAGGTCCTGCTCGTCGACGGCCCCATGGGTCCGGAGGATCTCTTGCGCCTCGGCCAGGCGGTCGAGGCGTTGATCGACATCCCCGGGTGCGACGACCCCGCCCGCGCGGCCTTCGCGCACCTGGTGGCTCGGCCCCAGTTGGAGTCGCCGCTGGCGGTGTAGTCGGCGGGCGGGAAGGCCCGTTGAAAGGGAGGGGCGAGCGCGGCCAGCGCGTTCTACCCGGCGCGGCCCCCCCGATCCTACGCCAGTTGCTACGGTCGGGAGATGCGCACCCTTGCAGCTTGCGCACTGCTCCTGGCCGCCGCTCCGGCCGCGGCGCAGTGCCCCCTCGAACCCCTCGACTCGCCCGATCCGGACACCGACGACCTCTACGGGTGGGACGTCGACGTGGACGGAAAGACGGCGGTGGTCGGGGCCTTCCTGGACGACGAGGCCGCCGACCAGGGGGGGGCGGCCTACGTGCTGGAGTTCGACGGGGCGCGCTGGCGCACCACCCAGAAGCTGGTGGCCCCCGACCCCGAGTACGGCGACTGGTTCGGGCGCGCCGTGGCGATCGACGGGGACACGCTGGTCGCCTCGGCGCCGGGCAAGCAGGTGGGGAACCTGAACGACGCGGGCACGGTGTACGTCTTCCGCCGCTCGGCAGGTGGCGGCCCCTGGGCCTTCGAGACGCGCCTCGATCCCAGCGGCCTCGAAGCGGGCGATCGGCTGGGGTACACCTCCATCGACATCGACGGAGCGCGCGTTCTCGTCGGCGCCTGGAGGCACGGGCCCTTCTCCAAGGAACGCGGCGTGGCGTACATCTTCCGCCGCGCGCCCTTGGGTTGGCAGCAATGGGCCAAGCTGGTCTCCCCCGACGGCGACAACTCGTATCGCTTCGGCTGGGCGGTCGACCTGGAGCGGGACCGGGCGGCGATCACCCAGCCCGGCCCGGGGTACGAGGGCGCCGTGCACCTCTTCCGCGACGTCGCCGGGCAGTGGGTGCACGAGATCGAGTTGAAGTCGGCGGTCAGCGCTCCCTTCCAAACCCTCGGACGCTGCGTCGACCTGGACGGCGACACCCTCGTGGCGGGGGCGCCCTTCGATGCGACCCACGTCGACACCGGCGGATCGGCGGTCATCTTCCGGGAGGGGACGAACGGCTGGTTCGAGGAGCAGCGCCTCTACCCTCCCGTGTCCGATGATCGGGCGTACTACGGTTGGCGGGTGGGCGTCGAGGAGGATCGGCTGGTCGTCGGAGCCTGGCGCGAGTCCCTCACCAACCCCAACCAGGGCGCGGCCTACCTCTACCATCGCCGCGACGGGACTTGGGAGCTGGTGAACCGCTTCGAGGACCCCGACGGAGAGGCGGGGGACGAGTTCACCGGCAACCTGGACGTCGACGGCCCGCACCTCCTGATCGGGGCGGCGTACCACGCGAGCGCCGGACGGGTGAACGCCTACCTTCTGTCGGCGCCCCTCCCCTACTGCCAGGCCAAGGTGAATTCCCTGGGGTGCCTGCCCACGATCCATGCCAGCGGTGTACCGAGCCTGACCTCCACCCAGCCCTTCGTCGTCTCCGCCACCGGTGTGCTCAGCCACCAGTTCGGGGTCATGGCGGTGGGAGACGGCGCCTCCGCCGAGCCCTTCCACGGAGGCACCCTCTGCGTTCACCCCGTGCGGACGCGCATCGGCGCGCAGATCAGCGGGGGCAGCTCGAGCGGTGTCGACTGCTCGGGGACCCTGCGCTGCGACGTGAACGCCGTGTTGCAGGGAGGCCTCGTGCCGCCGGTCGAGGTGGGCGAGGAACTCTTCCTGCAGTGGTGGTACCGCGACCCCTGGGATGCGACGGGGGTCGGGATGAGCGACGCGCTGCGCTTTCGGGTTTGCCCCTGAGTCCGGCCACCAAGGCAAAACCAGCGTCTCCTCCTCGAGCGCCGCCAACCGAGATCTGTGGAGAGGAGGCTGACTACAATCGCTGGCGTTCGATGTCAAAGACGGCCATTCCATCCCGTGCGAACGGAGAGGACAGATGAGAACGGTGATCTTCTGGGCCAGCCTGGCCCTGGCTTGCGGGAATGAACCGACCGACGAGCGGCGCGCGGATGACGTGCCGCTGGAAGTGACCTACATCGCCAACGAAGGGTTCATGATCGAGTCTGGGGCCCACAAGGTTCTGGTCGATGCGTTGTTCGGCCGAGAAGAGCTCGAGTGGTGTCACGTGCCCACCGAGGAGGCCCGCGAGAAGCTCGCCGCGGCGAGGGAGCCGTTCGGGGACGTGGACCTGGTACTCGTCACCCACGCTCACGTAGACCACTTCGACCCCGCGCTGGTCCTGTCGCATCTCTCCAACAATCCGAACGCGCTTCTGATCGCGCCACGTGAGGCTGTTGTGCGGTTGCGCGAACAGCCCGCATGGACTGCGGGATACGGATCTCGCGTCGAGGAGATCGCACTGGAGCTGCACGCGACCAAGTCACTCTCTCATGCCGGGATCGAGGTCGACGTCCATCGGGTGCGGCATGGCTTCTATCCCGAAGAAGACCCTGAGACGGGCGAGGTCCGCAATCGGCATGAGCGCGTGGAACAGC
This sequence comes from uncultured Planctomycetaceae bacterium, assembly GCA_964507325.1. Classification (GTDB taxonomy): domain Bacteria; phylum Planctomycetota; class UBA1135; order UBA1135; genus CAZDQL01. The sequence continues at coordinate 56,244 of CAZDQL010000015.1, read as the reverse complement.
TGGCCTTCGTGGTGAGGTTGAGCGGTGCGAGCTTCCTCCATCTGGGCGACGCTTTCCTGCACGAGAACCGGGCCTTCTTCACGGACGAGCGCTTCACCAACGGGGCGATCGACCTCGTCTTCCTGGAGGGCTGGACGGCCGAGTCGCTCGAGATCCTGGAGAAGCTGTTGGCTCCTCAGCACGTGGTGTTGATGCACCTGCCGCCTCAGCCAGAGGCTGTGGAGCGGATCGTCAGCGCTCTAGCGGAGGTCCTGCCGGACGCCGTGGCTTTCAGGACCCGTATGGACAGGCGTCGCTTCGTCGTTGCGTTGGAATAGCGGTTCGTAGGGCTTCCAACGGCAGTATGACCCTGCACCAGAGTGCGGGAGACAGCCATTCGTGCTAGACCGTGGGCCGGCGTCATCCCCTCCGCTCGGGGGGCTACCCTTCCGAGCCCCGCCCCCCCAGCAGCTTCGTCGTCATGCGCGCCCCCTACGCTCCTTCCGGTCTGCTCTCCCTTCTCATCGCCTTCGCCGCGCCCGCCGTCGCGCAGGAGGCTCAGCCGGCCGAGACCAAGCCGGCCCTGCGGATACACGCGGAAGGGGCCTTCGACGGCTTCACCCTCTTCTCGCCCTTGCTCTCCGACAAGGTCTACCTGATCGACATGCAGGGCGAGGTCGTCCACATGTGGCAGACCGAGCTGGCCCCGGCGGGAGCGGTGTACCTGCTCGAGAATGGCCACCTGCTGCGCGCCGGACGGGAGGAGGACAACCCGCGCTTCCGCGGGGGCGGGATCGGGGGGCGCATCCAGGAGTTCGACTGGGAGGGGAACCTCGTCTGGGACTTCCCGCTGGTGGACGACTACCTCACGCAGCACCACGACCTGGAACCGCTGCCGAACGGCAACGTGCTGGCCATCGTCTGGGAGCACCGCTACCGGGAGGACGCCATCGAGTACGGGCGCGACCCGCAGGCGATCGGCGAGCGGGGGATGTGGGTGAATGCGATCCTCGAGATCCAACCCCTTCCACCCGACGACGGTGAGATCGTGTGGGAGTGGCACTCGTGGGATCACCTGATCCAGGATCAGGACCCGGGTCTGGAGAACTACGGATCGATCCCCGAGCGCCCCGGTCGCATCGACATCAACGCCGACCACCGGGATCTGCCCCCCGAGACCGAAGAGCAGCGCCGGCGACGCGAGGAGCTCGAGAAGCAGATGCGCGCACTCGGGTACGCCGGTGGCGACGAGGAAGAGGAGGAGGAGGACGGGGGGGGCAACGGGCTCTTCGGTCCGCACGGCACCCTGCCCGACTGGCTGCACACGAACTCGGTCGCCTACTGCCCCGAGTACGACCTGATCGTGCTCTGCATTCCCACCCTCGGAGAGGTCTGGGTGATCGACCACTCGACGACGATCGACGAAGCGGTCTGGGACGCCGGGGGCCGGTGGGGGCAGGGTGGCGATCTGCTCTACCGCTGGGGCAATCCCCGCATCTGGGGCGGGGGGCGCGACGGTGATCGCAAGCTCTGGTACCAGCACGACGCGACCTGGCTCCCCGGCGAGGTCGACGGCGAGCTGCGCCTGCTGATCTTCAACAACGGCAGCCTGCGCCCGGGGGAGCCGTACTCGTCGGTGGACGAGCTGGTCCTGCCCTTCGATCCGGAGACGGGCTTCACCCGCGAGGAGGGAGCCGCGTTCGGGCCTGAGCAGCCGGACTGGCAGTACACCGACCGGGGGACCTTCTTCTCGGGCTTCATCTCGGGCGCCCAGCGGCTGCCCAACGGGAACACCCTCATCTGTCAAGGCGCCGACGGTCGCTTCTTCGAGGTCACGCCCGAGAAGAAGATCGTGTGGGAGTACGTCAATCCCTACGGTGGCGAGGTCCCGGTCACCGCGATCGCCGGAGGAGCTGGCCCGAAGGCCGTCTTCCGGGCGACCCGCATCGCAGCGGACGCGCCCGCGTTGGCGGGACGGAAGCTCGAGGGGCCCAAGTGACTTCGCAGCCTCTGGTCAGATTGGATTGGTTCAGCCCGATGTCGCGCCGCTCCGTCCTCCACTCCATCGCGATCGTCTCCCTGCTGCTGCCGGGTTGCGCGGGCACGCGCGAGAGCGCCGACTACCGACCGGAACGCGAACCCCTCCGGATCGCCTTCATCACCTGCGCGGTGGATCAGAAGTTCTTCGAGCCGGTCAAGCGTGGCATGCAGGACGCCGCCGCGATGCTCGGCGTCGACTGCGCCTTCCTCGGCACCGAGGGCGTCGACCTCGCGGCACAGGCGGCGCTCGTGCGACAGGTCGTCGCCGCGGGCTACGACGGAATCGCCTTGAACATCATCGACCCCGAGGCCTTCGACGAGGTCGTCGCCGAGGCCGTGGACGCCGGGGTGCCGGTCATGGCCTTCAACGTCGACGACCACGCGACGCCCAATGCTCGCCTCGGCGCGGTCTGCCAGCGGCTGTACAAGGCCGGCCGCTGCCTCGGCCGCCAGGCCCTGCCGCACATCCCGGCTGACAGCCTCGTGCTCATGACCCAGCACGACCGCGGGGTGTCGGCCCTCGACGACCGACTGCGCGGCGCGCAGGAGATCCTCGGCGCCAAGGGGATCCGCTGGACCGTGGTCATCACCGGCAACGACGCGCAGCGCGGCACCGAGGTCATCCTCGAGGCCCTGCGCGAGAGCCCCGACATCCGCGTCGTGCTCGGCACGGGCCAGGCGGACACCGAGGCGGCGGGCCTCGCCATCGAGCGCGAGTTCGCGCGGGGGGGCTACTGGGCGGCCGGCTTCGACCTCTCGCCGGGCACGCTGCGCCTGATCCAGGCCGGCCACATCCGCTTCACGATCGACCAGCAGCCGTACATCCAGGGCTTCCAGCCCGTGGTGCAACTGACCCAGTACCTGCGCTACGGGATCGTGCCGGCCGACGTCGACGCCGGAGCCGGCATCATCGATCGAAGCAACGTCGATCAGGTGCTCGAGCTGAGCAGGAGGAAGCTGCGATGAGCTCGCGCCAGCGCATCCTCGACGCCGTGGCCCACCGCGAGCCCGAGCGCGTGCCCCTCGACCTGGGCGCGACGCCGAGCTCGGGCATCTCGGCCATCGCCTACAACCAGCTCAAGAGCGAGCTCGGGATCGACCCGGGGCCGACGCGGGTCTACGACGTCGTGCAGCAGCTGGCCTGGCCCGACGACGAGGTCCTCGACCGCTTCGGCGTCGACGTGCTCGACATCGGGCGCGTGTACAACGCGGCGGCCGAGGACTGGTACGACATCGAGCTGCGCGACGGCAGTCCTGCGCAGTACCCGTCCTGGTTCCGCCCGCAGGCGCGCGAGGACGGGGCCTACGTCGCGCTGGCCGCCGACGGCACGCCGATCGCCGAGATGCCGGCGACCGGGATGTTCTTCGACCAGACCTGCTTCCCCTACCTCGACGGCTACCCCGAGGACTTCGGCGGGCTCTCGGAGGCGATGGCCAAGGTGTTGTGGGCGGCCTTCCCTTCGAGCCCTTGGGACTGCCTGGGCGAGGAGGGCTTCTGGGAGGGGCTGCGGCGGCGGACGCTCGCCCTGCGCGAGAGCACGGATCGCGCGCTGATGCTCGGCATCGGCTGCAACCTCTTCGAGTGGGGGACCTTCCTGCGCCGGCTCGACAACTTCCTGATGGACCTCGGCAGCGACGAACGCAACGTCGAGCGCCTGCTCGAGGCCCTGGTCGCCGGCCACATGCAGACCCTCGAGAAGGTCTGCGAGACCGTCGGCGACATCGTCGACATCGTGCGCTTCGGCGACGACCTCGGCATGGACGGCGGGCCCTTCATGTCACCGGCGACCTACCGGCGCTTCTTCAAGCCGCACCACGCGGCGATGTGCGCCTACGTCAAGCAGCACAGCGGCATGCACACCTTCCTGCACTCCTGCGGCTCGGTCTACCAGCTCATCCCCGACCTGATCGAGGCCGGCTTCGAGGTGCTCAACCCCGTGCAGACCAGCTGCCGCGACATGGAGCCGGAGCGCTTGAAGCGCGAGTTCGGCGCCCACCTGACCTTCTGGGGCGGGGGCTGCGACACGCGCGAGGTCCTCAACCGCCAGAGCCCCGCCCAGGTCAAGCAGCACGTGCGCGAGCGCATCGAGGTCTTCGCTCCGGGTGGCGGCTTCGTCTTCAACACCGTGCACAACATCCTGCCCGACGTCCCCGCGGCCAACGTCCTCGCCATGTACGAAGTCGTCGCCGAGTTCCATGGTCGTTGAGCGAGGGAAGCGGAGGGGGACGGTTTGAGGATCCATGGGGTCGATCTGGCGATCATCGTCGTCTACCTGATCGGGATCACCGCGGTCGGGATCTGGTTCTCGCGCCGCCAGCGGGAGTCGAGCAGCGGGTACTTCCTCGCCGGGCGCTCGCTGAGCTGGGTGACGATCGGTCTGGCGCTCTTCGCCACCAACATCTCGACGGTCCACCTGACCGGGCTGGCCTCGTCGGGATACTCGAGCGGGCTCGTGATGGGCAACTTCGAGTGGATGGCTCCGCTGTGCCTCGTGCTGCTGGGCCTGGTCTTCGCGCCTTTCTACTTCGAGACCCGCATCGCGACCCTGCCCGAATTCCTCGAAGGGCGCTACGGGCCGGCGTCGCGCACCTTCCTGGCCTTCATGGCCGTCGTCGGCGCGCTCTTCATCCACATCGGGGTGACGCTCTACGCCGGCGCCGTCGTGCTCGAGAGCTTCGTCGGCATCGACATCCTCTGGTCGATCCTGCTCGTCGCCGGGCTGACCGTGGTCTACACGGTGCTCGGCGGACTCAAGGCCGTGGTCGTGACCGAGTCGATCCAGAGCGTGATGCTGCTCGGCGGAGCCCTGGCCGTGACGATCTTCGGCCTCGTCCGCCTGGCCGAGGAGGGAACGACCTCGCTGGCGGAGATGCACGAGGCGACCTTGCGCGAGGAGCTCGCGGAGCTGCGTGAGACCACCGCCGACGAGGAGATCGAGGCGCTGACGCAGCACTTCGCCGACGTCGAAGGGATCCAGGCCGGTTCGAAGGACGCGGCGGCCGCGGCGTTGGACGCCCGCCTGGAGGCTCCCGAGCCGCGCTCCGAGCGGATGGGCATGTTGCACGGCGAGGGGGGCTTCGCCTGGTGGATCATCCTGCTCGGCTATCCGATCCTCGGCATCTGGTACTGGTGTGCCGACCAGACCATCGTCCAGCGCGTGCTCGGGGCACGCAGCCTGCGGGACGCCCAGATCGGTCCGATCTTCTGCGGCTTCATCAAGGTGCTGCCGGTCTTCGTCATGGTCCTCCCTGGCGCGATCGGCTACTTGCTGTTCCGCGACGTCATCGGTAGGGATGCCGACAGCACGCTGGCGGTGCTGATCGAGAAGCTGCTGCCGATCGGGCTGCAGGGCCTGATGATCGCCGGCCTACTGGCGGCGCTCATGAGCACGGTGGCCGGTGCGCTCAACTCGGCCGCGACCCTGGTCAGCATCGACATCGTCAAGCGCCTGCGGCCGCAGACCGGCGATCGCAGCCTGGTGCGCATCGGCCAGGCCACGGCCGTCGTGGTCATGGTCCTGGCGATCGCCTGGTCGACACAGGGCGAGCGCTTCGGGGGGATCTTCAAGGGCATCAACCACATGATCTCGGTGCTGGCGCCGCCGATCACCGCGGTGTTCCTGTGGGGGGTGTTCTGGCCGCGCGGCACCGCGCAGGCCTCGCTGACGACCTTGGTCTCGGGCTTCGTGCTCGGCGCGGTGGCCTTCGTCCTCGACTTCGAGGCCTTCGGGTACAAGATCATTACGCAGGACTGGGAGATCCCCTTCCTGCTACAGGCCTGGTGGCTGTTCGTGCTCTGCAGCCTGGTCTTCGTCGTGACGAGCCTGCTGACTCCCAGGCCCGATGCCGAACGCGTCGCGCGCTACTGCTGGTCCAATCCGATGGCGGCCCTCGTCCGCCAGCCCTGGTCGGGTGTCTCGGATCCGCGTCTGCTCACGGTCCTGCTGCTGGCCGTGATGGGGCTGCTCTACTGGACCTTTGCCTGAGCCGGGCTCACGGCGCGGTCGCCCTGGTCGACAACTCGCCGACTTGCGGATTCAATGGGGCCTAGCCCGGGCCATTCGTGGACCGGGTCATCTCCATCCGAGACGCACCATGAGAAGACTCCTCCCGGCCATTCTGCTCGCTGTCTCGCCGGCCGCTGTCGCCACCGGTCAGATCGGCACTCCCTTCTGCCCGGGCACCGGCTGTCCCTGCGCCAACGACGATCCGGGCGCGGGCTGTGGGAACTCGGGTATCGACGGAGATCCGGCCAGCGGCGCCCTGCTGACGGGTGCGGGCTCGGCGGACGTCTTCGCCGACGACCTGGTCCTCACCACCTCCGGCGTGGGGCCGGGCCAGTTCGGGCTGGTCTTGATGGGCGAGGCCGTGCCTCCCACCGTCATCGGCGACGGCCTGTTGTGCGTCGGCCCGGGACAGAACGGGCTGTGGCGCTTCCCGGTCCAGGTCGCCGACGAGTTCGGCTCCTTCGCGCTCGCGTCGGTGGTGAGCGGCTCCCAGAGCTTCGGTGCCGGCGGGCCGATCGTGGCTGGCGCGACGTGGGGCTTCCAGAGCTGGTACCGCGACGAGCAGAGCCCGTGTGGCACGGGATCGAACCTCTCGAACGGTCTCGCGATCACCTTCGAGGCCGCGGGTTCGACCCAACCCATCGCCACCGAGTTGGCGGGGCGTCCGCTCCCGAGCTACCCGCACTTCGAATTCGTGCGCAACGTGAACGAGGGCTCCGATCTCCACGCCGCGATCGACACGGCGCGCATGCCCTGGCTCACCGGAACCGCCGGGGAGCTGTACGTCGTGGCGGCCAAGAGCGTCGGGGAATGGGACCAGGACCCCTCTCTCATCGACGTGCGCGGGGCGCCGCAAGCGTGGACCCTCGTCACGGGGGGCGTGCAGGCCAACACGGTGCTCGTGGACGCTGGCACCCTGGTGGGCACGATCGGGGAGGAGATCGGCGTCGGCTACGACCTGGTCTTCGACGCCGATGGCGACGGACAGCTCGGACCGGGCGACCTCATCGACGGACTCGGTGACGTCGCTGGGGCCTACGCCGTGCGCGACACGGCGGCGGCCGGGCCCTACGGCGTGACGGAGATCTTGTACAACGGCGGCTCGTGGTTGCTCCAGGACATCTACTACCCGAGCAACGCTGCCAGCTTGGGCCTGCTCCCGCTCATCGTCGTCAGCCACGGCAACGGCCACAACTACCAGTGGTACGACCACCTCGGCTACCACATGGCCTCCTATGGCTACGTGGTGATGAGCCACTCGAACAACACCGGTCCGGGTATCGAGACCGCCTCCGAGACGACGCTCCGCAACACGGACCACTTCCTGGCCAGCCTCGACACGATCGCGGGCGGCGTCCTCGCCGGGCGCGTCGACAGCTCGAACATCACCTGGATCGGACACAGCCGCGGCGGCGAGGGCGTGGTGCGAGCGTACGACCGATTGTGGGACGACGACTACGTACCCCGGTCCTATTCGATCGACAGCATTCGGCTGGTCTCGAGCATCGCGCCGACGGTCTTCTTCGCGCAGGGCAAGTCCAACCCGCACACGGTCGACTACCACCTGTGGGTCGGCAGCGCCGACGCGGACGTCACCGGGGGCCCCAGCTCTGCGGTCGTTCAATCGTTCGCGCTTCTGGAGCGTGCCACGGGGCGCAGCGCCGCGATCGTGCTGCAGGGGATGGGGCACGGCGTCTTTCACGACGGCGGTGGTAGCTGGGTCGCGAGCGGCCCCTGCAAGAACGGCCCTGTGAAGACGCACAAGATCATGCGCGGGTACTTCCTGCCGCTCGTGCGCTACTACACCGAGGGGGACCCGGCGGCCAAGGATTTCCTGTGGCGACAGTGGGAGGCGTACGCGCCCATCGGGAAGCCCAGCAACGACAACGGGTGTGTGGTCGTGACCTACGAGTTCCAGGAGGGTCCCGACGCAACCCTGGTGATCGACAACTTCCAGGAGGAGCCCAGCCCTCACCTGTCGAGCAGCGGCGAGGAGGTGTACTGGACGGTACGAGACCTGACCGAAGGTCGGCTCGACGACGCCAACACCTCCCTGGGCTGGACGACGCAGGATCCGATGAACGGGATGACGCGGGCGGCGCGTGCGCAGGAGCAGGCGCGCGGTATCGTCTTCATGTGGCAGGAGCCCGGCGTCCTCGAGTTCGACATCCCGAGCGCCGAGCGCAACCTCGCGGACGACGAGTACCTCTCTTTCCGGGCCTGCCAGGGCACGCGCCATCCGAGCACCGTCAGCGTGCTCGAGGACACGACTTTCGCCGTTACGCTCATCGACGAGGCGGGAGGGGAGGGGACGATCGGGATCGACGCCTACGGCGGAGGGATCGAGGAGCCGTATCAGCGCACGGGGCTCGGATCGGGCGCAGGTTGGTCGAACGAGTTCGAGACGATCCGGATCCGGCTGACGGATTTCCTGGCCGACGGCGGTGGTCTCGATCTCGCCCGCGTCGAGGTCATTCGCTTCGAGTTCGGGGAGGCTCCCTACTCGCCGCAGGGGCGGCTCGGTTTGGACGACGTCGAGATAATCAAGGTGGATCAGTAAGCCATGAAGCGCCGTAGCATTTGGACCGCCCTCGCCCTAGCGACGACTCTCGCCGCGGCCGCAACGGCCTGGCGTATGCAGGACTCGAGCGATAGTGGAGCTCCCCCCGAACTCCCCGAATCGCCGCAGTCGGTCTGGGGCCTCGCGTACGCGCGGCCCTTCCGCGTCGCGGAGCCCTTCACGCACTGGTGGCGGGCCGAGCGCCCTGCGGTGACCACGGGCTACCTGGTCGTCCTCAACGCCGACCCCGACCTCCTGGTGCCGCGCGAGACCGCGGAGCCCGTGCTCTACATCGGGGAGCAGACCGGCGAGCGCGTGAACAAGGGTCACTGGGACGGCGCGCTGGTGGCGATCGTGCCCAGCCTTCCCGATGCGCAGGGATGGCCCGCCTTGGACCTGTCGAGCGTCCCGATCTGGTTCGGCTCGGCCGAGCTCCCCGAACGCGTCGATGCGGTCCACATCGCGACCGAGCTGGCGGCGGCGAGCGCGGCGGGGGTGACGCTCTTCTCCGACCAGCGCGTCGCCACTGCGCTCCAGGCGGGTGGAACCGCCCTCGATGCGGCTGACCGGACGGAGGTGGAACAGGAGGCCGCGCGGCTGGTGCTGCGCTTCGCGCCGTCCGAGGAGGATCTGGCGCGCGGGCTGCTCGTGCCGAGGGAGCGCTAGGGCGGAGGACCGTCGCGGCCGAGGGCCCTACCACCAGGGCAGCACCAGGGTCTCCCCTTCAAACTCGGCGTCGTCCACCGGGATCTCCTCCGGCAACACCCACTGGGTGCCATGCTCGGCGTCCCACACGACCACGGAGTGCCCGAGCTTCTTGTGGATCAGCAGCGCCATGCGCACGCCGCGTTGCATGGCACGCGTGTTCTCCTCGAGGTTCGCGAGCAGTGGGGAGAGCGCGCCCTCAGCCTGCGGCGGCCGCGAGGACTCGTCGCCAGGTGTCTTCATCGTGAACGCCTCCTTTCACCCCCCGCCCGCCGGAGGCCACCGGCCGGGGACCCATCAGCGCGCTGTTGTCGTAGAGCACCCACCCGTGCGCCTGCTCCCGGGCGTGGTTCAAGAACCGAGCGAGACCGCGGCGGTAGCGGCGTCGTACCGTCTCCTCCGGGATGCCGTGCCCGCCGGCCCGCATGCGCGCGTGCACCCGCTGCATGGCGACCTCGGGGCTGGGGAGCCAGAGATAGAGGATATGGAGCTGGTAGCCGGCAGCGCGCAGCTCCGCCAGTCGAGACTCCAGACGGCGGCTCGCCATCGTCGTTTCGAACGCGAAGTCGACCTCCCGTCGTCCGTACTCCCGGATGCGTTCGAGCAGGATGCGCCCCGCGGCGAGCGCCTGTCCCGCCGCGGCGCCAGCAGAGATCCCGCGCGCGATCGTGTCGGCGTTGACGAAGTCGTGCACACGCAGACCGTCGAGGAGCAGGCGCGCCGACGTCGACTTCCCGGCCCCGTTGGGGCCGCCGATCACGTACACGTTCGGTCCCGAGTCCGGCATGGGGTACGGCACGAGATCGTACCGAGCCGAGCCGCAGCTGCCTCCTGAGTCCCCCACGAACGGTCTCCACCGTGGAGACCGCGCGCGCCGCCGGCAGTTGCAGCGCTCCCAGGCCTACTCGAAGAAGACCGACGCCCCCTCCGTGAAGTTCGACGTGGGGACCACGTGGAAGTCCCGGTACCAGGCCTGGAAGTTCCACGTCTCCCCCGGCGCCACTGCGTGGGGGGGCTTGAGCGGGATCGCCCCCAGGTCCACGTCGACGGTGAAGGTCCCCAGCGGCCCCGAGCTCTGGGCCTGGGAGGCGAAGCGCGCGATCTTCCCCCCGAGGCAGAGCACCCCGTCGCTGCCTCCGGGGAAGACCACGAAGTCCTGTGTCATCGAGGCGAGCAGGTAGCCGAACTGCCCCGGCGGCAGGTCGCGCGCGCGCAGGGTCAGGTCGTCATCGGCGACCACGACGCTGCCCTCGGCGGAGAGCTTGCCGCAGTAGCCGGTGGAGTTCGGCACCGCGGGGGAGCAGTAGGTCTCGCCGACGGTTCCCAGGAGATGGTCCCAGATGCCGCGGCCGTAGGTTCCGAAGCGCACGAGCTGGTCCGCGCCGACCGACTCCACCGACCAGTAGGTCGTCGCGGGAGCCTCGAGCCCCATGATGTTCTCCCACTGCCCCGCGGCGGAGTCCCAGCGCCAGGCGCCCGCCTCGGTGGCGGCGTAGAGATCCAGGCTGCCATTGGGCGACCAGGTGATGTCGTACACCATCGTCGCCGGCAAGCCGCTGTCCAGGGCGTGCCACGTCAGCCCGCCATCGGTGGTCTCCTTGACCCCAGGGCTCGAGTAGCCCGAACCCGACACCACCGCGCGCAGCGGGTCGTAGCGGTGGACCGCAAGCGCGTTGCCGTAGAAGTAGTGCTCACCGGGCCCGTTGTTGGAGGACTGGGTCCACGTCACGCCGTGGTCCGTGCTCCAGAAGAGCTTGCCCGCTGCGTTGATGGCGTAGGCTCGCTGGGAGTCCGAGGGCGCGAAGGCCATGGCGGTCAGATAAGCCCCACCACCCGCCGAGAAGTCGTGGTTGGAGTGCTGCGCCATTTGCCAACTCCCGGAGTAGCGCTCGTAGCGCCACAGGTGGTCGGCGAGGAAGAAGCAGGCCTTGTTCAGGTCGGGATCGGCGACGACGGGGGGCAGCCAGAGGTTGGAGGCTCCGGGCGGGAAGTCCGCGAATTCCAGCCCCTGACCCTGCTCTCCTCGATGGATCAGGATGAAGCCGGGGTAGGTGCTGAAGACGAAGCCGTGGGTCCCGTCCGACGAGTTCAGGTGCCCGTAGTCCCCGCTGATCAACTGATCGAAGGACGTGGAAGGCCCCGATCCGGTGGAGGGCTGCTTGAAGCCTCGCTGGTAACCCTGGTCCTGCGTCCCCCCCACGATGAGATCGGGATCGTTGACCGTGGTGTGCGTCGAGTAGAACTGGCCCACGCCGAGCCCGTCGAGACTGAGGTTGGAGACGGTCTGCCCGAAGTCCTCGGAGAAGTACGTACCCCCGTCGGTGTTGATGTAGAGCAAGTCCGTCACGCCGAACGCGTCGGGGTCCGGGATCGGCGAGAGCCCGCGCAGGTCCGCGTGCAGCTTGTTGGCCGGATCCCCGTAGTACTCCCCCCACCCATTGACCCTGGCGAAGCTCGCCCCTCCATCGAAGGAACGCCAACCTTCCACGCCTCCGTAGAAGATCGCGTCGGCAAAGGTGGAGAAGGCGGCCAACGAAGTGATGTTGCCCCAGTACCCCGTCAGGTCGCCTTGCAGGGTGAAGGACACTCCGGCGTCGCTGGAGCGATAGAGCTTCCACCCGCCGTTGTTGAGCGCCAGGTAGAGGGTCGGCGCCCCCGCCTCGGACCCCTGCAGGTGACCATCCGTGGCGGCGGCATCGGCGGTGCCCACCAGGGTGAAGTTGAAGCCCCCGTCGGTGGACTTGCGCACCTCACCCTGGTGCAGGATGTAGACGTCGCTGCCCGCCCCTGGACCGAAGCGCGGCACCCACATGTCTCCTCTGGCGTTCACCACGGCGTTCCAGCGCAACTGGAAGGTCTGGCCGAGATCGCTCGAGGCGTAGATGGCGATCTTGTTCCCCACCAGCGATGCCTTGCCGTAGAGCAGCACCGTCTGCTGCCCGTCCGGCAGAATCACCATGCGCCGGATCTCGAAGAGCGGCGAGATCCCCGCGGGCGTGGTCCAGGTGGCCCCGCCGTCGTCGCTGCGGTACACGCTGGCCCCGCGGCGGTAGATCACGATGTCCTCGTCCGCCAGGTTCGCCGGCTCGAGCACCACCAGCTCGTCGGCCCCACCGAAGATCTCGTCGGAGATCGGCGTCCAGGCGCTCCCGTCGCGCGGCCCGCGCCAGACGCCCCCGTTGGCGGAACCGACGTAGAGCCAGCGGAAGCCGCCGCGGTCCGGTCCCAGGGCGGCGCAGCGGGTGTGGCCCGCCTGGTTCCGGCTCCCGACCTCTTCCCAGCTCGAGGAGGCGCTCGCGGGGCCGTGTCCCCCACCGCTCCTCGACTGGGCGACCAAGGCGTTGCGGCGCAGGCGCTCGCGCTCCTGGTTGGCGCGTTCGATCGAGCGCCAGTCCACGTCCGGCGCGGTGCGGTGCATCTCCTCCAGCCAGCGCTCGCGCTGCCGGCGACGGGTTTCTTCCCCCTCCTCCGAGCCCACCCGCGGATCGGTCGGAGCCGGGGTCGAGGAGATCGGTGGGGGCGTCCCCTCACAGCCGGCGGCTACGAGGAGGAGCAGGGCGGCGAGGGTGGGGCGCGCTCTCATGATGGCTAGGGGTCGGGGTGAGTGTGCGACGGATGGTCCCAGGCGGAGGTTCCCCCCCAGACCCATAGCTACCCTCCGTCGCGCCGATACAGCCAAACCGCCGCCTCGCGCTGTGGGCGAGGGCGGAGGGTCTCGAGCTCCTCGCTCGCGGCCTTCAGGGCCTGGTCGAGGGCCTGGTGTTCCTCCGTGGCCAGCAGCTCCCGGTGGGCCGCATCCAGGTCCACGGCGCCCTCGAAGGCCTCGTCCATCAGCTTCCCCAGGGCCTCGAGCTGCTTCTCGATCTGGGCCTCGAGCTCGTCGGCGCGGGCGCTCTGCTCGGCGGTGAGCTCGAGCTGATGAGGTGACCAGAAGCTGTAGCCGCCGACCAGGAGGTCGAGGTCTCCGTCCCCGTCGTAGTCGGCCGCGTCCACGTAGAGGCCCGCGTCGGGGCGCTCGGGGGCGGCGGCGAGCTGCGCCGGGCTGGGTTCGATCAGGGTCTTGGGAGCCGCGAAGACCGGGGCGCCCACCCGGCCGGTATTGCGCAGCCAGACGACGGAGGCGCCCTCGGAGGAAGGTCCCCAGGAGTCCTTGCCGAAGCTGCCGACGAGGAGATCCATGAGCCCATCGCCGTCCCAGTCCACCAGCCGCGGCGAGGACACCTTCGCGGTGGTGAAGGGCTCGCCCCCGGCTGCGATCGGCGTGCTCTCGCCGGTGAAGCTGGGCGCATTCGGCTGGCCTTCGTTGAGCTGGAGGAAGAGCTGGCCCTTGCCGTAGTCGCCGAGGATCAGATCCAGGTCTCTGTCGTCGTCCCAATCGAAGGCCACGGCGGAGGTGCAGTGGTGGTCTGGCCAGGAGTCGGCCTCGTCCCACTTCTCCTCCTCGACGTTCCAGAACTTGCCGAGCAGGATGCGGCCGCCGGATCGGTCGAGGATGTGCTGCGGCTCGGTGAACCCCGCCGCGCTGCCGAAGGAGACGTGGGGCGAGCCGTCGAAGGTCCCGGTGACGATGTCGAGCTGCCCGTCGGCGTTGAAGTCCACGAACTGTGGAGCCATGCCGACGCATCACCAGTTGTTGAACTTCAAGCGCTTCCCGTCGGCCCCCTTGAGCGACTGCGGCTTGCTCCACGCCAGGGGGTCGTCTCCCGCCAGCTTCTCGGTGACGTACAGCCGGCCGGTCAGGTCCCCGAAGAGGATCTCGGCCCGTCCGTCCCCGTCCACGTCGAACATCTCCGGCGAGGGGTAGAGGAAGCCGCGCCCCAGCGGCTGCTCGCCGGCCGTGAGCATCACCGGCTCGGCGAAGTGCCCCTGAGAGCCGCCGGCTTCCGCCGCGGGGGCCGGCGCGTCGCTCCCGCCCACAAGCGGAAGGAGCAGGAGAGGGAGAGGGGCCATGGCTGTGCTCCAGGCGTCGGGGAGGGGGGCCAGCGACCGTATCCCCGGGGCGCTCGGCATCGGTTCCCGGTAGGGGGTGGTCGCCGCCCGAGGGTAGCTGGATACTCTCGCCCCGGTGGCCCGCCTCCCGATTCTCCATTTCCTGAACCTGGACTCCGTCGGCGGCGTCGAGCGCTACCTGGCGGCCTTCCTGGCCCATCGCGGATCCGTGCCCGCCCGGCAGGGGGTCTTCCTCCTGAGTCGCTCGATCCACCCCTTCCTCGACGGAGACGTGCGCGCCCGGGCGGAGGCGGTCCACGCCTGGAAGCGCATCGGTCCCTGGAAGCTCCCCAAGTGGCCGCCGGCGGTGAGGGCGGCGTACCGAGCCCACGTCGCGCGCCGCTACGCCGGTGGCGTGGCGCTCTTCTGGAACACTCTGGGCGAGGTGGACGGCCTGCGTGCGGCGCGACGGGGCGGTCTCGTCTCCGTCTACTGGGAACGCGGCCTCGCCTGGCATCGCATGCGCCAGGAGGAGGGTGCGGCGGAGTTCCTCTCCGGCGTCGACGCGGTGATCGCCAACTCCCACGCCGGTCGTCGCATCCTGCAGACCACCCGCGGGGTGAGCGGCCCGATCGAGGTCTGCCGCAACGCCCTGCGCGCCGACGCGCGGCCGCGGGATCCGCAAGTCCGGAGCCTCTCCCCGCACCGGCCCCTGCGCGTCGGCGTCGCCGCGCGCTTCGTCAGCTACAAGGGGGTCAGCCTGGCCCTGCACGCCATGGCGGAGCTCCTGCGGCGTGAGGTGCGCGCGGAGCTCTCGATCGCCGGCAGCGGCCCCCTCGAGCCGGAGCTGCGCGCCCTGGCCACCGAGCTCGGTCTCGACGGCCCCGTGCGCTTCCTGGGGGAAGTGGCGGACGTGCGCTCCTTCTACGAGGACCTCGACCTCCTCTGGCACCCCGCCCTCTGCGAGCCCTGCGCGAACGTCCTCCCCGAAGCCCAGGCCCACGGGGTGCCGGTGATCGCAGCGCTCGTCGACGGCAACCCCGAATTGGTCGTGGAGGGGGAGACGGGGCTGCTCCTGCCGCCGACCCTCTCCCTCGCCGACTACGGGGAGCTCGGCGCCGCCGACAGCCCCATGCCCCCCTACGTCTACGACCCCGCGGCGGACTCCCCCATCGAGCCGCGCGCCGTCGACCCGGAGCGGCTGGCCGAGGCGACCCTGGAGCTGGTCGCCGATCCCGGGCGCTACCACTCACTGAGCGCGGGCGCCATCGACCACGTGCGCGACGGATTCGACGCGGAGGCGCAGCTCGAGGAGGTGATGGACCTCCTGGCGCGCTTCTCGGCGGGGATGGCGGGTCCCACGGGGAGGTTCGACGCGCTGGAGGGCGGCTGAGGCCGCGCCGCTTCCCCTCACCCCCAGCGCTCCGACCAGGCCTGGAACATGAGCACGCTCCAGAGGGAGTAGTTCCAGTCCTCCCGCCCCGCGAGGTGCTCCTCCCAGCGTCTCCTGATCGGTGCTGGATCGAAGATCGCCGCCTCGCGCAGGCGCCGTTCGGCGAGTAGGGGCTCGGCCCAGTCCCGCAGGTCGTCGCGCAGCCAAGCGGTCAGCGGCACGTTGAAGCCCTGCTTGGGACGCTCCATCAGCTCGCGGGGGACGTAGCGGTCGAGGAGCGCCCGGGTGGCCCACTTGTCGCGCCCGTCGCGCAGCTTGAAGTGCCCCGGCAAGGCCAGGGCGAACTCCACCAGGCGGTGGTCGAGGAAGGGCGTGCGCACCTCGAGGGAGACCGCCATGGCGGCGCGGTCGGTCTTGACCATCAGGTCGTCGGGCAGGTAGCTCGCCAGGTCGGTGGCGAGCATCCAGTCCAGCCGCTGCCCGGCGGGAGGCGGCGCTTCCCCGCGCTCGATCGGCGAGGGGGGGTCCTGCCCCTCGAGGACGACCGAGGCGGGGTCGAACCAGTCCGACATGCGCGCCCGGTAGTAGTGGCGGAAGTCGTCCAATCCCTCCAGCGTCGCGGCGCGCTCGAGGGACTTGCGTCGCTTGCTCACGCGCTGAGCGCGCCGCCGCTCCCGAGCCAGGCGCGCCCGACGCAGGAGGGCGGGCTGACGTCGGGCGCGCTCGAAGCGCCGCGGCGCCGAGTGGTAGCGCTCGTAGCCCGCCATCAGCTCGTCACCCCCGTCCCCGCTGATCCCCACCGTCACCTCCCGCCGCGCGAGGCGTGAGACGAGGAAGGTCGGGATCTGGGACGCGTCGGCGAAGGGCTCGTCGTAGAGGGTGGCCAGCTTCGGCACGACCTGGAGCATCTCGTCGGCGGTGACCGTGAGCTCGGTGTGGTCCGTCCCGAGGTGCTCGGCGGTGGCGCGGGCGAAGGGCGCCTCGTCGTGCCTGGCGCTCTCGAAACCGATCGTGAAGGTGCGCACCGGTTGCGCCAGCCGCCGCTGCAGCATCGCCACCGCCAGGGTCGAGTCGACGCCCCCCGACAGGAACGCCCCCACCGGCACGTCCGCCAGCATCTTCTGATCGAGGGAGCGGCCGAGCAGCTCCTCGTAGCGCTCCAGGGCCTCTCCCGTGTCCAGCTCCAGACGTTCCCCGAGCGCCTTGTCGTCCGGGTCCCAGTAGCGCCCCGAGCGCATCCCGCCGCCGCCCGCCTCCACCCGCAGCCAGTGCCCCGCGGCCAGCTTGCTCACGTGGGCGTGGATCGTGCGCGGAGCGGGGATGTAGTTGAAGCGCAGGAGGTGACAGAGGGCGCCGCGGTCGATCTCGCCGTCGAAGAGCGGGTGGGCGCGCAGGGACCTCAGCTCCGAAGCGAAGAGCAGGGTCCCGCCGCAGCGCCCCCAGTAGAGGGGTTTCTCTCCGAGCCGATCGCGAACCAGCCACAGGGCGCGCTCCTCGGAGTCCCAGAGCGCGAAGGCGAACATCCCCACCGCGCGCCGCAGCGCCTCCTCGACTCCCCAGGCGTCGCAGGCCGCGAGCCAGACCTCGGTGTCGGAGTGGCCGCGGAAGCGGCTGCCGCTCCCCTCCAGCTCGGCGCGCAGCTCCCGGAAGTTGTAGAGCTCGCCGTTGTAGCTGATCCAGAAGCGCCCCGAGGCGGAGGCCATCGGCTGGTGGCCCGCCCGCGAGAGGTCCAGGATCGAGAGGCGCCGGTGGCCGAGCGCCACGCCCGCCGCGCGGTCGACCCAGGTTCCCTCGTCATCGGGCCCGCGGTGGACGAGGGCCGCGGTCATCTCTCCGAGCGGCGCGTGCCAGGCGTCGCCGGAAGGGTCCGAGGCGAGGATGCCGGTGATGCCGCACACGAGGCGCGGACTCTACCACGGGCGCCGACCGCCCTCCGCGGTATCCTCCAGCGTCATGTCCTCCCCTCCCTGCGCTCTCGTCACCGGGGCCTCCTCGGGGATCGGAGAGGCGGTCGCGGTGCTGCTCGCCGAGCGCGGCTATCGGGTCGGCCTGCTCGCGCGGCGCGAGGAGCGGCTCGAGCGCGTCGCGCACGGCCTGCCCGCCTCGGACCACCCCGGACACCTGGTCCTCCCCTGCGACCTGACCGACCCGGCCGCCATCGAGGGGGCCCTGGCGCGCGTCAGCGAGGCCTTCGGCGCCCTAGACCTCCTGGTCAACAACGCCGGGTGCGGCTATCGGGCCCGGGTGGAGGAGCTCGACCCCGAGGTCCTGCGGCGCGTCTTCGACACCAACGTCCTGTCGGTCCTGCTCACCTGTCGGGCCGCTCTGCCCGCCCTGCGTCGCGCCGCGCGTCCGGTCGTGGTCAACGTCGCGTCGGTCGTCGGTCGCCGTGGGATCCCGGGCCAGTCCGCCTACAGCGCCAGCAAGGCCGCGGTCTGCTCGATCGGTGAGGCCCTGCGCCTGGAATGGGCCCCGGAGGGGATCGCGATCTGCACCCTCAACCCCGCCCTGACCACCACCGGCTTCTTCGAGGCCCAGGCCAACCCGGCCGGACTGCCTCACCCCGATCTGGCCAGCGCGGCTTCGGCGAGAGAGGTGGCCGAAGAGGTGCTGCGCCTCGCGCGCCGGCCACGTCCCGAACGCTCCCTGCGCTGGAAGTGGCGCGTCCTGGGTGCCCTCTCGGTCTTGGCGCCGCGGCTCGCCGATCGCGTGCTCGCTCGACGCATCGGCGGGTGAGAGGAGCGGGTCAGGCCCCCAGGTTGAAGTCGGGCATCGGGGGGAGCTCCATCGGCCCATCGGCATCCGGATCGCCGGCGGACGCTTCCACGTCGGACTCAGGCACCAGGCTGGGGGGCTCGATGATCTCGCTGCTGGCCTCCTCGAGTGCCTCGTCGAGCTCCATACTGGCGAGCTCGAGCTCGGCGGAGTCCCCTGCCGTCTCGGGCTCCGCCAGATCTGCCTGCACCGCGGCGTCCGCCTGGTCGAAGAGGTCGCCCCAGCTCTCACCAGCTCCGCCGCCGGCCGAGCCATCGGCGTTGTCGGCGATCCAGCGCTGATTGGTCTGGACGGTGCCGACCACCGGCAGGATCACCAGGTCGGTCTCGGCGGCCAGGAGCCCCAGGACGTCGGCAGGCACGAGCCCTGGCATGGCGATCGTCAAGACCTGTCCGTGTCGCCCCAGGGGCACGAGGTGATTCTCCTCCAGGGTCGGTGAGGCGAGCTCGTCCCAGACCTTCTTGTTCGGAGTGCAGACGTCGACCGGCACGAAGGGCAATTGGAAGATCTCGGCGACGATCCGCGAGAGGTCCCAGTCGCTGACCAAGCCCGCATCGACGACCGCCTCGGCGAAGGGGGTGCCCCCCTGTTGCGCCGCCTGCAGGTGCTCGCGGATGGTGTCCAGATCGGCCATCTCGCGCTCGATGATGGCCTCGGCCAGGCGGGCGTCGTCGAGTCGTTGCGCGTACTTCACGGAGGGTCTGTGGCGGAGGGGGGATCGGGATGCGTAGAACCCGTCTTCCTATCGGCGTTGGCTGGCGTGGGCTGGAGAGGGGCCCCTCTAGGCCAAGCAAGAAAAGAATTCCGAACTGCCTCCCTTGCGTGGGCTTCCTGGGCTTCGCCGGCTCGGCGGCAGGGTTCGAACCCGCACTCGGCCCCCCAGCGCCACACATCCGCGACGGAGCGACGCGCCCCGCCCACACGGGGCCCCAGCCCGGGGGTGGGCGCTCCAACTCGCTGGCAACAATAGGGTTAGGGCCGAGCCCCGGGGGAGGAGCCCACCGAAGGGAGGCAGTCCGGGCGCGCCCAGATCGGGGGGGGCTCTCGCAGGAGCGCCTCAGACGTCCAGCTCGGTCACCTCGAGGGCGTGCCGCTCGATGTAGTCGCGGCGGGCTTCGACGCCGTCGCTCATCAGGATGGTGAAGATCTCATCCGCGCTGATCGCGTCCTGGAGCTCCACGCGGTACAGCTTGCGCGCTTCGGGGTCCATGGTGGACTCCCAGAGCTGGTCGTGGTTCATCTCGCCCAGGCCCTTGTAGCGCTGGACGTCGACGTTGACCTGCGCCCCGCGCTGGACCAGTGCGCCCAACTCGGTCAGGACGCTCGTCTCTTGGCGGTCCCCCTTGGCGGACATCACGGTCCAGCGCCCACCGCCGCGCAGCAAGAGGCCCTGTTCTTCGAGGCCGGCCAGGACCTTGCCGATCTCCTTGACGCCGGCGAAGTGACAGGTCAAGACGTCCGCGTCCGCCAGGGACACCTCCCCCTCGGGGCCGGTGAAGACCGCCAGTCCCTGGGGAGCCGCTTCTGTGTGCAGGGCGATCCAGTTGTCCAGCTCGTCCTTGGAGTTGAAGAAACCCTGCGTGTCGGCGGCGGTCGCCCAGTAGGCGGGCAATCGTTCGCCGTCCCAGCGGTCGACGAGTGCCGCGAAGGGCACGTCCGCCCAGTAGGGCACGGCGTCACGACCGAGCTCGGCCAGGTTTCCCAAGCGCTCCATCAGCTCCTGGAGGCTGGCCCCCGACCACTCACGCTCGGCGTTCTCGTCGCGCAGCACGAGCGACCCCACACCGCGCTCCACCAAGAGGCGCCGCAGGCCGGCGTCGTCGGTCACGTAGATCGACTCCTTGCCGGAGCTGACCTTGTAGAGGGGCGGTTGGGCGATGTAGAGGTGCCCACCCTCGATCAGCTCGATCATCTGCCGGAAGAAGAAGGTCAGGAGCAGGGTGCGGATGTGTGAGCCGTCCACGTCCGCGTCGGTCATGATGATGACCTTGTGGTAGCGCAGCTTCTCGAGGTCGAACTCCTCGGCGATGCCGCAGCCCAGCGCCTGGATGATGAGCTGGATCTCCTGGTGCGAGAGCATCTTGTCCAGACGCGCCTTCTCGACGTTCAGGATCTTGCCCTTGATCGGCAGGATCGCCTGATAGCGTCGATCGCGGCCCATCTTTGCGGGACCGCCCGCGGAATCGCCCTCGACGATGAAGATCTCGGTCTCCTCGCGCACCTTGCTCTGGCAGTCCGCCAGCTTGCCGGGTAAGCCTCCGCCGGCCAGGGCGGACTTGCGGCGCACCAGCTCGCGAGCCTTGCGCGCCGCTTCGCGGGCCTCCTTCGCGCGCACCGCCTTCTGAACGATCGTCTTGGCGGCGGCGGGGTGCTCCTCGAGGTACGTCCCGAACTGGTCGGAGATTACCGACTCGACCACCCCTTGGACTTCGCGGTTGCCGAGCTTGTCCTTGGTCTGCCCCTCGAATTGGGGCTCCGGCACCTTCAAGGACAGGATCGCCGTCAACCCCTCGCGGAAGTCGTCTCCGCTGGGAGGGTCGGCTCCTTCCCTGACCAGCTTCCCCGCCTTGGCGTAGTTGTTCAACGTGCGGGTCAATCCCGCTCGCAGGCCGGCCAGGTGCGTACCGCCTCCGTGCGTGTTGATGTTGTTGACGAAGGTGTGCACGGTCTCCTGGTAGGCGTCCGTGTACTGCAGCGCCAACTCGACCTCGTACTCGACGCCATCGTTATCGGGGGAGACCCCGGTTCGGTTGAAGTGGACGATGTCGGCGTGCAGCGGCGTCTTGTTCTTGTTGATGTGCTCGACGAAGGTCTGCAGGCCGGCGGGGAAAGAGAAGACCTCGTTCTGCCCAGTGCGCGCGTCACGCAACTCGATCGACAGGCCGCGCGTGCCCATCAGGTAGGCGGTCTCGCGCAGCCGCTTCTCCACGATGGCGTAGTCGATCTCGGTGGTTGAGAAGACCTCTGCGTCCGGCTTGAAGCGCACCACCGTGCCGGTGCGGCCCGTGCTGCCCTCGATCGCGAGCGGTGCGCAGCGCTCGCCGCGCTCGAATTTCATGGCGTGGATCTGGCCGTCCTTGTGGACCTCCACTGCGAGCCACTCGGAGAGCGCGTTGACACAGGAGACGCCGACGCCGTGCAGTCCTCCGGAAACCTTGTAGGCCTGATCGTCGAACTTGCCCCCCGCGTGGATGCGCGTCAGCACCACCTCGACCGCCGGGATGCCCTCGGTCGGGTGCATGTCCACGGGGATGCCGCGCCCGTCGTCATCGACCGTGACCGAGCCGTCCTCCTCGATCGTGACGAGCACGCGCGAAGCGCTGCCAGCCAGGGCTTCGTCGACGGAGTTGTCGACCACCTCCCAGATCAGGTGGTGCATGCCGCGCACGTCGGTGTCCCCGATGTACATCGCGGGGCGCACGCGCACCGCATCGAGGCCTTCGAGGATCGTGATCGAGTCGGCGCCGTATTCGGGCTCCATCGACGCTTTGCTCTCGTCCAAAGGGGGTTCTTTCGAATCGACCATGGGCGACCCTGAGTTGGTCATCGCCTCAGCTTGAAGGACAGACGGTGGACCGTCTCGCGGCCCAGTTCTTGGTTGACGCGACGGCGGTACTGCTCTCCCGTGAAGTTGCTCAGCTCGTGCATGTGCGTCGCGGACTCGACTTCGATCACCAGCTCACCGCGCCGGAAGTCGACCGCTCGGGCACGCCGCGCGAGGTCCTCGCCCAGGACGTTGCGCCAGGCCTCGTACACCGGCCAGTCGCGCAGCTTGGCACCCAGCCCGCTGGCCGCCAGGAACTCCTGGACGGCCTCGTCCGCGGAGTGCACGCCACCCCGCTCGCCGCGCTTCCGGCCTCTTGCGCTCACCGCTCCCTGCTCACAGGTCCACCGTGATGGGCATCACGATGTAGACGAAGCTCTCCCCGAGCAGGAACTTGCCGGGACTGGCGCGGTCGTTGAACTCGAGGCGGATCTGCGCCTCCTGCGAGCACTTCAGGCCGTCCAACACGAAGTCGGGGTTGAAGGCGATGGTGCCCTCGTCCTCCTTGAAACCGACCTCCATGTGAGCGGTGGCCGCGCCGCGACCGACCGCCTGCCCTTGGAGTTCGAGTGTGTCCTTGCTGAACTTCAGCTTGACCGCGCGCGCTTCGTCCCCGGCGACGTTGGCGACCAAGCGCAGCTTGCGCTCCAGGAGCTCTCGTTCCGCCTCCATGACGTACCCAGCATCGCTGGAGATGACAGCCTCGTAGCGCGGGAACTCCCCTTCGATCAGTCGCGCGAAGATCTCGGCATTGCGCGTCTGCATCCCGATCTGGTTGTCGCTGATCGACAGACGGATCTGATCCAGGGGATCGGCGATCACACGACCGAAAAGCTGCAGCCCCTTGGTGGGGATGATCGACGGTGAGCCCTGGAACTGGGATCCATCGATCGGCGTGCAGGCGTGTGCCAGCCGCCGCCCGTCGGTGCCCACCATCCTCAAGTTGTCGTCGGCGATCTCGACCAGCACCCCGTGCATGGCGTAGCGTCCGGGCTCACGCGCAGCCGCGAATACGGTCTGCTGGACGAGCCGCAGGAAGCTTCCCCCCTGCATCGACACGGTGGCTTCGTCCGTGAAGCGGGAGACCACGGGAAACTCGTCCGGATCGACGGTCACGAGTTGGCAGTCGTCCGCTCCGCTGGTGATCGAGCACTCGCCGTCCCGGGTCTCGAGGGTGACGGTCTCGCCCGACAGGTCGCGCACGAAGTCGAGAGCGACACGGGCCGAGATGACCGCCGGCCCAGGCTCCTCGACCTGCACGTCGTCGAGACGGTAGCGCAGGGACGTCTCGAGGTCGGTACCGACGATCTCCAGGGTGTCGTCGGTGGCCACCAGACAGAGGTTCTCGAGGACGGGCTTGGTGAGCTTCCCCGCCACGACGTTGTTGGCGATGGCCAAGCCGTCTCGCAGCTTCTCACGATCGCAGATGACCTTCATGCACTTCTCCGGTAGCGGTCCCGTCCGGCTTGTCCACCTGGTCCCCCTAGATAGAAATTCTTCTCCTTAACAGAGGGGGCTGTCGATTGGGGACAACCGGAAGACCGGTCGTTGTAAGGGGTTGATTCTACGAGAGTTGGGAGCAGGGAGGAGGGTGGGGACAAGGAGACTTCGGCTGTGGATGGGCGGTCTAGAAGGGGGCGGGTTTGCACACCTGTCCAGAGGGGGCTCGGGCGGTGTTCCGGGGGGGCTGAGTTCCCCCCGGAGCGTCCACTCCAGACGGGCATCCCCTGGCCCCGCTCCCGACGGTCTTCCCACATTTCCCCCATGGGTTCTCCAGGGCGCCCCGAGGGCCCGCGACTCACCCCAGCCGGGCATCCTGCAGACGATCCAGGAGGTTCTCGACCGAGTTTCGGCAGCCTTCGTCGGACTGCATGCGGTCGGTGATGCGGTCCACGCCGTACAGCACGGTGGAGTGGTCGCGGCCGCCGAAGAAGCCCCCGATCTCCTCCAGGGAGTGACGAGTGATCTTGCGCGCCAGGTACATGGCGACCTGGCGCGGGTAGGCGATCGACTTGGTGCGCTTCTTCGACTGCAGATCGGAGAGCTTGACCGCGAAGTGCTCCGTGACGGCCGAGATGATGTCGTCCATCGTGGGCGTGCCGCGCTGCACGTAGAGGATGTCGGAGAGCGCCTCGCGCGCCAGCTCCGGGGTCACCGGCTTGCCGGTCAAGCTCGAGTAGCCCAAGAGGCGCGTCACGGCGCCCTCCAGCTCACGCACGTTCTGGTCGATGTGCTCGGCCACCAGCTGCGCGACGTCGTCGCGGACCTCCTGCCCGCGCTCCCGGCTCTTGCGCTTGACGATCGCCATGCGCGTCTCGTAGCAGGGGGGCTCGATCTCCGTGACCATCCCCCACTTGAAGCGCGAGACCAGCCGCTCTTGGAGCGTGGGGATCTCCTTGGGCGGAGAGTCGGAGGAGAGGACGATCTGCTTGCCGGCGTTGTAGAGCGTATTGAAGGTGTGGAAGAACTCCTCCTGCGTGCGCTCCTTGTTGGCCAGGAGGTGGATGTCGTCGACCACCAGGACGTCGACGTTGCGGTACTTGTTGCGGAACTCCGTCAGGTCGCCGTTCTCGAGGGAGGCGATGAAGTGATTGACGAAGGTCTCGCAGGACAGGTAGAGGATGCGCGATTCGGACCAGCGCTCGAGAATGGCGAAGCAGACCGCCTGCAGGAGGTGCGTCTTGCCGACGCCGACGTTGCCGTGCAGGAAGAAGGGGTTGTAGTGCCTGCCGGGCTGTTCGCCGGCCCCCATGGCGGCGGCGTGCCCGAAGCGGTTGCAGGGACCGACGACGAAGTTCTCGAAGGTGTACTTGGGGTTCAGAACGACGTCGCTGTTCCAGAGCAGCCCTCCGCCCGGCCGCACTCCCGGCCGGAAGCCGAGCCCCCCGCCGACCCCTCCGAGGGGTGCGCGCTTGGAGGAGGCGGCGAAGGGGCGCTCGGCCCCGGGAGCCGGCCCCGTCGGAGCGGAAGGAACGTCCGGGGAAGCGAAGGGGGGGCGATCACCCCGTGCGGTCGGGTCGGGCCTCGACCCCACTCCAGCGCTTCCTTCGATGGACCTCTCTCTGGCGGACTCCCCTTCCTCGGTGGGGCCGGTCTCGCAGTCCGCGCCCGGCGAGCCGGCGAAGGGCTTGCGGGGGACCGCCAGCTCCGGATCGACGGTCAAGCGGATGCGGCGACGCAGGCCCAGGACGGCGTGGACGGCGTGTTCGATCGTCTCGAGGTAGTAGCTCTCGAGCCACTCCCGAGCGAAGTTGTTCTGGACGGCGAGCACCAGCTCCTGCTCGTCCAGACGCGCCAAGGCGGCGCGGCGGAACCACGTCTCGAACTGCTCGGGCTGGACGCGGCGCTGGAGCGCCTCCTGCAAGCGAGGCCACAACTGCGCGAGGGAGTCGGGTTGCAGATCAGAAACCGCTGCGTCTTGTGGTTGGGGCACTTCGGTCTCCGCTCCGTTGCCGTCGAAGGTCTCGGCGATCGGCGGGTGGGGGGCGTCCACCTCTGCGGGTACCGAATCCGACGGGGGAGTCCCGTCGGCCTGGTTGCCCGTTGGGGATTCCGCTCGCGGGGCGTTGCCGTAGGGCGCCGTTGCGTGGTCCGACTCTCGCATCGGGTTGGGCGTGGCGGGTCTCGCCCCCCCTCCTCCGCACGGGGCCGAACCTGCGGGTGGGGGGAAGGGGGTCGGTGAGACCCACGCAGGACAGCCGTCAACTATGGTTTCTGGGGCAACAACGTGCGATTGGCGCCGATCGGAGCACGTCAGGAATGCAAGGAACTAGGCGCGGGGGGGAGGCAAAGTCGGACTGATGGAAGAGTGGGCTGACGTTGGGATGCGCGCGTTGTCGCGCGGCGGCTTCCTGATGATTCTCGATCCCTGAGCCCACATGCGGGTGGTTCCCACCGCTCCCGTTTCCGACGCCTTTGAGACGCCTTGACCTCCTGCAGCCTCCTGTCGGGCCATCCACTCGTTGTGCACACCATCATGCCGCAGTTGCCGGTGACGGTCAACGGCACACGCCGCGCTCTTCACGGTCCCCACACAGACGCCGGGGACTCAGCGGGACTTACGCGCGGAAAGAAAAGTTCTCGACAGGATCTCCACAGCGCTGTGGATATCTCTGTCGGTTGTCGGCCACCCGATCGACAGGCGTAGGCCGCGGCGCGCCTGTTCCGCATCCAATCCCATCGCACGCAGAACGTGCGAGGGTTCGAGAGAGCCGCTCGCACACGCGGAGCCCGTGGACGCCTCCAGCCCTTCGAGGTCGAGGCGCGTCGCCAACACCCGCCCGTCGATGTCGTTGACGAGAAGGGCGACGGTGTTCGGCAAGCGATCGCCCGCGTCGAGTGGCGGTCCGAGCAGGCGAGCGTTCGGCAAGAGGGTGCGAACCTCCCCCCAGAGGCGCGTGGCCAGCGCGCGCGCCCGTTTCGCAAAGTGCGCCTGCTCCGCCTCGGCGGCTTCGATCGCCACCGCTGCGCCGACGATCGCAGGGGCGTTCTCCGTGCCGGGTCGCGCTCCTCCCTCCTGCCCTCCACCCCACATCAAGGGTTCGAGGGCGCCCCCTACACGACGGAAGAGCACACCCACCCCGAGGGGCCCCCCCACCTTGTGCGCCGAGAAGGAGGCCAGGTCGACCCCCCACTCTCGCAGGAGAACGGGGACCCTACCCAGGGCCTGCACGGCGTCGCAGTGCAAGAGGGGGCGCCGCTGCCCGAAACGCTCCGCGAGGCGGGCCCCCACCTCCGCGACCGGCCCCAGGGTGCCCACTTCGTTGTTGGCCGCGGAGACCGAGAGCAGGGCCGCACCCTCGGCCCCCTCGAGCAGCGCATCGACCTCGGGGCGACCGGCGCCGTCGACGGGCGCGCGCAGGACGGGGTGCCCCTCCCGCTGCAAGCGCTCGGCGGGCTCGAGGACGGAGGCGTGCTCCGTCGCGGGGATGACCAGGGATGCTCCGGGGCGAGGGCGCAGCACCCCGAAGAGGGCGTGGTTGTTCGCCTCGGTGCCGCCGGAGGTGAAGATCAGCTCCTCTTCGTGCACCCCGAGCGCGGCCGCGATCCGCTCGCGCGCGTCGTCGACCATGGCGCGGGCCGCGCGCCCGGCGGCGTGGACGCTCGACGGGTTGCCCTCCAGGCGGTCGAGGGCCGCGAGCCACGCGGCGCGCGCCTCCGGACGCAGAGGGGTGGTCGCGTTGTGGTCGAGGTGAACGCGCTGCATCGGCCCGACCTCACCCGGCCGCGCGCGGGATGCCGCACACCCGACGGTAGAGGCCCTCGTAGCGCGCCACGATCTCACGCCGTGCGAAGTGCACCTCCGCGCGTTGCCGCGCGGCGCTCCCGAAGGCCGCGGCGCGGGCGGGGTCGGTGAGCAGCTCACGCAGGCCGGCGGCGAAAGCGCCGCGATCGTCGCCGGGCACGAGCAAGCCGCTCACCCCGTGCTCCACCACTCCGCTCACTCCGCCGACGTCACAGGCGACGACCGGCGTGCCGCAGGACATCGCCTCGAGGGCGGAGAGCCCGAAGGACTCCTGGCTGCTGGTGAGCGCGTAGATGTCGGCCGGCGCCAAGAGCTCCGGCAAGGCGTCGCGAGTGCCGAGAAAGCGCACCCGTTCCGCGACCCCCAACTCGTTCGCCAACCGCTGGGCCTCGACGCGGTCGGGACCGTCGCCCACCAGGACGAGCCGCGCCGGGATCCCCTCGCTCCCTTCGGCGAAGGCGCGCACCAACCAGGGCACGCGCTTCACCGGGCGGAAGTTGGAGACGTGCACCACCGTGGGCGGCTCCTCCTCCGGCCGCGTCCCCGCGTCGGGATGGAAGAGCTCCAGGTCGACGAAGTTGGGGATCACCTCGATCTCTTCGAGGTCCAACCCGCAGGGGAAGTTCTCCACGGTGCGCCGCGCCAGGTCCGGGGAGACCGCCGTCACGGCGTCCGAGGAGCGCAGGGCGAAGTGGGTCAGGGTCGCGTACGAGGGGTCGTTCCCCACCAGGGTGATGTCGGTGCCGTGCAGGGTGGTGATCACCTTGGGCGGGGGCTTGGATCCATCCAAGGCCGCGGCCTGGCGCGCCATCAGGGCGGTCACGGCATGGGGCAGGGCGTAGTGCGCGTGCAGGAGGTCGAGGCCGTGGTCGCGGTGCAGCTCGAGGATGCGCGTGGCGATCGCCAGGTCGTGGGGAGTGGAGTGGAAGAGGGGGTAGGGGACCCCCTGGGCGACGTGCATCTCCACCGGCCCCGAGGAACGGGCGAGCCGCGGGGGGACCTCGTGGGAGAAGAGGTGGACGCAGTGCTGCTCCTCCGCCAGGGAGAGGGCCAGCTCGCTCGCGACCACCCCCGAGCCCCCGTAAGTGGGGTGGCAAATCAGGCCGATACTGAGCCGATCTTCCATGCAATAGCCCATCGTGTTCTATGCGCGGCCTATTGGCGGCCGGTCAGAGGGCCGAGCGGGCTGGGCATGTGGACCCGTTCTTCACCGCAACGTCCGGAGAGATTCGGCGCGGGCATCTCTCGCGGCTCGGGCGGGGGGGGCGGAGGGCTCGGCGCCGGCTCCTCGGGGGCCGGCTGGGGGTGCATCTGGGCAGCAAC
Source organism: uncultured Planctomycetaceae bacterium (assembly GCA_964507325.1). GTDB lineage: Bacteria > Planctomycetota > UBA1135 > UBA1135 > CAZDQL01. Next base: position 27,744 of record CAZDQL010000015.1, on the reverse strand, counting down.
CTCCCCCGGTTCTTCAAGATCCGGAGGGGCAGGCCGCGGGATCTCCGCCTCGGGGAGGGGCGGTTCCTCCAGAGCGGGACCCTCTTCGGGAGGGTCGAGCGCCGCGGCGTCTCCCCTGGCCTCTTGCGCTGCTTCCCCTGCTGCCGGTGCCCTCTCGACCACGACGCCGGACTCCGGCTCCGGCTCCGGCTCCGCCTCCGACCCCGGAACCACCACCCCTTCGCGGGCGAGGTACTCCGCCGCCAGCTGCTCGTAGTCGCGCGCCCCGGCGGAGCTCGGGTCGTACTCGAAGATCGTCCGCCCGTGGCTCGGCGCCTCGGCGAGCTTGATGTTGCAGCGGATCGCCGTCCGGTAGACCTGACCGGAGAAGTGGCGGCGGATCTCCGCCAGCACCTCGCGCGCCAGGCGCAGCCGCCCGTCGTAGAGGCACGCCAGGACTCCGGTGATCTCCAGGCTGGGGTTCATCCGCCGCTGCAGGAGTTGGATCACCTCGATCAACTTCGAGAGCCCCTGCAGAGCGAAGAACTCGGTCTGCAGCACGATCAGCACCTCGCGCGCCGCCGCCAGCCCGTTCACGGAGAGCAGGCCCAGGCTCGGGGGGCAATCGATCAGAACGCAGTCTGCAGGGTCCTCCCCCCCATTGGCGCGCGCCGTCGTCTCCCATGCGTCGAGGGCGTCGCGCAGGATCGTCTCCCGCCCGAAGGCGCTCGCCAGCTCGAGCTCCGCTCCGGAGAGGTCGATGTGCGAGGGCAGGATGGAGAGTCCCGGCGTCGCGGTCTGGCGCAGGGCGCCCTCCAGGGGCGTCCCCGCGGTCATGACGGAATACGTGGATGGCTCTTCGGGGGCGAGCTCCTCCCCCAGATGCAGGGAAGCGTTCGCCTGGGGATCCATGTCGATCACCACCACCCGTTGCCCCGAGCGGGCCAGGGCGGCGCCCAGGTTGACGGCGGTGGTGGTCTTACCGACCCCGCCCTTCTGGTTGATGATGGCGATTCGACGCATCGGCAGTGGGTGAAGGGCGCTCAGTGTACCGCTTGTCCCCCCTCCCTAGAGCCAACCCAGCAGGGGGTCGTCCAGGGAGAGGGGTCCCCGGTGCAGCAGGGGCTCCCCGTAGCGCACCCCGATCCGCTCCCCCCAGAAGCGGGCCTTGGTCTCCATGCGCTCCAGGATGTCGGCGCCGAAGAGGAAGTGCTCCCCCGCGTCCCCCTCGTGGGCGGGGGCCAGCTGGGACGCGTAGGCCTCGACCGCCTCCCGCTTGAGCTCCCACACCGGCCCCACGTCCACCACGAAGGTCGGAGAGAAGGGCTCGTGCCCCTGGAAGTGCAGGATGCGCGCGGGGCGGTGGGCGGGCGCCCCTCCCGCCAGCTCCGCCATGCGCGTCAAGCCCGACAGGTACCACGCTTGGCGGGCGAGCTCACCCGCCACCCGATGGTCGGGGTGCAGGTCGTCGGTGTGGTGGGCCAAGAGGAGCTCGGGAGTCAGGGCGCGGATGCGCCCCGCCAGCGCCTCCCGGGCGGCGAGGGTGGCCTCGACCTGGCCGTCCGGCAGGTCCAGGTTCTCCCGCACGGCCAGGCCGAGCACCTCGCTCGCGGCGGCGGTCTCCCGATCCCGGTCGACGCGCTCCCCCCGGGTCCCCATCTCGCCGCGGGTCAGGTCGATCACGCCCACGCGGCGCCCCGCCTGCACCAGCCGCAGGATCGTCCCCCCCACCGAGATCTCCGCGTCGTCGGGGTGGGCCGCGATCACCAGAGCGTCGAGGGTCATCCGTTCTCTCCGTCGTTGAGTTCCAGGTGGATCGCCAAGTGCTCGCTGCAGACCGGCGGGAAGTCCGCGTACAGAGCTTCGACCCAGGCGCGCCCGTAGCGCGCCGTCGGTCCGAGGGGACCGAGCACGCGCTCCTGGGGTTGGCCGCGCGGGAAGAGGGTGTTGTTCAAGCGTCGCACGTGGCGCCGCCCCTTGCCGCTGCGGTTGGCGTGCACCCGCTCCGCCTTGGCCGCCACCTTCTCGATCGCCTTGCGCGCCTGGTCCGCGGCGCGCTTGAGGTTGACCGCCAGCGCCGGATCCAGCTCCGCGAGCGCAGAGCGCAGGGCCAGGAGCTCCCGCTCCGCGCGCTCGGCGCTGGCGCGCAGCTCGTCGATCACCGCCGGGGTGTCGCCGGGGGCTTCGACGTCGAAGGCCCCGCGCGTGTCCAGAACGTCACGCAGGCTCGCGCCGGTCTTGGTCAGCGCGAGGCGCACCTCCTCCTCGACCAGGGTCGCGCTCACCCGCGGCACGAAGGGGGTGCGCGGGAGGGAGCAGGCGTCCCGCAACGGCCCGAGCTGCGCGTGGTAGGCGAGCTCCCCCCACCCGCCGACGTAGGCGCAGGCGGGGAAGACCGCGTCCTGGACCAGGGGGCGCAGCAGGGCGCCGGCGGACCACCTCTCCACCTCCTGCACGATCTCGGCGGCCAGCTCCGCCGGCGTGCGCGATCCCGCCTCGCCGTCGTAGCGGAACCCGTCCCCACCCGCGCGCAGGGGGCGACGGCCGTCGGGGTCGACGCGGTAGACGAGGGCCGCCTCGGTGGGGTCGATGGCGGGGCTCTCTCCCGATCCCTCGAGCAGCCGCGCGACGGGATCGACCGCGACCACGTCCGCCAAGGCGCGGGAGAGGGAGGAACGGATCCAGTCCGGCTCCACCACCACCAGCCCGTGCTCCCCGAGCAGGGCGGTCAGGGCGCGGCTCAGGGCCCGCGCCAGGCTCTCGCCGGGGCGCGGGAAGAGGAGGTCCACCGCGGTCTCGGCTCCCGCGAACTCCTCGAAGGCCTGGACCACCATGGCGCGGGTGGCACCCAGCCGGTTGCGCTGCTCCTCGAGCAGGATGCGCCCGATCGGCTGGCGCCCCGAGGAGAGCCCCGCGAGCCCCGCCCGCTGCAGATCCAGGTTACGGTTGAGGAGGTAGGCGTGCTGCACCTCCGCCACGTCGTGGTCGTCGGCGTGGTTCCAGAAGACCGGCACGACCGGCACCCCCCAGGCGCGCGCCAGCCCGGTCGCCAAGCGGCAGGCCTGGACCGCCTTGTAGAGGGTGAGCAGCGCTCCGCCGAGGAAGCCGGGCTGCTGCCCGGTCAGGACGCAGAAGGTGCCCGGGTTGGCCAGCACGGAGAGCGAGGTCTCCACCCGCGCGGGGAGGGCGAAGTCGGCGAGGCCCCGCTCCAGGTCCTGGACCAGGAGGGCGCGCCGCCCCGGCTCGTGGCGTTCCTGCGGGCGCTCGAGCTCGGTCAGACTGCGCGCCACCGGGCTCCCCCCCAGCGCCCCCGCCCCCAGGGCCCGACGCGCGTGGTCGGGCAAGCCTATCGCGTCGGCGGGTAGGTGCTCGAGGCGCAACTTCATGGTCCGGGGAAGGGGATCAGCGGTCCAGCGCCTCGGGGACGATGCGGGTCTGCAGAACGGGGTCCGCCGCCGGCACGGGGGTGGGGCCCCATGGTACGGCGAGCGGCCGCGTCAGTCGGGCAGCACTCTCCAGCACGTCTCGCACTCCCACGGGGGAGCTTCCACCGTCTCGACCCCCTCGACTTCGACGAGCGTCGAGATGTCCACCCCATCAGACCGCCGGAGGCGCGAACCCCTCGCGGTAGTCCCGCTTGACGATCGTCTGCGTCGCCTCGTCGTGGTTGGTGAAGGCGAGCGCCTCGCGGTCCCAGCGCAGCTCCTGGCCGGGGAAGCGGGTGGCCTTGACCGCCAGGAGCGCCGCCTCGGTGATGCGCACCCCGTCGACGAAGGGGGTCCTGAGCTCCGTCTGCTTGCCGACGATGTTGTCCACCCAGGCGTGCCAGTGGTTGAGCTTCGGGAACTCGGGCAGGTCCGGCATCTGGAGCCCGTCGGTCATCTGGCCGTCGCGCCAGATCTCGAGCTTGCCCCCCGCCGCCAGGTAGAGCAGGCCCCCCTCGCAGACCACGACCGTCGAGTTCGCATCCGGCCAGGCCTCCCCCGGCAGACCGAGGCCTGCGCGCGACGGGGTCTGGTTGCTGTCGCTGTAGTGGAGGGGGAAGAAGGGGCGGGCGAACTTCTCCGATTCGACGGCGTAGGTGACCGTCGAGCGGCAGGGGTGCGTGTGGAAGGTGTCCGCCGGCTTGGGAGCGTGGGTCTTGACCGCGATCGGCGAGATCAGCTCGTCGAAGCCGAAGAAGATGACGTCCAGGACGTGCACCCCCCAGTCGCCCAGACCGCCGGTGCCAAAATCCCACCAGGAGCGCCAGACGATGGGCATCAGGTGGTCCCGGTAGGGGCGCAGCTCGCAGGGCCCGAGCCACAGGTCCCAGTCGAGGCCCGCCGGCGGCCTCTTGGGCGCGCTCACGATGCGCTCGTAGTTGAAGTAGCGGCCGGGCCCCGGCGATCCGGTCCAGGCGTAGGCCTCGATCGCCTTGCCGAGCACCCCGGAGCGCAGGATCTCCACCGCCGCGCGGCGGCCGGGGTAGACCATGCGCTGGTTGCCGACCTGGGTCACCAGGTGGGGCCGCGCGCGGACCGCGGCGTCGATCAGCGACAGCTCCTCGAGCTGGTGGACCAGCGGCTTCTGGCCGTAGACGTGCTTGTCGCACGCCAGGGCGGTCAACATGATCGGAGCGTGGGTGTGGTCGGGGACCGCGACGATCACCGCGTCGAACTCGTCCACGTGGTCGGTGAAGGCCTCCCGGTAGTCCTTGCAGGTGAAGGCGTCGGGGTGCTCCTCGGCGGCCTTGGCCAGGGCGGCGTCGTCGACATCGCACAGGCCGACGATCTCCGCCTCCGGGTGCCCCGCCACCTCGCGCCGGTCCGCGGCGCCGATGGTTCCCACCACGCCGATCGACAGCACGCGCACCTTGCTGCGTGGCCGGGCGGAGACGATGTTCGGCAGGCCGATCGTGGCCGCGCCGATTCCGGCACCGGTGGAACGGAGGAAGCTACGCCGCGACATGCTGGGGACCATGGGTCGTCTCCTGGGTGATGGGGGAGGACGTAGGATAGCTCCGACCGCCCGGGGCGGTGGCCCCGCCTACGACGCGAGGACCGCCCTGAGCTCGACCACCATCGCCTGGGCCGCGCGGCGGCAGGCGTCCTTCCAGTGCGTTCCCGGCGGGCTGTCGCTGGGAAAGAGGATGCCGCGGGAGGAGTTGACGAGAGCGCCGGAGAGGCCCTCCGTGAACCCGCCCACGACGTCCGCAGCGCCGGCGCCTTGGGCGCCGTAACCCGGCAGGAGCAGCGGCGTGCGGGGCATGACCGCCCGCAGTCGGGCCAGCTCGTCGGGGTGCGTGGCGCCCACCACCGCCCCGACGGAGGAGAAGCCCGCCGCTCCGACCGTATCGGCGCCCCAGCGCTCCACCAACGCGGCGACGCGATCGCAGAGGGGCGGATCGCCGGTCATCTGCAGCTCGGCGCTGGAGGGATTGGAGGTGCGCACGAGCACGTAGATCCCCGCGCCCTCTTCGCGACAGGCGGCCAGGAAGGGCTCGAGGGCGTCGCTGCCGAGGTAGGGGTTGACGGTCACCGCGTCGCAGAGGATCCCGGGATCCGCCCCGGGCCCGCCGGTCAGGAAGGCGCGCGCGTAGGCGGCGGCGGTGCTACCGATGTCGCCCCGCTTGACGTCGCCGATCACCAACAGGCCCGCGGCGTGGGCGTGGGCGACGACCCGCTCCCAGAGGTGCGCCCCGTGGGCTCCGAGCTGCTCGAAGAAGGCGGACTGGGGCTTCACCGCCGGCACCAGGTCCGCGACCGCGTCGATCACGCCGCAGAGGAAGTCCCCCACGGTCTCCGCCACCAGGGAGCGGCCAGCGCCGACGTCGCGCGCGGCTTGGAACTCGGCTGGGAGGCGATCCAGGTGGGGGTCGAGACCCACCACGACGGGGCTGCGCTTGCCGGCGACGGCGGCCTCGAGGCGATCGGCGTAGTGCATGGGGGACACTCTACCGCAGCGTTGCGGCGGGCCGATGGAGCCGGAACCGGACAGTCCCAGGGACGAGTGGCGTAGGAGCGCCCAACAGACGGTCAGCGACCGAGGTCCTCACTCCAGCCGCTGGCGGCGCTGTAGACTCGGCGCCATGACCCCAGATGATGCTCTCGCGCAGTTGGAGGCGCTCGGCGACGAGAAGGTGCGCGCCCGGAACGCCAAGAATGGGGCGGGCGACAACCAGTATGGCGTCCGGCTCGGCGACATCCGGAAGCTGGCCAAGAAGATCAAGGTCAACCATCCATTGGGCATGGAACTCTGGGAGACCGGGAACATAGACGCCAGGCTTCTGGCCATCCTCCTGGTCAAACCGGAGGAAGTACCTGCGAGTGAGATGAATCGGATGGTGCGCTCTGCGACTTTCGCGCAGGTGGCGGACTGGCTCAATGCCTATGTAGTCAAGAAGCACCCCGATAAGGAACCGCTGCGCCAGAAGTGGATGGGCGCCAAGGACCCCATGGCCGCCCGCGCCGGATGGAACCTGACCGCCGAGAGGGTCGCCAAGGACCCCGCCGGGCTCGATCTCCCCGCGCTGCTCGATCGCATCGAGACGGAGATGGGAGCGGCGCCTCCGGAAGCGCAGTGGACGATGAACAGCTGCCTGGCGGCGATCGGGATTCACCTCCCCGAGCACCGCGCACGAGCCCTCGCCATTGGAGAGGCGTTGGGCGTCTATCGCGACTATCCGGTCTCCAAGGGGTGCACATCACCTTTCGCGCCGATCTGGATCGGGGAAATGGTGCGCCGGCAAGGCGGAGATTGAGCCGCAGCCGGGCAATATCGAAACAGCCCGCGAGGGATAAGCAGCGAGCAGTGAGGAGCAAAGCCAAGTCATGACAGACGCTACCGGTGGCGGGGAGTTCCGATCCGGATCGAGGTCCCTCGATCGGATCCACGGCTCGATTCTGGACCGCATCGGCAACACGCCGCTAATCGAGCTCGGGGCCATGGTCCCGGAAGGCTGCGCCCGGATCCTCTTGAAGCTCGAGTCGGAGAACCCGACCGGGAGCATGAAGGACCGCATGGCGCTGGCGATGATCGAGGCCGCCGAGCGGGATGGCCGCCTGCCTGCGGAGACCGCCGTCGTCGAGTACACCGGCGGTAGCACCGGCGTCTCGCTCGCGCTGGTCTGCGCGGTCAAGGGCCACCCCCTGAGCATCGTCACCTCGGACGCGTTCAGCGCCGAGAAGCGCGACCACATGGCGGCCCTGGGGGCCCACCTGACGCTCGTGCCCAGCGCCGACGGCGGCATGGACGCGGCCCTGACCCGCAACATGATCGAGGCCGCCCGCCAGATCGCGGAGCGCACGGGCGCCTTCTGGACCGACCAGCTCGACAACCCCGATCAGCTCCCCGCCTACCACGCCATGGGAGAGGAGATCTGGGAGCAGACCGGCGGAGCCGTCGACGCCTTCGTCCAGAGCGTCGGTACCGCCGCCTCGGCCCGCGGCGTCGCCGAGACGCTGCACCGCCACCGCGGGAGCATCCACTGCGTCGCCGTCGAGCCCGCCGAATCCGCCGTCCTCTCGGGCGGCCCCTCCGGCACCCACAAGATCGAAGGGGTCGGAGCCGGGTTCGTCGTCCCCCTGTGGGACCCGCAGGCGGTCGACGAGGTCGCCACGGCCTCCACCGACGAAGCGATGGCCACCGCCCGCCGGCTCGCCACGACCGAGGCGCTCTTCGGCGGCACTTCCACGGGCGGCAACCTCTGCGCGGCCATCGCTCTCGGCCGGCGCCTGGGTCCGGGGGCGACCGTCGTGACCGTGCTGTGCGACTCCGGGGTCAAGTACCTCTCGACGGCCCTGTACGGGGGCGTGGGGCGCGCGTCAGCGGCGCCTACTCCCCCGGCAGACCGATGAACTCCGCCGCCACCGCGTCCGCCACCACGGATCCGCGGGGGGTGAGACGCCAGCGGCCCTGCGCCTGCTCCAGGAGGCCCCGGCCGGCCAGCCGGCCGGCGCGTTCCAGCGCCGGGTCGAGCTCCCCGGCGAACTCCGCCGTCTCCCGCGCCTCCGCCGGGTCGACCCCGACGGTCAGGCGCAGACCCAGCCACCACGTCTCCCCCAGGCGGCGGCGGGGGGAGAGGGTCTCGCGCCACGCCAGCGCGTGCCCCTCGGCTGCGACGCGACGCAGGTAGGCGCCGATCTCCGCCGCGTTCCCGCCCCGGCTCGCCCCCACCTTGCTCGCGGCGCTGGGGCCGAGGCCCACGTGGGGGCGATTGCACCAGTAGCCCAGGTTGTGGCGGCACTCGTGGCCGGGGCGGGCGTGGTTCGAGATCTCGTAGGCGGGCAGGCCGGCGGCGGTGGCGCGTTCGCGGGTGAGGCGCAGGAGCTCCAGCTCGACCTCCTCCCCCACCGGCCGCAACCGCCCCTCGTCCCGCCACGCGGCGAAGCGCGTGCCCGGCTCGTAGGTCAGCCCGTAGGCGGAGAGGTGCTCCACCCCGAGGTCCAGGACGCGCTCCAACTCCTGCGCCCACTGGTCGGGAGCCTGCCCCGGGGCCCCGTGGATCAGGTCGACGCCCAGCTCGCGCACGCCGCCGCGGCGAGCGGTCTCGATCGCGCGCAGGCCCTGCTCCGGATCGTGGACCCGCCCGAAGAGCTCGAGACTCACCGCGTCCAGGCTCTGCACGCCGATCGACAGGCGCGTCACGCCCAGGTCCAGGAGCGCCCGGACCTTGTCCAGATCGAGGCTCTCCGGGTTGCACTCGCAGGAGACCTCGACGGCGGAGTCGCGGAAGCCGGTCCGCTCCTCCAGGCCGTTCAGCAGGCGCTCGAGCAGCGGAATCGACAGCAGGGACGGCGTACCACCACCCAGGAAGACCGTCGCCGGTCGCCGCGGCGCGCGCCCCCGCGCCTCGCGCAGGATCGCCTCCACCATCCCGTCCAGGTCGTGCCCCTCGGCCGGAACCGAGAAGAAGTCGCAGTAGTGGCACTTCGCCGCGCAGAAGGGCAAGTGTACGTAGAGGGGCGTCCCCTCGAGAGCGCGCGGCAGGGGTTCGACGCAGGGGGGCACGCCACGAGGGTACCGCCCCCGCCGTGGCCCCTACCCCATCACCCCGTACAGCTTGCGCAGCGCCTCCTGCTCGATCTGCCGCACCCGCTCGCGGGTCAGGCCGACCACCCGGCCGATCTCCTTCAGGGTCATCGGGTCACCGGCCGGACTGTCCAGGCCGTAGCGCAGGCGCAGAATCGTCGCCTCCCGCTCGTCGATCACGTCCAGCAGCTGGCTGAGACGGGCGAGGAGGTCGCGGTGGACGCTCTGGTCCTCGGGGCTCGTGGCGCGTTCGTCCTCGACGGTGTCCTGGTTCGCGGAGAGCAGGTCGAGGGAAACCTGGCCGGCGTAGTTCGATTCGATGGTGCGCTTGAGCAGGGGCCAGGACTCGCGGGGGATGTCGAGCTCCTGGGCCACCTCCTCGACGGTCGGGGTGCGGCCGAGCACGTAGGTCAGCTCCGCAGAGACGGAGCGCCACTTGGAGATGATCTCCGACATGTAGCCCGGCACGCGCACCGACTTGACCGTGTTGGTCAGGGCGCGGCGGATCGCCTGCTTGATCCACCAGGTGCCGTAGGTGGAGAAGCGGCAGCCCGCGGCGGGGTCGAACTTCTCGGCGGCCTTCATCAGACCGATGTTCCCCTCGGCGATCAGGTCCTGGATGGAGAGGCCGCGGTCGGAGTAGATCTTGGCGATGGAGACGACCAGGCGCAGGTTGGCGCGGATCAGGTGCTCGCGGGCCTCCAGGTCGCCCTGCTGAACCCGCGCTCCGAGCTCCTTCTCCTCGTCGGCGGTGAGGAGAGGGACCTCGTTGATCTCCTGCAGGTAGGTCTCGAGGCAGCGTTCGGCGGAAATGGCGGTGACTCCTGATAGTCCGGCCCCGAAGTACGGGGGGCGCCAAGGTGGAGAGGGGGCTGTTCATGCCCCCATCGACCCCCGACGAGGCCGTTCTTGAGGCTCTCCGCGGGGGGGCTCTCGGTCTGGTAGGGTGATGTCGACCTCTTCCGGTCCCACCCACGCCGATGACCGACACCACCCAAGAAGGCTCCCTCGAGCAGCGAGTCCCCGAACGAGAATTCGCCGTCCTGCTCACCAAGCGCGGCGCACCCTTCCTCGGGCTCGTCGGGGGTCTGCTCAGTGGGACGGGGGAGTCGTGGGGCAAACGCCAGCTCTTCGAGCTCCAGGCGGAGGCGGACACCCTGGAGTCCTTCCTGGACGACTACGGCGCGCGCTACAACCAGACGTACTGCATGCTGACCGAGCTGGTCGCGTCGGTGCGGGGCTTCTCCCTCGCCGGGCTCAGCCTGGCCCACCTGGTGCGGCGGGTCGAGGGATACGGCGTCCTGAACGCCATGGAGCGGGACCAGGCCCGGGAGGTGCGGGAGGATCTGACCCGCACGCGAATCTACACCCAGGGGGTCCTGATCGACCTCTTGACCGCCGTACGCGCCGAGGTCACGAGCCTGGGCGTCGCCCACCCCTCCGGGGACGGCCGCTTCGTGAAGCACGAGGCCCAACCGGTGCTCATGCGCCTGCCCCGCAACGTGGGTCAGGAGGCGATCCGGGACGAAGAGCAGCGCATCGCCGAGGTCTCGAGCAAGTACCTGCAGGCCTGCACCATGCTGGAGCGGCCGGGTTTTCGGCGCCTCGACGATGCGGCTGCGCGCGAGGAGGTGCTCGCCAAGAGCTGTGGGGAGGTGCACGCCCGGGTCTTCGAGGCCACCGTCCACAACCTCCAGTCCACCTACGACACCTGCATCAAGAACACCGTGCTGGAGGCCCAGGACGGTCGCCTACCCCTCCTGCGGGGCCATATCTCGGTGGCCCTGCACCTGCTCGAGGCGGTCACCCAACTGACGCACTTCATGGAGCGCCACGAGAGCGACGTCCGCGACGACGCCGCCCGGCGGCGGCTGGCCGAGCTCGTCCCGCGCGAAGACGTGAGCGACGTCTGCCTCAACCTGCTCCTGCACTGGGCCCGCCACACCCTGCTCGCGGGGCGCCACTTGGCCGAAGAGCTCTTGCCCAGCTATACGAATCTGCAGGTGCTGGAGGTCGAGTTGCCCGATGGGGTCGTGCTGCACGCCCGGCCCGCCTCCCTGATCGTGGGCATCGTGGCCCACCACGGGACCCCGGTGGAGATGGAGATCGCGGAGAGCACCTACAACGCCGGCTCGATCCTCGAGCTGATGGTCGGTGTGGGCTCCCACCCGGAGGCGCGCAAGTACCTCTTCCGCGGTGACGAGCGCCCGCTGGTGGACATCGGGCTCCTCTTCCGGCACGCGCTGGGGGAGCGCGGCATCGACGGCCTGCCCGCCGAGTTGAGCTACCTCACCCGCGGCTGAGGGGCGGCTCAGACCCCGAGGAAGAGCCGATCCGCGAGAACCCCCGGCAGCCCCGCCTTGCGGATCCGGTGCGCCTCCCGTGCGATCTCGTATTCGACGCGGTGCAGCACGAAGCGCCGCGCCTCGCTGTCGAAGAGCCCCCAGGCGGCGCGCGGATCCTCGTCGCGGGGTTGGCCGACGCTCCCGACGTTGATCAGGGCGCGGTTGATCTCGGAGAGGTCGAGGTCGTCCTCGATGGTGTAGGAGGTACGCCCGGGGTCGTCGGTCGGGCGTAGAACGGTGACCGGGACGTGGGTGTGGCCGACGAAGCAGATCGAATCCCCCAGACGGTCGAGGGAGGGGTCGGCGTCCTCCGTGCACTGGACGTAGTCGAAGCGCTCGGGGTGCTCCGGAGTTCCGTGGGCAACCGTGCAGTCCTCCAGGTGCACCGTCAGAGGCAGGTCCCGCAGCCACTCGAGCTCCTCGCGGGTCAACTGCTCGCGTGTCCACTCCACGGCGGTCCGAGCGAAGGGATTGAACCAGCGGGTGTCCACCTCCCCCACGACGGCGGCGTCGTGGTTGCCCTTGACCGCCGCGGTGACGTGCTCACGGACGAGACGCATCACCTCCCGGGGGGAGGCTCCGTAGCCCACGATGTCCCCCACTGAGAGGAGCGCATCCACGTCGGCGTCGCTGATCGCCTCCAGGGCCGCCTCGAGAGCGGCCAAGTTGGCGTGCAGGTCACCTAGGATGGCGTATCGCATGTGGACGGGAGAGCAGCAGGGCTGCGACGAATAGCCCTACGATCGGCAGGATCGCCAGGCTCCAATGAGCCTCAGCCGGATCCGTGTGGTGGGAGAACGCCAGGTGTCGCCGAGCGTCGAGGCCGTGGGCCAGCAAGGCCCCCAGCCTGCCCGCCCCGGCGGCCAGGGCGGGCAGCAGCCAAACCAGCGCCGGTAGGGCTGCCAGGCGGGTGCCCGGGTGCAGGGGGAGGCGCAAGAGCACCAGGGAGAGGGCGGCCGCGTGGAAGTGGGCCAGTAGGGCTCCACGGACCAGCCCGCTGCTGAGGGGAGCTCCCAGCGCCGCGGCCAGGCCCAAGGAGGCGGTCAGGGTGAGGGCTGCGCCCACGGAGAGGGCGGTGGCCTGCAGGAGGACGCGGCGCTGAGGAGCGAGGGGCTCCAGGAACCAGGCTCCCCGCTGGAGCAGGGAGAGGGCAGAGAGCTGGCCCACCAGCAGGGAAAGAAAAGCGATTTCGTAGAGCGTGCCGAGCTCGGTGCCCTGCTCCGTCGTGAGCCCAAGGGGGGTGAACACGGCGATCGCGGGCCACAGAGCGGCGAGCAGTCCCAGCCACAACCAGAGGAAGGGGCTGCGCAGGAGGTGGGCCAGGACCCAGCGGGCCGTCAAGAGCAGGGCCATCGAAAGGACCCTAGCTTCTCGACGGCCGAGGGGGTGCACGGGATGGGACCATCTGGCGGCCTCCACGGCTGGGCGGCCATAAGAACCTGTCGGAAAAGGAGTTATGGTGTCCTGTGCCCCCTGCAACCCGGCGCTGGGCACTTCCAGAGAGAACCAGGCCTTGTGCTGGGAGGTCTCCATTCGGCACAGTCTTCGACCCCGTTCCCAGGATTGTTCCGCGTCGTTCCACGTGGAACCCACAGGAGGCTAGGCCATGGATCGTCGTCTCGGACGAGGACTCGACACGCTGCTCGGCGGCGCACAGCAGGAAGAGACCCCCGCTGCGGGCACGATCCCGGCTAAGGACATCCGTCCGAACCCCACCCAGCCCCGCAAGACCTTCGACAGCGCTCGGCTGGAAGAGCTTCGGGACAGCATCCAGCGCCACGGCATCCTGCAGCCGATCTGCGTCCGGCGAGCGGTCCAGGGCTACGAGATCGTGGCCGGGGAGCGGCGCTGGAGGGCGGCCCGGTTGGCCGGCCTGCAAGAGGTGCCGGCGGTCATTCTCGACGACGTCGAGGACACGGCGATGGTGGAGCTGGCGCTCGTGGAGAACGTCCAGCGGGAGGACCTGGACCCGATCGAGAAGGCGAAGGCCTTCCGGGAGATGACCGACGTCATCGGGTGGACCCAGGAGCAGGTCGCCGAGCGGGTCGGCATGGCCAGGGCGACGGTGGCGAACCACATTCGGCTGCTCGAGCTCCCTCGGGAGGCGCAAGAGGCCGTGATCAACGGGCTGATCAGCATGGGGCACGCGCGGGCCCTGCTGGGGCTCGGCGAGGAGGCGGCCATCAAGCGCGTCCTCGCCAAGGTGATTCGGGACGAGTTCTCCGTGCGGCAGGTTGAGGAACTCGTACGGGCCGGCATGGGGAGCGGGCGCAAGCGAGAGGTGAGTGGCGCGGCGGAGGGGATCCAGGGCGGTCGAGTCCCGGCCTGGGTGCGTGAGCTGGAGCGCCAGATGAGAGACCGCCTCGGGACGCGGGTGAGCCTACAGAACCGAGCGGGGTATCGGGGTCAGATCGTGATTCAGTACCACGACCGGGAGGAGCTGGATCGGCTCTGCGCGATCTTGGCGCCGAAGGACACGCTCTAGGTTCTCGGGTACGGCACCGTAACCTGGACCCGTTGTGGAGTGTTTCACGTGGAACACGCCCACGTCGCCTCAGACCGGCCCTGACGGTCCCGTAAGGGGAGGATGCGGGGTGGAACGAAGGCGCTCAGCCGCCTTGGGGATTTGTGGAGAGGGCTCCACGACCAAGCCGCGGCCCCCGGACGAGCCTCATTCGCCCCCGTCCTCGGGGTCCTCGTCGCCCGGTTCGCCATCCGCAGGCCCTTCGGCGGGGGCCTCGTCAGCGTCCCCATCCGCCGGGCTCGAGTCCTCGCTGGGCTCCTCCACCGGGGGCGGGGGGGGCAGATCCACCCCGACCGTCGCACGGGTGATCACCGGCGGAGACTCGGGCCGAGAGCGCTCCCTACCGACGTAGACCACCGGAACGGCCGCGATCTCCCGCACGACGTCCTTGCCGCCGACGACCCTCCCGAACACGGTGTGGACCCCGTCCAGGTCGTGGGGCGTCCCCACGGTGATGTAGAACTGCGACCCGGAACTGTCCGGCCCCTGTCCCTTGGCCGCGCCGAGGGAGAAGATCTCGTGCACGAGGCCGTTCTCCGCCTCCGAAGGCACGGTGTATTCCGGGCCACCGGTGCCCCAGGTCGTCTCGTCCTTGGTGGGGTCGGCGGTGTTGGGGTCTCCCGTCTGCACCATGAAGCCCTGCATGATGCGGTGGAAGTTCACTCCGTCGTAGGTGCCTGCCTTGACCAGCTTCAGGAAGTTGGCGACGTGCAGGGGGGCCTCCTGGGCGTACAGAGCCACGGTCACGTCGCCCAGCGAAGTCTCGAGGGTCACTTCCGGGGAGCCGGGAGCGGGCTCCGGGTTGGTGAAGCGCACGGCGAACGCCTCCTCCTGGGAGGATTGCGACTCGGCCGTCGCCCGGGCGTGCTCGAGCAGAGATCGGGATTCCCCCTCGGGGCCCACGGGCAGCGGCAGATTCGTCAGGAGGGCCGGCGCATTCCCCTCCAGCGCGGCCAGATCCGCCTTGGCCGCCTCGTAGTCACCCCCCATGACCGCGATCTGGGCGGCCGAGAAGGTGGCGTACCCCTCCAAGCCACTCCCTTCGAGGGTGGTGCGCGCGCTTTCGCGCATCGCCTCCGGATCGAGGCTGAGGCGGGCCTCGCTCAGGGCGTCCTGCAGCTCGTCGGCAGCCGACTCAGCGCGCTGCTGCATGATCTGGGAGCCGAGGAGCAGGGCGGTGATGCCCACCGCCACCACGGCCATCATGCGCCAGTTGTTGTCGATCCAGGTGGCGAAGGGGGACTTCTCCTCGCGGACGAGGGTGACCTCGGTCGCTGCCTTGTGCTTCTTGGCCATGGGGCTCGGGCCAATAGCGACTTTCTTATCGCGGCCCGCTCTTTCTATAAGTTCGGCGAATTGAGCGCGGCGCTCTCCCGGAACCCAGGCGCGCGCCGATCAGCGGCGCATTCTAGAAGGCACCCCCCATGCCGACAAGGCGGCTGGAGCCCCCTCGGGAGGCTGGAAAGAGGGCTTTCCCTCACCCGCACCGTCAGGGAGGATTATCGTGGCATTCCACGGATGTCCCAGCTCCGGAGGACCGCGTGCTCTTCTCACTCTTGATCTCCGCCCTGCCGGTGACAGTCGCCGAGACGGCCGTTCCGGCGCCCATTCCGATCCTCCTCACCGACGAGGAATTCGACCGCCGCTACGCCGCAGCCAAGAAAGACGCAAAGAAGCTCTGGAGCCTCGTGCTCTGGTGCGAGGACACCGACCGGGAGAAGTCGGCGCGCAAGGCCCTGCGCGCCCTGATCCGCCTCGAACCCAATCACGCCGAAGCGCGCAAGCGGCTGGGCCACATCCGCTACGACAAGCGCTGGTTCACCACCGAGAAGAAGCTCGCCGAATACAAGGCGCAGCAGGCCGCCGAGCGCGCCAGGGAGCTCGGCCTGGTCGAGTTCCAGGGGGAGTGGGTGTCCCCCAAGGACCTGCCCTACCTGAAGAAGGGCCTCGTCAAGGACCCCGACGGGGTCTGGGTCGACCCCGAGGACCTGCGGCGCGCCGAGGAGGGCTGGCTGCGCCAGGACCTGGTCTGGGTCGCGCCCGAAGACGCCCCCAAGATGGAGCAGGGCCTCTGGAAGTGCGGCGACGTGTGGATGTCCCTCGATGAGGCCGAGCGCTACCACAGCCGGGTGGACCGCTGTTGGGAGATCCCGGGGATCGGCTTCGTGCTGCGCACCACCTGCAGCCGGGAGGTGGCCGGCAAGGCGATGGCCCAGATGGAGCGCGCCTATCGCGACATGGAGCGCATCTACGGCCGCCGACCGATCCGGCCGGTGCCGGTCTTCCTGGCCGATACGAAGGACCAGCTCGGCACCGTCTGCGCCGAAGCGACCCGCCAGCGGCAGCCCGTCGACGGGCGGCGCCTGATCGAGTCGATGAAGGTCGTCTTTGCCGAGAGCTGGCTGCACCCTGAAGACAAGAGCTGGATCGGCGCCGGCGCGGCCTGGTGGGATCCCAAGGAGGAGCACGGCGACGCCTACGGCGTGCATCAGGCGCGCATGGCCCTGGGACTCTCCTACGCCGACGCCATGGACCCCAGCCCCAACGCGGTGGCCTCCGTCGAGGGGAGGGCGGTCAACGCCCGCTTCACGGATGCCTTCTACCGGGAGAAGAAGATCCCGGCCTGGTTCAGCTGGGGTGCGGCCTGCTACGCCTCCCGCTACTACATCGACATCGTCGGTACCGGGGGGAACCCACACTGGACCCGCGAGTGGTCGGTCGAGAACCTGAAGCTCGCCGGCGGCCTGCCCAACCTGGCCACCGTCTTCCAGCTGCCCCTCGGAACCCAGAACCGCGACAGCGACCGCCTGGTCCTCGCGGCTGGTTTACTCGTGGCTTTCATTCTCGATGGGGGGTGCGAACCCCTCAGCAAGATCCACGGAGAGTTGAAAGCGGCCTTCCAAGCGGGGGAAGACCCAGGGAAGATCTTCAACGCGCTGCGTATGGAGATCCTGAGACACGAGACCGAGCTACGCGCCTTCGCCCAGCTCTGAGCCCCCGCCACCAGTAATGATCGCCCTGCTCCCGCACATCGCCAGTTGCGCCCTCACCGCGGCCCCTGCGGTTCTCGCCCCCCAGGACCCCCCCTCCTGTCACGCTCCGGGCCCGGTCCTCTACATCGAGATGCCCGACCTGATCGGGCTGCGCGACGCGTACGCCCGCACGGCCCTCTTCCGGACCCTGAACGACGCGGACCTGCACACCGCGATCGGGGAGGTGATGGGGGATCCCGAGTTCGACCCGATCGGAGCCCTCTGGGACCTGTACATGACCGCGGTCGACGAGGAGGGGGTCCCCGACGTGCTGGCGCTCCTCGATCCCCTGCGGGAGATCAGCCTCTCGGTGCACGTTTCCGAGGGGCGCGTCGACACCCTGATTCGCGAGATCCAAGCCCTGGAGGAGAGGGGAGGGGACCCGGGCCCGTACCTGCTCGCCAACGTGGGCGTCCAGCTCCAGCTCACCTACATCGACGAAGAGGAGGCGCAACGCGGTCTGAGGTTCCTGACGGAGCTGGCCGCCGAAGAGGGAGCGAACCTGATCGTCGACGAGCGCGACGGGATCTCGGTCCTGCGCGACGGGGGCGATGACCCGATCGAGCAGGCCTATCGGCTCGTCCAGGACGGCGCGCGCATGACCCTGCTCGTCGGTGCGGCGGCGGACGAGGCGGCGTACATGGCCCGCGCGGGCGGGCAGGCGCCGGTCCTCGAGCGCGCGCAGATGCTCTCGGCCGGCATGCAGCACTTCACCGGCGAGGGGACCACGATCGTCGAGGGCTACTCCGCGATCGGCGAGCAGCTCTTCGCCCTGCCCGAGTTGGCCGAGGTCGCGCCGCTGGTGGAGCTCCTGGAGGGGGTCGTCGGCACCCCCGTGTCGATGATCGCCCGCGGCGGGCACTGGCGCGTGCTGGTGGACGACCAGGGGCGCTTCGTGACCGAGGGGTTCCACGGCCGGATGGATGACATCCCCCTGAGCGGGGTCTTCGGCGGCGCGCCGCTGGAGAAGGGAGCCCTCTCCCTGATCCACCCCGACGCGATCGTCGGCTGGGCGACGCACTTCGACGACGGCCCCCTCAGGGAGCTGATCGAGAGCAAGCTCGGCACCCTCGAGGAGGACCCCTTCGTCCAGATCGACGAGGCCTTCGGTTTCCGCCCCGATCGCGACCTGCTCGAGCCCCTGGGGCCCGCCCTGGCCTACAGCCTGCCGGCCCCCAAGTCCCTGCTCAGCGCGCCGCCCCTGATGCTCAGCGCCGCCCTCGAGGAGGGGGGCCGCGAGGCCTTCCTGCGCGGGATGGACGGGTTGGCCGCGCTCGTGGAGCACGAATCGGGCGGGCAGTACGAGTTCCGGGTGTCCGAGTACCGCGGGATGCGGCTCTACGAGCTGGACTTCGAGATCCCCGGGCTGGCCGACATCGGCCTCCCGATCGACCCCAGCGCGCTCCTGAAGCCGACGGTGGCCGTGCTCGAGGACCGGGTCTTCGTGACCACCCTGCCGAGCCACGCCAAGCGCGAGATCCGGCGCGTCCTCAAGCAGGATCCGACCCTCAATCCGCTCCTGGTGGGTAGTTGCCCCGAGGGCAGCACCCAGGTGGCCTTCGCGGACTGGATCCAGTTCATCGGCAAGCTGTACGGGGGCGCCAAGGCGATGGCTCCGATGATCGCCGCCACGGCGGGGGAGGAGCTGCCCTTCGACCTCGGCAAGCTGCCCGACGCCGAGGTCGTCACGCGCCACTTCGCTCCCACCCAACGCTGGACGCGGCACGTCGAGGGGGGGGTCCTGCACTACGAGATCTCCTCCTTCGGGCCGGAGATTCCCATGGTCCTGAGCATCGCGGCGGTGGGCGGTCTGTTCGTCGCGCGTCAGGAGCTCCTGCAAGCCGATATGGCCCACGCGCCCGAAGAGGTCTTCGTCGAGATCCCCGAGGGCGCCAGTGTCCAGTGGCACGAGACCTTCGGCGAGCTGCAGCACTTGAAGGCGGGCGCGACCGTCTACCGGCACGAAATGGGTAGCTGGCCGGCGGAGCTCGCCGACCTGGCTCGCCCCTTCGGCGGCTTCCCCCAGGGCTTCTTCGACGGCGGGCCCATCCCCCAGGACGCCTGGGGCAACACGATCCGCTACGGCGTCGCCGAGGACGGGAAGTCGATTATGCTGTGGTCGATGGGGCCCGACGGCTGGGACGATGGGGGGGGCGGCGACGACATCGTGGTCGAGTGACGTGAGGGAGCGGCCGCGCCGGAAGCGCACTCTGCGCTGGCGCCTGCGCAAGGCGCGCAATGCGCTGGGCCGGCGCCTGGGCAAGCGTTTCGGCGCGACCGCCATCCGTGCCCTGGGTCGCAGCTGTACCAAGACGGAGCTCGACCGCGAGCACCGCGACGCCGCCGAGCGCGAGCACGGGGCGCTCTTGGTCGCCATCTGGCACGGCCGCGGGGTGCTCGCCGCGCCCTTCTACGAGGTGGAGGAGTGCACGATCCTCGTCTCGGCCAGCGAGGACGGCATGGTGGCGGAGACGATCCTCGGCCGCCTGGGCTACGAGATCATCCACGGCTCTTCGAGCCGCGGCGGCACGCGCGCCCTGCGGGAGATGATCGCCAACCTGAAGAGCGGCAAGCACCTGGGGATCACGCCCGACGGCCCGCGGGGGCCGATGCACTCGATGAGCCCCGGGGTGGCGTTCCTGTCGCGCGCCACGGGGATTCCGGTCCTGCCGATCGGTTTCGCGGTGGCGGACGCCTGGCACCTGTCGACCTGGGACCGCTACACGATCCCCAAGCCGCGTAGCCACATCGTCGCCTGCTACCAAGAGCCGGTGGCGGTGCCGAAGCGGGCCGACGGGGAGGAGCTTGGCCGCTGCTCCTCGCTGATCCGCTCCCGCCTGCGCGCCGCCGAGCGCAGCGCCTTCGCCCACCTGGGTCTCGAGCCGGACTGGGAGAGTTGGGTGCCCGAGGAGGAGCTCGCCCACGGCGGGGAGGGCTCGGGATGATCCGCGTCGGCCCCGCCGGCTGGTCCTACCCGGACTGGGAAGGTCGGGTCTACCCCCGGAGCAAACCCAGCGGCTTCCACCCCCTGCGCTTCCTCGCCCCGTTCGTCGACTGCGTCGAGATCAACAGCTCCTTCTACACGTCGCCCCGCGCCGAGCACGCCGTGCGCTGGGCGGAGCAGGTCGCCGGGCGCAGCGACTTCACCTTCGCGTTGAAGCTCCTGCGCGACTTCACCCACCAGCCGCCGCCGAGTGACGAGGGGGAGTGGGAGCGCAAGGCCGCCCTCTGGCGCGAGGGGATCCAACCCCTGCGGCGCCGCGGCCTCCTGGGCGCGGTGCTGGTGCAGTTCCCAGCCAGCTTCCGCGAGAGCCCCAGCGGGGTGGAGCGCCTGGGCCGCATTCGCATCCTGTTCGACGACCTGCCCCTGGTCCTGGAGCTGCGCCACCACTCCTGGTTTGAACCCCCGGCGCTGTCGGAGATCACCGGCCTCGGCTACTCCCTGGCCCACATCGACCTACCCCCCGCCTGGGACCACCCACCCGAGCGCCACCCCCCGACGGGCCCGATCGGCTACCTGCGCCTGCACGGCCGCAACGCCGCCACCTGGTTCGCCCGCGACGCGGGGCGGGACGAACGCTACGACTACCTCTACTCCCCGGCAGAGGTGGGCCACCTGGCGCGACTCGCGCGCTCGATCGAGGCGGAGAATGAGGAGACCTACGTCGTCACCAACAACCACTTCGAGGGGCAGGCGGTGGCGAATGCGCTCGAGCTGCGCTGGATGCTGAACGACCGCCAGCCGGTTCCGGCGCCGGCGGAGGTGGTGGCGGCGTTTCCGCACTTGCGGCCGCTGGTGCGGGTCGAGGGCCAAGAGGAGCTCTTCTGAACTGCCTCCCTTCAGTGGGCACGCCGGATTTCGGAGCTCCGGCTCCCGTGTCCGAGCCCTCGCTCAGACCGCTCTGAGCCACGCGTCCGCGCCGGAGCGAAACGCCCCCCCCCTGCGGAGGGTCTGCTCCGAGGGGCGGGCGCGCTAACTATTTGTCAGCAAACAGGTTAGGGTTGAGCTCCGGGCGAGAAG
Source organism: uncultured Planctomycetaceae bacterium (assembly GCA_964507325.1). Lineage (GTDB taxonomy): Bacteria > Planctomycetota > UBA1135 > UBA1135 > CAZDQL01. The sequence goes on along the minus strand of CAZDQL010000015.1, from coordinate 6,831 downwards.
CACATCGAAAGGGGGCAGTTCAGTCGCGATACGATCGGTGGCAGGCGGAGCACGCCCCCCCGATCCGCTCCCACGCCCCCACCGCGCGCTCACCCTCCCCCTCCTGCCCCCACACCAACCCCTTCAGCGCCGCCTCGAGCGCCTCGGACCCCTCCAGGGAGTCCACCATCCACCCGCGGAAATCCTCCGGCGACCCGGCAGCCCCGGAGAGCTCGACGCAGGTCTCGAAGAGATCCCGCAGCTTGGCCGCTTCGTTGCGCGCGTCCACGTCCGGGTGATCGGGATCCGGCCGCCAACCCCGCCCCTTCAACGCCGCCAAGCGATCGTAGGCCCGCGCGATCCCCACCATCGCCCCGCGCATCCCCTTGGCGCGGTGGGCGGCGGGGAAGTCCCAGTCCAGCGCGGCGGTCGCCTCCAGGGTGGGGATCTGGGCGCTGGCGATCGTCTGGTAGAGCCCCTCGTACTTCTGCGAGGTCCCGCACCACTGGCGCATCTCCGCCAGCGCCTGGGAGCGGTCCACCCCGTCGATCACCAGTCTCCCGATCGCCGCCGCGGCCGGGCCACGGTGGCGGCCGTGGAAGCAGTGCACGTAGAAGGGGGCCGGGAGCTCGCGGAAGGTCTTGACGATCCGCAGGAGCTCCCCCTCGCTCAAGCCCTTGTAGCGGATCGGCACGTGCACGTAGCGCATCCCCAGACGGGCCGCCTCCTGCGCGTCCGGCACCTTGCCATCGACCGAGAGGATCGTCTTCACGCCCCAGTCCGCGAGCCGGGCCAGAGCCTCGGCGGAGAGGGGCTCGCCGCCGGAGAGGATTCCCTCGGAGAGGTGATAGACGTTGTGCAGATCCGGCCGGTCCTGCGGCGCGACCTCGGGCAAGGGCGGCTGGGCCGCGGCCTCGTAGGCGCTGGGGACGTCGTCGAGGGGCGGCGCAACCTCCGGCAGATGGCGACGGGCGTCCCCGACGGCGCAGGCGACCACCAGGGCGAGGAGCAGGAAGGGGGGGCGGATCGCAGTCATGGCCGCCGCGCGAGCAAGGTCCGTGCCGAGGCTGCGCTCCGGGTCGCGGGGACGCGGCGGCGGCGGAGCCCCGCCCGGCGTTCCCGCGGCGTTACGCCGCTGCCCCCCGGCTCAGCGCAGGGCCTTGAGCGCCTTCTCCATGCTCCCCGCCTTGCTGTCGAGGAAGATCCCCACCCCCTCGGTCGCCAGGTGGGCGCCGTCCTCGCGGCCCTTGCCCGAGTACCGGTCGCGATCCCCGCCGAGGTCGATCAGGACCCCGAGCGAGGGCTTGTTGTGGTAGTCCGACCCGCCCGTGCCGCCCTGGGCCTGACCGCCGCTCCCGTAGTCGTCCTTGCCGTCCAGGTCGATGCAGATCGCCACGCCGGTCTGGGCCGCGCCGCCGAGGGCCAGGGCGCCGACCTTGTACACGTCGTCGCCACCGTCCTCGAGCAGGTAGCCCACCCCCTCGTCCCACGCCATGCCGGTGTGGGCCACCGAGCGACAGGTGTACTGGTCGTTCCCGCCGGCGTCCCAGCGCACCGCGGCGGCCTGGTGCACGCCGAAGCCCTGGGAGTAGCGCGTCCCGAAGTTTTCGTCGTCGCCGCCGCCGTCGTACATCAGGCCGAAGGAGAAGTAGTAGGCGCCGCCCTGGCTGAAGTTCCCTGACTGGTAGCGGTCCTTCCCGTCGCCGAGGTCGACCAGCGCGGCCACTCCCCCGGCGAGCCCGCCATTCGTACGAATGCCGGTGCAGTACCCCTGGGACGCGCCGTGGTAGATCTCCGGTCCCGAGTTGCCGTAGACGTCGGGCCAGTGCAGATCGGCCAGGTAGCTGTCGTCCCCCTCCCCGTCCACCAAGGCGGAGAGGCCTCCCGCCAGGCCGCCCCCCTGGGCGTAGGCCCACGCCTCGTAGCGGTCGTCCCCCTCCAGGTCGTAGACCAGGGCCGCGCCCCCCAGGGCGTGCCCCTGGCCGTAGTCCTCCATGACGTACTCGTCGTTCCCCTCCTGATCGACGAGCAAGGCCACCCCCAAGGTCGCCGCGCCCTGACCCAGACGCTTGCTGCGGTAGACGTCGTCCCCCTTGGCGTCGACCAGGATCGCCACCCCGCCGGTCGCCAGGGCGGGGCCGCTCTCCCCCTCGTAGTGGTCGTCCCCGTTGAGGTCGACCACCACGCTGGCGAGCGCGCCCAGGTCGTCCACCACCGCCGCGCGCTGGTAGTGGTCGTCGCCGCCGAGGTCGATGATCAGGGCCGCGGGGAGCGCGTAGCGCGTCGTGCGCGTCCCGCCGAGCACCACCCGCTCGCAGGGGGCCTCGCCGACCACCGCCCGCACGTCCCCTTCCAGCCCGTCGACCTTGGCCCGCGTCTTCACCTTGCGCAGACGGCGCAGGAAGAGCCCGCGGAAATCCTTGTCCCCCAGCCGCGCCAGGCGTGCCGTCACCGCCAGGGCCAGGGCGAGGTCGTGGTCGCCGCGCTGCAGGAGCTGGATCCACCGGCCCTGGAGCAGGGTCTGCTCCTGGGTGACCCCCTGGTCGGGGAAGTGCCCGCGGTACCACGCCTCGCGGAAAGCGGCCGGGGTCTCGAAGAGCTGCAGGAGGTGGTCGTCCTCCAGCCCCTCGAGGGCTCCCTCCAGGATGCGGTGGGCCTCCCCGACGAAGGCGGAGAGGGCGGTCAGGAGCTCGAGCTCGGTCAGCTCGGAGTCGAAGAGCGCTTCGAGCTGGGCGTCGAGAGCCGCCAGGTCCTCGGCCTCCTCCGGCGCCGGGAGCTCGAGGTCGAGCAGCTCCGCCGCGGAGCCCCAGAGCGCCGCGAAGCGCGCGTCCTCCCGCTCCGTCACCGGCGCGGCCAACACGTCGCGCAGCTCCCGCGCCAGCTCGGGGGGAGTCCACGGCTCCGTCAGGGCCCGCTCGACCCGCGTCAGCCGCCCTGCGATCGGCCCGCGCGAAGTCAGCAAGCCCGCCATGTGGTCGAGCACCTGGGTGGCGGGCTCCTCTACCCCGTGCTTCTCGATCGAGCGCTCGACGATGCGCCAGAAGTCGGGCTTGGGTTCCTCTTGCGCAGCGCCGGCGACGAAGAGGGGGAGCGAGAGGAAGAGCGCCGAACGGCGTGCGTGGGCGGGGATCATGGTGGGGACATCGTATCGACGCCGGCTTCTGAGCGGTCCGGGGCGGCGTAACCCCTTGAGACGAAACGGTTTGAGCGCTTTCGTACCCTTGGCGACAATCACGGCTGGGGGGTGCGTCTCCCTTCTAGCGGATCTTGTGCTTCCGGATTTCGGTCCGCCCGGCCCTCTCCCGACCCGACCATGCCCCAACACCGCGTCAGCCAGCGCGCCAAGCGCAGGCCCGTGTTCCGGCAAGCCTTGATGAGCCTGCCGGCGCTTCACTCCGATCTCTTCAAACGAGTCATCCACGCCCGCGGGGTCACACCCCCGCCCTGGCCCCCAACCCTCGAGGCGCGACTCGCTCTCGTGGATCAGGAGCTCGAGCTCGAGGCCTTCGGCGGCGCAGCGCCCTCCGTGCCGTGGGATGCCCCGCAGGCGCTCCGCTACGAAATAGCCCTGTGTGAATTCGAGGCGCGGATGCTCATCGCCTCGGAGGTCGACGCGGTGGTCGACTTCCCGACCCCAAAGGACTCGCTCGCGCATCGGCTCGAGACCCAGCTCTGGAACGCCGAGCGCGCGGCGCGCCGATCCTCGCGCCTTATCGACGGGAAGCAGGAGGACGCCATGCCCGAGATCACCTTCCGTCTGTTTCGGGCGGAGTTGCGGCGCGAGGCTCTGGCGCGGTTCGAGCTCGAGCTGCGGGAGCGCATTCTCCGCGGAGACCTGGAGCGGGACACCTGCCCCCGGGGATTCCTGCACGGCTACCTCTTCGGCGAGGCGCGCGGCTACGAGAAGGTCCTCCGGGAGCGGCTCGCGATCCGCCGCGGGCCTCAGGCACGCCCGCTCGAGATCGCGGATGACCACCGAGACGAGATCGTGGAGTCCTCCTGGGCCGATGCAGTACGAGAGCTCTCCCCGCACGAAGTCAGCGAGAGCGGGTTGCGCGAGAGTCTCAGAATCCTGGACGACGTGATCGCCGAGCCGCAGTTTCAGGGCCAGCCGGGGGCGGCGGAAGAGCGAGCCTTCGGCCTCCAAGAGCTGCGCTCCTTCCTTCACGGGCTCGTCCGCGACGCTCACGAAGACGTGGATCGCCTCTCCTTCGGAGGCCCCACGACCGGGCTCTTCGCCGGGTCGAAGGCCCTCGCGAAGTTGAAGCGGGAGGATCCGGACGGCTACCTCATCGCTGTCGCGGAAGCGCGCGCGTTCGTCCGGGAACGCGGAGTCTTCCTCGCCGGAATCGAGCACGACGGCGTCGAGCAAAGCCACCTCGACCGACTCCTCGCCCTCCGGCGCGACTTCGGCCGACGGCCCATCCATCACCCCGAGTACCTGCGCCGCGACTTCGGCTCGTGGCTGACGGTGGCCCTCGTGGAGCGCGAGCACGGTGATGCTGTGGGCGAGGCGCCGTACGACGGTTTGACCGCGGAGGAGATCAAGGGAATCCGAGCCAGGGTCGGCAACCTGAAGAACCACCTCCTGCGGCGCGGCCTGAAGCGGGAGCTCAAGGCGCGCCGTCTCGACCCCGACGACTTCCCCTTCCTCTTCCGGCCGCTGCGGCCACTCTCTCCTTCCCAGTCCTAGATCCACTCACAGGCCCCCGGCACACCGACCATGTCCACCGACACCCTCCGCACCCTGACGCACCTCGCCCTCGCCGCCGACGGCCGCGAGGATCCCCCGAGCGACGAGGTCGCCCGTGAAGCGCTCCGGTGCCTGCCAGGATCGCCAGCCGCTGAACGCCGCTCCCTCGTGCTCGTCCTGCTCGGGACCGACCTCCCGGACGCGCGGGCGGCCCTCGGCGAGCTCCTCGTCTACGACCTGGACCCGGAGGTCCGCGCCCTCTGCCTCTCCTCCGCGGCGGTCGATCCGGCCTTCCCCCTCGACCCCTTGCTCATGGCCGCCCGCGGTCCCCGGCCCGAGCTGCGCGCCTCCGCGCTTGAGGTCCTGGCCGGCCGTCCCGAGCCCCTCGCCCGCGAGGCGATCGTCGAGCTTCTGCGCGACGCCCACCCCGCCGTCGCCTCCCGAGCCCGCGCCATCGTCGGAGACGAGGTCGAGCCTCCCCCCGTGCCGGAGGGTCTGCTCGAGCGAGTTCGCGCTGAAGGCGGCTGGCTCCCCTGGGCCCGCGACCGGACCTTCCGCCCGCTGGTCGATCGCGGCGAGGATCTGCTGCGCACCTTCCGCCGCTCCGCCGAGGCGATCGCCGAGCGCTACTGGACGACCGCGGAGGCGAGTCTGGGGAGCTGGTCCTCCGGCGACGCCCCCGGCGATCCGGTCGAGGCCAAGGTCTACTGGGCGGGGGAGCCGCCCGCAGGCCTGCGGACACCCAAGGGGAAGACGCGCCGGAAGGTCGACCTGCATGTGAGCGAGCCCAGCCTCGTCGACGGCTCGCCCGCGGGCACCCTCCACGTCGCTAAGGCGGAGGTGGCCGAGGCGCTGCTCCAGACCTGGGTCTGGATCTACGTTCCCGGCGAGGGGGGGCGTCACGAGCTCGAGCCCTTCCGGGTCCTCGGCGAGATCCACGAGAAGGGGGACGCGCTGCGCATCCCCTTCGGTGGGTCCGACGCGGAAGAGCCGGAGCGCTACCCGCTGCACGCGACGGAACTGGAGGTGGCCTTCTTCCACCACGACTGGGTGGATCGCGACGGGTCACCGCAGTAGCGGCGAGCGCCCGAGCGGGTCCCCGGCCCGCGCCACCGCTGTAGGATCTACCCCGTGCCGGCACCCGACCCCCCGCGATCACCGCTCCGATCGCGACGTCTGGTTGCACGTCTCCGGGGGGTCGGGGGCGGAGGAGCTGCGGTGGTGCGCGCTGGGGGCAGGCATGGGGGGCCGAGGGAGTGATTATCCTATCTCCCATGGCCGACACGGACTTGCGACTGACCCGACAGGCTCACGCCAACGACCCCGACTGCACCGTCCTGGTGCGTATCGAACGCCCCTCCGACAGCGGAGACGCCATTCTCCCCGTCGTCTTCGTCATGCACGGCTTCAAGAGCTCCATGCACTGGGGGTTCTTCCCCGAGCTCTCGCGGCGCATCGCGGCGGGGATGATGGCGTCAGTCTGACCGCCAGCGGCTCGGGGATCGGAGAGGAGCTGGAGATGTCCTACCTGCCTCTCCATCGCTGAGCGCCCCTGGACTGAACTCCACCTCGCCCACCGTGGGCAAACCGGCCACGGCGGTCAGGCGCGCTTGCCGGAGGGACACCAACGGCCATCGCTTGCGCCCACGCGGACTTGGTGATCCACTACAGGATCAGCCGCGCCTGACGCCGAAGCACCCGCGAGGCCGTTCAGCGTACCCTCCAAGAGCTCTCTATCATCCAACGGGCCCACGACGGCCGGCCGCGGAATGCGCACTCCTTGGAGTGTGTAGCGTGGGAGGCCCAGGAATGGGGAGCCTCTTGTCCACCGTAGAGAGGAGCCGGGCCGGCCCAACGATTCCGCCTACCATGCCCGATCTGCATTTCGATCTGACCGTGCCCTCTCGCATTGTCTCGCAGCATCAGAGGATTCAGAGGCTGTCCCCACAGCAGATCCCACCGATACAGCAAGTACTGATCTCCGCGCTCGAAGACTATCTCGCTGCTCTCGAAGGACAATTGCTGGATCAGGCCTCGCAGGCTTTCCAGGAACAGGGCGCCTATTCCCCGAGCACGGCCGAAGATCATCTTGTCCGCTTCTTCGAGGGCTAGCCCGGCCTATTCATGAGGTTCGAGCCTCGGACCCCAAGAGCGAGCGA
>CAZDQL010000014.1:0-91163 GCA_964507325.1 uncultured Planctomycetaceae bacterium | reverse complement strand
TCTACACCCAGAACCTGGCCCTCGAGCTCCAAGCGCGCGGCCACCGGGTGGCGGTTCTGACTCGCGCTCCCGGCGACGACGACGGCGCCGAGGACTTCAGACTGCGGGAGGAGGAGTTCCAGGGGTTGCGGGTGCTGCGCATGACCAACCGGTTGGAGCAGCGCCGCCTGTCGGAGAGCTACCGGGACGAGCGCGCCGAGGAGGTCTTCCGCTCCCTGCTGGTACGCGAGCGACCGGACGTGGTGCACTTCCAACACCTGATCCACTCCTCCTCGGGACTGGTGGAGGTGGCGCGCGCCGCGGGGGCGGCGACCGTCGTCACCTGTCACGACTACTGGGCCCTCTGCCCGCGGGTGCAGCTCATTCGCCCCGACGGTCGCCTCTGCGCTGGGAACATGGGCAGCGGCTGTCTCCTGTGCGTCAAGGAGCGCGACCTGGACCAGGTGGACCGGGCGCGCAGCCTGGATCGGGCGGGGGGCGAGCTGCTGCGGGGCCTGGCGCGCGATCTGCTCGCCGAGGGCGCCACGGGGGAGGACCTGCGGCGGCGCTGCGAGGAGTACCTGGACCTGCGCGCCCGGGAGCGGGTCGTGCCCGCCGCCTACGCCGCCTGCGACCTGCGCATCAGTCCCAGTCGCTTCCTGCGCGAGCTCCACCTCGAGACGGGCCACTTCGACCCGGCGACCTTCCTCTTCTCCGACAACGGCATGCGCACCGACCACGTGCACGCCTTGGAGAAGAGCGCCGACCCCGGGGGACGCCTGCGACTGGGCTTCGTGGGCTCCCTGGTCTGGTACAAGGGCACGACGGTCCTGGTCGAGGCGCTGGGGTTGCTCGAAGACGCTCCGGTGGTGCTCAACGTCTTCGGGTCCTTCGAACCGGAGCGCGATCCGTACCACGCCGAACTCGAGCGCGCCGCCGGCGAGAACGTCCACTTCCGCGGACGCTTCGACAACTCCCGCCTCTCGGAGGTCTACGCCGAGATCGACGTCCTGGTCGTGCCCTCGATCTGGTTCGAGAACTCGCCGATCACCATCCACGAGGCCTTCCTGACGCACACGCCGGTGGTGACCAGCGACATCGGCGGCATGGCCGAGTACGTGCGGGACGGGGTCGATGGACTGCACTTCGCGGTCGGTGACGCGCGGGACCTGGCGCGCGTCCTGCGGCGTCTGACCACCGAAGACGGGCTCCTGGAGGAGCTGGCGCGCGACTTTCCCCCGGTGAAGACGATCGCCGAGAATGCCGCCGAGATCGAGTTCCGCTACCGGGCGCTCTGCTGTCGCCAGCGCTCCGCCGGTGATCCGCTGCTGCGCTCCCTCTCGGCGCGCGCCACCGTGCGACGCGGAGGCGAGGTCGAGGAGCAGGGGCAGGAGCTCCTGCTCCTGCGCCCCGGGGGCGCCTGGGTGGACTACGACCTCTCCGGCCTGCCGGAGGGTCAGGCGGAGCTCTCCCTGGAGGTCCTGGCCCTGGGTGCCGAGCCAGAGGTGGAGCTGCGTGGGCGCCTCTCGGTCGACGGAAGGGAGCTGGGCTGGGTGCCCCGCTTCAGGAGCAGCGGACAGGACGAGATGCGCACCTTCTTCTTCCCGCTCGAGATCACGTCCGCGACGCGGCGCCTCAGGGTGGAGACGACCGACGCAGGGGAGTCGGCCGGGAGCGTGCTACGCTTGGCCGGCGTGCACCTGCACGCGCACGAAGCAGGGGAGCGGCACTCGTGACCGAAACTCCCCATCCCCCGCACCTGGAAGTCGAAGCCACGCCGCCCCTGGCCGACGGCGAGCTGCCCCAGGTGGCGATCGTGATCCTGAACTGGAATGGGCGTCACCACTTGGAGGGCTGCTTCGACAGCCTGGCCGCCCTCGACTACCCGACCGAGCGGGTGCGCGTCGTGCTGGTCGACAACGGCTCCGACGACGGCAGTGCGCAGGAGGTCGCCCGGCGTTGGCCCTGGGTCCAGCTCGAGCGCAACTCGCGCAACCTGGGCTTCAGCGCCGGCTGCAACCAGGGGGCGCGGGTGGCCGAGGGGGCCGAGATCCTGGTCTTCCTGAACAACGACATCCGGGTCGAGCCCACCTTCCTGCGCGCCCTGCTGGCGCCGATCGCGCGCGGTGCCTGCGCGGCCAGCACCGCCAAGATGCTCTCCTGGGACGGGAGTCAGCTCAATTCCGCCGGCGGGGGGATGAACTTCCACGGCATCGGGATCCAGCGCGGCTACCTGGCGGACCCCGCCCCGGTCTACGACCGCCCGCGCTGGACGCTCTTCGCCTGTGGGGGAGCGATGGCGATCGACGCGCGCGTCTTCGCCGAGATCGGCGGCTTCGACGAGGAGTTCTTCGCCTACTACGAAGACGTGGACCTCGGCTGGCGCTGCTGGGTCCTGGGGCAGCGCGTGCAGTACGTGCCCGACGCCGTCTGCTACCACCACCACTCCGCCACCAGCCGCCGGCTGCCCCTCGAGCGACTGAGGCTCTTGCAGGTGCGCAATCCCCTCGTGGCCTGCATCAAGAACTACGACGATCGCAACCTGCGCCGTGTCCTGCCCGCCATGCTGGCTCTGGCGACGCGGCGCGCCTTCCTCAAGAGCGGCCTGAGTGACGTCTCCGAGTACCGCATCGAAGAGCAGGCCAGTCTGGCGCGTCCCGGGGCGCTCGGTCGCTGGCTGGCCGCACTGCGCCGCCGCGGTCGGCGTCAGGATGCCGTCGACCGGCTGGGGGTCGCCGATCTGGTGGCGATCAACGATCTATTGGGGAACTGGAAGCACTGGATGGAGCGACGCCGCGAGGTGCAGGAGAAGCGCGCGCGGTCCGACGAGGAGATCCTGCCGCTCTTCCTGCACCCGTTGTGGTGCATCGAGGCGGACAAGAGCTACGGTGAGCTGCACGAGGGTCTGACCGAGTTCCTGGGGCTCGACGACCTCTTCGACGGCTTGAAGACCCTGGAGGAGGAAGCGCGATGAAGCTGTCGGTCGTGATGCCGGTCTACAACGAGGAGGCCACCCTCGAGGAGATCGTTGGACGCGTCCTGGCCACGCCCTACGAAAAGGAGCTCGTCATGGTGGACGACGGCTCCAGCGACCGCAGCCGCGAGCTGATGGCCGCGCTCGCCGAGCGGCACCCCGAGATCCGTTGCTTCTACCGCGAGCGCAACGGGGGCAAGGGGGCGGCGCTGTCGACCGGATTCCGCGAGGTGAGCGGCGACGTGGTGATCATCCAGGATGCGGACCTGGAGTACGACCCCCAGGACTACGGGGCGCTCCTGCGTCCGATCGAGGAGGGGCGGGCCGACGTGGTGTACGGCAGTCGCTTCCTGGGCGGTCGCTACGCCCGTGTGCACCTCTTCTGGCACTCGGTGGCGAACCGCATGGTGACGCTGCTGAGCAACATGTTCACCAACCTCAACCTGTCCGACATGGAGACCTGCTACAAGGTCTTCAAGGCCGACATCGCGCGGCGCCTGGACATCCGCTCGCGCACCTTCGCCGTCGAACCGGAGATCACCGCCAAGGTGGCGCGCATGGGCGCGCGCGTCTACGAGGTGCCGATCTCCTACGCCGGGCGCGACTACGACGAGGGCAAGAAGATCCGCTTCAAGGACGCCCTGATCGCCTTCTGGGCGATCCTGCGCTGGCGCTTTGCGCGCTTGCCGCGCGAGTTGCCCGGCGGTGGTGAGGGACCCGGGCTAACGTCCTGAGGCGGTGGCGCTCCGGCGCGGTCGCTCACTCGAAGCGCGCACCGAGAGCGTGGTAGACCTCGGCCAGGTCCTCCCGCGCGCGGCGCGCGAACTTGCGCCAGACCCCGCCGCTCCAGGTGCGGCCCGTGGCCCGGCGCTCCTCGTAGTAGCGCGCGGCCTCCCGGTCGTGTTGCGCGATCCCCTCCAGGACTGCTTCGTCGCTGAGGTAGCGTCCCCGGGAGAGGATCGCCTCCAGGGGCAGCCGCGGTCGCTGCCCTGGAACGCGGGCGGGCTCTCCCACCGCCATGCCGAAGAGGGGCCAGACCCCCTCCGGGATCTCGAGCAGCTCGACCACTTCCTTCAACCGCGCGCGCAGCCCTCCGATGTAGCAGACTCCGTAGCCCATCGACTCACAGGCCAGGGCCAGGTTCTGGGCGAAGAGGCTGGCGTCGATCACCCCCAGGAGGAAGGTCTCGAGCCCGCTCTCGTAGGGGCTGCCCTCGCGACGCGCGATCAGCCGATGGCGGCGGGTGTCGGCGCTGACCACCAGGAAGATCCCCGCCCGGCTGACCTGCGGCTGATCGCCACAGAGCTCGGCCAAGCGCGCTCGCTCGGAGGGGTCGGTCACCTGCAGGACGTGGTAGGCCTGAACCCAGCTCGACGTGGCCGCCATGCTGGCGGCGCGGATCGCTTCGTGCAGGTGCTCGTCGGGAAGAGGGGTGGCGGTGAACTCGCGCACCGTGCGGTGCGCGGCCATCTGACGCATGAGCTCGTTCATACCGGGATGTTCGGTCCGATCTCGTCTTGGCTGGCGACCAGGACCTCGACCCCGTGGAGGCCGAGCTCCTCCAGGGTCGCCCGCGCGGCGGCCAGCGCCAAGGTGGGCGTGTTGTTGTGGCGGGAGAGGTGCCCCAGGATCAGCGTGTGCAGGTCGCGACCCGCCAGAGCCCTCAGCATGAGCTGGGCCTGGGCGTTGGATAGGTGCCCGCCCGCCCCCGACACGCGGTGTTTGAGGGTGGCTGGGTAGGGGCCGCCCGCCAGCATCTCCGCGTCGTGATTGAACTCGAGCACCAGGACGTGAGCCCCCGCCAGGGCGCGCGCCGTGGTCTCGCAGGGGCGCCCGATGTCGGTCAAGAGGACCAGCCGCCGCTCGGCGTGCTCGAGCTTGAAGGCCACCGTCGGATGGCAGTCGTGGGGTACCGGGATCGGGGTGTAGCGCACCGGCTCACCGCTCTCCTGGGCGATCTCGGTCGTGGCCCCGATGCGCAGCGCCACGTGTCTGGGTGCGCGGGCCACGGAGCGGTGCTGCAGGACCCCCTCCGGGCAGTGGACCGTGGCGTCGGAGGCCAGCGCCAGTGCCCCCGCGCTGCGGGCGTGGTCGAGGTGACCGTGGCTGACCAGCACGTGGTCGATTCCCCGGTGGGGCACCCGCGCCGCCTCGAGACGCGCGCGCAGCTCGCGCAGGCTCAGCCCGGCATCGACCAAGAGGCGTGTGTCGCCCGCCCGGATCAGGGTGGCGTTGCCCCGGCTGCCGCTGGAGAGGACCTGGCAGTGCATCGTGCCGGGCGGGCTCGCACCTCGGCGGGACTCAGATCGACGCGCGAGCCTCGTGGAGGTCACTGTCCCTGCGCGCCGGGTGGAGACGGGGAGCGCCGGTCTTGCCCAGCTGCATCGCCATCTTCACCAGATCGGCGAAGCTGTCGGCGCGCATCTTCTTCATCACGTTGGCGCGGTGGACCTCGATCGTCTTCTGGGACAGGTCCAGCTCGCTGGCGACGACCTTGTTGGGCTTGCCCGCCACCACGATCCCGAACACCTGCCGCTCGCGCGTGGTCAGGGTGGCGAAGCGCTCCTCGAGCTCGGTCATGCGCTCCAGTTCGCTGCGTCGCTCCACGTTGGCGGCCAGAGCTTGACGAATCCGGTCGAGCAGTACGCGGTCGTCCAGAGGCTTCTCGATGAAGTCGAAGGCACCCGACTTGAGGGCGCGCACCGCCATGGGGACATCCGCGTGGCCGGTGATGAGCAGCACGGGCGGGCTCTGGCGGTCGCCCCGCAAGATGTCGAGCAGGTCCAGCCCCGAGAGTCCCGGCATGCGTACGTCCAACAGGATGCACCCAGGACGCGAAGCGTCGTACACCTCGAGGAATTCCTCGGCCGTGCCGAAGTCCTCGACCTTCAAGTTCAGGGAGGCGATCAGGAAGCGGAGCGAATCGCGCATCGCCCGATCGTCGTCGATTACGAAGACCGTCGGCTCACCGCTCATGGGTGCATTCTCTCCGAAGCGGCTGGAAGGGTGAAGCAGAAAAGCGCACCCCCTCCCTGGGGCTCGGCGTGCCACAGGCGCCCGCCCAGGGTCTCTGCCACGGAGCGGCTGACCGTCAGGCCCAGACCCAGCCGTCTCACCCCCCCCGAGAAGAAGGGATCGAAAGCTCGCTCGGCCGCCTTGGCGCTCAGACCCGGCCCGTGGTCCCGTACCGAGACGGTCAACTGGCGACCGTCGTCGTCGCGACGCGTCCCGATCTCGATGCGACGATTCCGGGCCTCCGACTCCTCCAGGGCCTCGCACGCGTTGCGCAGGAGATGGACCAGGATCTGGTGGGCTTCGATCGGATCGGTGAGGACGGTGTCATCGCCGGCCTCGAGATCGAGGTCGATGCGGACTTCGGTGGCCCGCGTCAGGTGCCCGAGGGTGACCAGCGCTCGATTCACCAACTCGTTGGCGGAACAGGGGCGCCGCGGGCGGGCGTCGCGTCGGACGCAACCGCGCAGCCGGCGCAGGATCCCCCCGGCCCGCGTCGTCTCGGCACCGATCGCATCGAGGGCTCGGAGCAGCTCCGGATCGCCCCCTACGCCGATGCGCAAGGTGCAGCCACGGGCGTAGTTGGCGATCGCTGCCAGGGGCTGACTGAGCTCGTGGGCCATCCCGGCCGCCAGCTCGTTCAGGGAGCTCTGGCGCGCGGCCTCCGCCAACTGCGCGCGCTGGTCCCGTTCCTCGAGGGAGCGATCCAGGCGCACCTCGCCAGCGCACGGAGCGCTGACCACCTGCGCGATCCCCACGGCGCGCGGCGTCTTTCCGCCGGCGTCGTCGATGGGGACGGCGCGCGCCTGCAGTCGGCGCACGCCCCCGCCGGCGTGGCGGATGTCGCAGCAGAGCTGGATCGGCCTGCCCTGGCGCAGCGCCCGGATGGCTCGCAGGACCGGTCTGCGATCCTCTCGACGCACCTCCCTGAGCCAACTCGCCGGGGCCGCGTAGAGCTCGCTCGCGGGGCGTCCCCACAGCGCTTCGAAGACCTCGTTGACGTACACGATGCGCCCCAGAGCGAGGTCGAAGACCCACAGCACGGCCCCGAGCCGTGCGCAGAAGCTGCGCAGGTCCTGCGACGGTAGACCGTCGTCACCGAGCACGAGGGGGGGGAGGGCGTCCCGCATCGCCCCCATTCTACCCGCAGGGCATCACCATCGATCTCGCGCTCAGTCGCGCCACTCGGCGATGAACACGTTCGTCTCACCCGGGGGACTCTCGCCGCGGTTGCTGGAGAAGGCCAGGTAGCGGCCGTCGGGGGAGAACATCGGGAAGCTGTCGAAGCACTTGCCCCGACCCTCGTCGTAGAAGGTGATGCGCTCCAGGTTCCCCCCGTCCCGATCGACGGCGAAGATGTCGAAGTTCAGCGCGGGTCGACCCGAGTCGTGGTGGTTGGAGGAGAAGAGGATGCGCTCGTCGCTGGGATGGAAGTAGGGCGCGAAGTTGGCCTTGCCCAGGGCGGTGACCTGCCGGAGGTTCGAGCCGTCGACGCCGCAGACGTAGATCTCCATCCGGCTGGGACGCACCTTCCACATGTCGAGCAGGCGGCGGTAGTCCGCCAGCTCCTGCTCCTCCTCTCCGGGGGTGAAGGCCGTGGAGCGGAAGACCAGCTCGGTACCGGCGTGGTTGAAGAAGGCGCCCCCGTCGTAGCCCGGAGCGTCGGTCACCTGCCGCAGGTCACTCCCGTCGAGGGCGCAGGTCCACAGCTCGATGTCCCCCGAGCGCGTCGAGGTGAATACGATGCGGTCGCCGCGGGGCGAGACGGTCGCCTCGGCGTCGTAGCCCGCGCCCGTGACGAGGGGGGACAACTGCCCGCTCTCGAGGTCGTAGCGGTAGACGTCGTACTCGGGGTGCAGGGCCCACACGTACCCCTGGCTGTGGTCGGGGGGTGGGGGACAGGTCTCGTGCTGCGCGTGGGTCGACGCGAAGAGCACCGCACGATCCCCGGGCAGGAAGTAGGAGCAGGTGGTCACCCCCGCTCCCGGGGAGACCTGCTCGAGCTCCACCCCGTCGGTCACGAAGATGCGGTCGCATTCGATGCCCCCCTCGGGGAAGCGGCGCTGCAGGACCAGGCGGTCCCCGGCGAAGCTCCAGTACGCCTCGGCGTTCTCCCCGCGGGTGGTGACTTGCCAGAGGTGGGCGAAGTGGGTCTCGCCTTCGTCGATCAACTCGTCGACCAGCCGCGCGCCCTCGATCGGGCACTCGGGGGGAGCGCTGGAGGCGCAGGCGCTGGCGAGGAAGGCGGCCAGGGGAGCGAGGTGTCGCACGGGGCTCATGTCCGATCGTTCTCTTCGGTGGGGGGAGTGGAACTCGACGAGTGCTCCTCGGGAGCGACGGGATCGTACCCGCCGGACGCGAAGGGATGACAGCGCAGCAGGCGCTTGATCGCCATCCAGGTCCCGCGCAGCACCCCGTGGCGCAGGATCGCTTCGAGGGCGTACGCGCTGCAGGTGGGGTGAAAGCGGCAGGTGGCTGGCGTGAAGGGGGAGATGCACCGCTGGTAGAAGCGGATCGGCAGGACCGCCAGGCGCCGCAGGAGCCGCATCACGAGCTCCGCTCGGCGCGCTTGGCGCGGTAGCGCGCGTGGGCCTTGCGGGTCAGCTGCAGGAGCTCGCGCCGGGTCGCCTCCAGGTCGGGCTCGAGCCGTGGCGCCGCCGCGATCAGCACCAGGTCCAGCCCCTGGGGCAGCTCCGCGTAGGAGAGGCGAAAGGCCTCCCGAAAGACCCTGCGCACCCGGTTGCGCGCCACGGCGCGCTTCCAGATGCGCCGACCCACCGCCAGCCCCATGCGCGTCCACTCCTGGCCGTTCTCCGCCACCACCACCACCAGGATGCCGCCCCGGGCGCGACTACCCTCGCGGTAGGCGCGCTGAAAGTCCCGCTTGCGCACCAGGCGCATACGCGGGTGCAGGCCGTGGGGTCGTCGCACGTCGCTTGTCGGTGGGGTTCGAGGCGCCTACCATACCGCGCCGACTCATCCGGCGGTTGCCCCTTGGAGGTCCTCGAGAACCAGATCGACGGTGCGCGGTGCCCGGCGCGGGGGCGTGGCCGCTTCGAGGCCCCATCCGCGGGCGGCGGGGAGTGCGTGGCGAGCTGGCCGCGCTCGAGTGCCCGGGACGTGACGGTCGCCCTGGACTCCCTCGAGCGGGGTCTGGGATCCTGGTCGGGCTCGCCGGCCTCGGAGCGGCGGGAGATCCTGGAGCGCGCGGCCGAGAGCCTCCCCCTGCCCAGCGCCGACAGCCGGCGCGCCGCCCTCCTCCTCGGGCTCGGCGCAGGGGAGTTCGAGCAGCACCTGGGGGGGCTGGAACGCTCGGCGCGGGAGGGGCTGGCCGAGGGGCTCCAGCGGGAGGGGGCCGCCGGAGGGGTGCTCACCTGCCTGCGGCGCTCCTGGGCCGAGCCGTTGAGCGCCGCCGCGCGCGTCCTGTGGCGGGAGCTCGCCCAAGGCTGCGGCGTGCTGCTCGTGGGGGACCGGCGAGCTCCCGCCCTCGCCGACCACCTGGCGGGCGCGCTGACGGCGGCGGGGTTGCCCGCCGGAGCCCTGGCGCTGCTGCACGACGACGGGGACGACGTCCTGCGCGCCGCCGCCGAGAGCGGTCGGGTGGGGCGCATGGCGCTCTCCGGCTGGGAGTCGGAGGGCGCGCTCTGGAGCGAGCGGGTCCGGCGCTGGGGGCGCATGGCCGCCTTCGGCGCGGGGGTGGTGGAGGCCGCGCAGGGGCCGCGCTTCGTCTTCGATCCCCTGGCACGCTCCGTGGTCGAGGTGGGGCTCGGGGAGGATCCGGCGGCGGCCGCCGAGCGCGTGGTGCGAGGGGCCTTCGATCGTGTGCATACGATCTCGGGGCAGCTCGCCGGCCAGGTCGGCGTGGTCCAGGTGGAGCCGCGGCGGCTCTCCGCTTTCACCGCGGCCCTGCTGGCGGCGCTGGAGGAGCGGCGCCTGGTCGATCCCCCCCTGCCCCCCGTCGATCCCCACCTGGGCCGCGAGCTCGCGGCGCGTCGCGATCTGGGTCTCGACGAGGGTGCCACCCTGCTACACGAGTTTCTGGTGGGGTCGTCGGGAAGTGGTGCCGGAGCTAGAATTCTGCGGCTCGTATTCACCAACGTGGAGCCGGGCATGAGGCTCCTCGACGCAACACGTCCAGCACCGGTTCTCCTCCTTTGCCGGAGACCGATCGCCAATCCTCCAGGAGGCCCAGGATGATCGAAGCCAGTCAGGTCCACGAGACCCTCCGTCGCCACCAGCTCACCGACGGCTACCCGTACGTCATGGACCTCGAGAAGTCCCACGGCTCGTGGTTGCACGACGCGGTCAGCGGCCAGGAGTACCTCGACTTCTTCACCTGTTTCGCCAGTTGGCCTATCGGCTTCAACCACCCGGCGACCCTGGAGCCCGACTTTCGCGCCAGGATCGAGCTCGTGGGGCGCAACAAGCCCGCCAACTCGGACGTCTACACGCGCGAGATGGCGGAGTTCGTGTCGACCTTCGCCACGCGGGTGACCCCCGACGGCTACCCGCACCACTTCTGGGTCTCGGGGGGGGCACTGGCGGTCGAGAACGCGCTCAAGGTGGCCTTCGACTGGAAGGCCCGCAAGGTGGGGACCGAGCGGGTCGACGACGGCAACGAGCTGGTGGTGCTGCACTTCCGCCAGGCCTTCCACGGTCGCTCGGGGTACACCCTGAGCGTGACCAACACGGTGCCCGACAAGATCGCCCTCTTCCCCAAGTTCCCCTGGCCGCGGGTGCACAACCCGGCGATCGAGTTCGACCTGGCGGGGGGCATCGCCAACGACGTGGCGGCGGAGGAGGAGCGCTCCTACCGCGAGATCGAGGCTGCCTTCGAGCGCCATCGGGACCGCGTTGCGGCGATCCTCATCGAGCCCCTGCAGGGGGAGGGAGGCGACAACCACTTCCGCACCGAGTTCCTGGCGCGCCTGCGCGAGTACGCCGACCGGGAAGAGGCGCTCCTGATCTACGACGAAGTACAGACCGGCTTCTTCAGCTCCGGCAAACCCTGGCTCTGGCAACACCACGACGTGCGACCGGACGTGGTCGCCTTCGGCAAGAAGAGCCAGATCTGCGGCATCTACTCCAGCCCCCGGGTGGACGAGGTGGAGGAGAACGTCTTCCGCCGCTCCTCCCGCATCAACTCGACCTGGGGCGGGAACCTGGTGGACATGGTGCGCTCTGCCAAGTTCATCGAGATCATCCTGGACGAGGAGCTGGGGGAGAACGTGGCGGCGCGCGGAGCGGAGCTGGTCGAGGGGCTGCGCGTCCTGGCGCGGGAGCGCGGCGGGATCTTCAACGTGCGTGGGCTGGGATCGCTGGTGGCCTTCACCCTGGAGAGCGCCGCGGCGCGCGATGCCATGCTCCAGCGCCTGACGGAGAAGCACCTCCTGGCGCTCTCCTCGGGTGAGCGCGCCATCCGCTTCCGGCTGCCCCTGGTGGTGAGCTCCGAGGAGGTGGCCGCCGGACTCGAACGGGTGGCCGACAGTCTGCCGGTGACGGCCTGAGAAGCGCCTCTCTCCACATCCCCACCCGGGGGTCGCTACCCCCGCGGCCGAGTCCCATGGGGAAGCCGCTCCCCGGGTTTGATGCTGGGAAGTCTGTGGGGTTGGGCGGTCCGGGGACCCCCCGATCCCGCAGCTCCCATTCTGGCGGGCGCCTAGGTCGCGCCGCGCACGCAAACGGTGCTAGGGCTGCCGGGGAACGGCTGTACTCTGAACGTACCATGACCCGCACATGGGGCAAGGGGGCAGGGTGCTGATCGAGGTCCTCAAGAAGCACCGCGATTTCCGGCGCCTGTGGCTGGCCCAAGTGGTCAGCCAGCTCGGGGACTGGTTGAACCGCATGGCGGCCCTGGCCCTGATCGGCGAGCTGTCGGGAAGCGCCGAGGCCGTCACCACCCTGGGATTGCTCTTCGGCTTCGAGCTCGCCCTGCGCCTGCTGCCCACCGCCGCCCTCTCCGGCCTGGCGGGTCCCGTCGCCGACCGCCTGCCGCGCAAGGCGCTGATGGTGGCCGCGGATCTCTTGCGCGCCCTGGTCGTGGCCGCCCTGTGTCTGGTGGACGAGCCGTCGGAGCTGACCCTGCTCTACGTACTGCTCGCCCTGCAGATGTCCCTGTCGCCCTTCTTCGACGCGGCGCGCACGGCTTCGATCCCCAACCTGGTTCCGCAGGAGGATCTCTTCGACGCCCACGCCATCTCCGCCGCCACCTGGAGCACGACCGTGGCCCTGGGCTCCTTCCTGGGTGGGATCGTGGTGCAGGAGATCGGCACCCGGGGCTCCTTCCTGCTCGACTCGGGGACCTACGTGCTCAGCGCTCTCTTCCTGCGCGGCATCACCTTGCCGCCCCCCTCCAAATCGCACCCACCCCTGGCGTGGCGCGACGTGCTGACGATGGGGGACCTGCGGCGCGCCTGGGGTCACGTGCGCGACCTGGGGGTGGCGCCGGCGCTGGCGGTCAAGTGCACCTGGGGGATGGCGGGGGGCTTCCTGGTCGCCCTCTCGCTCCTGGGCACCGGACGCTTCCAGGCCTACGGAGCCGCCCACGCGATCGGCATGCTCTACGCGGCGCGCGGGGTGGGAACCGCCGTGGGTCCCTTCATCGCCCGTTGGCTCTCAGGTCAGGACGACCGGGCCATGGCGCGCAACGTGGTGGCGGGCTTCGCCGTGGCGGGGACGGGCTACGCCCTCGTGCCGTGGGCACCCGACCTCCTCACCGCCTGCCTGGCGGTGGGCTTGGCCCACGCGGGGGGCAGTACGATCTGGGTCAGCTCCACGGTGCTCTGGCAGCGCCGCGTGCAGGACGCCTTCCGCGGGCGGGTCCACTCCCTCGACTTCATGGCGATGACCCTGAGCTTCAGCGCCTGGGGTTTGGTAATGGGTGTGTTCTACGACGCGGGAGCCTCGATCGATACGGTGCTGTGGACCGGGGCCGGCGCCGTGCTCGCGGTGGGGCTCTTGTGGGGCCTTCTCGGAGTGGGTCGTTTGCGCGGCGATCGGGAGAGAGCCCCCGAGACTCCCGGGCAGGGCGCTTAGAATCCCCACCCCTTGTCTCCCCCCCTGCTGCTCCTCCTGGCCTCCCTCGTCCAGGCCGACCGCCCCAGTATCGCTCCCACCCGCCTCGAGCCCGACACCGCGGTGCAGGTCGACGGCGAGCTCGACGAGCCCTTCTGGGAGCGCGCCGCGCGTCTCTCACCGTTGACGGTCACCGAGCCGGTCGAGGGCGCTCAGCCCACCTGGCCCACCGACGTCCTGCTCGCCTACGACGCCGACTGCCTCTACCTCGGGCTCCGCTGCCATGACGATCCCGGCCAGGTGCGTGCGCGCCAGATGTCGCGCGACGCCTACGTGCGCTACGACGACGTGGTGGAGTTCTGGATCGACACCTTCGACGACCAGCGCTTCGCCTTCTGGTTCCAGATCACCGCCGCGGGATCGCGCGGGGACGCCCTGCTCGCCGACAGCGGCTCCTCCTTCAACAAGAGCTGGGACGGCATCTGGTACGGCCGCGCGCGGATCACCGAAGGGGGGTGGCAGGCGGAGATCGCCCTGCCCTTCAAGACCTTGGCCTTCGGCGAGGGCAACGAGACCTGGGGCTTCAACCTGTGCCGCAAGCGGGTCGCCAACGGTGAAGAGGCACGCTGGGCCAATCCGCGCGTCGCCTACCGCTTCTGGAGCTTGGCCGAGGGGGGAGCCCTGACCGGCATGACCGGCATGCGCCAGGGGACCGGCGTGGACGTGGTGCCCTACCTGCGCGGCGCCCTCGGCCGCGACTTCGAGGAGGGGGAGGACGACGTCCACGGCGAGGGGGACTTCGGGCTCGACGTCACCTGGCGCCCCACTCCCTCGTCCACCCTGAGGGTGACCACCAACACCGACTTCGCCGAGACCGAGGTCGACGACCGCCGCATCAACCTCTCCCGCTTTCCCCTCTTCTTCCCGGAGAAGCGCGACTTCTTCCTGGAGGACGCCGGGATGTTCGAGTTCGGCCCCTCGAGTTACCGGGGCGGTGGGAGCAGCAGCGTGCGCCCCTTCTTCTCGCGCACCATCGGGCGCGACCCCGACGGGGAGGCGATCCCGCTCCTGGCGGGGATCAAGGCCACCGGTCGGCTCGGGGATTGGAACGTGGGTCTGCTCGAGACGCGGGTCGACTCCTACTCCCTGGAGGGGGAGGACGTGGATCAGAAGACCCTGGGGGTCCTGCGCGTCTCCCGCAACCTCGGTGGGGAGAACTCCGTGGGGGGGATCTTCACCCACGGGCGCCCCGACGGGGACGGGGACGCCGCCACCTGGGGGGCGGACTTCCGCCTCGGCTCGACGCGCCTCTTCGGGGACGGGCAAACGGGGAGCCTGTGGGGCTACTACGTGGCGAGCGACGGGGAGGGGGAGCCCGGCGGAGCGGCCTACGGCCTGCGGGCCGAGGCGCGCAACGCCAGCTGGGGGCAGAGCCTGTCGGCCAGCGTCACCGAGGAGGACTACGACCCGGAGCTGGGCTTCGTGCGCCGCACTGGAGTGGAGCAGTACCGCTACAGCCTGGGGTACACCTGGCGCGGAGGGGGAGAGGACGCCCTGCGCAGCGTCTCCTGGAGGGTCGGACCCCGCTACGACGTCGACCGCGTCGGCCGCGAGGACCAGTTCGAGCTGCCGGTCAAGTGGCTGGAGATCGAGCTCCAGAGCGAGGACTCCATCTCCATCGGCAGCACCTACTTCCGGGAGCGCCTGGACGAGGGCTTCGACATGACCGACGAGGTCTTCGTCTCCCAGGGGGACTACTCCGGCGCGAACCACGTCCTGGAGTTCGAAGCCAACGACCGCAGGCGGGTGACGGGGGACGTGGAGATCGAGTTCGGGGACTTCTACTCGGGCAGCATCCTGCGCGTGGAGGTCTCGCCCAAGTGGATCCCCTCGCGCTTCTTCTCCTGGAGCCTCGACCTGGAGGACATCCACGTGGACCTCGACGAGGGCTCCTTCGACACCCAGGTGATCGCCACCGACCTGGACTTCAACTTCGACCCCGACCTCTCCCTGTCGAACCTCCTGCAGTACGACACCGAGAGCGAGGACCTGACCTGGCAGAGCCGCCTGCACTGGATCCGCACGGCGGGGCAGAACCTGTACCTGGTGGGGCTCTTCGGGTGGGATCGGACCGACCGACACTCCTTCGCGCGCACCTCCCAGGAGCTGGTTTTGAAGCTCTCCTACACCTGGCGCTTCTGAGGGGTGTGGCTAGTGGCGCAGCCGCAGCTGCCCGCAGGCGGCGGCCTCCTCGACGCCCCGGGACCAGCGCACGGTGGCGACCACTCCCGAGCTCGCGAGCCCCTCGCGATAGCCCTCCACCGCCGCCGCCTCGGGGCGTCTGAAGGGCAGGCCCGGGACGGGGTTGAAGGGGATCAGGTTGACCGTGGCACGGCGCCTGGAGAGGCGCTCCGCGAGGCGCTGGGCGTGCCCCGAGGTGTCGTTCTGGCCGCCGAGCAGGACCACCTCGTAGGTCACCTCGCGCCCCGTGACCTCGAACCAGTCGTCGCCGGCGGAGAGCACCTCGGCGATCGGGATCCCGGCCATCGCCGGCACCAAGCGGGCGCGCTCCTCGTCGTCGGGGGTGTGCAGGGAGATCGCGAGCTGGAAGCGGGGGTCGCTGCGCGCCACGCGCCGCAGGCGATCGGGGAAGCCGACGGTGGAGACGGTGATCTTGCGGCTGCCGAGGCCCAGCTCGTCGGTCACCACCTCGAGCGCCGTGGCGAGGTTGCGGTAGTTGAGCAGCGGTTCGCCGATCCCCATCACCACGGCGCGGCTCAGCGAACCCAGGGCGCGCCCGCGCAGGAACTGCTCGAGGATCTCGTGGGGGGCGAGGTTGCGCTCGAGACCCTCGAGCCCCGAGGCGCAGAAGGGACAGGCCACCGGACAGCCCACCTGGGTCGAGACGCAGAGGGTCGCTCCGCGCCCCGCACCCCCGTGGCGTGGGGGGATGTACACCGTCTCAATCCTCGCCGCCTGCGCACCCTCCCGGCCGGCGAACTCGATCAGGAGCTTCGTCACCCCGTCGCCGGAGCGCCGGCGCTCGAGCTCGCGGCTGGCGAGGAGGGGGATCTCGGCGGCGAGGGCCTCGCGCAGCGCCGTCGGCAGGGAGGTCATCGCCCCGTAGTCGCTGATCCCACGCTCGAGGATCTCGCGCCGCGCCGCCCGGGCGTGGAAGGGCCGGCCGCCGTGGGCCGCGCACCACTCCTCGAGCTCCCCTGGCGGCCAGGCGAGGAAGCTCCTCACGTCGCCGCTCGACCCAGGTGGTCGACCAGGGTCTCGGCCACCTCCCCAGCCGCTTGGCGCGCCTCCGTGAGGCCCACGGGGTTCGCGCCGCCCACGGAGCGGTGTCCGCCCCCGCCGTAGCGCTCCATCAAGTGACCGATGTGCAGCGGATCGGAGGGGGGATTCCAGGGGTTCTCCCCGCAGGTGACGTGAAAGCCGGAGCGGGTGGGGATCACGCCCACCGCGTAGAGCGTCTCGGGGTGGTGGTAGAAGGCCGCGAAGCGCTCGCGCCGGATCTTGCTCGAGGAGGCGTCGTAGAGGAGCACCCCGTCGCGCATCCACTCCACCGTGGGGGGGAACTGGCGCAGGGCCTTGTCGCGGTTGCGGGTGGCGCGCTGGTGGGCGCGCTCCACCTCGGGTCGGGAGGCCACCTCCGCCAGGGTGTGGTCGACCAGACCCTGGGCGAGCTGGTCGACCCACTCCGGGGTGGGCGCCACCGTCAGGGAGCGCATCAGGCGCAGGGCGGGGGCGTCGCCGAAGACCGCTTGATCGACGCTCTCGAAGCGCGCCGCGTCGATGATGTCCGACCAGTGGGCCATCTCCCGGAAGCGCTCCTCGGGCTCGAAACCCCAGTGCTCCGCCGCGTGGCGCAGGATCAGGGGCGGGCAGGAGGGGGAGTCGGGGTCCCAGGCCCAGCGCTCGCTGGGCTCGTAGACGGCCCGCAGCTCTGGGGTCAGGAAGGTGGTCGGGTGGTGGTCGAACCAGTACTCGGCCCGCGGGTGGAAGTGGAAGTCGACCACCGCGAAGCGGCGATCTGCGGCGAAGGCCTCCCAGTCCCGGCGCTGGTCGTAGTTGACGTTCTCGAGGCGGATCTCCTGCTCGTCACGCTCGGCGAGGATGCGAGCCAGGATCGCCCCCGCGCACATTCCATCGAAGTCGCGGTGGTAGTAGATGGTCAGCGAGTCGGCCATGGCCGATCGCAGTCTAGACCGCAGCCGGCCGCGATTCACCACGATTCACCGGCCGACGGGGAAGTGGTGGATCGGAGGGGTCAGGCGCTCTCGCGCTCGCCGCCGTCAGTCAGGGGGCCGTCGGGGACCTCGGGAGCCACGACCTCCGGGCCGCCCTGCTCCTCTTCGAGGTCGGCCGCCGTGAGCCCGCGGGCCAGGGAGCGCTCGCCGTTCACCACCGCCTGGTCGACGACGAAGATCTCGGTGTCCTTGCGGCAGGGCAGCTCGTAGAGCAGATCCAGGAGCAGGTCCTCGAGAATGGCGCGCAGGGCGCGCACGCCCGTCTCGCGTTCGATCGCCAGGTCCGCCACCGCCTGCAGGGCCTCGCGCTCGAATTCGATCTTCTTGCCCGAGAGCTCGAAGAGGCGCTGGAACTGGCGCACCAGGGCGTTCTTGGGCTCGGTCAGGATGCGCACCAGCTCGTCCCGTCCGAGGGTGTCCAGGGTGGCCAGCACCGGCAGGCGCCCGGTGAACTCCGGGATCAGCCCGAACTCCATCAGGTCCTTGGGGATCAGGTAGCGCATGTACTCGTCCCGCGCGCCCACCTCCCCCAGGGGGGGCAGGGGGGCCTGGTCGCGGCTCGAGCTGCCCAGGATCGTGACCTTGTGCTGGGGCGAGCCGAGGCGCGAATCGCGCCCGAAGCCGATCACCTCCTGCCCGATGCGCTTGCCGATGAACTCCTCGATGCCGCTGAAGGTCCCGCCGCAGACGAAGAGGATGCTGGTCGTGTCGAGCTGGATGTAGGACTGCTCGGGGTGCTTGCGACCGCCCTGGGGCGGCACCGAGGCGACCGTGCCCTCGAGGATCTTGAGCAGCGCCTGCTGGACGCCCTCGCCGGAGACGTCACGGGTGATCGAGACGTTGCCGGTGGTGCGGCCGATCTTGTCGATCTCGTCGATGTAGATGATCCCCTGCTGCGCCCGCTCGACGTCGAAATCCGCCGCCTGCAGGAGCTTGAGCAGGATGTTCTCCACGTCCTCGCCCACGTACCCCGCCTCGGTCAGGGTCGTGGCATCGGCCATGGCGAAGGGCACGTCGAGCATGCGCGCCAGGGTGCGCGCCAGCAGGGTCTTGCCCGATCCCGTGGGGCCCACCAGGAGGATGTTCGACTTCTCGATCTCGACCTCGTCGCTCTCCTCCGCGGCCCCTGAGGGAGGGCCCTGTTGCAGGCGGTTGTAGTGGTTGTAGACCGCCACGGAGAGCACCTTCTTGGCGCGCTGCTGCCCGACGACGTACTCGTCCAGGCGTCGCGCGATCTCGATCGGCGTCGGCAGCCGCTCTCCGCGGGCCATCGCCGCGCTCGCTCCGGCGCCGCTCCGCTGCCGGGCTCCCTCGGGAGTGCGGCGTTGTTCCTCCTGGAGGATCGAGTTGCAGATTTCGATGCACTCGTTGCAGATGTAGACCCCTGGCGGTCCCGCGATCAGGGATGCGACCTGATGGCGGGGCTTCTCACAGAAGGTGCAGCGCTCCACGTGGTGCCCGGTCTTTCGGGAGGAACTCATCAGACGGTCAATCTTAACCCGGTCATGGGAGTCTACGAGACCTCGGCGACGGGGAACTGGGCCTGGAGTTGGGAATCGACGCGACTTCGACGTCTCCCCCTGGGACTCCCGGGGGAGGGAGTGTCACGCAGCGCTTCAGGACTCCTCGGCGCGCTCGACGATCTCATCGATCAAACCGAACTCCTTGGCCTCCTCGGGGGACATGAAGTTGTCCCGATCCGAGGCCTGGGCGATCTCCTCGGCGCTGCGGCCCGAGTGACGCGCCAGGATCTTCTCCAGGCTGGCCTTCATCTTCATGATCTCCGCCACCTGGATCTCCATGTCCAGGGCCGTCCCCCCGGTGCCCCCGGAGGGTTGGTGGATCATGACCCGCGAGTGGGGCAGGGCGAAGCGCTTGCCCTTGGTGCCCGCCGAGAGCAGCACGGCCCCCATGGAGGCGGCCTGGCCGAGGCAGTAGGTGCTGATGTCCGGCTCCACCAGCTGCATGGTGTCGTAGATCGCCAGACCGGCCGTCACCGACCCCCCCGGCGAGTTGATGTACATCTTGATGTCCTGGTTGCGCCCCGTCTTGTCGAGGAACAGGAGCTGGGCCATGACGGCGTTCGCCACCTGGTCATCGACCGGGGTGCCCAGGAAGATGATGCGGTCCTCGAGCAGGCGCGAGTAGATGTCGTACTGGCGTTCGCCGCGGCCGGTCTTCTCGATCACGAAGGGGACGGGGTAGTAGTTCTGCATGGTCCTCACTCGGGCGAGCTCGGCGGAGCGGCCCAATCGAACGGGATCTGTGGGGCGGACGGGTTCCGGCGCCGGGGGATCAAGAGGGCTCCGTGATCCGGGCGTGTTCGTACAGGAAGGCGCGCACCTTGCGCTCGAGCACCTCGATCGCCATCTGCTGGTTGAGGTTGTTCTCGGCGTAGTACTGGCGCACCTCATCGATCGAGGCCTGGTTGCGCGCGGCGATCGTGGCCAACTCGCTCTCGAGCTCCTCGGCGGTGACGAGCAGGTCCTCCTGCTCGCCCAGGGCCTCGACGATCAAGAGCGCCTGCATCCCCTTCTCGGCCTCTTCGCGCGCCGTCGAGCGCTGCTCCTCGAGCTGACTGGCGATCTGCTCGTCGGGGACCTCGCGCGCCTTCATCTCCCGCGCCAGGGCCTGCAGGCGGCTGGCGGCCTGCTCCTCGAGCAGGGACTCGGGCAGCTCCAGGGCGGCCTCCTCGATCAGTCGGTCGAGGAGCACCGCCTCGACCCGCGTCCGCTCCCGCGTCTGGGCGGCCTCCTGCAGGCGATCCTTGATCGTGTTTTCGAGAGTCTCCATGTCCTCGACGCCCACCAGCTCGAAGAGCTCCTCGTCGGGGGGCGGGATCATGTCGCTCACCTCGCTGGCCCGCACGCGGCAGATTCCCTCGGCGCCGCGGGCCTCCTCCTTCTCCAGGTCCTGCGGCAGGACCATCGGCAGCTCGCGCTCCTCGCCGTCCTTCAGACCCAGGAGCGACTCCTGCCAAGCCTCTTGCTCGACACCCGGCGGAGAGCTGAAGACCCCCAGCCGCAGTCCCTCGCGTTCGAGGACCTCTTCCCCCTCGTGCAGGAAGGCGATGTCGCACAGCGCCACCCCGCGCTCGGTCAGGCCCTCCTCCCCGGCGGGCTCGGCCACCGAGCGATCGGCGCGCATCTGGGCCAGGGTGGCCTCGACCTGGGGGGCCATGACCGGCTCGAGCTCCGAGGTGATCTCCATCCCCTTGTACTGCGGCAGCTCGAAGTCGGGCTTCAGGGGGACCTCGAAGTCCAGGGCGAAGCTGCCGTCCGCGGCGAGCACCAGGTCGTCGGGGGAGAGGTGGGGGTGAGAGATCGGCCGCAGCTCCTCCTCCGTGCGCGCGCGCTCGTAGGCCTGGCGCAGGAAGTGCTCCATGACGTCCTGCCGCACCTGGTCTCCGAGGTGCTTCTCCAGGACCTGCGCGGGGATCTTCCCGGGGCGGAAGCCCTTCATGCGCACGCTGCGGCCCGCGCGCTGCAGGTTCACTTGGAACTCCTTCCGGAACTCCTCCGAGGGGACGGCCAGGGACACCTTGGCCGTGCACCGGCCGCTCTTTTCGACGTTGACTTGCACTTGAGTTCCGCCGCGCTCCGACGGGTGGGATGGGCTTTCCAGACAGCCTGCTGGGCTCTACTAGACTTCGGGGCAGGAGATTGAACCCTCGCTCGCCCCCCCAGTCCAGCTCGGCCACGGGTTGGATCCCACCGGCAGCGCCGGCGCAGGGAGTATCGGCCCGCGGCGGCCTTCCCTGGAGTCCCGGGGCGCGGCGTTGCCCCGTCGGAGTGCTACATTGCCGCCCGCCATGGTGCGCGTCGCGATCAGCTTGCTCCTGATGGCCCTGCTCCTCGCGGGGGCTTTCCTGCTCCTGGATTGGATCGAGGCCCGGGCCCCCGCTCCCCCCAGCGCACCGTCCCGGGAGCCCCTGACGGTGCGGGTGGAGAGCTCCAGCGTGGTCCCCCGGGAGGCGGACTGGGTGGTCCGGGGTTTCGGGACCCTCTTGCCGGCGCGCCGGGCGGTGCTGGCGCCCGAGGTGGGAGGACGTCTGGTGCGCGTCCTCGAGGACTGGCGGGAGGGGGGGCGCGTGGAGCGGGACCGCGAGCTCTTCGCCGTCGACGAGCTCCCCTTGGCCCACGAGGTCTCCATAGCCGAGGCGCGCCTGGCCCAGGCCGAGCTCGCCCAGGAGCAGGCTCGGGCGGAGGTGGAGCGCCAGGCCGCTGCCCTGGAGAGCGCCGTGGAACAGCGCGCCGCCCTCCAGCGCGAGGAGGAGCGCCTGGCCGAGCTCGCGGGGGAGGGGCACGTGGATCAGAACAGCCTCGACCGCGCCGCCGCCGCCCGCGCCGCCGCGGCCCTGGTGGAGCGTCGCGCCGGGGGGTCGGCGGAGCGCGCCACCGAGGAGGTGGCCCTCGCCGCCGAGCGCGCCGACGAAGCGCGGCACCTCTTGGAGCGCGCCGTCGATCGCCACGCCCGGGCCGCCGTCTGCGCGCCCTTCGAGGGAGTCCTGGTTGGCCGCGCGCCGGCGGTCGGCTCCACCGTCGTCGCCGGCGTGCCGCTGGTCGAGCTCGAGGACGTGACCCGCTTGCACCTCAGGCTCGAGATCCCCGTCGAGGACGCCGCGGGGATACGCCCGGGACTGACCGCCAGCGTGCGCGTCCCCGCGCGCCCCGAGCTCCAGCTCGAGGGGGTAGTGGGAGCCCTCGGCGGGGCCGCCGACCCGACCAGCCGCTCGTTGCCGGTCGAGGTCGACCTCGCCAATCCGCTGCGCGAGGGTGAGCCGCACGCGCGCGAGCTCGCGTCGGGCACCTTCGCGGAGGCCGAGGTCCAGGTGGGCACCCTGACCGACGTGATCCTGATCGAGGACGATCACCTGCTGTGGCGGGAAGGCGCTCCCAAGGCCTACGTGGTCGGCCGGGACGAGCAGGGGCGCCCGATCGCCGAGGAGCGCGCCCTCGTGTTGGGGCGCAGCCTGGAGGAGGGACGCGTGGTGCGCTCCGGGCTCGCGGTGGGAGATCGCCTGATCACCTCCCCCCTGCACCTGCTCTCCCCCGGCGCCGCAGTGCGCGAGGACTCCGAGGGGGCAGAGCCGCGATGATCGCCGCCTGTGCGCGCGCCGCCGTGCGCAATCCGGTGGCGGCCAATCTGGCCATGCTCGCGATCGTGCTCTCCGGGGTGCTGGTCTTCCAGCGCATGCCGCGGGAGGTCTTCCCCGACTCCTCCCTGGACCAGATCGAGGTGCAGACCCGCTACCGCGGAGCCAGCGCCGAGGAGATCGAGCGCCTCATCACCCGACCCCTGGAGTCGGCGATCGGTGGCGTCGAGGGGGTGGACGAGATCCTCTCGACGACCCGCGAGGGGATCTCGCGCATCACCCTGACCGTCGACGTGGGCGAGGAGCTCTCCACCGTCATCGGCGAGGTGCGCGACGCCGTGCGCCGCGAGGCCCCCGAGCTGCCCGAGGAGGCGCAGGAGCCGGTCGTCCTGGAACGCCGCACCGTCTTCTCCGTGATCGCCGTCATGGTGCACGGACACGCCAGCGAGGGGGAGCTGCGGCGGGTGGCGGAGGAGCACGAGCGCGCCCTCGAAGCCCTCCCGGGGGTGAGCGGCGTGTTCACCACCGGGCTGCGCGAGCCCAGGCTGTGGATCGAGGTGGACCCGCTGGCGCTCGAG
This sequence comes from uncultured Planctomycetaceae bacterium, assembly GCA_964507325.1. Classification (GTDB taxonomy): domain Bacteria; phylum Planctomycetota; class UBA1135; order UBA1135; genus CAZDQL01. Next base: position 68,255 of record CAZDQL010000014.1, on the reverse strand, counting down.
CGCTTCGGCCTCACCCTGGTGCAGGTGGCCGAGGTGATCCGCGCCAAGGTCCTCGACGCTCCCCTCGGCAGCCTGACCACCCCGGGGGGGGACTGGCTGCTCAGGGTGGACGCCGAGGTGGACTGGGCCGCGGACCTGGCGGCGCTCCCGGTGGTGGCGCGCCCCGACGGCGCCCTGGTGCGGCTCTCCCAACTGGCCACCGTCTCCGACACCTTCCAGCGGCGGCTGACCAGCGCGCGCTACAACGGGCTGCCCTGCGCCCACTTGGAGGTGCACAAGCGCTCCGACTCCGACATGATCGACGTGGCGCGCAGCGTGCGCGAGTACGTCGCGAGCGCCAACCAGCACATGCCCGACGGGATGCGGCTGGGGACCTACGCGGACCTCTCGGTCTACGTCAAGAACCGCTTGGCGGTGATGACCGAGTCGGGGTCGATCGGGTTGGTGCTGGTGATCGCGGCGCTGCTCTGCTTCCTCGACTGGCGGGTGGCGGCGGTCACCGTGCTGGGCATCCCGATCGCCTTCCTGGGGGGGATCCTGCTGGCGGGGAGCGCGGGGATCACCCTCAACATGCTGACGATGTTCGCCCTGATCGTCGTCCTGGGGATGCTGGTGGACGACGCCATCGTGGTGGGCGAGAACGCCTGCCGCCTGATGGAGGAGGGGCTACCCCCCGCCGAGGCGGCCGTGGTGGGGACCGCCGAGGTGGGGCGACCGGTGGTGGCCACGATCCTGACCTCGATCGCCGCCTTCCTGCCGATCCTGATGGTGGAGGGGACCACCGGGCGTTTCATGCGCCCCCTGCCCCTGGTGGTCAGCGCCTGTCTGGCGGTGTCGCTCTTCGAGGCCCTGACGATCCTGCCGTCCCACCTGGCGCACTGGGGCGGAGTGCGGGCGGGGCGGGAGCGGGCCCGGGAGCAGCCCGTGCGGCGCTGGTACGACCCCCTGCGCGACGGCTACGCCCGGCTGCTGGCGCTGGCGTTGCGCTGGCGCTACGTGACGCTCACCGCCGCCGTGGCGGTGGCGCTGGCGGTGGGGGCGGTCGCGCGCTACCGCATCCCCTTCGTCTTCTTCGACGACTTCGAGTCGAAGCTGCTCTACGTCACCCTCAGGCTGCGCCCCGACGCCTCGATCGAGGAGACCGATCGCGTCGCCCGCTGGGCGGAGGAGCGCGTCATGGCCCTGCCGGCCAGCGAGTTGGAGAGCGTCAACACCCTGCTCGGCGTGGCCGCCACGGACGTCTCCAACTACCAGCTGGCCCAGAACCTGGCCCAGGTCTGGGTCGAGCTGCACGAGGGTGAGGGGCGCACCCTGACCACCGCCGAGGTGATCGAGACCCTGCGCCAGGCCCTGACCGACGCGCCCCCCTCCCTGGACGCGATCGAGATCGATCAGCCCCAGGCGGGCCCCGCGGGCCGCTCGATCGAGATGTCGGTGCGCGGCCCCGACCTGGCGCGCCTGGCGGAGATCTCCGCCAGGCTCCAGGCGCAGCTCTCGGAGTTCGCCGGCATTCGCGACGTGCACGACAACCTGGACTCGGGCAAGCGCGGCGTGTCGGTGGTGCTCACCGATCGCGGCCGCAGCCTGGGATTCAGCGAGGCCCTGCTCGCCGCCGAGCTGCGCTCCGCCTTCGAGGGCACCACCTGCGCCCACCTGAGGCGCGGTTCGGACGACGTGGAGGTGATCCTCAAGCTGCCCGAGCGGGTGCGCCAGCGCCGCTCCGAGCTCGACCGCCTGCGCGTCTCGACCCCGCTCGGCGAGCGCGTGCCCCTGACCAGCGTGGCGGAGCTGGTCGAAGAGGTCACCCCCGCGGTGATCACCCACGACGCGCGGGAACGCTCGGTGACGATCTCGGCGGACGTCAACAAGGCGGAGGGGAACGCGGCCGAGATCGCGGCCGCGCTCACCCGCCACTGGGAGGAGATCCGGGCGGGCTACCCCGGCTACCGACTGGAGCCGAAGGGGGACGTGGAGGAGACCGCCCGCTCGATCGCGGGCTTGCTCGTCGCCGGCGCCATCTCGCTGGCGGCGATCTACGTCATCCTGGGGACCCTCTTCCGCTCCTTCGCCCAGCCGCTGGTGATCATGTTCGTGATCCCCTTTGCTGCCATCGGCATGGTCCTCGGGCACGGGGTGATGGATCGGCCGATCACCCTGCTCTCCCTGATCGGGCTCTTGGCCCTGACGGGAGTGGTGGTCAACGACTCCTTGATCCTGGTCGACTTCGCCAACCGCCGTCGCAAGACGGCGGCGGGTCTCACGCAGGCGCTGGTGGAGGCGGGGCGCCTGCGCTTCCGGCCGATCGCCCTGACCAGCATCACCACCATGGCGGGGCTCTCCCCGCTGACCTTCTTCGTCAGCGGGGATGCGCGCTTCCTGCAGCCGATGGCGATCAGCCTCTTCTACGGCTTGGCCGTGGCCACGGTGTTGATACTGGTGATCGTCCCTTGCGCCTACGCCGTCATGGAGGACATCCTGGCCTGGGTCAAGCGGCCACGCGAGTCGCTGGCCCGCGCCCGCTCCGGCGAGCCGCTACACCCCTGACCATGGACGTCACCCTGCGCCCGATCGCCGACCTGAGCGAGGCACCCGGCCTGGTGGGGGAGCTCGAGGCCTACCTGGCGCACCACGGTCCGCCCTCCAGCGCCGCGGCCGAGCCGCTGCTGCGCTGCGCGCTGACCGACGAGGCGGGTCTGGTCCTGGTCGCCCTGCCGCGGGGAGGTGGTGAGCGCTGTGGGTTCTGCGTGACCGCCCCCGCGCGCGAGGCGTGGGAGGCGGCGGGTGAGCCCGCGATCGTGGCGCTCTGGACCGCCCCCGACTACCGCCATCGCGGCCTGGCCAGGGCCATGGTCGCCGACGCGCGGCAGCGCCTCTGCGCCCGCGGGTACCCACGCCTCAGGGCCTGGGTGGAGCACGGAGACGACGCCTTGATCTCGATGGGGGAGCGCTGGGGCTTCCTGCGCGCCCGCGAGGAGCTGATCTGGGAGGAAGAAGCATGAGCGTGCCTACAGTGGTCGTACTCACCGGCGCCGGCGTCTCGGCGGACTCGGGGCTGGCCACCTTCCGCGGGGCCGGCGGACTGTGGGAGGGACACCGCGTCGAGGAGGTCGCCACCCCGGAGGCCTGGGAGCGCGCCCCCGAGCTGGTGTGGCGCTTCTACCAGATGCGCCGCGCCCAGCTCGACGAAGTGCAGCCCAACGCCGCCCACCACGCCTTGACGCGGCTGGGGGAGGAGCTCAGCGCCGCGGGGGGGCGCTTCACCCTGGTCAGCCAGAACGTGGACGACCTGCACCAGCGCGCGGGCTCGGAGGTGCTCAGCATGCACGGCCAGCTCGCGCGCCTGCGCTGCGAGCGCTGCGAGGCGGTGGTCACCGACCGCGAGCACCTCGATCCGGAGGCCTTCCTCCCCTGCACCGCCTGCGGCTACGAGCGCCTGCGACCGGACATCGTCTGGTTCGGGGAGATGCCCCTGCACCTGGAGGAGATCGAGCGCGCCGTCTTCGCCTGCGACCACTTCATCTCGATCGGCACCAGCGGACTCGTCTACCCGGCGGCGGGCTACCTGGCCGTGGCGCGGGCATCGGGGGCCACCACCTGGGTCAACAGTCTCGACGAGCCCGCGAACCTCCACCCCACCGACAACTACCTGCCGGGACTGGCGGCGGAGGTGGTGCCGGAGCGGGTCGAGGCCTGGCTCGCCGAGTGGACTTGACGCGCGCGGCGAGCGCCGCTCAGTCGCTGCCCGCCTCCCCCTCCTCGGTCGCCCGCTCCAGCTCCTGCTTCAGGAAGGCCATGTCCTTGGCGTACTGGCTCACCGCAGTCCGTGTCTCGTCGTCGATCTCGACGAAGTTGCAGCCGACCTTGACGCCCGTGGGACGCTCCTCGAGGAGCTCCACCTCGACCGCCGCCTCGCAGTAGCCGCGCTGCAGGAGCGGCAAGCGGAACTTCACGCCGAGCGAGGTCCCCACCGCCAGCATCTGCCCCATGTCGAAGGGGGAGAGGTCGGTGTTGCCGCCACTCCAGGTGAAGGAGAGCCCCTGCTGGGAGAGCGCCGCCATGCGCCCCACCCCACTCCAGTTGGAGCCGAAGGCGTGGCCGTGGACGGGGTTGGCGGCTTTCACCTTGGCGATGAAGTGCGCCAGGCGCTCCTTGTCGCGCAGGGTGAAGAGCACGGAGGAGGGGTCCTGCTCGAAGTCGCTGGCCTCGCTCGAGGTGCCGGGGGCGTCACCCGCCAGGCTGGCCACCGCCTCCTCGTCGGTGTCGAAGGTCGGCACGACCCGGTTCAAGCCCACCTTCTCGATGATGTCGCGGCAGAAGGAGGAGGGGCGCGACACCACCAGCCGCCCTCCCTCATTCGCCAGGGCCTTGGAGGCCTTGATGATCGCTCCCAGCGCGGTGGAGTTGATGAACTTCACCATGCGCAGGTTGAGGATCACCCGATTGACGCCCGAGCGCTGGACGCTGTCGATCTCCTCCTGGAGCATCGGGCAGTAGTAGGTGTCGAACTCGCCGCGCAGGTGCAGGACGGCGTGGTCATCGCTGGGCTCGACCGTGATGTGCATATGGATCTCCGGACCTTCCAAGGACCGCGGGGCGCCACAGTCTCCGGTGGAAGCTCTTGGCTGGCAAGGGTTTCCTCCCGCCGGGCGGCGCACGAGGGGCAGGGCCGCTAGACTCTCCACCCATGGCGTTCTGGCGCAAGAAGACCCCCCCCAAGGCGCCCGCGACCCCCGCCGACCCGGCGCACGGGGGGGGTGCTTCGGGAGGGGACGAGCCCCCGACCGAGTTCCTCTCCGGCGATCCCCTGGAGGACCGCCGGCAGGTGCGCGTGCTCTTGGACGCCATCGCCCGCGTCAGCGAGTCGCGCGACCTGGAGTCCCTGCTCGACTACGTGGTGGACAGCGCGGTCGAGACCACCGGCGCCGAGCGCGGCTTCCTGGTGCTGCTCGACGAAGGCGAACGCCAGGTGGTGCGCGTCGCCCGCGAGCGCGTGGCGAGCGGCGGCGGCCGGCCGGTGGGGGAGGGGGTCAAGTACTCCACCAGCGTGGTGCAGCGGGTCCTGACCGAGGACGCGCCGATGCGCACCACGGTGCAGTCCGAGGCCGAGGCGCGCGAGCTGGGCGCCTCCGTCTTCGACCTGAAGCTCAGGGCGGTGATGTGCGTCCCCCTCTCGCCCCAGGGAGACGCCGACGCCCCCGCTCAGCGCGGCGTCCTGTACGTCGACTCGAAGGCCGCCACCCGGGAGTTCACGAACGAGGACCTGTCCCTCTTCTTCGCCCTGGCCCAGCACATCGCCATCGCCCTGGAGAACGCGCGCCTCAACATCCAGTCCCTGGAGAAGGCGCGACTGGAGCGCTCCCTCGAGATCGCCTCCGAGATCCAGAGCGGCCTGATGCCCAAGGCGCCTCCGGCGCTGACCGGCTACGACCTCTTCGGCTGGTTCCGACCCGCCGAGCACGCCACCGGCGACTTCTACGATTTCGTGCGCACCAAGGACGGCCGGCTGGCGGTCGTGCTCGGCGACGTCACCGGCCACGGGATCGGTCCGGCCCTGATCACCGCCACCGCCCAGGCCTCCCTGCGCTCCTACTCGCGCATCCTCGCCGACCCGGCGGCGGTCGTGACGATGCTCAACCAGGACCTGGCGGAGCGCATGGACGACGGGATGTTCCTGACCCTCTTCCTGGGCCTCCTCGGCGAGGACGGCCGCCTGGAGTTCGTCAACGCCGGGCAGACTCCGCCCCTGCTCTGGCGTCAGGAGAGCGGCACCATCGAGGCCCTGGCGGGGACGGGCCCGGCGCTGGGGATGGTGGAGGACTTCGAGTACGAGACCGGCCCCAGCCTGACCCTCGCGCCCGGCGACACCCTGGTCTCCTTCACCGACGGCCTGGTGGAAGCGCGCCACCGCGACCGTCCCGACCGCCTCTTCGACGAGTCGGGGGTGCGGGCGGTGATGGCCGAGATCGGCTACGCCAACCCCGACGCCCAGGCCCTGACCGAGTCCCTGGTGGAGAGCGTGCTCGAGTTCGCGGGGGGGCAGCGGGAGGACGACATGACCGTCGTCTCCGTGCGCCGCACGAGCGGGAGCTGAGAGCGAGTGTCCTGTCCCGGGAGTCTGTGAGCACAATGCACACCCCAGGGCGCCGATGGCCGCGTTGCACCTCCTCCGAGCATCGCAGAGGATACGCGTCCTCGGTGCGCCTCGCCCTCGGCGCCCTGGGGCGCACCTTGTGCTCACAGACTCCCGGGACAGGACACTAGCGGTGGAGAGCGGCTCGGAGCGACGACCCCACCTGCCCTGCCCGACCGTCGCTTTCGGTGGCGACTACGTGCGGCGCCTGGAGCGCCTGACCCTGCGGCTCGCCGCCGCCCGCGAGCGGCGCGAGGGGGCGGGCTCCGCCGCCCTGGCGGGGGGTGGGGACGAGTTCGTCGGCTACCGCCCCTACCGGCCGGGGGAGGACCTGCGCCGCCTCGACTGGGACCTCTTCGCGCGTCTCGATCGCCCCTACGTGCGGCTCACCCGCCGCGAAGCCGCCGAGCACTGGAGCGTCTTCGTCGACGCCAGCGGCTCGATGGGGATCGGTCCCCCCGGCAAGCTCCAGGCCGCCGCCGAGCTGGCGGGGGCCTTCACCTGCGTCGCCCTGCGCAGCGGAGCGACGGTCGAGGTGGTGGCCAGCGGCGAGGGGGGCCCGCGCTCGGCGCGGGCGCGCCGGCTGACCGACCTCCCCGCCCTGCTGGGATTCCTCGAGGCCCTGGTGGCCGGCGGCGCGGCCGGTCTGGGGACCCTCGTCACCCAGAGCCGCCCTCCGGCGGAGTGCGGTCGGATGGTGCTGCTCGGCGATCTCCTGGACCTGGAGCCCGCCCAGACCGTCGGCCTGCGGGGGGTGGGGCGGGAGCTCGTCTGCGTGCAGATCCTGGCCCCCCTGGAGCTCGCCCCGCCCAGCTCCGGATTCGTCGAGTGGCACGATCCCGAGGGCACGGGGCGTCTGTCGCGCGCCCTCGACGACGCCACCGTCGGCGCCTACGAGCGGCGCCTCGAGGAGCGGCTGGAGGCCTGGAGCGCCCTGGCGGCCCGCGCCTCGATCGCCTACGCGGTGCACGGGAGCGACCGCCCCTTCGAGGACGTGGTGCGCTCCCTCTTCGAGGCGTAGTCTCGGAGGCGATGTTCGAGCTGGAGTGGACGCGTCCCTGGGGCTTGGGGGCCCTGGTCCTGCCCCTCCTGGTGCTGCTCCTCTCCCTGCGCCGCGAGCTCCCCCGACCGCTTTCGGTGGGGACCTTCGCGCTGTGGGCGGAGCTCCCCGACGAGGTCGGGGTGGAGCGACGGCGGCGCAGGATTCCCCTGGGCCGGGCGCTGCTCCTCCTGGCCCTCACCCTGGCGGCGCTCGCCCTGGCGGGGCCCCGCAGGAGGAGCGTGGAGCCCCCCCGCACGCTCGAGGTGGTCGTCGACCCGAGCCCCTCGATGTTCCTGACCGACTCCTCCGGGTCGACGCGCTTGGCGCGGGCCGTGGGGGAGCTCGAGGAGAGACTCGACGCGGAGGTGACGCTCGAGTGGATCCGCCCGCGCGCAGGGGGTGAGGAGCGCGCGACCGGCGCCTTCCCCGCTGCCTGGCACGAGCCGCCGTACCCCGCGCGCGAGGGACCCCTCTGGCAGCGCTTCGACCGGCCGGGCCTCCTCTGGCTGACCGACCGCGCGCCGGAGGAGGAGCCGCTGCACGGGGGTCTCGTCGCTTCCGGCGGCCCGGCCGTGCCCGGCCCGGTCGCCACCGCGGGGGAGCGCTGGCTCCACTGGACCGGCACCGCGATCGAAGAGCGCCCCGGTGCGCCGCGGCGAGCGGTGCTCCTCGACGGCCCCCTCCCCGAGCCGATCGTCTCGGTGGTCGAGATCTGGGCTCGGGAGCGCGGGTTCGCCCTCGGTGCGGAGGCCCTGCCCGTCGCCCTGGAAGTCGCGCGTCACGCCGCGGGTCCGCGCGAGCCCCTCACCGTCGGACGCGACGGTTGGTCGGCGGAAGCCAGCGTGCATCGGGCGCCGGTGGAAGAGGAGGGTGCGGCCCTCGAGACCTGGCTGGCGGTCCCCGCCCCCGGGGGCCGGGCGCTCCCCGTGGTGACGTGGCGGGCGGGCCGCGTGGTCCTGGCGCTGGAGTCCCTCGCCGAGCCGGAGGGGGATCCCGCGGCCTTCGCGGTCTCCTGGTCAGAGCTCCTCGACGCCGCCCTGCTTCCGCCGCCGGGGGTGGTGAGCCGCACCGAGCGCGCCGACGCCGGGCCTCCCGTCTACCGTGCGCCGAGCCCGGCGTCCTCGCCGGAGGCGCATCCGATCCGCCGCTGGCCGCTCGTCTCCATCTGCGCCGCGGCCGCCGCCGGGCTCGCGCTGGCGGCGCTGGTGGCGGGGGGCGGACGGCCGTAGGACCTCGCCCGGGCCTCAGAGCTCGTGGATCTCGCCGTCCCGTGCCACCGCCATGCCCGCCGCCCGGATGCGCGCGGCGGCGTCGCTCCAGGGATCGAGCGCGGGGTTGGTGTGGTTCAGGTGGAAGAAGCGCACCTTGGCGCGCTCCTCCACCGGCAGGGGAGCGAAGCGCGCCATCGAGCTCGTGATCAAGGGGTGGGGGACGGTGTTCATGTCGCGCCCGGGGAGCTCCCCCTGGCCGAAGAAGGTGCCGTCGACCAGCGCCACGTCCACCTCGCGCAAGAGGTCCTCGATCGCAACCTGCCACTCCTCCCACGAGTCGATGTCGGGCAGGTAGAGCAGCGTGCGTCGCGGACCGCGGATCAGGAAGGCGACGGTGTCGCTGTACTCCCCGCGGTGGGGGACCGGAAGGGGAGTGATCGAGAGGCCGGGGACCAGCTCCACCGCCTCCCCCGTCGCGCACTCGACGAGCTCGAGGTGTCCCGCCTCGACGAGCAGACTCCAGGGGCCGTTCTCGCGCAGGAAGCGGCCCATCGAGGCCGTGACGAAGGTCGGCGTGGCCTCGCTCCCGTAGGCCTCGCGCCCCAGGTGCATCAGCCCCGTGTAGTGCCCGATGTGGGCGTGGGTGAGGAAGATCCCGTCGAAGAGGGGGGGGCGGCCGCGCCCGTCGCGGGGGGGCTCCCCGTGGCCGCGGGCGAGCTCGATCTGGGCGGGCAGGTCGGGGGTCGCGTCGACGAGCCAACGGCGGCCCTGCTCCGGAGCGACGACGAGCGCGCTCACCACCCTGCGCCCCCGCACGGGATCCTCGCGCGCGACGCGGCAGAGCTCCTGGCGGCAGCCGATCTGGGGGTAGCCGCCGTCCTGGGCGGTGCCCAGCACCAGCAGGGAGGGGGCCGGGGGGGGGGGGGCGGGGGGGGGGGGCCAGCCGGCCGGCGGCGAGGAGGAGGGGGAGGGGGAGCAGCGGACCGAGGAGACGCATCGCCAGGCAAGTTAGTGGACTGCCTCCCTTCCGTGTGCTTCTTGGACAGCGACATTCCGGCACCCGTGTCGAGTCCTCATTCAGGCCGCCCTGGGCCACACGCCTGCCCCGGAGGGAGTCGCAGCCCCCACACGGGGGCCTCAGCTGAGGGGTAGGCGCTCCAAACCTCTGGCAGTAATGGGGTTAGAACCATGCCCCGGGCAGGAAGCACATCGAAGGGGGGCAGTTCAGTCGGGCCTTGGGCGGGGGGCGCGGGCGGGTTGAAATGTGCGCGCACCCGCGACCCCGAGAGGCTCCATGGATCCCCACGACCCCACCCGCGACGACCACTTCTCCTTCGGCCTCTGGACCGTCGGCAACCCAGGCGCCGACCCCTTCGGATCCGCCACCCGCCCGCGTATCGACCCCTGCGACCTGGTGCGCGAGCTGGCGGAGTGCGGGGCCTGGGGGGTGAATCTGCACGACGACGACCTGGTGCCCTTCGGCTCCTCCGCGGCTGAGCGCGACGGTATCGTCGAGCGTTTCAAGGCCGCGCTCGACGAGACCGGGATCGTGGTGCCGATGGCGACCACGAACCTCTTCTCCCATCCGATCTTCAAGGACGGCGCCTTCACCGCCAACGATCCGCGGGTGCGCGCCTTCGCCCTGCGCAAGACGATGGACGCCATGGACCTCGGGGTCGAGCTGGGGGCGTCGACCTACGTCTTCTGGGGGGGGCGCGAGGGGAGCGAGGCGGACGTCTGCCGGGACCCGCGGGAGGCGTTGAAGCGCATGCGCTACGCCTTCGACTTCCTGTGCGAGTACGCCCTCGACCAGGGGTACGAGCTGCGCTTCGCCCTGGAGGCCAAGCCGAACGAGCCGCGGGGGGACATCTACCTGGCCACCACGGGGCACATGCTGCACTTCATCTCGACCCTGGAGCACCCGGAGATGGTGGGGGTGAATCCGGAGGTGGCCCACGAGACGATGGCGGGGCTCTCCTTCGTGCACGCCGTGGCGCAGGCGATGGAGGCGGGGAAGCTCTTCCACATCGACCTGAACTCCCAGCGCATCGGTCGCTTCGACCAGGACCTGCGCTTCGGTTCGGAGGACCTGAAGCAGTGCTTCCTCTTGGTGCGCCTGCTCGAGGGGACCGCGGGGGGTGAGCGCTACAGCGGCCCGCGCCACTTCGACGCCCACGCCTACCGCAGCGAGGACCGCCAGGGGGTGGCGGAGTTCGCCCGCGGGTGCATGCGCAGCTACAAGATCCTGGCGGAGCGGGCGCGCGCCTTCGACGCCGACCCCGAGGTGCGCGAGCGGCTCACCGAGCAGCGGGACGCGACCCTCGACCCCCTGCTCGCGGCGGGCTACTCGCGCGAGGTCGCCGCGGCGCTGCGCGCCGCCGAGCTCGATCCCGACGCGATCGCGGCGCCGGGGCTCGGCTACGAGCGCCTCGACCAGATCCTGATGGAGCACTTGATGGGGGCTCGGGGCTGATGGTGCAGGTCCTCGGATTCGACGTCGGCACCCAGGGCACCAAGGGCCTGGTGGTGGAGGAGGAGCGGGGCGGTGTGATCGCCCGCGCCAGTGCGACCTACGACCTGATCGAGGGGCTGCCCGCGGGGGCCGCCGAGCAGCACCCCGACACCTGGGTCGACGCGCTGCGCTCGGTCGCCCGCGAGCTCCTCGCGGCCGACGGGGTGCGCACCGACGCCGTCGTGGCGGTGGGGATCTCCGGCCAGCAGCACGGCTGCGTGGTGCTCGACGGCCGGGAGCGGGTGGTGCGCCCCGCCAAGCTCTGGTGCGACACCGCCACCGCCGCCGAGGCGCGGGAGCTCGCCGAGCGCTTCGGCCGCGCGGTGCCCACCGGCTTCACCGCCTCCAAGCTGCTCTGGATCGCGCGCCACGAGCCCGAGCACTGGGAGCGGGTGCGCTCGGTGCTCTTGCCCCACGACTACCTGAACTTCCTCCTCACCGGCGACAAGACGATGGAGGCGGGGGACGCCTCGGGAACCGGCCTCTTCGATCCGGAGACGCGCGGTTTCCGCGCCGAGGACGTGGCGGCGCTGGACGAGCGACTGCCCGCGATGCTGCCCCCCCTGATCGAGGCGGGCGCTCCCGCCGGGCGCCTGGACGCGCGGGGGGGAGAGCTCCTGGGGCTGCGGGAGGGGATCCTGGTCTCCGCCGGCGGCGGCGACAACATGATGAGCGCGGTGGGCAGTGGAGCCACCCGCGAGGGGGTGGTGGTGGTGAGCCTCGGCACCTCGGGGACCGTCTTCACCCACGCGCGCCAGCCGGTCGTCGACCCCGCGGGGTTGATCGCACCCTTCTGCGACTCGGTGGGGGGATGGCTGCCCTTGCTGTGCGTGATGAACATGACCGGGGTCGGCGAGGAGGTGCGCACCGCCTTCGGTCTCGACCACGACGCGCTGACCGCGGCGGCGCGAGAGGTGCCCCCCGGGTGCGACGGTCTGCTCTGGCTGCCTTATCTCGCCGGCGAGCGCGTCCCCGACCTGCCGCAGGCGACGGGGACGCTCCTCGGCATGCGCGCCGGGCACCTGCGCCCCGGCGTCCTCTACCGCGCCGCCCTGGAGGGCACCAGCCTGAACCTGGGCTGGGGGGTCGACCGCATGCGCGACCTGGGGATCGCCGTCGAGGGGGTCAACCTGGTCGGCGGCGCGGCGTCGAACCCCCTCTGGGGCCGGATCCTGGCGGACGTCCTCGCCTGCCCGGTGACCCCCTTGGCGGAGCAGGAGTCCGCGGCCCTGGGCGCGGCGCTGCAGGCGCTCTGGACCTGGCGTCGCGACGAGGGGGAGGAGGTCGACGCGCACCAGGTGGCGGCCCCCTACGTCTCCCCGAGCGGAGAGGCCACCGAGCCGGACGCGGCGGTGGTGGAGCTCTACGCCGAGCTCTCGGGGCGCTTCCGCGAGCGGGTGCGGGGCTGGTACGAAGCGTAGCTCCTTACCCGGCTAAGGGCGGAGCACGACGCGCAGGGCCTGGCCGCTCTCCATCAGCTCGAAGGCACGCTGGATCTGATCCAGCGGCAGGCAGTGCGTGGCCAGCTTCTCCGCCGGAACTCGGCCACTGCTGAGCAGGTCCACGGCCTCCCTCACCTGCTCGGGAGTCGAATCGCTCGTGCCCACGACGCGCCGTTCGCCGTAGTGGATCGGCCGGCTGTCGAGGGACAGGGTGCTGTTCCCCGCGGGCAGCGACGCGAAGAGCACCACGGTGCCGCGCTTGCGCACGAGGTCGACGGCCTGTTCCTGGGGAGCTCTGGCCGGAGCGGCGACGATCGCGACGTCGGCTCCCCTGCCTTCGGTCGCGCCCATGACCTGCTCCTCCAGGCTCGCTCCCGCCGCGTCGATGAGCAGATCGAATCCGAAGGCCTCGGCGTGGGCGAGGCGCGTGGGGTTGAGCTCGGAGAGGAGGATCTTGCCGGCTCCGCGGCTGCGAGCCACACACGCGTTCATCAGTCCCAGCGGACCGGCGCCGAGGACCAGGACGGTGGCGCCTGGCTGCAGGTCGCACTGATCGATCGAGTTCACGGCACAGCTGACCGGTTCCGCCAGGGCGGCGTGTTCCGGCGCCCAGTCCCCAGGCGTGCGGATCACGTGGCCGTTCGTGAGGGCCCGCGCGGGGACGACGACGTAGTCGGCCATCCCGCCCGGATAGGCGAAGCCCATCGGGGCCAGGTCCGTGCACAGGTTGGTCCAGCGGCGACGGCAGTAGTAGCACTCGCCACAGGAGATGCTGGTGGCCATCACGATCCGCTCTCCCGGGGCGAAGTCGCCCGCCGCTCCAGGGCCGACGGCCTCGATCAGGCCCGTGAACTCGTGACCGATCGTCAGCGGCGGTGCGATGCGCGGGTTGCCCGCCCGGTGGGTCTTCAGATCCGTCCCGCAGACGGCACAGGCGTCGACCGCGACCAGGAGCTCACCCTCGCCGCAGCTCGGCTTGGGAAGCTCCTCGACGCGCGTGTCACCGGGGCCGTGGTGGACCACGGCTCGCATCATTCGCCTCCCCCTTGCACGGGAGCCTCGGCCATGATCTTGGCCGTGCCGCTGGCCGATCCGAGGCGCTTGCACCCCTGATCGAGGTACCCGCAGGCGATCTCGTAGGAGTGCACGCCCCCGGAGGCCTTGACCGCCAGCGTGTCGCCCACGGTCTGCATCATCAGCTCGATCGTCTCGGGCGTGGCCGAGCCACCCGCGAAGCCGGTCGAGGTCTTGACGTAGTCCGCCCCGGCGTCGCGAGCGATCTCGCAGGCCCGCTCGACCTGCGCCGGAGCGAGATCGCTCGTCTCGAGGATCACCTTGACCAGCACGTCGCCCGCTGCTCTCGCCTCGGCCACGACGCCCTGGATGTCCCGCTTGACCCAGGCCTCGTCGCCCGAGAGGAACTTGCCGATGTTCATCACCATGTCGAGCTCCCGGGCGCCGTCCTGGATGCCGAGCCTCGCCTCCAGCGCCTTGACCTCGGGGCGATGCGCGCCGTGCGGGAAGCCGACCACCATCGACGGCACGACCCCCGAGCCCTCGAGCTCTCGCGCCGTCAGCTCCACGTCACTGGGCCTGACGCACACGCTCGCGATCCCGTACTGCTTGCCCAGCGCGCAGTTCTCGATGATGTCCTGGTCGGTCATCGTCGGTTTGAGCGCCGCATGATCGATCGCCGCCGCGATCTGTTCCCTGGTCCACTTGGTCATGGCTCTTTCCTGATGGGCGTCCTCGTCGGTCACTCCTCGATCACGACCCGGAAGCCGACGTTGAAGACCTTCTGCCAGGACTCGTAGGCCGTCCTGACGCTCGCCGTGGCGTCCACCGGACGGTCGTGCCACGAGCCCCCGCGGGCGACCTTCCTGGCGCGTGGATCGCCGTCGTTGCGGCCGCCGTCCGCACGGTAGGGGTAGGGCCGGTAGCTCGAGCGGGTCCACTCGCACACGTTGCCGATCATGTCCTCGAGGCCCCAGGCATTCGCGCGGTAGGAGCCGGTGTAGTTCGTGGCCATGCACCCGTCGTCCGAGCGGTCGTCGCGCAGCGGGTAGTGGTGCTCCGGATCGTAGGAGCGGCGCACGTGGATCTTGGAGCCCCCGTCCCAGCCGGTCTTGGTGAAGAGCCGCGTGTGGTCGGAGAGGTTGGCGAAGGTGGAGAAGTCCGCGTCCAGGTCTCCGTAGTAGAAGGGCGTCTGCGTGCCCGCGCGCGCCGCCCACTCCCACTGGGCTTCGGTCGGGAGCGCGACCCGCCTGTCGATGCGCCGGCCCAGCCACTCGCAGAAGGCCTGCGCCTCGAGCCAGGAGACGCGCGCCACGGGCTGCTCCCCGTGGTTGCCGATGTAACCCGGCACCGCCTGGTCCTTGCCGTGCTCGTCGTAGTAGCGCGTGTCGTGCGCCGGATCGAAGAGCGCGTAGTGGTCGTTGCTGATCTCGAGCGTGCTCATCCAGAAGGGGGCCTCGATCTCGACCACGTTCGCCAGGGCCTCGTCGGGATAGCCGGCGTTCGAGCCGATCACGAAGCGGCCGGCGGGGATGCGCTGGAAGTGGATGGTCAGCGCCTCGCCCTCGGGGTTCTCGCCCAGCTCGAACTCGACGGGCTCGCCGGCGGCGGTCTGCCTGGCCTGCGCCGTCTCCTCGTCGATGGGCCAGCCCGCGACGCTCGGCGCGCTCATGACGAGCGGCGCCGCGGTAACCGGCATCACCGGGGTGGCCTTCACGCTCTCTGCATAGGAGGACTCCAGGAGCGCGTACTCCGCCTCGGGATCCACGACCCCCCCACTGAAGCGCACCGCGAGCTCCAGGCGCCGGGCCTGCTGGTCCTGCCCGCGCCACTCCTTCGGCCGCCAGCTCCCGCGCCAGGGAGCGTTGAGATCGATCCAGCAGTAGAGCCGCTCGCGCTCCTCGCGCTCCAGTCGCACCCCGTGGTGACCCCTCTCGAGGATCTGGACCAAGGGGCTCGTGGAGGCGTGGTACTCCATCGGCCGCAGCATCTCCATGTCGCTCTCGGGGCCCGGACGGCGCACGTACGGGTGGAGGTTCTCGTAGGCCACGCGCGGTTCGGCGAAGGAGAGCAGCCCGCCCACCTCTCGTGCGCTCCGGCCGTTGTGGCATCCGGCGCAGTTGCGCAGCAGGATCGGGTGCACCTCGTAGGGGAAGGCGTAGGGGCGCGCCGGCCCGCAGAACTCCTCGATCGGCGACGGTGGGCGGCGCGCGGCCACGATGGGGCGCAGCGGCAGGGAGTCGTTCTGGCTCTCGTGGCAGCCGATGCACGAGACGGTCTCTCCCGGGCGACCCACGAACCAGGAGCGCATCAGCTGCAGAGCGCGCCCCTCGGCGTCGAGCGGCTGAATCGAGATCGGCAGGTTGGCGGGGATTTCGAAGTGGGCCGAGCCGTCCTCGTCGACGGGCACGGTGCCGAGCATGCGCTTGATGTCCCAGCTGCTCTCCACGCCCACCGACTCGTGACCGCCGCACTTGTTGAAAGCGAAGTGATAGGCGAAGAGCCGCAGCCGCTTCACGGTACCGCGTGGCACGCCCGCGAGACCCGGCCCGACATACACGTCGCTGAGCAATACGGTGGCGGAGTCGCGCGAGTAGTCGACCCGATCGGGAATGACCGGCGGCCGCGGCCGCGCGCGGAAGGGAATCGGCTCGAAGAGCCCCGCGCCCTGCTCCTCGTGGAGCAGGGTCATGTTGTCGAAGACGTCGACCAGGTAGATCCCCCAGAGCGACTCGGGGGTGGGCTTGGCCGAGACGAGGAAGTACTTCTCGCTCAGCGGGAAGGGGTAGACGAAGTGCGGCGTGCCGCGGTCGAAGGGCTCGTCCCCCTGGCCATCGTTCACGTTGCCCACGACCTCTCGGCCGTAGCCGGGGATCTCCTGGACCATGCCCGTCACCGCGGCCGGGAAGACCTCCGGGTGGAGGTCGATCAGGCTGCCGGGCGGCCCCCACTCGATCGACTGCGGCCGATGGCGCAGCGGGTACTTGCGCCCCAGGGCGGGGTCGAGGATCGCCATGCGCCCCGACTCGGCGACGCTGTGGTGGCCGCCCAGGATGCCCACCAGCTGGGTCGGATGACCGGGGATGGGGAGCGCGTGCTTGAAGGCCGTCGGAAAGTACGAGCCACTGCCCCAGTACTCCATCTGCGTCGTGCCGTCCGGATTGCAGTGGAAGACGATGCGCGAGTAGTAGTGCTGGATGTCGGAGTACTCCCAGCGCAGGTAGACCAGGCGGCCGTCGTGGAGCACGGCGGGGTGGTAGTCGCTGTCCTGTTCGAAGGTCAGCTGCTCGACGCGCCCCGTGCCGGGGTCGAGGCGGTAGAGGTTGACCATCGGACGCCCGCCATTCTCGCAGGGCAGGCCCTGGTAGCCGGCGGTGGAGCAGGAGGCGACGCGTCCATCGGGCAGCCAGCAGGAGTCGAAGAAGTCCACGTCCGGCAGATCATCGGGTGAGATCTGCCGTGCCACCCCCCCCTCCGCGGGCAGTTCGAAGAGCGCCCAGCGGTCGTTCGCCCCGATGCTCGCGTACATGATCCGCGAGGCGTCGAAGTCGAGGTCCACGTCGCGCAGGATCACGTCCTGCGGCGGACGATGGAGGGTCTCCAGCCGGCCGCCGCCGCCGAGATCGGAGAGCAGCGCGAGCTCGTTGTCCCAGCCGTGATGGGGGATGTCGTCGTTGGTGTGGGAGTTCAGATTGGGCGCGCCGATCTTGCCGCCCATCACCTGACGCGCCTCGGCTCCGAAGCGTCGCCGCACCACCAGCACCCGCGCGTCGTCGAGCAGGGGGTTGGCGAGCAGGGCGGCGCGGATCTCGTCCAGGAGCGACTGCGCCGCCTGCTCCTCCGCCGAGCCACCGCTCTGCAGTGCGTCCGCGAGCTCGGCGGCGCGCCGGGGCCACTCCTCCTCCACCTTGCGCGAGAAGTCAGCGCCGCGGGGGTAGCGGTCGCCGAAGCTCTGTTCGAGGTCCTCGATCGCACGACGCAAGGCCGCGAAGTCGAGGCCCCGGAGTCGATCGCGGTGCTCCAGGCGACGCGCGTAAGCGTCGCGGGTGGCGCAGATCTCCACGTAGCGCTCGAGTCGCTGACGGGGGGAGAGAGGCGCCAGGCTCTCCCCCTGAGCTTCCAGACCGATGCTCAGGAGGGCGCTCGCGATCAGTGTCTCCTCGAGCGCGCCGTCGTCCGGCGAGTCGAACCACGCCAGGTGCCCGCCGTCGAGGTCGCGCTCCATCGCCGCGCACAGAGCGGGGAAGGCCCTGCTCATGCGCTGCCACAGCTCCAGCCGGCGATCGGCCAGCAGGCGGAAGTAGAAGGCGAAGGCCCCGCCACGGTTGAAGATCTTCAACAGCAGCGCGTTCTCTCCCGCGCGCAGCCCGGCCAGGACCCGGTCCTGATCGGGCGCCACCCCGCGGGCGACGTCGCGCACGAGGATCGGCTCGCCGTCGAGCCACAGCGCGCAGCCGTCGTCGCTACCCAGGCTGAGCGGCAGCGTGATCGCCGTCTCGCAGGTGACCGTGCGCTGGAGGTAGATCGAGTTGCCGCCCTTGGGGAGCTGGTGGACGCGTCCGTCGGCGAAATCGGGCCGGGGGTGCCAGAGGGGCTCGCCCCCGGAGTCACGGGCGGAGAGCTCGACGCCGCGCTCGGGGAAGAGCTCAGCGTCGAAGCCCTCGCCCTCGAGCGGGCCGGCCATCCACCAGGGACCCAGCTCGGGCCGCGGGAAGTCCCCGCCCCGGTACTTCAGGCGCGAGGCGGTCATCGACTCTGCCCAGGTCGGCTCGTGGACGAATAGCTCCTCCTGGTCCTGGACGAACGCTCCGGCGACCAGGAGGGCGCAACAGCTCAACAGGGGCGTGATCATCGATGTCTCGGTTCCCTGATCAGTCTTCGAGTTTGATGACGCTGATGGTGTGCAACTCGTCGGAGGTGTTACCCGCCAGCTCGAGGTCGATGTTGGCGACGTAGACCGAGCCGCCGCGCACGCAGGGCTCGCTCGGGCGATCGAGCTCGCCACCGGTGCCATCGGTCTCCCCGTTCTTCGCGATGGTGTAGATCGTGCCGCTGCGCGGGTCGACGCGGTGCAGGGCGTTCCCCAGGAAGTCGGCGATGTAGATGTACCCCGTCTCCGGATCGATGCTCAGGCCGTCGGTGCAGGCCATGCCGTTCTTCTCCGCGAGGACCTCCTGCGAGACGACCGCCCCCCCTTCGTCGAACACCACCTTGATCAGCTGGGCGTCACCGAAGTTGCACACGTACATCTCGCCCTCGGCGCCGAAGCCGATCCCGTTCGCCCCCACGGGCCAGTCGGGATTCTCGGTGGAGAACTTCACGCACAGGTGCGGATCGACGCCCCCCGGCTCCAGCTGCAGCGGCTCGGGCCCCTGCAGCTCGGAGAGGGCGAAGCGGTAGACCCCGGTGGGCATCGGACTCGCCTCCGCCTCGAGCTTGCTCTCGCAGACGTAGAGGTGATCGCCGTGGGCGGCCACGCCGTTCGACATCACGAAGCCCGTGACCACCGGCTCGCAGGAGACCGCCTCGCCGTCGCGCATGACCACGCGCAAGAGGCGCGATTTGTGCTCGGCGGTGTGGAAGGCCTGGTTGTCGGCGACGTAGAGGTTGCCGTCGGATCCGACCGCCACCCCGAGCGGACCGACGGGGTGGCCCGTTTCCGGGTGGTCCGGCAGCTCGATGATCTCGTGGATCTCCTCCTCGGCGTCGATCCTCACCAGCATCGGGGGGTGGCTCGGATCGTTGAAGTTGGGCACGGAGAGGATGATGTTCCCCTCGCCGTCGCGCGTCATCCCGTCCGGGGTGTTGTACTGCTCGGGGAGGACGATGGCGCGCTGGCCGGAATCGTCCCCCGCTCCGTTCGTGCCGCTGCAGGCGCAGACGCCGATCAGCGCAACTGCGAGTGAGCAGCTCAAACTCACGTGCACTCGATTCGCTCTCATCTCGTCAACTCCTTTGCTAATGGTTGATCAGTGCATCTCTCGACCACCGGTCACGTTGATCGCTTGACCGGTCATGTATGCCGCTTCCTCCGAGGCCAGGAAGAGCGTCACGGCGGCGACGTCTTCGACCCGCGCCAGGCGCGCGAGCGGGACCTTCGAGGTGAACTTGGCCACGACCTCCTCGCGCGGTAGGCCGAGGTTGTCGATGTAGCCCGCCGAGACGGAATCCCAGACCCCGGTCGCAGCGGTGATGCCGGGACAGACGCAGTTGACGCGGATCCCGCTGGGAGCGAGCTCGTACGCCAGCGCCTGGGTCAGGCCGATGATCGCCGCCTTGGCGGCGGAGTAGTGGCAGAGCAGCGCCGAGCCGGTCTTCCCGGACTTGGAGGAGAAGTTGACGATGCTGCCTCGACCCTGCGCCTTCATGAGGGGGACCACTCCGCGGATGAAGAGGAAGGTCCCCTTGCAGTTGACCGCGAAGATGCGCTCCCACTCGGCCTCCTCGATCTCCTCCACGGGCCCCTGCGCGACCGTGCCCGCCACATTGAGCAGGATGTCGATGCGCCCGCCGAAGGTCTCGCTCGCGGCGGTCACGACGCGCTCGACCTGGTCCGCCGAGCTGACGTCGCCGGCTAGGGCTCCACAGCGCTCGCCGCTCGGATCCAGCTCGGCGCAGCAGGCGTCGAGCCGGGCCTGGTCCAGGTCGCTCAGGAAGACCCGCGCGCCGCGCTCCAGCGCGCGCCCGGCGATTCCCAGGCCGATCGCGCCCGCGGCTCCGGTGATCAGGATGTTCTCTCCGTCGAGCTGCAATTCAGCCTCCATTCTGCGTCTCTTCCGTCCAGCGGAGCTCGGTCCACAGCGGTGCCATCGCCTCCAGGAGCCGCGTGTAGCGCGCGCGCTTCTCGGCGTAGAGCCCCGCGCGACCGCGGTCCGGCTCGACGCACCGATCGAAGCGCACCATCGCCTGGCAGGCGCGCGGGAAGTCGGGGTAGAGGCCCACCGCCACCGCCGCGCAGATCGCTGCCCCCAGCGCGCCGAGCTCGCTCCCCGCGGGGACCTCGACGGGCACCTGGAAGACGTCGGCGAAGACCTGCGTCCACACCGCGCTGCGCGCCGCGCCGCCGGCGAGGCGAATGCTCGCGGGCGGCGGGCGGAAGCGCAGCAGGCGCTGCACGTGCCACTCGTGGGCGAAGACGACTCCCTCGTAGAGCGCGCGCAATAGGTGCCCGCGACGCTGCCAACCGTCGAGGCCAAAGAAGCAGGCCTTGGCGTCCAGGCTCACGTTCGAGCCGTAGAGGAAGGGCAGGAAGACGAGGCCCGCCTCCTCGGGGCGCGTCGCCTCGACCAGCTCGTCGGCGAGGGCGTAGACGTTGCCGCGCGCGCTCTCCGCCTGGAAGAACTCGGTCAAGAGCCACTCGAGATTGCTGGCCGAGGTCGCGCTGCCCTCGAGCATCAGGTACCAGCCGGGGATGGCGTAACGCGAGGTCATGAAGACCGCCTCGTCGACCACCGGCTCGCGCGCGATGTACTGGTTGTTGCCCCAGGTGCCGGCGATCATGCACAGGGGCCCCTCGTCGACCAGGCCGCAGGCCAGGCCGCAGGCGTCGATGTCGAACATCCCCCCGGCGAGGGGCGTCCCCTCGGCCAGGCCCGTCTCGGCGGCGGCCGCGGCGCTCACCGTCCCCGAGCGCGCCGTGGACTCGAGCAGCGGGGGCAGGAGGTGCTCCAGGCCGGCGATGCCGTAGTGCTCGAGCAGCTCGGGGTCGTAGGCGCCGCGACCGACGTCCAGGAGGCTGGTGCCGGAGAAGTCGGTGATCTCGGCGCGCAGCTCGCCCCCCAGACGCGCGCGGATGTAGTCCTTGCACATCAGGACGGCGTGGGCGCGCTCGAGCGACTCCGGCTCCTCGGCCTGCAGCCAGGCCAGGAGGGCGTTCGGCTGGGCGGGCCACATTGCCTGCATCGTCTTGGGGCGCAGGAGGGCATCCAGCTCCTCGGCGAGCCACGCCTCGAGGATCTCCCGCGCGCGGGAGTCGGTGGAGGCGATCGCCGGACGCACACCGTGGCCACGCTCGTCCACGAGGTAGAGGCCGTTGCCGTGGCCCGTCGGAGCGACGCAGGCGATCTCGGCGGGGGCGATCCCGGAGCGCTCGAGCACCTCACCGATCGCCTCGGCGGTCGCCCGCCAGATGGCGTCCATGTCCATCTCGTGCCACCCCGGCCGCGGCGCCTGGATCTCGACCTTGCGCGCGGCGGCAGCCACCTCGCGGCCGTCGAGCGCGAAGAGCGCCGCCTTGGCCACCGTGCAGCCATTGTCCGTGCCGAGGAGGTAGTCGGTCATCGATCACTCCTCCGCGATGACCTTGACGTCGTCGCGGAACGCCAGCAGGAAGAAGACCCCGATGGCGGCCGCCATTCCCGCGGGGTAGAGCCAGATGGAGGGCCAGTCGTGCATCAGCGCCTTGCCGGCGGCATCGGTCTCGGTGACGTACTCGCCGATCAGCCAGCCGGCGAGGTTCGAGCCCACGAGCCAGCCGAGGCCGAAGGTGATCAGGCTGATCAGCCCCTGCGCCTGGGCCTGGATGCGCTTGTGGGCCTTGTGATTGGTGTAGAGCTGGGCGGTGACGAAGTAGAAGTCGAAGCACACTCCATGTAGCGCGAAGCCGAGGTAGAGGAACAGCACCATCGATCCCAGATCGCCGTAGCTGAAGCAGATGAAGCGCGCCAGCCAGGCGGCCATCCCGATCAGGAGCATCTTCTTGACGCCCAGGCGTACGAAGAACCAGGGCATGATGATCAGGAAGACCATCTCCACCATCTGGCCGATGCTCTGCTTGAACATGGCCGCCTGCATCCCGATCTCGTTCAGGAACATGTTGCAGAAGGCCCAATAGAACATCCCCGGGAACATGATCAGGAAGGAGGCCACCGCGAAGATCGCGAAGTTGCGGTCGCGGAAGAGCGCCAGCGCCTCGACGCCGAGGATCTCCTTGAAGCCGACCTTCTCCTCGCCGCGCTTGGCGGGCGTGTTGGGCAGGAAGAAGGAGTAGACCCCCACCAGCGCGCCGATGCCGGCACCGATGATCATCGGGTACTTCGTCGTCTCGATGTTCAGCTCGTAGTGCAGGCTGATCAGACTGGCGGCGCTGACGACGATCCAGCCGATGGTGCCCATCACGCGCACCCCGGGGAACTGCTTGCCCGGATCCTTCATCTGCGCCAGGGCGATCGTGTTGGTGAGCGCCCAGGTCGGCATGTAGCACAGGAAGTGCCCGAAGATGATCCACCAGAAGACGCTGTAGCGAGGGTCTCCCGCCTCGGTGACGGCCGACTGGCTGGCCCAGAGCAGCAACCCCGCGCCGACCAGGTTCAGCACGCCGAGCACCTTCTGCGCCGCGAAGAAGCGGTCTGCGATCATCCCCACGAAGAAGGGCGCGATCAGGCCTCCCAACGCGAAGGTGCCGTAGACCGATCCGATCTCGAGGTCCGTGAAACCGACGTTCCCCAGGTAGGCGCCCAGGGGGATGATCCAGATGCCGTTGAAGGCGTACTGGAGGAACATCATCGCGCTCAGGCGAACGCGGACACCGGCCGGCATGACGGGTTGGCTCATGGTCAGGTCCTCAGTGCATCGCCAGGCCGCCGCTCACGTCCACCGTGGCGCCGGTCATGTAGCTCGAACGCTCCGAGGCCAGGAAGAGCGCGACGTCGGCCACCTCCTCCACCTCGCCCACGCGGCCGAGCGGAATTCGGATGCGGTACTCGTCCAGGTTGGCCAGCACCTTCTCCCGCACCATGTCGGTGAGCATCAGCCCCGGCGCCACCGCGTTGACACCGATGCCGTGCGGGGCGAGCTCGCGCGCGAGCGCGATGGTGAAGGAGTTCAGCCCGCCCTTGCTGGAGTCGTAGGGCAGGTGGCCGCTCTGCGAGCCGCGGAAGGCGGCTTGCGAGCTGATGTTGACGATGCGCCCCGTGCGCTCGCCCGCGAGCAGGCGACGGACCATTTCGCGGCAGCACAGGAAGGCGCCGTCCAGGTTGACCTGGAGAGTGCGCCGCCAGACGTCGAGCTCGAGCTCGCACAGCGAGCCCTTGGGACAGAAGGCGGCGTTGTTGATCAGCACGTCGACGGGGCCCAGGCGCGCCTCCAGCTCGTCGAACATCGCCCGCACCGCCTGCTCGTCCCCCACGTCGGCCAGCACGGCCGCGGCTCGCGTTCCATGCTCGGCGGCGAGATCGCGGCAGAGCGCCTCCGCCTGCTCCGGATGGCGGTGGAAGTTCACGCCCACGTGGGCGCCCTCCCCCGCCAAGCCTCGACAGAGCGCCTCGCCCAGGCCGTGAGAGCCCCCGGTGACCAGGGCGACCTTGTCCTTCAGTTGCAGATCCACGTCTCCATCTCCTCTATGCTCGGATCACCTCGATCTCGAGGGACTTGAGCTCGGCGCACGCCTCGTCGCCCAGCTCGCCATCCGTGATCAAGACGTCGATCTCCTCGAGGGGCAGGATGCGCGCGAAGCCCACCTGCCCGTACTTGGAGGAGTCTGCCAGCAGCACGCGCCGGCGCGCCTGGGCGGCCATCGTCCGCACCACCTCGGCCACCTCGACCAGGTGCGTGGTGAGCCCCTTGGCGAGGGTGAAGCCATCGGCGCTCAGGAAGGCCGTCTCGACGTGGAACTCCTCGAGCTGGCGGATCGTCGTCGGCCCCACCAGCGATTCGGCCGCGGGCCGGAACTCTCCGCCCACCAGCGTGAGCTGCAGGGAGGGGGAGATGCGCGCCAGGGGAAAGAGCAGGGGGGAGCTGGTCACCACCTGCAGACCGCTCTTGCCGAGCAGGTGCTGGCCCAGCTCCGCCGTGGTCGTCCCTCCCACGACCATGAGCTTGTCGCCATCGGCGATCATCTCGGCGGCGGCCTTGGCGATGCGCGCCTTCTCACGGGTGCGGTGCTTGCGCCGCGCGAGGATCTCGGGGTGGAAGGCCGGCAGCCCGCCTCCCCGCGTGCGCAGGATCTGACCCGCCGCCGCCAGGCGATTGAGATCGCTGCGCACGGTCACCTCGGAGACCGCCAGCTCCTCGCTGATGTCCGCGACCGTGCGGCCCGGGTCTTCGGACAGGATCTCCAGCAGTCGCTTCTGCCTCGCCGTCAGCTGGCCGTTCATCTCAGGACCGGCGGCCCTCCACCGTTCGATGGCAAAGACTAAGCGAAACGAAAGCAAAAACAAAGCTCGGCGGGCACATTTCGATAGCTAGGGGGGAAGCCCACTCAAGGGGGGCAGTTCCCGCCTGGCGGCCCACCCCGCGGGGATCAGCGCCTGCGGAAGGCGCTCAGCGCCGCCAAACCGACCCCCACGGCGAACCACAGGGTGCAGAGGCGCACGACCAGGGTCGCTGCCGCCGCGCTCGCGTCGGCGACCTCCCGCGCCAGGCCCAGGGCCCGGTAGCGCGCCGTCAGGAGCGCCGTCAAGGTGCCCTCGGTCACCCCGAGACCCCCGGGCGCGATGATCAGCACCGCCCCCGCCACCGCCGAGAGGGCGAAGGCGTACACCGCGAAGAGCCAGGGCACCCCCGGCGCCAGGGCGTTCGCCACCAGCCAGCAGGCGGTGCACTCCAACCCCCAGCCGATGGTGGCCGCCAGGGTCGGCAGGAGCAGCTCCCGGGGAGCCATCAGGACGCGCGTGCTCTCGAGCGCCGTGCGCAGCCGGGGCGCCATCCCGCCGACGATCGGAAGCTCCGCCAGCAGTCGACAGCCCAGCTCGCCGAAGCGCTGCGAGCCGAGACCCGCCAGGGCCAAGGCGCAGAGTCCCAGGGTGGCCCAGAAGATCCAGGCGTGCTGCGGCGCGGTCGCCAACCCGCCGATCGCGATCAAGACCAGGAAGCCCAGCAGGTCGGTGAAGCGCTCGGCGACCACGATCGGGGCGGTGCGCGCGATCGGCGAGCCGTCCACCTCCTTGATCAGCCAGGACTTGAACGCCTCGCCCATCTTCCCCGGCGTGACGGTCAGGGAGAGTCCCGCCAGGTGGATCAGGAAGGAGGTTCCGCGGTCCAAGCGCACGCCGAGCAGGGTCCGGTAGCGCTCCCAACGCACGAAGCGCACCAGGTAGTTGGCGAAGGAGAGCCCCATCGCCGCCGGGATCGTCCAGAGGGGGACCCGCGCCAGGGCGCGACCCATCCCCGGGAGGTCTGCCCACAGGGCCAGCGCGGCGTAGACCGCCAGGCCGACGATCACCCCGGCCCACATGCGCCTCCGGAAGAGGCGCCGCTCGGGGGCGGTCTCGCTCACGGGGTGGCGGGCTCCTCCGCGCGGCGTCCCTTCCAGAGGAGCAGGAGCACCAGGAGGGCGCACCCCGCCAGCAGGCTCACCCACGGCGAGAGCCCGAAGAGGACCGCCGGCACGTAGCCGGCGACCATCGCCACCGCCATGGTGGTCACCGCGTAGGGCATCTGGGTGCGCACGTGGTCGATGTGGTCGGAGGCGCTGGCGATCGACGACATGACCGTCGTGTCGGAGATCGGCGAGCAGTGGTCGCCGAAGATCGCCCCCTCCAGCACTGCCCCGATCGACACCACCAGCATCGCCTCGCCCCCGAAGCCCTCCAGGGTGTTGCCCATGGTGTAGGCCAAGCCGACGACGAGCGGCAGGAGGATTGTCATCGTGCCCCACGAGGACCCCGTGGCAAAGGCCACGAACCCGGCGAGCAGGAAGAGCGCCACCGGCAGGAGTATGGGGTTGATCGCGTCACCCACCAGCGCCGAAAGGTACTCGGCGGTGTCCAGATCCAGGCACAACCTCCCGATCGACCAGGCCAGGTAGAGGATCGCGAGCCCCACCGCCATCGAGCGCACGCTCGCGAACGCCGCGCTCGCGATGTCCCAGCGCAGGCCGGCCGCCAAGGCCAGGAGCGCCGCCAGGACGAGCCCCGCCAGGGAGCCCCACATCATCGGCGCGAAGCCGCTGCCGTCGTAGAGCACCTGGGTCAGCCCCTCGATCGAGAGCAGCTCGCCGAAGTCCGCGAACCCCTCACCCTCCTGGAAGACGGTCAGCCCTCCGCCGTCGCGGAAGATGACCCACAAGGTCACCGCCACGAAGGTCAGGATCGGCAGCAGAGCCACCACCGCCCGCGGTCTGACGTGCGGGGCGGCCTTCAGTCGCGTCGCCGCCTCGCCCACCATCGGCTGGGCGCCGTCGCGCAGGAGCTTCCCCCCCCGCGCGCGCCGCTCGGCGGCCAGCATCGGACCGAAGTCGCGCCCGGTGAGGGTCACGAGCCCCACGAAGAAGATCGTGAAGATGCAGTAGAAGCGGAAGGGCAGGGTGCGCAGGAAGATCTCGTACCCCTGGTCCGGCGCGAGGCCCGCGTCGGGGAGCTGGGCGCTGAAGGTGGAGACCTCGAAGGCGATCCAGGTGGAGAGGATCGAGATCCCCGCCACCGGCGCCGCCGTGGAGTCGACCACGTAGGCCAGCTTCTCCCGCGCCACCTTGAAGCGGTCGGTCAGCGGGCGCATCGTCGAGCCGACCAGGATCGTGTTGGCGTAGTCGTCGAAGAAGACCACCAGCCCCATCAGCCAGGTCGCCACCTGGCTGCTCTTGGCGCTCGCCGCCAGCCGCGAGATGCGATCCATCACTCCGCGGATCCCCCCCGCGCGGGTGATCACACCGACCATCGCCAGCATGAAGAGCACGAAGGCCACGATCATCTGGCGATCGCGGTCGAGGAGCTCCTGCAGCAGGTAGACCCCGAAGACGTCGAGGATGCCGCCGCCGGCGCTTTCGGTGAGGGGAGCGCCGCCGATCGAGCGCACCAGCGCCGCCCCCACGGCCACCCCGGCGAAGAGGGCGATCACCGGCTTGCGCAAGAGGATCGCGAGCAGGATCGCGACCAGGGGGGGGAGCAGGGAGCGCCCGTCGGGGGGGTGCCAGGCCTTGCCCACGGTGGCGCGGAGCCCATCGGGGAGCTGGACCGTCAGGGCGAGGCGTCCCGGCTCGGTGAGGCTCGCGATCAGGTCCGCCCCGCGCTCTCCCCCCGGGTCGTAAACCACCTCGAGTTGCCGATCCTCCTCGGCGAGCAGGGCGCGCAGGTCGCGCTTGATCGATGCGCCGACCTCGGCGTGGATCCGATCCAGGACCGGCTCCTCTCCCCTCTGGATCCCCCGGGTGCGCACGAAGAGGGTGTAGGTCTTCCCCTCCAGGTCGGCCGCCGGAGAGTCGAGCAGGAAGCGCCAGAGGAGGGGCTCTTCCCCGTCCGGTCCCGTCCCCTCGGTCAGGAGCGATCCGACGTGGGCGGCTCCCAGGCGAGCGGCATCCGGCTGGGGGAGCCAGAAGAGACCCAGGACCACCGCCGCGAAGGCGAGGAGGGAGAGCACGCGGGTCATGGGGGTGGGAGGTTAGCGCGGGGACGCTCTGGGCCGCGACATTCTGCCGCCGATTGTCGCGGCTCCCAGCATCCCCGCGCTAACCTCCCTCACACACCATGATCCCCCAGCTCCCCATCGCCGGCATCTCACCCGCGCCGACTCCCCTCGACCCGGTGCTGGTGGTCGGTCTGGTGATCCTCGCCACCCTGGCGGTGGCCCTGGTGCTCTTGGCCGTGCTGCACACCCGCCTGACCCGGCAGCGCGGCGAGCTCGCCCCCCTGGCGCGCCTGGAGGCGATCGAGGCCCTCCTGCGCCAGCTCGCCGAGCGCGAGAGCGAGCTCGACCTGCGGCGCCTCGAGCACGTCTTGATCGACCTGCGGGACCTCCAGCAGCGCTTGGAGGATCGTCTCCTGACCCTGATCGAGGCGCGCGAGACCCGCGATGGGCTGAGCGAGGAGTCCGCGCCCGGCCCGACCCACGGCGCGCCCTTGAGCGAGCGGGTGATCAGCCGCCTCCTGGCGATGGGCTACGAGCGGGTCGAGATCCTCACTCCCCACGAGGAGCTGGAGCGCTTCGCCGCGGATGGGTCCGGGGAGGTGGTGGTCGAGGGACGTCGCGACGGCGCCCTGCACAAGGGTCGGGTGCTCTTGCGCGACGGCGCCCTCTCCGAGGTCAAGCTGCGCGACAGTTACGAAGCGTTCCCCTGAGGGTACCGGAGGTCACTTCCCACCATGTCCACCATCACCACCGTCGAGCGTCTGGGCGAGCAGGTGGGCCAGACCGTCACCCTGCGCGGCTGGATCCACCACAAGACCTCCAAGGGCAAGCTGCACTTCGTGACCCTGCGCGACGGCACCGGCTTCGTGCAGTGCGTCGCCCTGGCGAAGCAGGTCTCCGAGGAGCTCTTCCAGGCCCTGGCGGAAGCGGGTCAGGAGTCGAGCCTGATCCTGGAGGGAGAGGTGGCCGCCGACGAGCGCGCGCCCGGCGGGGTGGAGCTCAAGGTCTCCGGCGGCCGGATCCTGCAGGCGGTGCACGAGTACCCGATCTCCCCCAAGGAGCACGGCACCGACTTCTTGCTTTCGCATCGGCACCTGTGGATGCGCTCCAAGCGCCAGTGGGCGGTGCTGCGCATCCGCGACGCGGTGATCCGCGCCCTGCGCGGCTTCCTGGAGGAGCGCGGCTTCCTGTGCGTCGACTCGCCGATGTTCACCCCCGCCGCCTGCGAGGGGACGAGCACCCTCTTCGAGGTGGACTACTTCCAAGGGGACACGGCCTTCCTGACCCAGTCCGGCCAGCTCTACGCCGAGGCCTCGGCGATGGCCTTCGGCAAGGTGTACTGCTTCGGCCCGACCTTCCGGGCGGAGAAGTCCAAGACCCGCCGGCACCTGACCGAGTTCTGGATGCTGGAGCCGGAGGTGGCCTTCGCCGACCTGGAGGAGGTGATGCAGCTCGCCGAGGAGATGATCGTCCACGTGGTGGGGGACGTGCTGCGCAGCCGGCGCACCGAGCTCCTGGCCCTCGACCGCGACCTGGAGCGACTGGAGTGCATCCGGGGGGACTTCCCGCGCATGAGCTACGAGGAGGCCTCTCGCATCCTGCTCGATCACCCGGAGAGCCAGTTCGTGGCGGGGGACGATTTCGGCGCCCCCGACGAGACGGTCCTCTCCCAGCTCCACGATCAGCCGGTGCTGATCCACCGCTACCCCAAGGACGTGAAGGCCTTCTACATGAAGGAAGACCCCGACGATCCCACCAAGTCCCTCTGCGTCGACATGATCGCGCCGGAGGGAGTGGGGGAGATCATCGGCGGCAGCCAGCGGGAGGACGACCTGGAGAAGCTCCAGGACTCGGTGCGCCGCCACGAGCTGCCCCCCGAGGACCTGGACTGGTACCTGGACCTGCGGCGCTTCGGCTCGGTGCCGCACTCCGGCTTCGGCCTGGGTCTGGAGCGCACCGTGGGTTGGATCGCGGGGATCGAGCACATTCGGGAGGCGGCGCCCTTCCCGCGGATGATGGCGCGCATCCGGCCGTGAGGGCTCGGTACTGCCCCGCACAGCGACCACCGCGCCATCCCTAGCGCAGCAACCCCTCCAACCGCTCCGCCTCCGCCATCTGTTCCTCCCAGGAGCCGTCCGGCCGGAAGACGCACTCCACCCCCGCCCGCAGGCTGAGCGCCTGCGCCGCGCGGCTCTTGGCCCAGGCCAGGGTGGTCACGCGCTCCCAGTCCGCCGGATGCTCCCGCTCCGCCGGCGTCAGGGCGCGCAGCACCGTCAAGAGGAAGGGGATCACCGCGTCCCGCCCCGCGCCCAGGGCGGCGCGGGCGCACTCCACCCGCACCTCGAGGTCGGGGTGGGGTTCGTCGCCCACGACGAGGGCCTCCAAGCGTCGGGCGTCGTCGGCTTCGAGTGTTCGCTGCGCCAGAGCCCCCGCGGCGACGATGTCTCCCGCGTCGAGCCCACGGTTGGGGGCCACCGCCCGCTCCTCCAGGCGGGCGAGCAGGACCTCGGTCGCGCTCCGATCGGCGGAGTGCGCCACCAGCACAGCGGCGCGCACCGCAACCTCGTCCTGCCGGCGCAGGGCCGCCGCCAGGGTCTCCAGGGCCGGGGCCGACCAGCGCAGCTCTCCCCCCTCCGCGGCCAAGGAGTCGACCAGGCGTTCGAAGGCGAGGGGCGAGGCGCTCGTCCAGGTCGCCGGCAGCTCCCGCTGTGCAGGAGCGGGGCGCGCCCCTTCGGCCGGGGGCGTCGGGACGGGCGCTTCCTCCGCGGTGGGGGGGGGCTCCTCCTCGGTCGGCGGCGACTGCGGCGCGGAGCAGGCCACCAGGACGACCAGGGCGGCCGGGATGGGCGCGAGAACTCGCACACGTGGATCCTACTGATCTGCCTCCCTTCCGTGTGCATCCCAGGCGCGGGCATCCCGGTCACCGCGTTCGAGTCCCCCCTCAGGCCTCTCCCAGGCGCACGTCGGCCCGACGCTGACTCGTCGCCTCTACACCAGGGCCTCCGTCGGGAGGAGGAGGCTCCAAGTCTTTGGCTGCAATAGGGTTACGGCGAAGACCCCAAGGAGAAGCCCAACCAAGGGAGGCAGTTCAGTCGTGCTCATCTAGGGCGAGGAAGGCGCGCAGCCCCGCCCCGTCCGAGATCCACAGCCGCCCGCTCGGATAGCGCGCCGAGGCGGACTCCCAGGCCAGGTAGGCCCAGTCCCCGTGGCGCAGAACGGAGTACCCCCGTTCGCGGTCCCCCCGGCGGTGGATGACGTAGGACTCCTCGCCGATCTCCGCCACCCAGTCGTCCCAGGGGCACTCGAAGTGGTCGATGTTGCCGCTGCGGCTGCGCGCCACGCTCAGGCCCGCGTGCGAACCGTGGCGGTAGCCCTCGTCGCTGCTCAGGGAGGGCGGCCCCGCGTCGGGGTCGTCGAGGACGGGGCGCAGGCCCTCCTTCCAGAGGACCAGGCGGCCGTCGGCGAGGTGAGCCCGCACGTGGCCCGCGCTGGGGGCGGGGCCCAGGATCGGCGGGGAGCCCAGGTTCCAGGGGCCTTCGATGTGGCCGCTCGACGCTTCGACGATCCAGGCCTCGCCGTCCTCGCTGATCAGGAGCAGGTGCCCGGGGCGGTGGGGCATGAAGACGGGGGCGCGGGCGATTCCGGAGAGGGAGCGGACGCTCGTCCGCCAACGCACCTCGCCCCCCGCGCCGACGCGGGCGATGGTCCCCTTGCGATCCGCCACCAGGTGGTCCTCGTCCACCGACACCGGCATGGCGTCGACGCGACCGGCGGCCACCCAGCTGCGCTCCGGCGAACGTTGCAGGTGGATCTCGATGTCCCCCGGGCGGTTCACGACGACGGTACGCGAGTCGAAGCCCTCGCACTCGAAGGTCAGCCGCACCTCCTCACCCAAGGTCGTCTCGATGGCGAAGGGGGTGGTGTACAGCCGCCCCCCCTCGCGACGCACGCGCACCTGAGCGGGGTAGCTGGTCACGGTCCAGGGCAGGATGAAGACGGTGGGGTCCTCGAAGGTCTCCTCCAAGAGCACGAACGCCTCGTCGTGGAGGCCTTCCAGGGCCAGGGCGCGGGAGCGCTGGACGGCGGCGTGCTTGCTCTCCACCGCGGCCTTGCGCTCCTCGAGCACCGCCCGCACGCGACCGTCGGTATCGCGGGCGATGATCTCCTCGTAGCACTTCAGGGCGCGTTGGAAGTCGCCGCTCTTGGCGTAGGCCTCCGCCAACTGGTAGAGCTCGGTCTGCTTCTCGAGGTTCTCCTCGTGCAGGCGGGCGCGGATCTTCTCCTCGCGCACCGATCGCCGGGCCTCGATCTCGACCTCGAGCACGGCCAAGCGCTCGAGGAAGGGGGCACGCTGGGCGGAGTGCCTGGCTTCCGCCTCGACGGCGACCATCAGCTCGTCGACCTGATGCTCGAGCTGATCCTCACGGCTGACCTGCTGTGGGGCGCCTTCGACCGGCTCCCCGAGCGCCTGCAGCTCCTCGTGCAGGTGATCGGTGATGGCGCGGTAGAGGTCCCCCTTCTCCGGCCACAGCTCCTCCACCTGCCGCAGCCGGGGCGGAGCCTCGAGCTCGCAGATGCGCGCCAGGGCGACGATCGGTTCGCCCTTCGAGCACTCGAGCTGGATCTCGTTGTAGTCGGAGATCCAGGCGGAGCGCATCTCGAGCTCGTCGATGCGCTCCCGGTCGTCGATCTCCCTGCGCAGGGCGACCACCGCGGTGGAGTTGTCGCGGCCGAAGAACTCCCGCAAGGCGGCGCGCGCCCGCTGGGGGGTGTGCATCAGCGCGCGCACCTCCGCCAGCCGGTCCCGATTGCGGGTGTCGCGGTGCACCTTGACCAGGGCGACCCCCGCCAGGACGACGGTGGCGGCGAGGCCGATGAGCAGGTTCTTGCGCAGCTTGCGGGCGCTGGTCGACTGGCGTCGGGCCCGAGAGAGGAGCTGGCGGCACTCCCGGTTGCGCGGGTCACGCTCGAGCAACGCCCTGAGCGGTCCCACGGCGCGGTCCGCGCTGCCGTGGTCGAGCAGCTCCTTGCCGGCGGCGATCACCCACGGCGCACCCTCGAGGGGACGGCCTGCGGCCACAAGTCCGGTTCCCAGCTCCAGTTGCAGGGCGGTGTTCGACGGCTGCAGGTGAGCCGCCATCACGAGCAGCGGCGCGCCGCGTCGGGCGAGGCCCGCCTCCTGCTGCTCCTTGGCCCAGTCGAGCAGGTCGCGCACCCCGGGGCGCTCGGGATCGCTGCCCTCCTTGAACTCCGCCGCCAGACGCCTGAGGCGGGCGATGCGGTCGGTCTTGTCGACGCGCGAGGCCTCCAGCCAGTGCACCACCGACTGGGAGGGATTCTGCAGGGTGTGGTCGAGGCGTCGCAGGAGGGTGCGCCGGTCGCGCCCGCACATGCCGCGCAGGGCGGCGGTCAGCCGGCCGCTGAGCCACTCGTTGGAGAGACGCTCGGCGCACTCCATCGGGACCGGACCGGGGGTGCCCTCGCGGCACCAGGCCCCCAGGCGCACGGCGGCGCGGGAGAAGTTGCGGGCGGAGAGCTCGGAGTAGACGAGCTCGAGGAGCTCGGCGGGATGGGCGGGCCGCAGGGCTCCCGACGCGAGGGCGGGCAAGAGGGTCAGTCGCGTCTGCCGAATCGGCCAGCCGAGGCGATCGGAGATCTCCTGGACCGTGGAACGCCCGTCGCACGCCTCGAGCAGGGTGAGGGGCGTGCCGCCGGCGGCGGTGGGGTCGAGCACGCAGGGCACCCGCTGAGCCGGGATCTCGTGCGCCTCAGGGGCGCCTTCGAGTTCGTCCGCGATGCGCGCGTACTCGAGCAGGAGGAACTCGATCTGGATCCCCTCGCAAAAGACGTCGCTCTGTGCCTCCGGCTCCTCCCCCAGAGTGGGCGAGGGCCTGGGGAGCACTCCGGGGTCGAAGCGGAAGTGCACGTTCCCGCCGTCGAGCAGGCAGTAGAGGCTCTCCAGCCGGTGGGCGCGGGCCACCTCGCTCATGCGCAGGTAGTCGGCGCGTCCGACGGGATCGTCGGCCCACGCGTCCCGCACCCGATCCCGCCAGCGCTCCGGATCCTCTCCCTCCTCGGGCAGGAGGAACCCCTTGCCCCCGTCGATGCCCAGGACCGCGCGCTGCGAGGAGGTCGAGGTCAGGGTCAGGATGCCCTCCTTGCGCCCCCGCGCGAGCCCCTGCAGGAGCTCGGCAAGGCCGATGCCGCGAGCGTCGCCCTGGAAGCTCATTGGAGACCTGTAGGGGTAGCGCACCCCGGGAACGGAGTCCCGGCGGAACCACCCGCGGACAGTTTTCGACCCTCAATGGGGAGCGTCTGAAGGTCGATCGGCGGCTTGGGCGCGAAGTCGGGAGAGGTCCGCGGGGGTGTCCAAATCGTCCAGTACGGCGCGGTCTCCGACCGAGACGGCCAGCAGGGGCTCTGCCCGCTCCCTCAGGCTCCGGAGGGGCTCTGCGGGATCGAAGTCGACCAGGTCCCGGGCCAGGTCGCGACCCACCACCACCGGGTGCCCGAAGCGGGGCCGTTCCCCGTCGGAGGTCGTCACCCCGGGGGCCAGCCAGCCCCTGGAGGGCGCTCCCGCGGAGTCCCAGGCGCGCGCCAGGGCCTCGAAGGTGGCGGGGGCCACCAGGGGGCAGTCGATGGGGGCCACGCAGAGGTCGCGCCCCTCTCGCCGCCGCGCGGCCAGGGCCACGCTCCCGGTGCGCCCCGCCGCCCAGTCGGGATTGAAGCAGGGCTCCACGACGCCACCCGCCAGGTGGGCGCGGATCGCGTCGTGGTGGGCTCCGACCACGACCAGGGGGAGGGGCTCCTCTGGCCCGCTCCCCAGGGCGCGCCCCGCTGCGAGCAGACGCTCGAGGGCGGTGCGCCCCGCGAGCTCGACCAGCGCCTTGGGCTCGCCGAGGCGCCGGGAGGCGCCGGCGGCCAGCACGACCAGGCTCGGGGGGGCCGGCATCAGGCGCCCACGTAGCGGTCGTAGAGGGCCAGGGCGCGGTCGGGGTCGGCGGTGCCCTCCACCAGGGCGCGCCCGTCGGGGAAAAGGGTCAGTCGCACCTCGTCCACGGAGAAGCGCAAGAGCGGTCCCACGCGCCGGAGCTCCACCGCCAGCCCCTCCAGGCGCCGCGCCAGCGCGTCCAGGTCCAGACCTGCGCCCGCCCCGCGCAACTGCACCGTCTCGCGCCCGCACAGGACGACCGCCTGCTGGGTGGCCGGGGCGTCGAGCCAGGTGCGCTCTCCCCGTGCGCAGGCGGGGCAGTCGGGGTCGGGCCGGGCCAGCACGCGGTGCACCTTGCCGTTCCACGCGTCGACCTCGAGGAGGGCGGGCTCGAGGGCGGACGGATCGACCAGCAGGCGCAGGGCGAGCCCCGCTTGCAGGGAGGCCACCGCGCCCACGGCGGGGGCGATCACCCCGGCGGTGTCGCAGGTGGGCAGCGTCCCAGGGGGAGGCGGGTCGCGGAAGATGCAGCGCAGGCAGGGACCGCGGCCCGGCAGCACGGGCATCACCAAACCGCCGCCGCCCACCACCCCGCCGTAGACCCAGGGGAGCCCCACTTCCACGCAGTAGTCGTTCAGGAGGTAGCGCGTGGGGAGGTTGTCGGTGCCGTCCAGCACCAGGTCCGCACCCGCCGCCAGGTCGGCGATGTTGTCGGCGTCCAGATGGTCGGCGTGGAGCTCCAGCGCGCTGGGCCCCCCCGCGCGGCGCAGGGTCTCCGCCGCCGCCTCGACCTTGGGGATCCCCTCCCGAGCGTGGCGTTCGTCGAAGAGCACCTGGCGCGGCAGGTTCGACTCCTCGACCACGTCCCGGTCGACGAGGACGAGCTTGCCCACCCCGGCCCGGTGGAGGGCCTGGGCCAACGTCCCCCCCAGGGCGCCGCAACCCACGAGCAGGACCTGGGAGGACTGGAGGCGCTCCTGGCCCGCCTCCCCCAGGGGGGTGAAGCGCACTTGACGATCGAAGCGTCGCGAATTCACGCCACCCAGGAGAGCACGATCCAGCCCAGCACCGCCAGCACCAAGAGGAGCGGGATCAGGAGCGGCAGCAGCGCTGCCAGGTCGCTCCTGGGCAGTTCGTCGATCTCGACCCAGTTGAAGTAGCGGCGCGCCCGCCCCTCGATGGGAGCGCCGCAGTGGGGACACGCGGTCGCGTCGTGATCGAAGGGGATCACGCCGTCACACCGCATGCAGTAGAAGTTGCGCTCCGCGCCCCCCTCCCGCACGCCGGGAGCGCGGGAGCGGCGGCGGTAGTAGTCGATCGCCTCCCGATTGAGCTCCGCCCGCGGGGCATCGGCGCCTTCGCCGGCGGGGTGTTCGGGATGCGCGGGGGTCTCGGGGCTCACGGAGCTCTCGGGTGGAGGCTTCTCTCTTCGGTCCTTCGACAGCTTGACATTCCCACCGTCGCGGACGATTCTCTTCTCGCTCCGAACACGGCTGGTGGGCATAGCTCAGTCGGTTAGAGCGCCAGATTGTGGATCTGGAGGTCGGGGGTTCGAGTCCCCTTGCCCACCCCAACCCCTCTCCCAGCGCGTCTCGCGGGGGGAGGGTCGGAGGGGAGGCTCAGAGGTCCAGCACGGCCTGCGCGCGCTCCATCTCCCCGCGCAGGTTCACGCCGATCGCGTCGAAGTCGCCGGGATCCAACCCGGTCAGCTCCAGGGCGGCGTCGCTGACCTCGTAGGTCAACTGGGCGGTGTTCTCTCCGTTGAGGCGCGCGACCGCCATCGTCTCCGCCAGGTGGACCGTGGCGGTGAGCACCGGATCGATGGTGGCGTCCTCGGGGTTGTGGTGGAAGCGCACCGTGTCGGTCAAGACCGCCGGCATGTCCCAGCGGGTCATGAGCCGCGCTCCGAGCTCCGCGTGATGCAGGCCCAAGGCGAGCTTTTCCGCCTCCACCAGCGGGTAACCCTGGGCGACGATCGCGGTGACGTAGGCCTGTCCCTGGCGGTAGAAGCGGTCCAGGACCAGGCTCCCGATGTTCTGCAGGAGACCCGCCGTGTAGGCGCGCTCCTGGTCGGCGGAATCGCTGCTGTCGGCGATCACCCGGCTGGCCACGGCGTGGGTGACGCTCTCCTGCCAGAGGTTGTGCTGGTTGGAGGGGTCGGAGGAGCCGTAGTCGCGGAAGTAGCGCCCCGCACTGGAGGTCAGAACCAGGTTCACCAGGGCGCGCACGCCGAGCATGTTGCCGGCCTCCTCGAGGGACGCGATCTCCCGCTGGAAGCCGTAGTAGGCGGAGTTGCAGAGCTTGAGGATCTTGGCGGTCAGGCCCGGATCCACCTGGACGATCTCGATCAGTTCCGACGGCACCACCGTGGGGCTCTGGGAGAGTGTCAGGACCCGGGTGGCCACCTCCGGGAAGGGCGCGAGAGTACGTGCTTCCTGGAGGATCTCCTTGAGGGGCGGTTGCATGGGAGTTCCGTAGGCAGGCGGTTCACTGGAGACCTTCGGCCGTGGGGGGCCGAATCCTGGAGGGAAAGAGGCGGCGGCCCCGCTCCCGCCAGGGGAGGGGGCCGCCGTGGGACCGCGCGGAGGTGCGGCGTGCTGTCGGATCAGCTCGAGGGATTCCCGCGACGGATCTCGATGCGCTGCGGGCGCGCCTCGGGCTTCTTGGGGAGCTGGAGGCGCAGGACGCCGTCGGTGAGCTCGGCCTCGATCCCCTCCCGATCGACGTTCTGGGGGAGGCGCAGCCGCCGAGTAAGAGTGCCGTAGCGGCGCTCCAGGTGGCGAGGCTGGTCCTCGTCGCCGAAGGTCGGGCGGGGCCGCTCGGCGGTGAGCTCGAGGAGCCCCTCGTCGAGGGAGATCGAGACGTCCTCCTCGGAGACCCCGGGGAGGTCGACCGTCAGGCTCCAGCCCTCGGGCGTCTCGACCAGGTCGATCGGCGCGGCGAAGTGGCGGGAGTCGGAGGCGGGGAAGGGCTCGAAGAACCCGTTGAAGAAGTGGCCGAGACCCTGCTCGAGAGTGCTCAGGGCGCGGGCGGGGGTGGTGCAGTTGCGTCGCATGGTTCGATACGCTCCTCGGTTCTGCCTGTGGTTCTGCCGGATTGGGCCCGGTGAGGGGCGGACCCGCCTGCCCAAGAACAAAGGGCGTGCCACGCCGTGGGAGCTCCCTGGGGCCCCTCAGGCTGCTTCGCTGGCGCCGATATGGCAGGCCATGACGCCGAAATGGCAGGGGGTCAGCCGAGCTTCCCGCCCCAGTACCCGGTCGCGAGGACGGCGACCACGGTCACGACCATCAGCCACCGCACGGCAACGGGGGTCGCCGGCTCCTCCTTCGCGCTCCCGGCGTAGAAGATCAGGGTGACGAGCGCCAGGACCGCGGCCGCCACCCCGAGGACCGCGTGCGCGAGGAACGTCGTCCCCGTCGCGCCGATCCAGCTGGCGGCCGCCCGGCCCACCGCGGCGGCGAGGAAGGCGGAGAGGGTCCCCAAGCCCAGGCAGAAGTGGGCGGCGCGCCGGCGGCGCAGCAGGTCGGCGATCAGGGCCGCGACCAGGAGCACGATCGGAAAGGCCACCAGGGGGGTGTGCATGCGCCCCAGCGACCAGCCGCGGGGCGGGGTGGTGGTCCCGCCGACCCCCACCGTGGACTCGGGAGCGGCCGCGCCCAGAACCTCCTCCGACAGGAGCGTGACGTCGGCGATCCAGGCCGCGAGGTCCGCGCGCTCCTCCTCCGTGAGGGGCGGGATCCCGACCCCTCCGGGGGGCATCGATCCCTCCTCGACCTCCCGGTAGAGGAGCGATTGCTCGGGATCCCCGGGCGTGACCAGCAGGCGGTTGGCCGCCGTGGCGCGCAGATCGCGGGCGCCGTCCCAGGCCTCCGCGGCTCCGGGCAACTCGGCGTCGGGGTTGTGGCAGGGGGCGCAGCTCGCCTCGAAGATCGCCGTGACCCGCTCGATGAGCTGGGCCGGATCCTCCTGGGCGGTCGCCTCGGCGGCGAGACCGAGCCCGGTCGACGAGAGCAGGAGCCCGACGAGGAACGGAGAGCGGAGCGTGGGGGGCATGGGGGGATTCAGGGGGTGGTTGGGCCGAGCATCTGGGTGGCCATCCGGCCCCAGCGCAGGTGGGTTTGCCAGGAGGCCAGAACCAGGAACACCAGGAAGTACGCCAGCTCCTCGGGCAGTCCCTCGCGCACGGTCAGTCGCGCGTGCCGGGAGTACCAGGCCACCGGCTCGATCGCGCCGATCGCGCGCCCGTTCCTCTCGACTCGGAAGGCGCGCCGGCCCGGCCGAGCGCGCAGCTCGTAGCGCTGGCCGGCGAACCGAATCGCGAAGGAGGGCGCCAAGAGGGAGCGGTCGTGGGCGAGCGCGACGGGGTGGCCGCGGCGTTCCATCCGCCACGGACCCCCGGGCCTCCCCACGCGTGTCCACCGGTAGCGCCGACTCCCGATCCGCAGGCTGGCCTCGCCGCTCGTCCAACGCACGCGCAGGCGCGCCAGGCCGGCGGTTCCGCCGCGCACGTCGTAGGTGGTCGCCAGCCAGGAGGTCGGCGTGGCGTCGAGCTGGGTGACGGTGGCTTTCGAGAGGGCAGTCACTGGCGTTGGAAGAGGTCGAAGGTCACGAGGCGCGCGAGGCGCAGCAGGGGATGGTGGCGCGTCAGCTCCGCCACCGCCACCGCGAAGCAGAGCAACTCGTCGCTCGTACCGCTCTCGAATTCCACGTCGTAGCGCTCGTGGGATCCGAGGAGTGGGCTCAGGGTGCCGATCAGCGCCCCGTCCTCCAGGACCTCCCAGACCCGGTCGAGGCGGAGCTCCATCTCGAGCGGCTGCCCGAGCCAATCGAGTCGCAGGCGGGGTCTCGCGGCCCAGCCCCGGCGCCGAGCCTTCGCCAGCGGGCGTCCGCCCTGGGTGAGGAGCAGGTCCCGCCGGTGCCACCCGCGGCGCTCGACCCGGTAGCCGTCGCCGAAGCGGGCCCCCGAGTAGTTGCGGTCGAAGTGGAGGAGCTCGAAGGGCTCGTCCTCGTCGAAGTCGAAGAGCTCCAGGTCGTTCCCGAAGCCGAATCCGCGCACGACGGCGCGTTCGCTGAGCTCATGGGGGGGCTCGGTCATCGCCGGAGCTTCGCCCCAGGGCGCCTCCCATTCGCCCGGATCACCTGAAGCGCGGTCGGCCGGGGGGGCCGGCGGCCGGCCGTCGGTCGGTGTGGAAGCGGCGCGGCTGGATGCCCGTCTGGACGCCGCCGCGGGGGGGGCTCGCGGCGCGGTCGGGGGAGCGGGCGAGCCCTCGCGGAGCGCCGGGCCCCTTGCCCTGCGCCGAGCGCCAGTGGGCGATCGGCTCGTGAACCTGGCGGGGGTCCTCCTGCGCCTCGATGTCCGCCTCGATCTCGCGCCTCTGCCTCGGCGTGGGAGCCTGCCCCCAGAGCCCTCCGTCGGCCCGCATGGCGTCCGTGAACTCCTTCCAGAGGGCCCTCACGAAGGGACCCCAGACGGGGAAGGTCGCCATGACCAGGATCAGCTTCAGCAGCGTGATGGCGAGATCTGAGGGGCCGTCGTCTTCCACGCCCCGAGTATCGGCGGCGATCGCAGCGCTGGCCCAGGAATCCGCCCGTTTCCCGCGCGACGCGGGTCACGGCAGGAAGAGGATCGCCCTCCCGTTGGTCGTGTTCGAACCCTGGCCGCAGGGGCCCTTCGGATCCCGGTACCAGGTCTGGAAGAGCCAGGTCTGGCCCGCCGTGATCCACCCCCCGCTCGGGAAATTGGCGTGGGTGTGGGCCACCAATCCCGGGCCTTCGGTCAGGGTCCCGCCGCCCGCGATGGCGCGGGCGGGGAAGCGGAAGATGGGGCTCGAGATGCAGAGCAGCCCATCCGCCAGGGGCGCGGGGGGGAGGGGCCAGGGACCCATGAACACCAGGCCGAAGCCCGACGCGGGGAGCTCGCT
Source organism: uncultured Planctomycetaceae bacterium (assembly GCA_964507325.1). Lineage (GTDB taxonomy): Bacteria > Planctomycetota > UBA1135 > UBA1135 > CAZDQL01. Next base: position 27,772 of record CAZDQL010000014.1, on the reverse strand, counting down.
CGCGACGAGCACCAGGTCGTCGGTGGCCACCCGGGTCGACCCCGTCGCCTCCAAGAGCGCGCCGCGGCCGGTGGAATTGGCGCAGCCCCCGGTGGAGCTCAGGTTGTCGCAGGAGGAGGTCTGACCGCACCAACAGAAGCCCAGGCCCACCTTGCAGCTGTCCGGAATCCCATCCACGTCCAGGTCGGTGAAGGGCAGGTCGAAGGCGTAGGCGGCCCCCGCCCAGGGTCCGTGGAGCTCCTCCCCCTCGGCGCCGATCAGGGCGAAGTCCCCGTCCAGGGCCAGCGCCCCGCCGAAGTGGTCGTCGGTCTCGCCGTCGTAGGCGACCAGTCGCTCCGCGGTGGAGAAGCTGCCCCCCTGATCGAGGAACACCCGCGCCACCCCGCTGTCGGCCATCCGGCCGTCCCCGCGGACCGAGGACGCCAGCAGCCGCTCTCCGGAGAGCGCCACCGCGCTCCCCAGTTGCGCGCCCTCCTCCTGGCCCTTGAGGCGCTGCACCTGATGCCAGCTCCCCGCGGCGTAGCGGTAGACGTAGATCGCTCCCTCGTCGCTGGCGTTGCCGTCCCAGCCCGTGGCGCTCACCGCCAGCGTGTCTCCCTGGGCCGCCACCGCGAACCCGAAGTAGTCGATCGGTTCCGCGTCCGCGGCCATCAGCTTCTGCTCCTGGACCCACCCCGCCGAGCCCCGGAAGACGTAGGCCGACCCCGTGCCGCTGCCCAGGTCGTCGTCGCCGAAGGCTCCGACCAGCGCCACCTCCCCGGAGAGGGCCACCGACTTGCCGAAGTAGTCGATCGCTCCCGGGTCGCCTGCGTGGAGCTTGGCCACCTCCTGCCAGGTCCCGCCGACCCTCTCGAAGACGTAGGCGGCCCCCGCGTCGGGGACCCCGGGGGCGTCTCCGTAGCGGGCGCCGACCAGCAGGCGCTCGCCCTCGAGGGCCAGCGCGAAGCCGAACTCGTCCCCCGGCTGCGCGTCGGAGGCCAGGAGCTTGGCGACCTCCACCAGGATTCCGCCCTGCGCCTCGAAGACGTAGACCGCGCCGGCGGCGGAGCCGGCCTCGTCCTCCAGGGGGGTGCCGATGACCGCCGTGGTCCCATCGAGAGCCACCGAGGTGCCGAACTGGTCGTTGACCCCCGGATCCGAGGCGTAGAGCGTCGTCGCCGGGTACCACTGCATCGCCGCTCGGCGGTAGACCCGCACCGCCCCCGCCTTCGGGAGCTGGGTGCCGTCCCAGGGAGCGCCGACCAGCGCCACGCCCGTCGACAGGGCCGTCGCGACGCCGATGCGGTCGAGGGGCCCCGCCTCCGGCGTGTCGAGCCGGGGCTCACACTGACCCAGGGCTGGAGTCGCAGCGGCCAGGAGCGGCCAGCCGAGGTTCAGGAGTGCGCGTGTGACGTGACGGTGCATGGGCGGAACTCCCCCCTGACACCAGTCTACGACGGTTGGATTGCCGAGGCGGTTCCGATCAGAAGTGCAGCTGAAACTCCACCAGCAGGGCCACCTCTTCGTCGTCCCGGCCGTCGTCGAGCCGCACTTTGTCGCCGTAGCCGCTCCAGATCAGGCTGTGGCGCACGATCATGTTTCCGTTGGGAATCCAATTCAGTCCCAGGGCCACGGTGCTGATGCGGTCGGTGGCCTCCCCCGCTTGGGCCAGGCCGGACGAGACCAGGTCGTCGTCGATCTCGAGTTGAGACAGCCGCAGGGCGACCACCCAGGCTCCACGACCCGTCCCCGACGAGAAGTCGAAGGGCTGATCGGGATTCACTCCGCCGAAGGTCTTCTCCTCGCCGGTGAGCACGTGGGCCAGGGTCAGGTAGCCGCCCCTCAGGGAGACGTCCTGATCCCCGCCGTCACCCGTCATCTCCTGAGTCACGTCGACCCACTCCGCCTGGGCGAACCAGGGGCCGTCGTACCAGGCGGCCTCGAGGCCCAAGCGGCGTCGCTCTCCATCGAGGGCCGCGGAATCGGCGAAGCGCACCACGTCTCCCCCCGACTCGTTGTGCAGGGCGTCACCGCCGACCCCCGCCTCCTGGGTGCCGATCGTCGCGGCCAATCCCAGCTCCAGGTGGGGCTTGCCCGAATCCTCCTCGTCGACCCAGGGGTGCACCATCACCCGCGCGGCGAAGTCCTTGCTCGAGTTGGTGTCCGACGCCCCGGTGCCGTTGGTGAGGGACAGGCCGTACTCCCAGAACCCGGAGTCGGAACGGCCATTCATGAACACCCCGTGGTCCTCCGCCGGCGCGAGTTGGTTCACCACCGAGAAAGCGGGGAAGTCGATGTGGCGGCGACTGCGCACCTCTTCGAGATTGAAGGGCACCTTCATGCGCCCGAGCATCAGAACCGCGTTGCCGTCGTAGAGGTCGGTGCCGATCCAGGCTTCCTCGAGCTCGACGCTGTGCTCCTGGAACTTCGGCTCGAGCTTGAAGCGCAGCCCACGGAAGCGGCCGACGAACTCGGGACGCATGCGCTTGAGCTCGGCGTCGGAGGAGGGGTCGCGGTCGGAGTCGTACAGGCCGAAGACGGTCTGGAAGAGCCCCTCCACTTGGAGCTCGGCCTCGCCGTCCTCGGAACGCAGGCCCCAGAATTCGTCCCCCGGCAGCAGCGAGGGGAGGGTCAGGGCGGGCCCTGCCAGCAGGGCCAGAGTGGAGATCGTGGTGGACATGGCGCTCTTAGTCTGGAAGGTCCCCCTGGGTCACTGGCTCACGTCGCCCGTGGCGCGCCCCACCCCTGGGCTGGCCCTCACCTGAACGTCAATTCCGGACGTTGCAGTGGACCAACCGCACCTGGTCGGGGGTGGGGTCGTCGATGCGCTTGCCGCAGCGTCGGCACTCCAGCCAGGGTCGGGGCTCCCCCTCCTCGCTGGTGAGGTGCAGCTCCAGGGCGTCCTTGCCGGTGTTCCAGGAGATGCGTTTGTTCTCGGTCTTGTAGACGTAGGTGTGACCGATGAGCTTGCAGTACCAGTGCATGGGGGGGGCTGGGGGGAGCGGACCGAGAGGGGGGGAACCCACCACGATAGGGGGTCTGCTGGCCAAAAGCCACCGGGACTCGTATCGTCCCACGATGCCCCGCCCCATCACCCTCTTCACCGGCCAGTGGGCCGACCTCCCCCTCGAGACCCTCGCCGCGAAGGCCCGCGGCTTCGGGTACGACGGCTTGGAGCTCGCCTGCTGGGGAGACCATTTCGAAGTGGACCGCGCCCTCGCGGAGGACGACTACTGCGAGCGGCTGTGGAAGCTGCTCTCGTCCCAAGGGCTGGCCTGCTACGCGATCTCCAGCCACCTCGTCGGTCAGGCGGTCTGCGACGTGATCGACGAGCGCCACAGGTCGATCCTACCCGAGCGGATCTGGGGGGACGGCGACGCGCAGGGAGTGCGCAGCCGCGCCGCGGACGAGATGATGGACACCGCCCGCGCCGCGCGGCGCTTCTTCGACGCCGCGCCCGATCCGGTGCGCGAGCTGCTCGAGGCCCAGGGGGGTCGCGTGGTGGTCAACGGCTTCACCGGCAGCCCGATCTGGCACCTGCTCTACGCCTTCCCCCCCGTCGGCGAGGGACAGATCGACGCGGGCTTCCGCGAGTTCGCCGAGCGCTGGTGCCCGATCCTGGACGTCTTCGAGAAGGAACGCGCCTGCTTCGCCCTCGAGGTGCACCCCACCGAGATCGCCTTCGACCTCGCCTCCACGCGCCGCGCGCTGGAGGCGATCGACCACCACCCCGCCTTCGGCTTCAACTTCGACCCCAGCCACTTCGGCTACCAGGGGGTGGACTACCTGGCCTTCCTGCGCGAGCAGGGTGCGCGCGTCGCTCACGTGCACATGAAGGACGTCTGGTGGTCCGAGCGCCCCACTGCCGCGGGGGTCTTCGGTGGACACCTGGACTTCGGGCACGACGACCGCTTCTGGGACTTCCGTTCCGTCGGTCGCGGTCGCATCGACTTCGAGGCGATCCTGCGCCAGCTCAACCGCGCCGGGTACCGAGGTCCCCTGAGCGTGGAGTGGGAGGACGCGGGTATGGACCGCGAGCACGGCGCGCGCGAGTCCGCCGACTTCTGCCGACGCCTGGACTTCGAGGTCGGCGCGCAGGCCTTCGACGCTGCCTTCGCCAGCGAGTGAGCCGCTGAACGAATCGGCTGCGGCCGCACCGGTTCGCCCCCTCTTCCTCTTCTTCCTCAACCCCAGCCGGAGACCCACGAGCCGATGAAGCCCCTCTCTCCGATCCTGCTCTTGACCGCCAGCCTGGCCTTGGCCGGCTGCTCCTGCCCGCAGTGGTGCTGCTCGAGTTCGCAGTCGTGGACCGACATCAGCTCCCTCGACCACTGGCGCGGCTACAAACTGGACCACGTCCCCGAGGCCTGGGAGAACGACGCCGAGGGGGCCATCCACCTCACCGGCGGCGGGGCGGGGGACCTGATCACCCGCGAGGAGTACTCGAGCTTCCTGCTCGAGCTCGAGTGGAAGATCTCCCCGCGCGGCAACAGCGGGATCATGTTCCGCGTCTCCGAGGACCAGGGCGCCACCTACATGTCGGGCCCTGAGATGCAGGTGCTCGACAACGCCGTCTACGAGGGCGAGGTGGACCTGCTCCACGCCGCCGGGGCGGACTACGGCCTGCACGCGCCCGCCCGGGACGACTCCCGTCCCGCGGGGGAATGGAACGCGGTGCGCATCCAGGTCGACGGGCCCCACGTGGAGTACTGGTTGAACGGCGTCCGACAGTGCGCTTACGAACTGGGGAGCGAGGACTGGAACGCGCGCGTCGCGGCCTCCAAGTTCTCGAAGTGGCCCGTCTTCGGGAGGAACGAGAGCGGCCACATCGCCCTGCAGGACCACGGAAACGAGGTCTGGTTCCGAAACATCCGGATCCGCCGCCTCTAGTGCCTGATCCCCGGCAGGGCCGTGCTGATCGGGGGCCGACCACCGTCTTCCAGGAGAGCTCTCCTCCCGCATGTCCTGGCTCACCCGCCTCCTCCCCCTGCTCCTGCTCGCACCCCTCGTCGCGGGTGCTCCCGGGCAGAAGGACTCCCCCTTCCGGCTGGCCCTCGAGCGCGCCCAGGGGGCGCTCGAGGCGGGTGATCTCGAGCGCGCCCAGCTCCTGATCCAGCGCGCCCTGGAGCGCGACCGGCGCTCCACCGAGGCCTGGGACCTCTACGCGCGCTGGGCGGAGGTCGCCGGGGACCGGGACATCCTGGTCCACGCCCGGCATCGCGAGTACCGCCAGGCCCTGGCCCAGGGCCGACCGCGGCGGGAGCTCGCTTCCCTGAAGAAGCGGCTGGAGGAGCTCGATCCCCTGGCCCGGGACCTGTTCGAGATGCGGGACCGCTTCCTGAAGAAGCTCGTCTCGGTCGCCCAACAGTACGAGAAACGCAAACGCCCCCACGGGGCGATCAAGGCCTGGAAGCAGGTCCTGGCCCTGGACCCCGAGAACGTCCGTGCCCAGGAGTCGATCGAGCGCATCGCCTCCGCCCCCGATCCCAGCCTGGCGGAGGACGCCAAGCCGGCGGACCTCTTCGCCGACGTGACCGAGGAGGAGATCGCCGCCTTCGACGCGGAGCACGCCTCCTGGGACGACGCGGGCGAGGTCGAGCGCGACAACTACATCACCGTCACCAACGCCGGCTACGTGGTGCTGGTGCGCACCGCCGAGGCGATGGAGCAGATGAACGCCTTCTACCGCGAGTTCTTCCGCTACGGAACCGCGGAGGACGGCCGCAACGTGCCACGCATCCGGGTGCACATCTTCAACACGCGCGACGAGTACCTGGAGCTGGGCATCGGACCGCCGGTGGAGTGGTCCGGCGGGCACTTCACCGGCAGCGCGGTGGAGACCTACGTCGAAGGTGGCTTCGACCAGATGGTGGGCACCCTCTTCCACGAGGCCGCCCACCAGTTCGTCGCCCTGGCGACCAACGCGGTGGGCTGGTTGAACGAGGGGTTGGCCTCCTTCTTCGAGGGCACGCGCATCCTGCCCAACGGCACGGTGATCATGAACATGCCGGCCAACCACCGCCTCTTCCCCCTTGCGGATCGCATGCAGGCGGGCTGGATGACCGACTCGCGGGACGGCATCGACGAGACCGATCCCGACGTGACCCCCGAGAAGGCGCCCACCTTCCGCATCCTGATCGAGAACCGCTACTCCTGGGGGCCCCCCTGGTACGCACCGACCTGGGGGGTGGTGTACTTCCTCCACAACTTCCAGGACCCCGTCGACGGGCGCTTCGTGTACCGCGACTCCTTCCGCGAGTTCGTGAACGCGTCGGGGGGCAAGATGGGGGAGACCGCCATCAAGACCTTCACCGAGGTGGTGCTGGGCAATCCGCAGCCACCCTACGAGGGAGTCCCGCGCAACGGCTCCGTCGTCGAGGCGCGCCTGCCCCAGACCGTCGAGGAGCTCGACGCCGTCTGGAAGGACTGGATCCTGGCCCTGCGGCAGGAGGCCAGCGGCCAGGAAGTACCGGAGCGCTCCTATGGCCGTTGGGGAGGCTACGCCGCGGCCAACGACGACTACCTGACCGCCAAGGACCACTACGAGAAGGGTCTGGTGGCCAATCCCGCGGACGTGGAGCTCCTGGTGGCCTTCGCCGAGCTGCTCGACGAGCACTTCGACAACTCCGACCGCGCCACCAAGCTGGCCCTGGAGGCGCTCTACTGGCTCGAGCGGCAGCCCGAGCCGGACGAGGACCGGGTGCGCGCCATCGAGCGCTTGCTGCGCAAGCTCGATCCCAACCGCCGCACCCTGACCCGCCTGCAGGACGACATGGCCGCCGCGCTGCGCAGCATCGTCGAGCGCTACGCGTCCGCGGGGTTGGACATGATGGTGATGGACGTCGCCTGGCGCGGGGCTTCGGAGCTGGGGTTGGACGACCTGCTCGCGGTGTACGAGGACGCCGCCCGTCGCACCGGCCGCGACCCGGCGATCTGGGAGCTGGCCTACGACGAGGAGAGCCTGCGCGGCTGGGTGGGGGCCGGAACGGAGTTCCGCGCCGACGGCACCCAGATGATCGCCTCCAAGGGGTCGTACGACCCCGACCAGTTCGACTTCACCGTCCTGACCCTGGACCGCGTCACCGCCGGGGACTTCTCGATGGAGGCGCAGATCCAGGCCCTCCCCGGCGACGTCGGCTTCTGCGGCTTCGTTTTCGGGATGAAGGGCTCCAACACCTTCCACGGGGTGATCTTCTTCCCCGCGCGCGAGGCGATGGAGGGGGTGGCGACCACCGGCTACCTCGACATCATGAGCTCCTTCGGGGCCTCGGCGACCAAGACCTGGGTGCACCTCCCCGTGGCGCGCGAGGAGTCGAGCGACGGACGCACCCGCACCGCGCCCTGGCACACCCTGCGCTTGGACGTGCTCGACTGCGACGTGGACGTCTGGTTCGACGGCGAGCTGGTCGCCACGCGCACCTTTCCCAGCCGCGAAGTGCTCTTCGGCCGCTTCGGGCTCTTGACCGGTCCGGGGCGCGCGCTCTTCCGCAACGTGCGCTTCCTCTCCCGCGACCTGCGCGATCGCGCGGGGCGGGTACGGCGCGAGGAGCGCATCGCCGCCCTGGGGGGGGCGGGCGGCAGCGGCATCGCGGGCAGCTTCCTCGGCAGCGTGCCCCCCTTCCCGCGCGTCCAGCGCTGGGTGCAGGGGGAGCGCAGTGACTGGGACGAGGTGGGGGGAGCGCCCCAGCTCCTGGTCCTGTGGAGCATCGAGCAGAACGACCTGGTGCGCATCGACTCCTGGCTCACCGACCTGGCCCGACGCTACGAGGAGGTGGGTCTGCGAGTGGTCTCGATCGCCTCCACCCACGACGACCCGCGGCTCGAGGCCTACCTGACCGAGCACCCCTTGCCCGGCGCGGTGGCCTCCGACTTCCTGGAGGAGAACACCTACGGCATCGGGCACTCCTTCGAGGCCTACGCGACCGACCTCTACAACCTGCCGCGGGTCCTCCTGCTCGACGTGGACGGCAAGGTGATCTGGGAGGGGGATCCCGGCTTCAAGGCCGGCAAGGAGCCCACTCCCCCCTACGCGAGCTTCCTCGACGATCCGCTGGAGGCGCTGATCGAGCGCCGCCGGCTGCACGAGCTCTCCGCCTGGCGCGAGGGGTGGACGGGGGGCGCTCGAGACGCGCTCGGGCAGGGGCGCTTCCCGGCGACGGTGGAAGTGCTCGAAGCCGCCGCCGAGCTGGCCGACACCCTGGCTCCCGACGCGGCGCGCGCCGCCGCCTCCCTGGCGGCGGTGCGGGCGGCGCGCGAGGACCTGGAGGGGGTGCTCGCGAGGCTCAGGCGCGAGGAGGTCCTGCCCGCCCTGGCCGTGCTCCTGGAGTGGTTCCAGGCCGCGGGCCCGGAGCTGGAGAGCAGGGAGAAGCGCGAGGTGAAGGACGACCTCGGCTCGCGGCAGTGCCGCGACTGGGCCAAGGCCACCCAGGCGTGCGCGCGCTTCGGGAAGAGGCGCGGCACCCACGAGGAGCGGGCGGCGGAGCTCTTCGCCGAGTTGGGCGAGCTCAGCGGAGCCCTGCCCGGGGAGCTCGCGGCGGAGCTCTCCACCCTGGCGGAAGCGCAGGACTGGTCGGCCTTCGAGGCGCTCCTGGCCGAGGTCCACAGCCGGCCGGCGCGTTGGCTGGCGCGGGAGTACTTCGGCTGGTGAGGGGGACGACGGGGCGCGCTCAGCGTCCCCGCTCGATGAGGCGCTCCACGAGCTGGAGTCCGCGCAGGGCCTCCTCGTTGCCGGGATCGAGGGCCAGGACCGCCTGGAAGGCCTGGCGCGCCTCCTCCAAGCGGGCCAGCTGCCCGAGCATCTTGGCCTCGAAGAGGGCCAGCTCGGCATCCTCCGGCTCCAGGGCCCGGGCCCGCTGGTAGGCGTCCAGGGCACCCTCGGGTCGGCGCGCCATCAGGTTCGCCTCCGCCAGGGCCAGCAGCGGGCGTCGCCGATCGCCGTTGATCTCCAGGCAGCTCGCCAGGGCTTCGAGGGCGTCCTCGGGCCGTCCCAGTCGCATGCGGGCGATGGCCAGGTTGTAGTGCCCCAGGGCGTAGTCGGGATCGGCGCGTACCGAGCGCCCGTAGGCCTCCTCCGCCAGATCGAAGCGCTGCAGGTCGAAGTAGATGCGACCCAGGCCGTCGCAGGCCCCCGTCAACGACTCGTCCAGCTCCAGCGCGCGCTGGAAGAGGCTCTCCGCCAGCCGCAGGCGTCCCTCCGACACGGCCTGGCGGCCGGTCATCATCAGCAGATCGGGGAAGGGGTCCTCCTCGACGAGCTGCACCAGGACCGCGTCGACCTCCTCGGGCCGCGTCTCGCGGTAGAAGGTGCGGCGCGGCCGCCCCTCGACGTCGAAGAGCACCGTCGTGGGCCAGGTCGGCTCTCCCGCACCGAAGTAGGACGCCAGGAGGTCGGGGTCGGCGAAGAAGGTCTCGACCCCCTCGTCCGGAGGCGGTGCCGCGCTACCCGGCGCCAGGATCAGCTTCCAGCGAACGTCCGCATGGGCCGCCGCGAGCTCCCGCTGCCCCGGCCAGATCCCGTCGCCGCGCTGCAGGCGCACCACCGTGGGGGGCGCGTCGCTGCCGGCTCCTCCGAGGGCGGATCGCCCTCCCCCGGGCCGGTCGAGGAAGAGGTCCAGGCGGGGAGCCGCGCCGGGTCGCGGACGGGTGTCCTCGGGCCAGGTGGGGATGGGGGTCACGTGCACTTGCGCTGCCCCTTCGGTCAGGGTCAGCAGGCGGTCGACCGGCAGGTCCCGCCACTCCTGGCGCGCGCCCGAGGGCCACTCCACGACCAGACGCTCGATCCGCTCGGCATCCCCCAGCCCGAAGTGGCGGTCGAGGGGGACCTGGCTCTGGAAGCCGTCGGTCATGCGCACCAGGGAGCGCTGGCTGCGCCCGCCGCTCTCGAGCGTCACCACCGCCCCCAAGGCCAGGCGGTGCGTCTCGGTGGCCTCGAGGCGGATGCGAGCGAAGCTCGTCGCCTGCCCGCGGTTCTCGTAGAGCACCAACCCGGTGAGGGTCCAGAGCGCCAGGTCGAGGTCGCCGTCTCCATCGACGTCCACCGGCACCGCACAGCGCCCGTCGTGCTGGGCGTCGATACCGTAGAGCCAGCCCACCTCGTAGAAGCGCTCGCTGGTGGCGTCCGCTTGATGGAAGGCCAGGTCGCGCTCGTGGCCGTTGAAGGAGCCGGAGAAGCGGGTGCCCTCGTTGACGTCCTGACTGAGCTCTCCCCGCGCCAGGAAGCCGCCGTCCGCCACCACCTGGCGCCAGTAGTAGGTCTGCCAGTCGGGGCGCTCGGGATCGGAGTGGGTGGTGAAGCCGTTGGTGGCGAAGAGGTCCAGGTCGCCGTCCCCGTCGGGGTCCCAGAAGACGCAGCCCCAGGCCCACTGACCCTCGTTCACGCGCGCCTCGATGCCGTGCTCGCGCCAGCGCTTCGTGACCGGGTCCTGGGTGTAGAGCTGGCTGCCGGAGGCGATCGACATCACCCGTGCGCGCATCTCCTCCGACAGCACGTCGGTGACGGTCGAGATGCGCCGCCCCTCCTCGGAGGACATGTTGGAGATGTAGAGGCTCCAGCACCCCGAGTTGTCGAAGTCGCCCAGGGTGACCCCCATGGTGTAGGCGCTCACGCCCCCCAGGCCCAGCTCCAGGTCGGAGTGGAAGTGCGCGTTGCCGTCGTTGCGCCACAGGTGGTTGGGGCCGAAGTCGTTGCCCTCGAAGAGGTCCACGTCTCCGTCGCCGTCGAAGTCGAAGGCCTCGGCGACGTAGCTGTACTGGGTGCCGTGGAGCCCGCGCGGTCCCGACTCCTCGCTGAAGACCCCGGGCGCGGTCTGCAGGAAGAGGTGGTTGTCGGCGCCGTCGTGGGCTTCGACGGTGTTGTACCTCTCGCCGCGGGAGAGGGCCGAGCCGTAGACGGTCATGAAGAGGTCCAGGAGCTGGTTCTGGTCCAGGTCGCAGGGGATGACCGCCTGCACCGAGATGCGCCGCAGGCCGCGCGGGTTCTCGAAGGTGAGCGCCCGCCGGTCCACGTCCCAGGTCCCCTCATCGTTGCGGCGCCAGATCCCGCACCAGCCCCGCTCTCCCTCGAAGCCCAGGGGCTCGGAGCCCACCAGCTCGTCGCTGCCGTCCCCGTCCAGGTCGGTGTAGAGCAGGAAGCTGCCGCACTCCCGGGGGTGGCTCATCGGCAGCGGCTCGGGGGTGAACCCCCCGGCCCCGTCGTTCAGGAAGAGCAGGGCCATCTGCCCGCGGCGGGTGGAGAGCAGATCCCAGAACCCGTCGCGGTTCCAGTCCACCGCCGAGAGACCGCCCAGGGCCAGGGTGCGGTGCCCGTCGACGAAGATCTGCAGCATGCGCCGGTTCTCGCGCGAGACGTTGAAGTGGAAGCCGGTGGCGTCGGTGACGCGCGCGAAGCGCGGCACCGGGCCCTCGATGCGGGTGCCCTCGACGGTGTCCAAGCGCCGGACTCGCCAGGCGCCGACCTCGTCGCGGGTCAGCGCCAGGTTCACCAGCAGGCGCAGGTCGACCCGCTCCTCCCCGGCCGTGGAACCCGCCACGCGCAGCTCGATACGGGCCACCGCCGACGCGCCTCCCGGCTCGAGCCAGAAGCGATCCGCCTCCGCCTCGAGCCGGCCCAGGTGCACCAGGTCGTGCAGGTGGTCGAAGAGGCGCTCGACCAGCGCCTCGGCGTCGAGCAGCTGATCGCCGCCGGCGGGGAAGGCGCGGATCTCGAGCTCCGAGTCCGCGACCTCCACTCCCCCCTCCCGCGAGGGGAAGCGGCCGAGGAAGTCGTCGCAGAGGAGCGTCCTGACGCGGGTCGCGTTGCGCCTCGCCAGCCCCTTCAGCAGGATCTCCTCCAGGGTGGCATGCACCTCGAAGACCGCGTTCTCGGCCACCTTCAGGTCGCGCACGAACTCGGCCGGGGGGGCGATCGGCAGCCCGCTGGGCGGGGCCTCGCCCCCGCAGGCGACCAGGCCCGGGAGGGAGAGGAGCGGAACCAGGAGGAGCTCGGCGGGGAGGCGACCCATGGTGGTGGCGCGGAGTGCACGTCACTATAGGTTTCGGTTCCCGCGATGGCATACTCGCTCCCGACTCGGTGGAGATGACCATGAACGTCCGCTGCCTAGGCCTGTTCGCCTCCCTGTTGCTGGTCGCCTGCTCCACGCCGCGTGGAGGGTCCCTCCTGAGCGAGAGCGGCGTCGACCTCGCCGGGGAGGCCGCCCGCGTGGGGGAGGTGCTCGACGACTGGCACCGCGCCGCGGCGGAGGCGGACCAGGCGCGCTACCTGGGCCACTTCGCTCCGGGGGCGGTGTTCGTGGGGACTGATGCCTCGGAGCGCTGGTCCCTGGAGGAGTTCAGTGAGTACGTGGGGGACTACTTCCCCCAAGGTGGGTGGGAGTACATCCCCCACGGCCGGCACGTTACCTTGGCGGCGGGGGGAACGGTGGCGTGGTTCGACGAACAGCTAGCCCACGCCGGGTACGGTGAGCTACGCGGGACGGGAGTCTTGCGCCGCATGGACGGGGCCTGGCGCATCGAGTTCTACGCCATGGGTTTCACCGTCCCGAACGATGTGGCGAGCGAGGTGGTGAAGCTGATCCGCTCGCGCTGAAGCAGAGCCCCCCGTAGAGGAAGCCCGGCACGGGTGCGACGTTTCGTCGCCACCGCGCCGGGCCGTGGCTTCCGGCGGTTTCCACCGGAGGCGCACCTATCGGTGGGGGAGTGGGGGGAGCTTGAGGGGAGAGCTCGTGAGCCGGTCCGGACAGCGAGCGGAGGGGGCTGCCCGCCCCGTGCGCTCACCGCCCGCCCCGGCCGATCACCCCCAAGGGCCCGGAACCGGGCGAGGGCGACCGACCGGGACGGGCGGCGAGCGCACGGGCGGGCAGCGGAGCCCTGATGACGGGCAGACGAAGACCCTCCCAGGCCGACCAACTGCCCCCGAAACTCCTCGAGTTTCAGGGGAACTTCCCCTCCGCCCGAGGGCCTTCTCCCCACCCCCCGGCCTCGCTGCACGGCTCGGCTCGCGAGCCCTACGCGCGGCCGGCGTCAGCTCCCGTCGCCGTCGTCCTCCTTCTCCTCCTCCTCCTCGGTGGAATCCTCGTCGGGCGGATCCACCAGCTCCTCGTCCTCCAGCTCCTCGTCCACCAGCTCGGAGTCTTCCTCCACGGGATCGTCGGGAAGCTCCTCCACAGCCTCTTCCAGCTCCTCGTCCACCAGCGGCTCTTCCACCACCTCCTCCACCGGCTCCTCCTCCGGCAGCTCCACCAGGAGCTCCTCCATGCGCGTGACGAAGGACGAGCGCTTCCACGAGGGGATGCGGAAGACCCAGCCCTCCACCTTGGCGGCCAGCTCCGCGGCTTCCGCCTCGACCTCCTCGCGGGTCTTCGGCGCCTCCTCCTCGGGCTGCACCCCGCTCTCCTCCTCACCCTCCTCGGCGGCGACCGGAGGGCCCATCTGGACCGGCGGCGCGTAGGTCTCGTCCACCGAGATCGAGAAGACGCAGTCGAGTCCGGCGTCCTCCCCCTCCAGCTCGTGCCCCTGCACGACGACCTTCAGCCCGTCCGAGGTCCAGAAGGTGGTGACCACGTCCCCCTCCCCGTCCAGCGCCGCCTCGGCCGCCGGAAGGACGTCCTGGAAGCGCAGTCGCTCCAGGGCTCCCGCGAAGGAGGAGCCCGTGCGATCGGTCTTGGGTTCGCGCCCCTCGGGCAGGTTCGCGATGTCGAATCCGGCCGCGTCCTCGCTCTCGCGCAAGAGCTCCACGCGCTCGCCGTCGCGGTGCACCACGTGCACCTCCTGCATGCGGTCCCGCGCCACGTGCAGCAGGTCGGTCGCCAACCACTCCGCCGTGCCGCGCGGAGCGCGCAGCTTCGCCTCCACGGCCCAGGTGCGCTCCTCATCGGGCTCGCGCACGTACCAGCTCTCGCCGCTGCCGTGATAGCGGCGGCGGCCGACGAAGATCTCGGCCAGGACGTCGCCCGCGGCGTTCTCGGCCCGCAGCCGCACGGTGGGGGAGGCTTCCTCCTCGAAGCCCCCCAGGCCGAGCTTCTCGTAGCGCTCGGTCTTGGAGGTCATCGGCTCCAGGCGTTTCGCCCCCGCCAGGGCCATCAGGAGCCGGGCGATGTCCTCGGTGCGCGCCGCGTAGTCGCCGCGCTCGCTCACCGTCCAGCCCTGCTCGCCGCGCGCCAGCGTCGTCGTGCCCGCGGCGCTCTCCGCCACCAGGGTGACCGCGTCGGAGATGCGTCCATCGAGCCCGGGGAAGAGAGGATCCCCCGACCGGCTCCAAGCCGCGGCGGTGTCGCGCCGGGCGTCGAGGGCCAGGGCGGCCATGGTGAGTCCCACCGCGATCAGCGCCAGGACGATCAGGGTCTTGTAGCTCATGACGAGAACCTCCTACGACCGCGGGCCACCACACCCCAGAGCAGACCGACCAGCATCACCAGCACCGGCACGCCCGCGATGTTGATCAGCTTCAGCCGCGTCCCGAGTGCCTCGATGTCCTTGCGCAGCTCGTGCTTGACGCGCTTGCGCTCCTTGCGGGTCTCCAGGAGCTGCTCCTGCTTGTCTCGCAGCTCCTCCAGCTCCTGCATCGAAATGCGGACGATGCCGGCCTCGTCCGCGCCCTTCTGCAGTTCCATGATCTCGCCCTGCAGCGCCTGTTCCTCGACCTGCAGCTCCTGGTCCTTCGCCAGCCAGCGGTCCTGGGCCTCCTTGGCGATCTCCTCCTTCTTCTCGAAGGGGCGGCGGAAGACACCGCGGCTGCGCAGCGAGAGCAGGTCGTCCGAGCCGGTCAGGTTCTCGACGGCGTTGACCACCACCACCGGGTTGTCGTTGGCGCGCCGCAGGAGCATGCCGCCGGCCTGCTCGGTGCGGGTCCAGAACTGCTCGTGCAGGAAGTCCGCGTCGGCGACCACGATGGCGTTGAAGTCCTCGGCGCCGGTCAGGACCTCCCCTTCACCCTCCCAGCCCTCGGGAGCGCCGGCGGGGAAGGCGCTGGCGATCGGGCCGCTCAAGCGCGCCGCCAGCACCTTGCGCTCGCCCTGCGGGTCGACTTCGCCCTGGAGCATGAAGTTGGGCAGGATCTGTGGGGCGATCGAGATCAGGTCGGGCACGAACTGCAGTTGCACCGTGTCGATCACGCGCGCCGCGGGGGTGGTGCGGATCAGCGGCTCGAAGGTGGTGGTCGCCTCGGCAGCGGCCCGCAGGGCGCCGGGGCAGAGCACGGTCACCAGCCCCATCCCCGCGGTGACCACGTCCTCGGAGCTGAAGACCGCCTCGTCGCGCTGGGCGTTGACCTCCATCCAGAGCGGGAAGGGCAGCAGGTCGTTGCGCACGCGAATCGTCTGGGCCAACTGGATGTCGCCCACCACGCTGGTCGGTTCGAGCTCCAAACCCCAGGTGCCCATCAGCGGTCCCAGGTCGGAGGTCTTGCTCACCATCTGCTGCTGCTGACCGGCCTGGTCGAAGAAGCAGAAGGCGTCGATGAAGGCGCACACCTTGCCCCCCCGCAGGGCGAACTGGTCGATGGCGAAGAGGGTGGTGGCGGAGAACTCCTTGGGGTGCACCAGGATCAGGACCTCGACCTCCTCGTCGATCGGCCCGGTCAGGTCACCGCTCAGGAACTCGACCTCGAAGGACTCCCTGAGCACCGACGCGATCTGCCAGGGGGGCGTGGGCTGTCGGGAGTAGGGATTGGCCGGGGGGCCACCCTCCAGGGGCAGCGCCGAGAGCACCGCCACCTTGGGCCGCGACTCCAGCGACAGGTCGAGTACCAACTTGGCCAGCTCGTACTCGAGGAAGCGCGCCTGGCTGGGGTCGAAGGCGCGGATCGTCTCCAGGTCGTCCACGCTGTTGGTGGCGGCCAGCCCGAAGAAGAGCATCTCGCCGCCGGGGCCCGCCATCTCTCCGCGGATGCCGTAGGAGAGCGCTAGCTCCTCCTCCTCCGAGTAGGCCTCGGGGTCGATCACCTGCAGCACGATCTGGCCGTCGGCCACCGCCTCGAACTCCTCCAGGAGCTCTCGCACGCGGCGCGCGAAGGTCACCAGCGCGGGGAACTCCCCCGCCGCCTCCTCGGAGTAGAAGAGGCGCATGACGATCGGCTCGTCCAGGTTCCCGAGGATGCCGCGCGTACCGTCCGACAGGGTGAAGAGCTCCTGCTCGGTCAGGTCCAGGCGCCAGAAGCGCAGGGACGTGCCCGCGAAGAGGTTGATGGCCACGAACAGAGCCAACGCGACGAGCAGCGAGAGCAGGGATATGAGCTTGTTTCCCATGGCTTCAGTCCGCTTTCTTGAGTTCGACGATGGCGGTGTTCATGTAGAGGAAGATCGCCATCAGGGAGCCGAAGAAGACCAGATCACGGGCATCGATCACGCCGCGGATGATGCCGTTGAAGTGCGTCAGAAAGCTCATCTGACGAATCGCGTCCACCACTTCCAGCGGCAGGACGGCGCGCGCCACGTCGAGCACCACCGGGAAGCCGGAGAGGATGAACGCGAAGCCGATGGTGATCGCCAAGACGAAGGCGATCACCTGGTTCTTGGTGATCGCCGAGGCGCAGGAGCCGATCGCCAGGAAGGCGCCCGCGAGCAGCATGCTGCCCCCGTAGCTGGCCAGGATTACCCCGTGGTCGGGCCCCCCCAGCCACGCGACCGTGATCCACTCGCCTACGGTCAGGAGCAGCGCCACCCCCGTGAAGGCCCAGGCCGCCAGGAATTTGCCCACCACCGCCTGGGCGCTGGTGAGGGGCAGGGTCAAGAGCAGCTCCACCGACCCGTTGCGCCGCTCCTCGGCCCACAGCCGCATCGCGAGCGCCGGGATCAGCGCCAGCAGCAGCCAGGGCTGGAAGGCGAAGAGCGGCATCAGGTCCGCCTGCCCCTGCTCGTAGAGGCCCCCCAGATACCAGGTGAAGACCCCGGAGAGGACCAGGTAGATGACCAGGAAGACGTAGGCCACCGGCGTCGAGAAGTAGCCGGCGATCTCGCGTTTCAGGACGCACCAGGCGCCCGCCCACCAGAGCTTCATGCGGATACCTCCTCACCGGCGCTTTCGGCGGCCGTCTCGCCGGCGGTGATCTCGCGGAACACCTCGTCCAGGTTGCCGTGGTCGACGTGCAGGTGCTCCACCTCCCAGTTGCGCTCCCGGGCCAGGTCGGCCACGGACTTGGTCACGTTGGCCCCCGACTCGGGGAGCACCCTCAGGCGCGCCAGACCGTCCTGTACGCCCAGCTCCTCGACTCGCCGCACCCCCGCGAGCCCCGAGAGCTCCGCCTTCAGATTGCTCCCCTCGATCCGCGAGAGGTGCACCTCGACGCTGTTGAAGAGCGGTGAGCGCCGGCGCAGATCGTCGGGTGAGCCGTCGAAGCAGAGGCGCCCCTCCGAGATGATGATGGCGCGCGTGCAGACCGCCTCGACCTCCTCCAGGATGTGCGTCGAGAGCACGATCACCTTGCCCTGCGCCATGCTCTTGATCAGGCGCCGCACTTCGTGCTTCTGGTTCGGGTCCAGGCCGTCGGTGGGCTCGTCCAGGATCAGCACCGGCGGATCGTGCAGCAGCGCGCAGGCCAAGCCCAAGCGCCGCTTGTAGCCCTTCGATAGGGTCTCGATGCGCTGGCGCATGACGCCGTGCAGGGCCACCTTCTCCACCACGTCGGCGATGCGCGCCCGGCTCTCCGCGCGGCGCATGCCGCGCGCTTCCGCGACGAAGCGCAGGAAGGAGCCCGGCGTCATGTCCGGGTAGAGGGGCGCTCCCTCCGGCAGGTAGCCGATCGCCTGCTTGGCGTAGCGCGGCTCGCGGGCGACGTCGTGGCCGCAGACCACGATGCTGCCGCGCGTCGTCGCTAGGAAGCCGGTGATCATCTTCATGGTGGTGGACTTGCCCGCCCCGTTGGGGCCCAGGAAGCCCAGCACCTCGCCCGGCTCGACGCGGAACGTGATGTCGTTCACGGCCCGCAACGGTCCGAAGTGCTTGGATACGCCCTTGATCTCGATCATGGCAGAAGGGGGATTCGATGCTCGTTCGGCTCCGCTCTCCGACGGGAGCCGCAGGGACAGGCGACGATTAATAGCGAGCCGCCCCGGGAGGGCAAGGGCCGGAGGCCCGTCAACGAACGTCTTGCAGCTCCAGCTCGATCCGTTCGCGCCGATCGCCGTCGCGCAGGAGGTCGAGCAGCACGCGGTCCCCGATCTCCTTGTCGCGCAGGGCCTCCTGGAGGTCCGCCTGACCCCGCATCGGGCGCCCGTCCACTTCGAGGATGACGTCGACCTGGATATCCCCGTTTCGGGATCTCTCCAGGCCGCGCAGCCCCGCGCGATCCGCGGCGCCCCCCGGACTGACCTTGGAGATCACCAACCCCGAGAGCCCCGCGGCGGCGACCTGATGGTCGGGCACCAGCCACACCCCGAGCCCCGGACGGGAGGGTCGCCCGTGGGCGATGATCGTGGGCACCACGCGGTTGACCGTGTCGACGGGCACCGCGAAGCCGATGCCGGCGCTGGCTCCAGTGGGGCTGTGGATGGCGGTGTTCACCCCGATCAGGCGACCCGCGCTGTCGAGCAAGGGCCCCCCCGAGTTCCCCGGATTGATCGCCGCGTCGGTCTGGATCACCCCGTCGATCAACGTGCCGGAGACGGCGAGGATCGAGCGCTCCAACCCGCTGATCACCCCGGTGGTCAAGGTCCAGTCGAAGCCGAAGGGATTGCCGATGGCGTACACCGACTGACCCACCTGCAGGTCGTCGGAGGCCCCCAACGGGATGGGACGCAGGTCGCGCCCGCGGGAGTCGATCTTGAGCACGGCCAGGTCGTGGTCGGGATCGCCACCGACGACGAAGCCCTCGACCTCCTCCCCGCCGTCGAGTTGCACGTAGACCCGCGTCGCTCCACCCAGGACGTGGTAGTTGGTCACCACGTAGCCCTCGTCGTCCCAGAGGAAGCCCGACCCGGAGCCCGCCTCCACCTCCCGTGCCCGGGTGCCGAAGAGGGTCCGGACCGCCTGGCGCTGGGTGGTCGTGATGTGCACCACCGCGGGTCGGGCGGCCTCGAAGATCTCGATCGTGGTCGCTTCGGCCGACGCCAGGTCGCCCCGGGGGGTCACCTGGCGCGGCTGGGCGTCGGGGTCCCGCAGGCGGCCGACCCAGGGGATCTCCCGCCACACCAGAGCCAGGAGCACGGCGGCCAAGAGCAGGGGGGTCAAGAGGGAGGGCCTGCGCAGGGGGGGCGATTGGGGGCCGAGAACCATGGTCGAAAGACGCATAGCACGTCGGGGCCGCGGGTGGTAGGGGCCGGTGCGGAAGCATCCTGGAACCGGCGCCTTCGAATTGGGATGCTGCGCGGGTCCCGCACGCTCCCACATCCGATTGAACGCACCTCGAGGGGACCCATGAGTCAAGCACCCAAGGGCGCATCCGCCGGCCGCGTGACCGTGGGTCGCGCCGCCCTGGACGCCCTCAAGACGGACCTGGCCCGCGAGCGGGAGACCGCTCGCCGCCTGCAGCTCGAGCTGACCGCCGAGATCGCCTTCGCGCGCAAGGCCGCCGAGGAGACGATCACGGCCCGCTCCGAGCGCGAGGAGTACCGGCGCGTGTTGGCGGCCGCGGTGGCCAACGAGAAGCGCGCCCTGGAAGTGGAGGCGGAAGCGCGGGAGGAGGTCGAGCGCGTGACCGACAGCCTGCGCGAGAGCGAGCGCGCCCTGGGCGAAGCGCGCGGTCGCGCCACGGAGCTGGACCAGATGGTGAGCACCCTGCGCGCCGAGCGGGAGCGCGATCTGGGGCTGGTGATCGACCGCGCCCGCACCGACGCCGCGACCAGCGCGGCGGAGCTCGAGCGCGCGGCGCACGGGCGTGGAGTGGCCCTGGGGCAGTTGCGGGAGCTCCTGCGCCGCGTCCCCGAGGAGCTCTCCGACACCGCGCGTCTGGCAAAGGCGCGCGCGCGCGTCGCCTTGATCTCGGCGGGCTTCCTGCTCTTCCTCTTCGTGCTCTTCCTCTACCCCCTGCTCTTCATGCTCTTCGGGGGAGCGGAGGCGCAGCCCGCAATGGCCCTGGGGATCTCCGGCTGGGGCGTCCTGGGGATCGAGCTGGGACTGCTCGCGTGCGCCCTGGCCCTGGGGAGCTTCGCCCTGCGCGAGTTGCGCGCCATGGAGCAGGCCGGGCGCGCCGACGAGGAGGGGGGGGACGGGGAGCCGCTGGAGGAGGTCGTCGTAGGTCCCGGGAGCTGAGAGGTCTGCGTGCAGATCTTCCGTCTCCTCGCGCTGCTGCTCTGCGCCCCCCTCGCGGCCGACGAAGAGGAGGGGCCGCGCACCGTGCCCGAGGCCACGGGCTACCGCCAAACCTCCACCAGCGCCCAGGTCCTCGAGTTTCTCGACGCCCTCGCCGCGCTGCCTCACGGCGAGCGACTCGTACGTCGGGCGGCGTCCGCCGGGGACGCCGAGAGCGACTTCGCCCTGCCGATCGTCTTGGCGGGGATCCCGGCACCCGCCGAGGCCCGGCGGGAGCTCGCCGCGGACCGATTGCGCGTGCTCGTCAACGCCGACATCCACGGCGGCGAGGTGGAGGGCAAGGAGGCGGTGCTCGAGCTCTTGCGCGAGATCGCCCAGGGGCGTCACGAGGAGCTCCTCGAGAGCGCCGCGATCGTCTTCGTGCCGGTCCTGAACGCCGCCGGCAACGACCGCATCGACCGCCGGAACCGCGTCAGCCAGAACGGCCCCGAGGGCGGCGTGGGGGAGCGCGCCAACGGCCAGGGGCTCGACCTGAACCGCGACTTCGTCAAGCTGGATGCGCCGGAGTGCCGCGCCCTGGTGGGGCTGCTCGCCGCCTGGGATCCCCACCTCTTCATGGATCTGCACGCGACGAACGGCTCGACCCACGGCTACCACCTGACCTACGCTCCCTCCCTCTCGACCTCAGTCGATCCCGAGCTGGACGCCTTCGCCCGCGACGAGCTGCTTCCCGAGATCCGCGCGGCGGTGCTCCAGCGCCACGGCTTCCGGGTCTTCGACTACGGCAACTTCTCCCGCCGCGGGGAGCGGAGCTGGTCCACCTACGACCACCGGCCGCGCTTCGGCACCAACTACGTGGGCCTGCGCAACCGCCTGGGCGTTCTGGCGGAGGCCTACAGCTACCGCTCCTTCGAGCAGCGCATCGCCGTCACGCGCGCCTTCGTGCTCGAGACCGTGGGTCGGGCTGCGGCGCGTGCGGATCGCATCCGCGCCCTGTGCGCCGCCGCGGACGAGCGCGTCCGCCAAGGGCGCGCGTCCCTGCACTGGGACACGCGCCTGGCCGCTGGCGAGCGCGCGCCGGTCCTGGTGGGTGAGATCTCCAAGGTCGAGCTCGAGGGACTCGGTACGCGGCGCGTGGCCGCGGACACCTGGCGCGCCGAGACGATGATCGTGCGCGACCGCTTCACCTCGGAGGCGAGCGAGCCCCTGCCCCACGGCTACGCCCTCTGCGACCCGAGTGCGGCGACGCGCGCCACGCTGCGACGCCACGGCGTCCTGATCGAGGAGCTCTCCGAGGATCGGGAGCTCGACGTCGAGATCTTCTCCCCCGCGGAGATCTCGCGCTCTCGGCGGCCTTTCCAGGGGCACCACCAGATCGCTCTGCGCGGAGACTGGCGCCCCGACCGCCGCATGTTCCCCAGGGGCACCTGGGTCGTCACCACGCGACAGCCCCTGGGCCGCCTGGTCGCCCAGCTCCTCGATCCCCGCTCGGAGGACTCCCTCTCGACCTGGGGCTTCTTCGAGGCCGGGATCCGAGCGGCGGACGGGGAGGGGGAGGGGAGCTACCCGGTCCTCAGACTCCCCCACGACTGACCTGAACTGCCTCCCTTGCGTGTGCATCTCCGGGGGCCTCTCGTCGCAACCCCGCTACCACCAAGGACTTCGAGCGTTCTTCCCCCAGAGCAGGCCCTCGCGCCCGCCGAGGGCAGTCGGCAGCGGGCCTGAGAGGTGAAGCCGCCGGTGGAGCGCTGGCAGCGGGGCGCCCTGTGCCCACTGAAGGGGGGCAGTTCAGGACGCCTACCGATATCGGCAGAATCCGGAAGCGGTTTCCAGGGGGAGGGGCCGCAAGAACTCGCAGGAAGTTCCCCATTTCCTGCGGTCCACCTAAAGGTATCTCCGATGCGAAGCGCATGCCCGCAGGCAGCCGCAGAGGGAGTGCGCTCGTTCCCGCACTCATGGTCGTCACCGCCATCGCCGCACTCGGTGCCGGTCTGGTACGGGTCCAGGGGGCGCTCCTGCTGCGCCACCAGTCCGCGATCGACGGCCGGCGCGCCCTGTACGTGGCGGAGGCGGGGATCTCGGAGGCCTGGCTGGCCGTGGCGGAGGGCAAGAGCGGCAACATCGCCACCGCCGAGGTGCCCGCCGCCTTTGGGGACGGCGTGTACTGGGTCGAGGCGCAGGAGATCGGCGACGAGCAGATCTCCCTCAGCTGCACCGGACTGGTCGGCACGGGTCGCTTCGCGATCGACGTGGTCGTCCAACGCCCGCGCAGCCCCTTCGCGCAGCTCGGGATCTACGGCGACGAAGCGGTGGTGGTGGACGCAGGGGCACAGCTCGACGACTGGGACTCCGGAGAGGGCGACTGGGTACCCCCCGAGGAGCGGGGCGACGAGGACGTGAGCTCCCTCGCGCTGCGCAGCAACGGCGACCTGACCTTCTACGAGTGCTCTCCCTATCCGGGGGAGAGCACGACCGTTTGGGGGGACGCGCGCCCCGGTCCCGACGGGGAGATCGAGATCGGGCCGGGAGTGACGATCACCGGGGCCACCGTGCCCGCCCGCAAGTCCCTCGAGCTGCCCGAGGTCGAAGTGCCCCGGGTCTGGGCGCAGCCGGACTTGGCCGTGCCTGGACGGGGCTCCCAAACGCTCACGGGTCGGGCACTCGGCTACGATTCGATCTCGGTGGCGACCGGGGGTGAGCTTCTACTCCGCGGACCGGTCGAGGTCGTGGTCGACTCGCTGACCGTGGCCTCCGGGGGGGTCCTGGCGTTCGACGGCAGCGGTGGACCGGTGGGTCTGTACTGCCAGGGTGAGGTGTCCCTGCCCGCCGGCTCGACGCTCGTCACGGTGGGGGGGGGAGCGGCCGACGTGGCGGTCTTCCTGCTCGGCGAACCTGAGGTTGGGAACGGGGCCCACCAAGCGGCTGGTGGCCCGTTGGATGGGGGTCTGGACCCGGGGTCCGAGTGGATCGACTTCTCGCCCTCCGGCGAGTTCCACGGCATCCTCTACGCGCCCAACGCCACCCTCTCCATCCCCTCGAACCTGAGGGTCTTCGGCAGCCTCGCGGCGGCTCGGCTCGAGCTCGCGCCCGGCGCGACGATCACCCTCGACCACGAGAGTCTGTGCTCGGTCGTCGGCGCGGATGCCCTGCCCGGGTTGGTGTCCTGGAGGATCCTGCCGCTGCCCGACGAGGAGATCGTCCGCTTCCGCGGAGATCCCATCAAGCTGCTCGACGCGAACGGGATCGAGCCGGTGAAGAGCTCCGAGGGGTCCGTGGAGGATGAGATCCAGCTCAAGTACGTGGACAACAGCGGGGACTTCGTCACCTATTCGGGAGTCAAGGACGGGGTGGACTGGGGGCAGGTGGCGCGCGTCGTCGATGTGGAGTGGTCTGACGACGACGATGACGGCGACGACGGCGACGACGGCGACGACGGCGACGACTAGGCGCCGCGCACCGAAGCACCCCTTGGCGCGGAGGGGGTAGAGCCTGCAAGGTGGGGGCGAGCTCCCCCCAGCGGTGCCGACCTTCGCGCGCCCCATGCGGCTCCCCTCCCCGCCGCTCGCTTCCAGAATGGAGCCGGATCGTCCCCGTGCGGCCGCCCCTCGAGCGCCTGGTCGAACAGGGGAGAGGAGCTCCCCGGCCCCCGGTCTCCGCAGCACTGAGCATTCGCCGCGGCGATCCACTTGCCGATATCCGCCAGGCCCGGAACGGATTTCCGGGGGGGGAGCCGAGAGAACGGGTACGAAGTACCGCATTTCCTGCGTTCCGCCCGATGGCTTTTCCGATGTGGAGTGCATGTCCGCGAACAGCCGCAGGGGGATGGCGCTCGTTCCCGCACTCATCGTCGTCACCGCCATCGCCGTGCTCGGTGCCGGCTTGGTGCAGGTCCAGGGGGCGCTCATGCGCCGTCACCAGTCCGCGATCGACGCCCGGCGCGCTCTGTACGTCGCCGAGGCGGGCATCTCGGAAGCCTGGCTGGCGGTTGCGGAGGGCAAGAGCGGCAACATCGCCACTCCCCAGGTGCCCGCCGCCTTCGGGGACGGCGTGTACTGGGTCGAGGCGCAGGAGATCGGCGACGAGCAGATCTCCCTCAGCGCCATCGGGCTGGTCGGCAGGGGGCGCTACGCGATCGACGTGGTCGTCCAGCGACCGCAGAGCCCCTTCGCGCAGCTCGGGATCTACGGCGACGACTCGGTCGTGGTGGAGGCGGGGGCCGAGCTCGACGACTGGGACTCCGGGGAGGGCGACTGGGTGCCCCCCGAGGAGCGGGGGGACGAAGACACCGGATCCCTCGCGCTGCGCAGCAACGGCGACTTGATCTTCTCCGCATGCTCCCCCGATCCCGAGTCGCGCACCACCGTGTGGGGAGACGTTCAACCCGGTCCCGACGGGGGGATCGAGGTCGGACCGGGCGTGATGATCACCGGCGCCACGGTGCCCTCCCGCAAGCCCCTCGAGCTGCCTGAGGTCGAAGTGCCTCCGGTACCGCTGCAGCCCGATCTATCCGTAGCCGCAGGGCGGTCCGCGGTGCTCACCGAGCAGGCTCTCGGCTACGGCTCGATCTCGGTGGCCGAGGGGGGCGAGCTGCGACTCGTCGGGCCGCTGGAGGTGGTCGTCGACCGCCTGAGCATCGCCTCCGGGGGGAGCCTGGTGATCGACGGCAGCGGTGGACCGGTGAGCCTCTACTGCGTGGAGGCGGTGAGCCTGCCCGCCGGATCGAGCTTGACCACGGAGGGGGGGGACGCGGCGGACGTGGCGCTCTTCCTCCTGGAGACGGGAGACACGGGGCAGGCGTCGAGCAAAGCGGATTCCGGAGGGCTGGGTGGTTACACCGCATCCGGGACGGGAGAGCCGATCGAGTTCTCTCCCGGCGGCGAGTTCCACGGCATCCTCTACGCGCCTTTCGCCCATCTGTCGATCCCCTCGGACCTGCGCGTCTTCGGTAGCGTCGCGGCCTCTCGGCTCGAGCTCGCTGCGGATGCCAAGCTCACACTCGACCACGCGAGCCTGTGCTCGACCATCGGCACGGACGGCTTGCCGGAGATGGTGTCCTGGAGGGTCCTGCCGCTGCCCGACGAGGAGATCGTCCGCTTCCGCGGAGATCCCATCAAGCTGCTCGACGCGGACGGGATCGAGCCGGTGAAGAGCTCCGAGGGGGCCGTGGAGGCGGTGGTCCACATCAAGTACGTGGACATCAACGGGGACTACGCCTCCTACTCGGGACCCGAGGACGGACTGGACTGGGGGCAGATCTCGCGTGTCGTCGGAATCTACTGGAGCGACGGTGGCGGGGGTGGCGGGGCCAAGATCGGCGGGGCCGGCATCGTCGCCATCGACGACTAGGCGGCGCGCCGAAGCCCCCACTGGCGCGGAGGGGGTAGAGCGGGCAAGGTGTGGGGAGAGCTCCTCCCCGGGGCCGACCCTTGCGCAGCCCCATGCGGCTCCCCCTTCCCGCAGTCGACGCAGCCAGCGC
This sequence comes from uncultured Planctomycetaceae bacterium, assembly GCA_964507325.1. Taxonomy (GTDB): domain Bacteria; phylum Planctomycetota; class UBA1135; order UBA1135; genus CAZDQL01. Next base: position 2,139 of record CAZDQL010000014.1, on the reverse strand, counting down.
CCTGGACCGCATCGGTCCCTACGTGCTCCGGACCCCCCTGGAGCCTTCGCCGCACCTGAGCGAGGCGACCGGCGCGCGGGTCCACCTCAAGCTCGAGAACCTCCAGCGCACCGGCTCCTTCAAGCTGCGCGGGGCGATGAACCTCTTCCTCAGTCTCGTGCCGCGCGAGAGGGAGGCGGGGATCGTCGCCGCCTCGACCGGCAACCACGGCTTGGCGGTGGCCTGGGGCGCGGCGGAGCTCGCGATCCCCGCGGTGATCTTCGCGCCGGAGACCGCCACCCCTTCGAAGCTCGAGGCGATCCGCGCCCACGGGGTCGAGGTGCGGTCCGTCGGCCGGGACTGCGTCGACGCGGAGCGGGCCGCCCGCGACTTCGCGCGGAATCGAGGGCGCGTGTACGTCTCCCCCTACAACGACCCGCGCGTGATCGCCGGCCAGGCCACTCTCGGAGTCGAGCTGGCCGAAGAGCTGGCCGGTCTCCAGACGGTGGTCCTCTCGGTGGGCGGCGGCGGACTGGCCTGCGGCGTCGGCGGGTACTTGAAAGCTGTCCTTCCCGGGGTGCGGGTCCTGGCCGCTTCGCCCCGCAACTCAGCGGTGATGCACGCCTCCCTGGCGGCGGGGCGCATCCTCGACCTGCCTTCCCTGCCGACCCTCTCCGACGGCACCGCCGGTGGGGTGGAGGAGGGCTCGATCACCTTCGAAGGCTGTCGTGAGGTGATCGACGACTTCGTCCTGGTGAGCGAGGAGGCGATCGCGGACGGCATGCATCGTGTAAAGGAGCACCACGGGATGCTCGTGGAGGGGGCCGCTGGCGTCGCCGTGGCGGCTTGTCTGGCCCACCATCGGGAACTCGCCGGTCGCGAGGTGGCGGTCGTCCTGTGCGGTGGCAACGTCGACCAGTTGCCTTCGGTTGGCGGGAGGGCCGGCCGGGAGTAGTCTGTCTGCTTCCCCGATCCGACTCGCTCTGGCGAGCGTCCTCCTTCCTCCTTCCCCGGGCTTTTCCAATGAGAATTCCCTGCTCTGCGTTCGCACTCCTCGCTCTCGTTCTGTCGCCCGGCGCCTTCGCCGACGACATCACCCTCACCCCCGACCGCGACAACACGCTGTACGGCGAGGACGGCACCCTCTCCAACGGCGCGGGCAACAGCCTCTTCTCCGGTCGCACCGCCGTCGACACGACCCGGCGCGCGCTCTTGCACTTCGACCTGAGCGGGATCCCCGACGGCGCGACGATCCAGTCGGTCAGCCTGCGGTTGACGATGGACAAGACCATCTCTGGCGCGCGCGACGTATCCCTGCACCGTGCGACCCGTGATTGGGGAGAGGGCAGCTCCCACGCCTCCGGTCAAGAAGGCGGCGGGGCCCCCGCGACCCCCGGCGACGCCACCTGGACCTTCAACTTCTTCTCCAGCTCCATGTGGACCCTCGCCGGAGGGGATTTCGTGGGCAGTCCCAGCGCCACCACGAGCGTGGCCGGGAACGGCAACTACACCTGGACCGGTCCCGGGTTGGTGGCCGACCTCCAGGCCTGGGTCGACGATCCGGCCCAGAACTTCGGCTGGCTCCTGAAGCACGACGACGAGACGAGTTCGGCGACCGCCAAGCGCTTCGGTTCGCGTCAGGAGACCCAGAGCTCGAAGCGCCCCGAGCTGACCGTCGTCTTCGACCCCCCCTGCGGTGTGGTCTTCTGCGAGGGACCGAACCAGTTGGGTTCGATCGGGGTCGACACCTGCGACACCACCGCCGGCTCGATCAACCTGACCGCCACCGGCGTCACCGGAGGCCTCTTCGCGTACTACATCGTCTCCGACGGCACCGGGATCATCTCGGACCCCCCCGGCTCCACAGGAGACCTGTGCCTGGCCGGAGGCGGGCCGATCGGGCGCTACAGCCAGGACCTGGAGATCCTGGGGGGCACCGGGAGCTTCAGCACCGACATCTGGAACAGCATCACGGGTGGTCCCGGTGGGGGTTTGCCGAATCCCCCAGGAGGTGCGATCGTCGCGGGTGACACGTGGAACTTCCAGGGCTGGGCGCGGGTGTCCGGCGGGAGTCGCTGGACGCCGGCGGTGTCGGTGACTTTCCAGTGAAAGCGCCAGTCAAGCCGGCGCGCTGTCATGAGTGAGAGTCTCTTCCGGGGT
>CAZDQL010000013.1:13852-96117 GCA_964507325.1 uncultured Planctomycetaceae bacterium | reverse complement strand
GCTGTTCGCGCTCGTGCCGAGGATCGAGACGTAGACGAACTGACCGGTGGGGTCGACGGCCACCTCGGCGGGACCCGCCGCGCTAGGAGCCCGGTCGGTCTCCGTCAGCGCGCCGGTAGCCGGGTGGACCGAGAAGGCCACCACCTCGTTCGAGTCGTTGAGGCTCGCGAAGAGGTAGGCTCCCGAGGGGCACACCGCCAGACCTCCCGGAGTTGCACCCAGCTCGTAAGGCGGAACGGACTCGGTCACTTCCCCCGTCGCCGGAACGATCGAGAATTGACTCAGGGTGCCGTCCCCCCGGTTGGCGACCCACAGGAAGCGGCCGATCGGATCGACCACCACCCAGCCCGGGTCGTCCCCCGTGGCGGCATTCGCCCCGCCGGGGATGAGCGCCCCCGTGAGCGGGTGGATGTGGAAGGCCGAGAGGTCGTCCGATTCCGCGTTGACCGCGTAGGCGAACTCCCCCTGCAGGAGCGCCGGCCGGTCTCCGCGCAGCACCGCGAGATGCGTCGCCGCGGCGCGGGTCCGGACCGGTTCCTCGGCTTCCAGAGTGCCGGTCTCGAGGTCCACCGCGAAGACCGAGACGTCGTTCGAGTCGACGTTGAGGGCGTAGAGCTGACGTCCGCTCTCGTCGAACACCAACTCGGTGGGGCTAGAGCCGGCGCTGACGGTCATCACCGGATCCACCCCATCGGCCGACGAATCGAGGGCGAAGACGTCGATCGTGGCCGTGTCGGGGCAGGCCACGTAGGCCAATTCCTTGTCCGGGTGGAGAAGGAGCGCCCGCGGCCGGCCGCTGGTGGAGGCACCGTCCCCGATCGTCAGGGCACCGTCCGTCTGGTCGATGCGGTAGGAGATCAGGTTGTCGGTCTCCTCGAACGTGAAGTAGGCCTGCTTCCCGTCGTGGCTCACCTGGACGTCGCTGGGGATGAATTTGTAGTAGTTGAACCCGCCGGCCCCGTACTCCAGCGTCTTGGTCACAGGATCGACCGAGAAGGCGCGAATGTCCGCCGAGGGGCGGTGGACCACGTAGACGAAGCGTCCCGAGGGGTCGATCGCCAGGCGTTCCGGTCCGGTGTTGGTCTGGATCGTGTCGAGCAGGGTCAGCGCCCCGCTGCCCTCGTCCACCTGATAGGTGTGGATCAGGTGGTCCATGAAGGAGGTCGCGTAGACCCGGGTGCCGTCGGGGTGCAGGAGTACGCGGTGAGGCCCCTCGCCGATCGGGACGTGGCCGATCAGGCTCAGGCCGCCCTGGTCACCATCGACCTCGTAGGCGGTGATGGTCGAGTCCGACTGGACCTCACCGGCGTTGGGCACGTAGACGAAACGGCCGCTGGGGTGGACCGCCATCTGCTCCGGCCCCGAGTGCGGGGCGGAGTGGTGGTGCAGGCCGTGGAAGCGCAGGTCGCCGCTCCAGGGGTCGACGGTGTAGATCCCGATCGTGTCGTCGCCGCTGGGCGCGTAGGCGAAGCGCGCGGGCAGGAGGATCGACAGGTGCAGGGTGGTCTTGGTCTGGCCGCCCGGACCCTTGGCGAACACGGTGAAGGCCGTGCGCTCCATCTCCACCTCGGGGATTCCGGAGAGGACTCCCGTCTTCGGGTCGAGGAAGAGGCCGGTAGGTGGCGTCGGCGTGATCGACCAGGAGCTGACTTCGCCCTTGACCGTGGGGACGTTCTCCTCGATCGGCACCTTGGTGACGTAGACCGCGTCGGGCGTGCCGTAGGAGAGCTCCTTGGGAGCGTTGGAAGAGGAGCCTCCGCCCCCCCCGTGGCAGGCTGCCAGGGTGAGGCTCAACGTCGAGATGAGCTGGATTCCGCGTCGCATTGAGCCAGGCCGCCGATCCTGGTGTTTCAGGTTCCCCTACCCTGAAGAGTGACTCATTCCCGGGGCGCTGTGTTCCCTTTCCTGCTTTCGATTCGCTAACCGACCGGAGGTCTCGAAACGAGTCGGAAATCGGAGGGGAGGACCCGCCCCCGATCCACCTACACTGCCCTCCGTCCAGCGCGGGCACGCGCGGACCAGGGGGTGTATCGAAATGGGACACGAGGACGGCGACGAGGTCATCGAGGTCGATGCCCAGCGGGTCGACGACGACTCCCGAGGCGATCGCGGCGGGGCCTCACGGGGGACGCCCGGTCGCGAGGGTGCCGCGGGATGGGGGCCCCTGGTGGCCGGCGTCCTGCTCGATCTGGCGGACTTCATGACGCCGATGGGACTGCCCAAGCCGCTGGCCCTGCTCGTCGGCGCCGCCGTCGGCTGGTGGGCGGGGGGCAGCATGGGGCTCTCGCACCGGGGACGCCTGGCCCTGGCGGGGGTGGGGGCGGCCTACTGCGTGATGCCCGGCACGAGCCGCCTGCCCCTGGGCACGCTGGTGGGGGTCTTCGGTCGCCTGGGGGCCTTCGGCCGCTGAGGTATCCTCCTCCGATCATGTTCTCCCTGCGCAGCGCTCTCCTCGCGGTGCTCGTCAGCCCGCTCGTCTTCCCTCCCCTCCAGGAACCGGTTCCGAGGGAGCCGATCACCGTCTTCCTCGTGCGTCACGCCGAGGCCGATGCCTCCGATCCCGCCGACCGCGATCCGGGGCTGTCGCCCCGCGGCGTCGAGAGGGCGCGGACCCTGGCGCGCGTGCTGGGAGAGGCGGGAGTGACCCACCTCTTCTGCTCGGAGTACGAGCGCACGCGCGCCACCCTCGCCCCCCTGGCGCAGCGCTGTGAGCTCGAGGTCGAGACCGTCTCGGCCCGCGATGCCGCGCGGCAGGTCGCCGTGCTGAGGGCACTTCCCGCGGGCTCGGTGGCGGTCGTGGCCGGGCACTCGAACACGGTTCCAGCGCTGACGGGGGCCTTGCTCAGGTCGACCGAGGAGGAGACTCCGCGGGCGCGCTCCAGCACTCTGCCCCACGACGCCCACGACCGCATGTTCCTGGTCACCCTGCCCATGGCGCAGACCTGCGCGCCGAAGTCGATCGAGCTGCGCTACGGCGAATGACCGCCGGAGCGGTTCGGGCTCGACGCTGGTGAGGGGAGCGGGCTAGGCTGGCGCCCCTTCCCATCCACGAGCCCCAGTCCCCGTCGAGCCCTGACCCGACCGAGCATGACCTTCGACATCTTCCGCCACACCCTCGGTGCCTTCGCCGAGAACACCTACGTCGCCGTCGACCAGGCGACCCGCCAGGCCGCCATCATCGATCCTGGTGAGGGGGCGCTCGACGTGTGGCGCGGCTACGCGGAGGATGGGGCGCAGCTCGACAAGATCCTGCTCACCCACGCCCACGTCGACCACATCCTCGGGCTGGGGGAGCTGAAGGAGGCCACCGGCGCGCCCGTCCACATGCACCGCGAGGACCTCTTCATCCTGGAGCACTTCGTGGAGAGCGCGCGCATGTGGGGCTTCGAGGTCGAGCCCGCGCCCCCCCCCGACCACTTCTACGAGCACGGAGACCAGGTCTCGGTCGGGGCGACGACCCTCGAGGTGATCGCGACCCCCGGGCACTCCCCCGGCGGGGTCTGCCTGCGCTGGAAGGAGGGGGTCTTCACCGGCGACACCCTCTTCGCCGGGTCGATCGGGCGTACCGATCTTCCGGGGGGCTCCTTCGAGGCCCTGGACAGCTCGATCCGCCAGCGCCTCTACGTCCTGCCCGACGACCTCACGATCCACCCGGGGCACATGGGGGACTCCACCATCGGTGCGGAGAAGGCCCACAATCCCTTCGTGCGGCCCTAGCAGGGCCCTGCGTGCGGCCCTAGCAGGGCCCTGCGTGCGGCCCTAGCCGAGCCCGATCAGTCCTGCGGGAGGTAGCGCTCCCGCACGATCGCCAGGTGGTGCAGCTCGTGGCCCGCGATCACCCAGGCGATCGAGCGCGGGGTCATCGGTGCGCCGTCCGCCTGTCCCGCGCGCACCCACGCCTCCGGTGTCAGGTGACCGAAGAGCGCCACGTGGGAGGAGCGCAGCGACTCGAACTCCCGCGACAGGTCGACCAGGGTGCGCTCGTCGTGCTCGGCGTTGGAGACCCACAGGTCCTGATCGAAGCCGGGCAGGTCGCAGGGGCCGCCACGGGCGAAGGCCAGGGCACGGATCGCCAGCATGCGCTCCGTGTCGATCAGGTGGCCGACCAGCTCGGCCAGGCTCCACTTGTCATCGGCGTAGCGGTGCCACCCCAAGTCCGCCCCCAGCTCGCGCAGGAAGGCCCCGGTCTGGGCTCCCTGTTCGTCGAGGCGACGGACGATGTCGCCGTCGGGGACCCGGTCGATGTAGGCTTGGAAGTGCTCGGACGTCTCGCCCGGAGTGGGTCTCGCTGCGCTCATGGCCTCTCGCTTTCTGCGGGCGAGGGTACACGCGACGACCCGCGGTGTGGATACCGAGCTCGATACCCCCACCGCGGGTCGCCGTCGCCGACCGTCAGGGCTGGACCGTGAAGGTGATGGCGTTGGTCAGCCCCGTGGTGGCGGGGGTCGGCGGATCCCGGAACCAGCCCTGCATCCAGGCCTGGTTCCCCGCGCCGATCGCCGCGCACCAGCCGGTGGCGTTCAGGTCCAGGGAGAGGATCCCCTGGCAGGGGCCCGAGCCCCCGGAACCGGAGTTCTGGACGGGGGTGCGCACCAGCGGGAACTGGATGCACATGTAGCCGTCCTGGAAGGGGGCGTTGTCGGCGCCGCTGGTTCCGAAGAAGAGCAGACCGTACTCGCCCGGCTCGACCTGGGTCGCCGTGACGGTGAACCCGCTGGAGGCGGAGGCGCTGGGGGTGCCGGAGGAGCTCATCGAGGGCAGGCAGCCGGAAGAGGTGGTCTTCGGCGTGCAGTACGTCCCGGCGGTGTTGACGTCGAGGCCCCAGACCTCCACGTCGTCGATGTTCCAGCCGCAGTACTGCCAGCTGCCGTCGGTGCTGCCCATCGTCCAGCGCAGATAGACCGTGCTCTGGCCGTCGGCGACGTCCGAGATGTCGTACTCCACCTGCTGCCAGCTCGAGTCCTCGACGGAGCCGCCGTTCTCCCAGACCGTGGTCCAGCTCGTCCCGTCGTTCGAGACGCGCACGTAGGCGTGGTCGTAGGTGCTCGTCTCCACGCCCAGCCAGCGCCAGAAGCGCAGCGTCGTCCCGAGGCGGTTGGAGCAGTCGAGGGCCACGGAGGTCAGGTGGCGCTCCCCGAGGTTGTTCTGGTAGTCACCGTTGAGGTTGTAGCCCATGACGTTGGGCCCCGTGTGCCCACTGGTGGGGTCGGGGTAGCCGTACTGGCCACCGCCGCCCGTGGGCTGGCCGAAGTCCCACAGACCCATCTGTGTCCAGTGCGGATCGGTGTTCATCGGGAAGCTGTAGGCCAGGGTCGGCACGCCCACTTGCAGCTCCACCTTGCGGGTGGTGTCGCCGTCGTGATCGGTGGTGTTCTCGAAGGAGACCACGTCCTCGTAGAGCCCCATCGGGAGGGTGTCCGCCAGCGAGTTGATCGAGACGGTCACGACCGTCGTGCCGCCTCCCGGCAGGCTGCCGCTGGCGTTGGTCAGGTCGAGCCAGACCGCGTTCGTGCTGACGAGGTAGTTGATGCCCGTCGTGTTCTTGTTCTCGAGGGTGTAGTCGATCGAGCTGGGGGTGAAGGGGCCGCCCACGTCACCGCTCGCCTTCAGGCTCGTGCTGGGTGTGACGCGCAACCCCGACGAGCCGGGGGCCAGGGTGTCCAGCGTGTTGACGCCGCTCCCGATCGGGTCGAGCCAGTTGCTCAAGCGCGAGGAGCTCGTGCCGCCCCCCGTCCAGGAGATCGAGAAGCGCCCGTACCAGTCCGCGAGATCGTTGCCGCAGGCCGCGTAGCCCCCGTGCAATTGACCCACCACGTGGTGGTCCTGGTCGTAGAGGGGCGAGCCGGAGGAGCCGGGCTCGGTGGTTCCCAGGTCCCAGTCCTCGACCCGCACGTGGGTGCCGTCACCGGGGGAGGAGGTGCCCAGGTAGCTGGTGGTCGTGCAGGGGTCGTCCTCGAAGCTGATGCTCTTCTCGTCGGTCGCAGGGTGGTGGATCGCCACCGCGGCCGTGGCGTCGGCCGAGGTGCGGTTCCAGCCGCTGAAGGAGACGTTCCAGTTCGGGTTCGGAGCGCTGTCCAGCTCCACCAGGGTGAAGTCGGAGGAGCCGTAGGAGGCGCGGTAGTAGGAGCCGGACTGCCAGTCCGACAACGATCCGCCCCCCTGCTGGCCGCAGTTCGGGCTCTGGTAGTTCCAGTAGACGACCAAGGAGGAGGCGTTGCCCGACCCGACGCCGCAGTGGTTGGCGGTCATGAAGAAGGGCTTCTCGTCCTCGGCCGTGTTGTTGACCATGAAACCGCTGCAGAAGGTGCTCCCGCCGGTGGAGATCACCCCCACGGAGTTGATCTCGTCCCACCAGGGATCCCCCTCCGGGCAGACCACGTCGATGTTGCAGCTGCCGGAGCGATTGCCGCCGCGCTTCTCGCCGAAGAAGCGGTAGCCCACGTTGATCGAGCCCAGCACCAGCTCGACCTGCCTGATTTGGGAGAGGGGTGCGGTCAGCTCGATCACCGCGTCGTCGAAGAGCACCACCGGCGTCCACAGCTCGCCGTGCTCGGCGTTGTCTCTGGCGTCGAAGCCCAGGAACTGACCCGTCTGGTCCGCGCCGTGGACCACCAGGGTCGCATCGGCGGGCAGGTAGAAGCCCGTGAAGCCGAAGTTCAGGGAGAGCGCCCCGGGGGAGGTCACCCTCAGGCGCCAGAGGACGGTGTCCGCGTCCAGATCCTCCCAGGTGCCGCGGTCGTCGGGGGTGATCGTGACGGGGAAGGGCACCGCGTAGCGGGGCGCCAGCCCCTGGGCCTGGCGAGCGATGTCCTGCGCCTGGATCGATTGCAGATCGAGGGGTGCGATTCGGACCAGATCCACGCCGTCGAGGGGGAGCCCGGTGGGCTGCTGGGCGATCGCCGCGGGGGCGGCCAGACCACCCAGGAGGCAGCCGGTACCCAGGATGGGGGTCAGCAAACGGGAGAGATGCATGGCTTCGTCTTCGAAGGGAGAGGGGGGAAGAGCCCGGGTCGGGACTCCTACGATACCGCCGAAGCGAGGCGGTTGGATCGCACTTGCCCGGCTACCACCCTTGACGTCGGTCAAACCTCGCGATTCGAGACAGGATCCCCCGTCGCGCGGTGGTGGGGAGCGGTTTAGGTTCTCCCCCACGGAAACAACTGGTTCGCACAGGAACGAGAGGTTGACTGAGATGACCCGCCGCTGGCACGAACTGCTCACCGAGGACCACACCACCATCGAGAAGGTCTTCGCGGCCGTGGAGCAAAGGCTCGCCGCCCCCGAAGGCCCCTCCCCACAATTCCTGGGAGAGGCCGTGAAGTTCCTCTGGAACTACGTCGAGGGCTGCCACAACAAGAAGGAGGAGCGCCACCTCTTCCCCCTCATGGAAGAGCGCGGCGTCCCCACCCAGGGGGGGCCCCTGGCGGTGATGCTCGCCGAGCACGAGCGCCAGGGGATGCTGATCGCCACCCTCAAGGAGCACGGCGAGTCCTTCGCTGCCGGCAACGCGGACGCGCTGGCTCCCTTCAAGACGGCATTCTCCGAGTACGCCGCGCTCTGCAAGGAGCACTACTGGAAGGAGAACGACATCCTCTACCCGATGGCCATCAGCGTCATGGGTCCCGAGGACGAGCAGGCGCTCCTACAAGGGATCGAGGCCTGTGAAGCGGCCTTGGGCGAGGACACCCACGAGCGAAACTACGCCCTCGCCGAGCGGCTGGCCTCCGGCGCGGACGTCAAGGACCTGGTCTTCGGGATCGACCACGAGACCCTGGCCTGCATCCTGAACACCCTGCCGGTGGAGCTCTCCTTCGTCGACGCCGACGACATCGTGCGCTACTTCAGCCACGAGGACCACGACAAGATCTTCGCGCGCAACCGCTCGGCGATCGGGACCAAGGTGCAGGACTGCCACCCCCCCCAGAGCGTGCACCTGGTGAACCGCATCCTGACCGACTTCAAGGCCGGCCGGCGCGAGCTGGCCGAGTTCTGGATCGACTTCCGCGAGCGCTTCGTCCACATCCGCTACTTCCCCGTGCGCGACAAGGCGGGGACCTACATCGGCTGCCTGGAGGTGGTCCAGGACGTGAAGCCGATCCGCGACCTCGAGGGGGAGCGCAGGCTCTTGGCAGAGGAGTAGAATCTCGGTAACGCCCGGGCCCCCCGCCCCGAGGAGGGCCATGCGACTCCGAACGATCCGACGACTCTTCCTGGCCTGGCGCGACCGCGGAGACGCGGGCGCCTTGGCGCGTCTCTTCGACGCCACCTCTCCCGAGCTCGCCTCCCTGGCCGCCCACCTGGCGCACGACGCCGACCAGGCCCAGGAGGTCCTGCAGGAGACCTACCTGGCGGTCCTCTCCGCTGCCAAGCGCTACGACGCGAGCCGTCCCCTGATGCCCTGGATGGTGGGCATCCTGGCGCGCGAGGCCCGCGCGGCCCGGCGCGCCGCGGCGCGGCGTCCCGACCCGCTGCGCCTCGAGCGCCCCACCCTCGAGGTGGAGGACGCCTCCCTGGGTGCCGAACGCGAGGAGCTCTCCGCCGCCCTGGCCCGCGCCCTCGACGACCTGCCCCCCGATGACCGCCAGGTCCTGCGTCCCTACCTCGAGGAGGGGCGCGCCCCCCGCGAGATCGCCCGCGAGCACGGCCTCGCGGCGGGGACCGCTCGGGTGCGCATCTACCGCGCACTGCGCCGCCTGCGGCGGGCCCTGCCCGCGGGGCTGGCGCTCTCCGGGGGCGTGGTCCTCACCCCCGCGCAGCTGGCGACCGTGCGGCGGGGGATCCTCCAGGCGGGTGCGCCCTCCGGGCACGCCGTCGCCCTGGGGACCGTCGGCGCCAGCCAGCGGCTGGCCTCCGCCGCGGCCCTGACCCTGGTGGCGGGAGGCGGTCTGGTCGCCACCTGGGCCCTGACCGAGCGCTTCCGCGGGGGTGGAGCGACCGAGGCCGTGGTCGCCGAGCTCACCCCCTCCGCAGCGCAGGGCTCGGGCGGTCAGCCCCTGAGCGCGCCGGATCCCGGCCCTCCAGTGGGGGCGGGGAGCTCCTCCTCCCCGTCGGGCGAGCCCGCCCCTGTGGAGGCGGGGCGCCGCGCTGCGTCGATCGCAGCCGCCCGCGACGAGGACCCCTCCGCGGAGAAGGCGGACGTGCCGCTCTCCGCAGGGGCCACGCTCCTCGGTCGGGTCGTTCCCGCCGAGGGGGTGTCGATCGACGACTGGGACGCCGTGCGGATGAGCTTCCACAGCGAGGAGGTGGCCAGTCGCTTCTTCAGCCGCTTCCAGGAGCGGGGCAGCACGCGCTGCGACGAGGGGGGCTCCTTCGAGCTCGAGCTGGATGCGCCGCGCCCGGGGCGACTGGTCGTGCGCCACCCCGAGCTGGCGCTCCTCGAGCGGCTGGTGACCTTCGAGGGGGGCCCCCGGGTGGACCTGGGGGAGCTGCGCCTCGCTGCCGGGATCTCGATCTCCGGCTGGGCGACCTTCCGTGGAGAGCCTCTCGGACCCTCGGATCGGGTCATCGCCTGGTCCCGCGCCGGCGGCGGGCCGTGGCTCTCCCACGGCGAGGCCACTTGGGACGGCCAGCGCTTCCGTCACCGCAAGCGGGAGGTTCCGGTGGGTCCCGGCGGGAGCTTCTCGATCGTCGGCCTCCTGCCGGGGACCTACGAGGTGGCGGCGGTCCCCGCGCGCTTCGACGGGCACACCTTCGACTACCTGCGCGCCCCGGGGGATGGGGTGGAGGTCACCGCGCCCGCCGAGGGCATCCACGTCGAGAGTCTCCTGGAGCCGGTCGAGCTGCAGCTCCTGTGTGGGGAGCGACCCGTGACGCGCGCCGCGGTCCGCCGTCGCCCCGTCGGACGCACTTCCCCCGACATCGCGATGCTCTTCCTGGGCCACGGGGTCGACGCCGAGGGGATGACGCGCTTCTGGATGCACCCCGGAGTCAAACTCGACCTCGAGGTCGACGCACCGGGGTACGAGGAGTTCGATCGGCGAGTGGCGATCGAGGACTTCGGTGCCTCCGGCCGCCTGACGGTGCAGTTGACGCCGGCCGCGGAGGCCGTCTCCCTGATCCTGGCCTTCAGCGGGCCGGGCGCTGCGGAGTTGGAGGGCGCGTCGCTGGGGCTGATGATCATCCACGGCGGAATCCACAGCCTCCCCGCGGCGCAGGTGAGCGGAGGCCAGGTGGTCTTCGCCGACGTCCCGGCGGGGAAGTACCAGGGCGCCCTGACGCTCTTCCCGCGCGAGGACCTGGCACCTGAAGACCAGTCCTGGGCCCTGCTGACCGGCGGCGTCAAGGTCCCCGACGTGGGCGAACGGGGTGCCGGAGTGGGCGTCCCCGTCGAGCTGGGGGGCCGTATCCGCCTGCGCCTCTTCGGCCTCGGGGAGGAGCCCGCCGATCTCTCCCTCGAGGGTCCCGGGTGGGACGGGCGCCCCATCCTCATGGCACCCCGCCCCAAGGACCAGGGCACCGAGTTCCTCAAGCGCCCCTGCGTCGGACGCCCCATCCTCCTGGGGCCCGCCCTGTCACCGGGGCGCTACGTCCTGCGACAAGTCGGCGCCGCCTACGAGGAAGCGGAGCTCGAGGTCGAGGTGCGCGCCGGCATCACCTCCGACCTGGAGCTCGTCCTGCGCCCCTCGAGGCCCTGAGGGTCAGCGCATGTGGCCCGCGTCGATCCGCTCCAGGAGGCGCCGCGCCAGGTCGCGCGCCTTGAGCACGCATTGGTCCGAGTTGTCGTACTCGTAGCGGCCAAAGCGCCCCAGCGGGATCAATCCCTGCGCCTCGAGCCAGTCGAGCGCCGCCCGCCGCCGCTGGGCGTGCCCGTGGTCGAAGACGACGTAGGCGTGGGAGGCTGCGCTGCGGTCCGTGAAGCGCACCTCCCCCGGTTCGATCAGCCCGGCCGCGGCGAGGCCCGCCAGGGTGTCGCGCTCCAGCTCCGCGCCCGGGAGAGCCGCGCTCCCTGGACAGGTCACCTCCACCAGCAGGGACGCGGCCCCCTCGGGCGCGTTGCAGGGGGAGTAGTTGGAGAGGTAGGTCACCCGGTTGGCGGGCCCCTGCCCGTGGTGGGGCAGGTAGACCCAGGAGAGGTCGGGGTGCTGGGCGCGATCGAGGGCCACCAGGAAGCAGACCAGCGCGTTGTACTCGAGCGCCGTCATCGCCTCGGCCACCTCGGGAGGGGTCTCGGGCAGCAGGGCGGGCAGACGGTCCAGCGGGATGGTGCTCACCACCAGGTCGAACTCCTCGTCGTTCACCCGCCAGCCCTCGCCGCGGCGCAGCAGCTCCTCCACCGGGGTGTCGAGGCGGATCCGAGCGCTCAGGGTCGAGGCCACTCCGTCGGTGATCGCCTGGAAGCCCCCCTCGCGCGGGTAGTGGAAGGTCGCCTGGTGGGTGTACCCCTCGGTGCGCAGTCCCACCGCGGCGCGCAGGACGTCCTCGATCGGCGCGTCCGGCACGCGGTCGGCGACCCAGTCGCTGGCGATCTCCTCGAGCGGCCGCTTCCAGACCTTCTCGTTGTAGGGGGTCATGAAGTGCTCGGCGATCCCCTCGCCGAAGCGCCAGCGGATCCACCCCAGGAAGTCGTCGGGGGGCGCGGAGGACTGGGCCGAGCGCCGGTGCCAGGCCTGGACGTACCCCGCAACGCACTCGAAGTTCACCTCCCGCGGCAGGTCGCAGAGGCTGTTCTCGAAGGGGTAGTGCACCCAGCGCTCCCCGAAGCGGATCTTCGTCTGGCGGCGGCGGCGCTCGAAGGCGCCGTCCCCCCCGGCGCAGTCCCGCATCCACTGGGCGACCCCGGCATCCTTGCTGAACAGGATGTGCCCCCCCGCCAGGTCGTAGGTGAAGCCATCGATCCGCTTCGAGCGGCAGAGCCCCCCGGGGACCGACTCCCCCTCGAAGAGGGTCAGCGACTCGAGGGGCACGCCCCCCTCGCTGAGGAAGCGGGCCAGGGACAGGCCGGAGAGGCCGGCTCCTAGGATGGCGATCTTCAAGTCGGGCTTCGCTCCTGGGGGGTCTGGCGGCGGATGCACAACGAAGGGGGGCAGTTCAGGATCCTAGCGCTCCCGGACCAGGAGGCCCGGCTCCACCGCCGCCCGTTCGAGCGCTGGACCCGCCTCCGAGAGCCAGCGTCGCCCGTCGGTGGTGTAGCCCGCGGTCGGCCTGAGCCCCGGCTGGAGATCCTCGAAGTAGCGGTTGAAGGCCTCCATCACCAGCTCCCGGCCGTACTTGGCCAGGCAGGAGGCCAGGGCCACCGTGAATGCGCGCTCCTCGGCGCGCGCGGCGAAGACGACGCGCATGCGCCGTCGGCCCTCGACGATGCGGTACTCGCCGGCGGCGGTGGACTCCGAGTGGCGGTGGACCGCCGCGCCCGGCAGGAGTCGTCCCAGGAGGGGCGCGTAGTGCTGGCGGCCACCGAGGCGGTCGACGAAGACGGTCACCCCCCCCTCGGCGTAGCTGCGCCAGAGGTAGCGGAGGATCGCGCCCGTGAGACGCCACTGGCTGGCGGCCTTGTTGCCGGTCTCCCGCCAGCTGCGGTTCAGCTCCCCGGAGGGGACCACCCGCAAGCCCGCCTCCAGGAGGCTCGCTCCGGAGCGATCCAGCTCCCGTCCCAGTTGGGCGCTACGCAGCGCCAGCCGGTCCGCGGGCACCCGCGCGGGGAGCTCTCCGGCCAGCAGGGCGTACCAGGGGTGGGCCTCGAAGGTGCCCGGTCGAGGTGCGAGCTCGGGCGGAGCCAGACGCAGCAGTTCGGCGCCGCTCGAGGGCCAGCGGCCCTGGCCGTCGAGCTGGGCCAGGAAGGAGAGCACGGTCGTCTCCAGTCGCCGTGCCCCGCGCGGGTTCCTGGAGAAGACGCGCTTGGAGTCGGCGACGATCAGGTACTGCCCGTCCTCACGTGGTTTGGAGCGCACGATGCGTCGCAACCGGGCCCACAAGTCGAAGTCGCCGCGCGGGACCCGGAAGGCGCACCAGCCCAGCGTCATCGGCCCGAGCAGGGGACCGAGGCCGGCCTCGTCCAGGCCGGCGATGACGCGGGTCGCCTCCGCGTTCACCCGCCTCCGCCCTCCGCTTCCTCGCGCACCGGGACGCCGGCGTCCGCGTCCACCCGGTGGCGCAGGCGCAAGAGCAGCGTCGCGCAGACGAGGAAGCCCGCGATCGAGATGAGCTGGGAGGTGGAGATCGCCCCTCCGAACCACAGGCCGCGCACCTCGTCCCCGCGAAAGCACTCGATCAGGTAGCGCATCACCGCGTACAGACCCAGCATCTGCAGGCCCACCTGACCGCAGTAGCGCCGCCGGCGCAGCAGCAGCATGCCGATCAGGGACAGGAGCAGGGCGTTGAGGCTCATCCAGATCTGGGTGGCCCACAGGACCTGGCCGGCGTTGGCCTCGCCGAAGAGGCTGTGCTCGGGCAGCACCTCGGGCACCGTGATGGTGATCGGCAAGGGCAGGTGCTTCCATTGGTCGGGGACGATGCTGCCGTAGTCGTCACCGACCATCAGGCAGCCGATGCGTCCGATCGACAGCCCGAGGAAGGCCGCGATCGTCCCCAGGTCGACCACGTGGGCCTTGCGCAGGCGGTGCTTCTTGGCCGCCCACCAGCCGGCCACCAGGGCGCCGAAGGCCCCGCCGTACATGACCAGGCCGCCGCGGTGGAAGAAGAGCACGCTCAGGGGGTCGTCGACGAACCCCTGGCCGACTTCGGTGCCCTGCAGGACCTCGACCGCCACGTACATCAGCCGCGCCCCCACCAGGATCCCCACCAGGACCCAGATCGGCACCGCGTCGAGGCCGCGGCGCTCCGCCTCGGGATCGTGGGCGTAGCGCAGGCCGGTGCGCGATAGCCAGTAGGCCCCGACCAGGAATCCGATCACGACCATCACCCCGAAGGTGCGTACGGGGAAGCCTATGCCAGGGATTTCGAACAGGATGGGATGCATCGTCGACGGCGGAGGTGGAGCACAGAATTGTAGTGCGGGCCCGCCGCGACTTGAACACCGGCCGCAGAGCGCTATCCTCCCGCCGGCAATGAACGGGCCGCCGCGCACCAAGATCTTCGTCGAGGGACGCTACCGCAAGCTCTGTCGGGACCTGCCCCAGACGATCTTCTGGTGCCCCAAGTGCAAGGGGCATCCGCGCCGCCGCAAGAAGTGCACCCAGTGCGAGGGATTCGGGAAGCTGACCCGGGACTCGGTGCAGGAGCTGGTGGCCTGGGTGGTGGCCAAGGCCTTCGGGACGCGCAAGAACAAGTTCCACGGCGCCGGGCGCGAGGACATTGACGTGCGCATGCTGGGTCGCGGGCGGCCCTTCGTCCTGGAGCTGATCGATCCCAAGATCACCGACGTCGATCTGGCCGAGTGCGAGCGTGTCATCAACGAACGCAACGCCGGGCGCCTGGAGGTGCTCGGCCTGCACTGGACCGAGCGCGAGCGGGTGCGGGCGCTCAAGGAGGCTCCCCACGCCAAGCGCTACCGGGCGTCGGTGACGGTGGAGGGGGAGGTGCGCTCCGGGGCCCTGGATGAGCTGCTGGGGCGGCGCATCCAACTGGCTCAGCACACCCCAAGCCGGGTGGCCCACCGGCGCGCGGACAAGGTGCGCGAGCGTTGGATCGAGGTGGAGCGTTTCGAGGTGCAGGAGGATGGCTGCTGGGAAGCGGTCATCGTCTCCGAGCACGGCACCTACCTGAAGGAGGCGATCAGTGGGGAGGGGGAGCGCACGCGCCCCTCCCTGGGCGAGCTCCTGGGTGGCGTGCAGGCGGAGTGCGTGGAGCTGGACGTGCTCGCGATCCTCGACTCGGAAGGCGCCGAGGAAGCGGTGCCCCCCACGGCGATTCGACCCACCGATTTCGGGGAGGGCTTGACGTAGGACCCGCTGCGGTCGCCAGCTACTGGGGCTCCAGCACCGACATCAAGGCCATCAGCCTCCCGGTGTCGAAGCGTCCGCCGCCACTCCAACGCGTGCCGACCAGCCCGCCGTAGGCCTCGAGCCACAGGGGCTCGGAACCGGCCAGGGAGTCGAGCCGCTCGAGATCCTCACTGGGCTCCATTCCCATGTGCTCCGACACCAGTCGCACCAGGTTGACGACCAGTGCACGCAGGTCGACGCGGTAGACCACCGCGGCACGCGCGCCTCGGGTGTGGGCCAAGAGCGCGGCCAGCTCCCCCTCCGGCTGCTGCTCCCCTTGCATCGTGGCGAGCATCTCCTCCATCCAGGCCTCGTCTCCGCCGACGAAGAGCCCCATCCATCCCTCGCGCTGTGCGAGCCGCAGGGTCACCTGGTCACTGCCGAAGATCAGGCGGCAGCCCTCCAACGCGCGCTCCAGCTCCGTGTCCTCTGCTTCGCCGGAGAGGTCCACCGTCAGGTGCAACGCACTGCCGCCCTCGAGCTCCACGGTCTCCAGCGGCGCGAGCTCCAACCCCGTTTCCGCCAGGGGCAGGGCCGCCAGGGCCAGGGGCGCCCCGGCCATCAACGCTTCCGGTTCCGGGGGCCGACCGACGATCGCCAGGCGGGAAGCACCCAGCTCGAAGCGGCCGCAGACCCCGACCTGCTCTCCGACCGTCGACGTGGCGCTCAGGAAGGAATCGAGCTTGTCGAGCGCCAGTTCGTCCTCCTCGCTCATCGACCAGTCGCTCACCGAGTCGAAGAGCGGCTGCAGGACATCGTCGATCAGGCGCTGATCCCAACCGGCCAAGGCCACCAGGTTGTCCTCGGGGCGCACGAAGGCACCCAGACGCGCCAGGTCCACCGCGTCAGCGCTGCCGGGGAGGACCAGACTGGAATCCTCGGAGAGCTCGATTGCGGTGTGCACCTCGAGGACCTGCTGTTCGTAGTCGAGCCCGATTTCGAGCTCCTGCAGGTCGCGCATCAACTCGAGTGCGAAGTCCTGCCCCGCCATGTACGCGCCCGGAGCCGGCATCGACTCCGCTGCCATGCGACCGCGGGTGCGAGCCTGCTCCAGGGCCGGCTCGAAGAAGGGACGCACCGGCTCGATCGAGAGCCGCGCCGAGAGGGCGCCGGGGAGCAGGTCGCGAGCGATCTCCCCGCCGGTGGGGGACACCGGGTAGCTGGGCCCCATGGTGAGCCCCACGTACCCCGCCTGCAAGCGGGGCTCGGCGAAGCCGGGGGGCAGGCGCAGGGAGCGGGCGAACTCGGTCGGCTCGTGGACCGGCAGGATGACGGTCACCGCAGGTTGACCGGTACCGGCGGGCATCGCGGCTGCCAGGGCCAGGGTGCGACGGCGGTCGATCTGCGCGGGATCGCCTCCCACCACCCCCAGGGCCTGGGCCAGCAGCACGTCCCCGTCCGCCATCAGCGCGAGCTGCGGATCGATCGACCCGGTCACCTCCTCGAGCACCGAGTTGAGCCAACCGATCGACCGCACCTCGAGGTAGAAGAAGGCGTCCCTGGGGATGAGCGCCACCGGGACGGAGACCTCATCGCTGGCGGACGGGGTCTCCGTCGACGTCGCCAGCGGCTGGGGCACACCTTCCACCAGCATGGAGCCGCTCTTCACCGAGCTGCCCCCACCCTTCTCGATCGGGCGGCCGTCGGTCGGTCGGGGACGCACTCGCTCTTGGCCGCCCGCAGTCGGAGTGACCGACGTCTCCTTCTCCTTCCGCAGCCACTCGGGCAACAGGTCCAGCTCGTTGACGACGGCCACCCCGGCCACACCGAGGCAGGCGGCCGTGAGGGCCAGGAGAGAGGTCTTGATGGCGGACATGGAGAGGATTCGCGCTGGGGTGAAACGTCCGGAGGAGGGATCCGCAGGCGATCGCCTCGGATCGGGAAGGCCGACGGGAGTCGACCCCTTCTCACCTTCGGCCCGCTGAGCCTCGCCGCTGGAACCGAGCTAGGATGCATGTGTGCGCCCTCGCCTTTCGCGTCTCGTTCCGATGCACCTGGTAGCTCTCCTGCCGACCGTCTGCACGGCGTGGGCTGCCCTCGTTCCCGTCCCTGAAGAGGACGCGGTCGAGGAGCGTCCGGCGGCGACCAGCGACCTCCTCGGAGACGTCTGGGGCGAGGAGAATGGGGCCGAGCGCAAGCGCTGGCTGGCCGGGATGCACCGCGCTGCGCCGGACACCGACTGGCGCCGGATCGAGCTCGACAACGCCCGCCGCGCCGCGCAGCGTCGGGCCGAGCTGGCGGCCCGCCCGGAGGGCGGCGCCCCGGGGCGCTGGGTCGAGCTGGGCAGTCGCAATCAGGCGGGGCACACGCGCTCCGCGGCCCTCGGGGGCCGGATCCCGGGGGGTGGGCGCTTCCTCTACGTGGGCTCCGCCAACGGCGGCCTGTGGCGCGGGAGCCTCGCTGGGACGGGGTGGACGCCCCTCTCCGACCAGCTCTTCGGCGGGGTGGACGAGGTGGTGGCGATCGCCGGGGGATCGCCGGCGGGGGAGGACCTGCTCGTCATGAGACGGGGGCGCGTGCTCTTCCGCAGCGCCGATGGAGGGGCCACCTGGCTCCCTCCGGAGGGCCTCGACGGACTGCGGCGCGTACACCGCCTGGAGCTCCTGGGCGGCGCCGACCCCGAGCTGTTCCTCCTCGCCACGCTGGAGACCGGCGACAGTGCGCTGCTGGTCTCACGCGACGGAGGAGCGAGCTTCTGCGAGCGGTGGCGCGGGGCCGCCGCGCAGGATCTCGACCTTTGGATCCCCCGCGTCGGTGCCGGCGAGGGCGGCCCGGTCTTCCTCGCCCTGGGCGGGTCGATCGCCCGCTCCGACGACGGCGGTCGGACCTTCCCCACGCTCCTGCCGGTGGCTCCCGACGCACGCCGCGTGCGCCTGACCGGCTCGGAGGCGGGTGGCCCGCGCCTCTACCTGGCTGCGGAGTCGCCTACCGGATGGACCCTCTACCGCGTCGATGGGTCCGCCGCCGAGCCCCTGGCCCTCGCCGAGCTCCCCGGGTTCTGGGGACCGATGGTGGCCTTCTCCGGCGACGCGGACGTGCTCCTCTACGGAGGGCTGGAGTGCCGGCGTTCCACCGACGGCGGTCGTACCTTCCAGAAGCTCAACACCTGGGGGGAGTACTACGCCGACCCCGAGCACCGGCTGCACGCGGACGTGCGCGGCTTGGAGAGTCGCCCCGATCCCGACGCGCCGGGAGAGGACCTGTGCTTCATCTCCACCGACGGCGGGACCTACCTCTCGCGCGATCGGGGAGCCAGCGTCACCAACCTGTGCCTGGAGGGACTGGGCGTGACCCAGGTGTACTCCACCCTGACCTCGCGCCACGATCGAGAGCTGATCCTGGTCGGCACCCAGGACCAGGGGTACCAGCGAGGGCGCACCGACGCCGACCGCCTGCCCGCCTCCTTCGAGCAACTGCTCTCGGGGGACTACGGCTACCTGACCTCCAGCGATGGAACGCACGAGCTGGTCTACGCCAGCTACCCGGGGTTCATCCTGGTGCAGCAGGGGGAGGAGCGCCCCGACCTGCTCTACCCGTGGGTCGATCTGCCCGCGGATGCCGTCCACGCTTGGATGCCGCCGATCGTCGCCGATCCGACCGACCGCGAGTGCTTCTACCTGCTGGCGGATCGCCTCTATCGCTACCGCCGCAAGGCTGGGCCCTACTGGTCCTGCCAGCGCTACTCCAGTGAGGACTTCACCGCCGGAGGAGGGCGCTTCCTGACCAGCATGGCCTTCGCTCCCAGCCGGCCCCAACGCGCCTACGCCGGCAACGACGCGGGGGGGGTGTGGCGCACGGACGATGGGGGACGGAGTTGGCGCGCCCTGCCGTCGGCGGACGCGCGTTGGATGTGGCCGGCGACGATCGCCGTTCATCCCAGAGACGCCGACCGCGCCCTGGTGGCCGGATCGGGCTACTCGGGCCCGGCGGTGCTCGCCACCGACGACGGCGGGGAGAGCTGGCGCCCCCTGATCGACGGGCTGCCACGGACGCTGGTGCTCGACCTGGCCTGGGCGGCCGACGGCAGCGGGGACCTCTACGCCGCCACCGAGTCGGGAGCCTGGCGCTACCGTGACGGCACCGGCGCGTGGGAGGACCTCCTGGGATGCGCCGCCCCCGCCACCACCTACTGGAGCGTCGAGGTCCTGGGCGGCGGGGAGCTGGTGCGCTTCGGCACCTACGGGCGCGGGATTTGGGACTACCACCCCTCCCCTCCGGAGGCCCGCTAGGGGCCGGCCCCGTCAGACCAGGACGCCCAGGATCTCCCCCTCGAAGACCAGCTTGCGGTCCACGAAGCCCTGCGCCTGGTAGCGGAAGACCCGCCGCGAGTGCTTGAGCAGGAAGACCGCCATGACCAGGCGGCAGTCGGGCACGATCAGGGAGCGGAAGCGCACCTTGTCCACGCCGCCGAAGCCGACGAAGGTGTCGTCGGGGACCGGGCCGGGTACGCGGTGGGCGGCGTAGTCGTAGGCGGCCAGCTGCGCCGCGACCTCTATCTGCAGGGCTCCGGGGAACATCGGCCGCCCCGGGACGTGGTCGCGCGCCCACCAGTCGTCGGAGCGGATGTCCGCGTAGCCGATCACGAGGCGTCCGTCGACGTCCTCGTGCAGCACCCCGTCCAGCATCGCCAGGCGGCCGCGCTGGCGCAGGTAGCGGTCGAGCTCCTGGCGCTCCACGACGACCCGGGAGAGATCGACGTCCTCGAACTCGAAGATGCGCTTGGCTTCCGGCATCGGGGGCGGAGAGTGTACGGGATGTCGATGCCGGTGCAATCGCCCGATCGGGAGGGATAGTGGTCGCGACCTGGCGCGTAGGATAGCCACATGGCTGCTGATCACGACCCCAGGCCGAAGCGCGGCGACTCTACGCGCTGCGTACACGCCGGCAGGCGACCCGATCCGGAGCGCCCCGGCCTGGCCCTTCCCCTGGAGCGGTCCTCGACCTTCCTGCAACACGCCGGCACCCACACGCTCACCGACCGCGGGGACTGGGACGCGGCGTGGGTCTACTCGCGCTACCGCAATCCGACGGTGGAGGCGGTCGAAGAGGCCCTGGCGGAGTTGGAGGGTGCGCAGGAGTGCGCGCTCTTCGCCTCCGGAGTGGCGGCCCTCTTCGCCGCCATCCGCGCGGTCACGCCGCCGCGAGCCACGATCGCGCTGGCACACCAGCTCTACGGCGGCACCCTCGAGCTGGTGCGCGGGGAGCTGGAGCCCCTGGGATTCGAGGTGTGGGACTTCGACGTGCGCGACCCCGACCGCCTGGCGGACCTGGAGGGTCGCCCGGTGGGAGCGGTCGTCTGCGAGAGCCTCTCGAACCCCACCCTGTTGGTGGCGGACCTCCCGCGCCTCGCGGCTCGTGCGCACTCCCTGGGCGCGGCACTCCTGGTCGACGCCACCTTCGCGACCCCCGTGTTCCAGCGCCCCCTGGAGCTCGGTGCGGACCTGGCGGTGCACTCCGCCAGCAAGTTCCTCGGCGGTCATTCCGATCTCGTGGCCGGGGTGGTCTCTGGCGGGGGGGAGCGGATCGCCCGCGTGCGCCAGCTGCGCAAGACCCTGGGGGCGATCCTCGACCCGGCCGCGGCGGTCCTGATCGCCCGCGGAGTGAAGACCCTGGCCCTGCGCGTCCGCGCCCAGGCCGCAGGCGCCCAGGCGCTGGCGCGGGCCCTGGAGGACCACTCCCAGGTGGGTTGCGTGCACTACCCGGGCCTGGCCACGCACCCCGACCACGCCCTCTGCCAGCGGCTCCTCTCCGGGGCCGGCAGCGTCCTCTCCTTCGTGCACCGGGGAGGGGACGGCGTCCTGCGCGACTACGTCTCACGCCTGCGCCTGGCCGCCGACGCCCCCAGTCTGGGGGGCGTGGAGACGATCGTCAGCCTGCCGGCCTTCATGTCCCACGCAGCCCTCGACGAGCGCCAGCGAGCCCAGGCGGGAGTCGTCCCCGGGATGGTGCGCGTCGCGGTAGGGATCGAGGATCCCCAGGACCTGGTGGCGGACTTCCTGGGGGCCTTCTGAGGAGCATCCCTCGCGCGCGGCGGGCTCGGTACTGCCCCGCGGCGCGCGAGGGATGCCGCTACGGCGCGAGCGCCGCCTTGCGCCACGCCTTGCGCTCCACGATCCACAGGTAGGCGCCCGCCTTGAGCACGGTCGTCAGGTTGACCGCCCACCACACGCCCAGCGCTCCGCCACCCAAGCCCACCGCGAAGAGGTAGCCGATCGGCAGCCGCAGCACGTTGCCGGGAACGCTGACCCAGAAGATCGGCGCCGTGTGTCCCGCGCCCATGAGCACCTTCTCCTGGACCGCCTCGAAGGCCACGAAGAGCTGGGAGGCGGAGAGCACCATCACGTAGAGCAGGGTCTGTCGCGCCACCTCCGGATCGTCGGTGAAGAGCGGCACCGCCACCGGCCCCAGGACCAGGAAGGCGACCGCGAAGAGACCCCCCGCGCCCAACGCGCAGAGCCGCAGGCTGCGCACCGCTTGGTCCGCGTGCTCCAGCGCCCCCGCCCCCAGGTTGCGTCCCACGAGCGAGGAGCCGGCCACCGCGATCCCCAGGTAGATCGGGAAGGCCACCCCCTCGAAGACGTTGAAGCCGATCGAGAGGCCCGCGAGCACCGCGTCCCCGAGGGGGGCCAGGATGCCGCGGATCAGGGCGAAGTACACCGCGGAGTAGATCGCGATCGAGAGCGCCGAGGGGATGCCGATGCGCGCGATCTGCACCAGTCGGCGGAGCTCCAGACGCTCGGGCGCGAAGTAGCGCACTCCGAAGAACCGCGCCAGGAGCACCAGGCCCAAGCCCGCGCTCAGGGCGCGGGAGGCTCCAGTGGCCCACGCCGCCCCCGCCATCCCCAGCTCGGGGAAGGGCCCCAGGCCGTAGATCAGGCAGGGGTTCAGGATCAGATTGGCGGTCACGGCGAGGATCTGGAGCGCCAGCGGGATGCGCGTGTGACCCATCGAAATGAAGATCGTCTCGACCAGGGGGGCCAGGGCCAGGGGGACGCTCACCAGGTAGATCGTCTCGATGTACTGCGTGCCCAGCTCCGCCGCTCGTCCCCGGGCTCCGATGGCCGTGATGATCGACCGCGCCAGGGGTGTGCCGACGACGGCGAGCAGCACCGCGACCGCCACCGCCAACACCAGGGCGTGGCGGATGGCCCGATCCCGCTCGCTCGCCTCCCGCGCGCCGGTGGCCCGGGAGACCAGGGTCATCGAGCCCGAGACCGCCAGGAAGAAGACCGAGAAGTTCAGGATCAGGAGGAAGGTCGACGGCCCCAGCGCCGCGTGGGCCTCCGGCCCCAGACCCTGGACCCAGAACTGGTCGTTGATGCGGTAGGCGCTGTTGCACACGAAGGAGGCCATCGCGGGCCAAGCCAGCCGCAGCACGTCGCGCACCCGTGACGGAGCGGCTCCCTCGCTTGCCTGCACCGCAGTGCGCCCTCAGCGCTCCTCTGGATGCATCTGGATCTCCACGCGCTCGAGCTCCTGCGTGCCATCGAGCACGAAGTCGGCCTTGCCGCGTTGACCCTCCCGTCCCGAGGCGCGCACCCGGTAGCGTCCGGCGCGCAGGAAGTGCACCCGGGCCACGCCGTCGGACTCGCTGACCACCGTGAAGGTCCCGTGGGGGGTGCCGAAGCCGCGCACCGTCACCCCCTCCACCGGCACCCCCAACTCGTCCCGGGTGATGATCTCCACGGTGCTGGTGCAGGGCACGACCTGGTCGGGGTGGCGGCGCTGGGGAGCCAGGTAGTTGATCGGCTCCGCGGGGATCAGCGGACCGTTCGGGTCGCCCAGGAAGAGCTGGTAACGCCCGTCCACCAGCCCGTCGAAGCGCCACACTCCAGCCCCGTTGGTCTGTGTCGTGAGCCGGGAGTGGTCGGCCAGGTTCTCGAGCACGACGGGCAGCCCCGGCACCGGCTGGCCCCGCTCGTCGGTCACCGCGCCGTCCATGAATCCGCTGGGGGTCAGGTGCAGGATCAGGTGCTTGTGGATCCCGCCCGAGGGACCCGCGCTGCCCGCCAGGCGGAAGAGGAGCACCTCCTGCACGCGGCTGTTCAGCCCCGGCGCCTCGGCGTAGATGCGGTAGCCGCCTAGGGCCAGCTCCTGCTCTTCGAAGGTGCGCTGGGATCCGTCGAACTCGCGCTCGCGGCGCTCGGCGTGCTCCCGTCCGACGCCGAAGCGGGAGGGTTCGATCACCAGCCGCCAGCTGGTGGGGAAGGGGCGCCCGCCGACCACCTCGACCACCCCGGTGATGGTGCCCGTCCCCTCGAAGCTGCGCGGCAGCCTCTTGTAGGGGTGGTCGATCCCGACCTCGATCGCCCCGTTCACCGGCCCGGAGGCCTGCCGCTGCCCCCCCGGTTCCTCGGCCGGTGCGACCGACGGCGTGGGCGCGGGGGTCGCGCCGGGCTCGACTGCCCGCTCCCCGTCCTGCCGGTCCACGCAGGAGAGCCAGGCCACCACCGCCAGGCCCAGGAGCGCTCCCAGGAGCACCAGCGCCAAGGGCACCGCCCCGCGCACCGCCCCCAACGGGCGGCGGGTACCCGCGTATTGGACGCCTTCGACTACGCAGCGTCCGGTTGCTCGGCCGATTGACATGCTTCGTTGGGCTGACCTAACCTCCCGACTCGTTCTCCCCGGTTGGGCGCACGGAGGAGACGAGAAGGGTCCCGTCGAGAGACCGGCCCAACATGCTAACCCCAGCTCCATCCGCGCCCCAGCCCGAGACCATGAACCCCTTCTCCTCCCCCAGGCGCCTCACGGCCTTCGGCACCCTGGCCCTGCTCCTGGGCATCGCCCTCTCCCTGGTTCCGGTCTCTCCGCGCGCTGCAGCTGGAGGAAGGGTGGTCATCCTGGGATTCGACGGGGCGGATGCGCGCACGGTGGAGCGCATGCTGGGGGAGGGGCGCCTGCCCAACCTCGAGGCACTGGCGCAGAAGGGCACCTTCGCTCCACTCGTCTCCACCAATCCGGCCGAGTCCGCGGCGGGGTGGGCGGCCCTCAACACGGGCACCAACCCCTTGGTGAACAACATCCCGAGCTTCATCAAGCGCCACTCCGGAGGCCTGCCCGTGCCCGACTTCGGGCACCTCAAGATCGAGGAGAAGCAGCTCGGAGAGCTCGAGCCCACCGGGCTCCTGGGCCTCTTCCACGGCTACCCCGCCTGGGGGCTCGCCGGGGGTGTGGGGCTCGCCGCCCTGGTGGTGTTCCTGCTGATCTTCCGCCTGGTCCTGCGGGCGAACCTCTTCCTGGCGTCCTTCTTGGCCCTCGGACTGGGGGCGGCGGGGGGCTTCGCCACCCTGCGCGGGGCTGAGGACGTGCCCTCCTCGGTCCCCGGCGTCTACACGAACAACGTCAGCCAGCCGGGCTTCTGGGATTTGGCCGCGCGGGGGGGCAAGCGAGCGATCGTCCTCGACGCCGCCCTCGCCTTCGGGCGCCCCCCGACCCCCGGCGCCAGGGTCTTGGCGGGGCTCGGGCTGCCGGACGTGCGCGGGGCGGGCAACGGCGAGTGGTTCCTCTACACCACCGACGAGGGGGAGCCGGTCCGCACTCCCAGGGGCTTCCTCTTGAAGAAGAACAAGTCCTCGACGGGCACCATCTTCCGCGTCGACGAGCGCGACGGTCGCATCGAGACCGAGGTCTACGGCCCGGTGAACTTCACCGAGGTCGAACCCCTCAAGGCCGAATTGGCGGAGGTGGAAGAGAAGCTCCAGACTGCGAAGGGGTGGAAGGAGAGCAGCGCCCTGCGCGACCGGCGCGCCGAGATCAATGACGAGATCGACGACTTCGAGCGGGAGCCCTGGAATCACCGCGCGAGCCTCGACATGGTGATCGAGCGCAAGGGCGACGGCCTGGCGATCACCATCGCCGGTCAGACCCACGAGGCGGGGGAGGGGGAGTGGACCGACTGGTTCCGCCTGCCCTTCGAGCTCAACCGGCTGGTGCGCGCCGGGGGCATCACGCGGGCGCGGGTGATGAGCATGGAGGATCCGCTGACGATCTACCTGCACACCTTCGACATCGATCCGCAGAACCCGCCCTTCTGGCAACCGGTCAGCTCGCCCCCCGAGTTCTCGGCCCAGCTCGCCGACTGGACCGGCGGTCCCTACGAGACCCTCGGCTGGTCGTGCATGACCAACCAGCTCAAGGACAGGGCGCTGCCGGTGGACGTCTTCCTGGAGGACATCGAGTTCACCATGGCCTGGCGCGAGCGCCTGGCCTACGCCTGCCTGGAGCGGGACGACTGGGAGCTGCTCTTCGCGGTCTTCAGCACCCCCGACCGCGTGCAGCACATGATGTACAAGTACCACGATCCCGAGCATCCCCTGCACGACCCCGAGGAGGCGGCCCGGGTGGTGGACTTCTTCGACGAGCCCACGGCCCTGAAGGACGTCATCCCCGCCATCTACGAGCAGATCGACCGCATCGTGGGCGAGGTGCTCCAGCGCATGCAGCCGGAGGACGCGCTCTTCATGTGCGCGGACCACGGCTTCACGAGCTTCCGCCGGGAGTTCGAGGTCAACAACTGGCTGGCGGAGGAGGGCTACCTGGTGCTCGACTCGGCCCGCGCCAAGAAGGGCGCGCCGCGGGTGGCGAGCGTGGTCGACTGGTCGCGCACCCGCGCCTACTCCCTGGGGCTGGGCATGATCTACGTCAACATGGCCGACCGGGAGCCCGATGGGATCGTCCCCAAGGAGGAGGCGCGGCCCCTCTTGCGCGAGATCGGCGAGAAGCTGCTCACGATCACCGACCCGGGGCCGGAGGACGCTCCCTACGCCGAGCCGCGCAGGGTGGTGATGGACTACGCCATCATGGCTGACCTGTACGAGGGGAGCAGCGTCGAGTGGGGTGAGCTGGACTGGCCCTGCGCCGACCTGCAGCTCGGGTGCGCGGAGTTTTACCGCGTCTCGTGGAATACCGTGATGAGCCAGGTCAAGTTGGTCGACACCGATGAGGGGGTCGTGCCCGGCCCGCTGACCAAGAACAACTCGAACAATTGGTCCGGGGATCACGCCTCGGTTTCGCCACGGATCGTCACGGGAATCTTTTTCTCGAGTGCCCCGGTCCAGGTGCCCGCGGAGGGGGTGAGCGTCATGCACGTCGCCCCGACCGTGCTCGACGCGCTGGGGCTGACTGCGCCCGAGTACATGCAGTACCGTCCGCTTTCGAGACCCTGATCGGGGCTTGACGCTCCCGTGATGGCGCCGGGGTTGAATGCCGCCCCGGCGCCCGCGTAACGGTGCCCGACGACCGCTGCGGTTTGTCCGCGCTCGGTGAAGTTCTCCAGATCGGTGAAATGGAACCGGCCGGTTGTCGACAAAGGCCCCAGAGGAACCCGCCCGGCGCGCAGCCGGCGAGCGACATGGCACACGAGCGAGACGACCACCCCGACGAGAGAGCCGCGCGCGGCGATGTCCGCACTTCGGGCAGCTCTCTGCCGCGACCCACCTGGCTCTTGTGGGTGGATCCGGAGACGGGCGAGCGCCTGCGGATCGAGCTCACGGCCTCCCCCAGATACCTATCAGCTCTCCTGGCGGCGGGCTTCCAGCCCGCCGCCGAGGATCCCTTCGCGGAGGTCGACATCGAGCTCCTCCGCGCCGCTCGCGCGGGTGACGACGCCGCCTGACGAGGGGCAGACGGAGAGAGACAACCCCACATCGGGCTCGACGCCAGTCGGGAAGCCGCGCTACTCTGCGCCCGATGAGCTTCCACTGGAAGGTCCTGATCTGGATGCTCGCCGGCCTGATCGTGGGCCTCTCGATGCAGTGGGCGCTGCCGGCGCCCGCCTGGTCGGGGCTCGAGCTGGCCCAGCATCCCTCGGGAGTGAGCGTCACTTCGGTCTCCGGCGGCAGTCCCGCGAACAAGGCGGAGATCGCGGTGGGGGACATCTTCGCCGAGGCGATCCTGAGACGTGGGGCGGAGGACCAGGAGCTGGTCCCACTCACGACCCCGTCCGCATTCCGCGCCTGGGACTCCGAGGAGGACCCCGACCGAGCCCTGGATCCCGACTGCGTCCTCGCTCGCGTGTCGAACGGGGAGGTGATCTGGCTCGTCCCTCCAACGGGTGAGGGGGCTCGGGCCGATCCCCTGGCGGGAGCGGTCGCCCTGGCGGTGGGGATGGATCCCGAATCCACCCGCGCGGTGCTCCTGGGCCCCTTCATCTTCGCGTCCCAGATCTTCCTGGCGCTCTTGAAGATGCTGATCGTGCCGCTGGTCCTCTCCTCGATCGTCACCGGCGTCGCCGGCGTGGGGACGATGAAGGACCTGAAGCGGCTGGGCGGCAAGACCTTCGCCTACTACGTCAGCACCAGTCTGGCCGCGATCCTGGTCGGGCAGTTCCTGGTGAACGCCATCCGTCCCGGGTCGGGCGCCCAGCTCGGCCTCGCTCCGGCGGAGCTGGTAGGGGCGGGGGGCGGAACCGACGAGAGCTTCATCGGAGTCCTGAAGCGCGCGGTCCCCTCCAACGTGGTCGATGCCCTGCGCGACAACGGGGCCATGCTCTCGATCATCTTCTTCGCGCTGTTGCTCGGGTACTTCATCACCCAGACTGCCGAGCCGCACTCGCGGCGCGTGCGGGAGCTCTTCGAGAGCTTCTTCCAGGTGATGATGAAGATGGCGGAGGGGGTGCTCTCCCTGCTCCCCTACGGTGTCTTCGCCCTGATCGTGAAGGTCACCGCGGCCACCGGCTTCGCGCCCTTCAAGGCGCTCTTGCTCTACATGTTCACCGTCGCCCTGGCGCTGGTGATCCACGCCGGGGTTTCCCTACCCCTGCTCCTGCGCACGGTCGGCCGTCTCAACCCGGTGCGCTGGGCCAAGGCGATGTCCCCGGCCCTGGTGACCGCCTTCAGCACCAGCTCATCGAGCATGACGCTGCCCGTCACCCTGCGCACCGTCGAGGGGCGTGGACGCGTGAGCAACCGGGTGACCTCCTTCACCCTGCCCCTGGGCGCGACCATCAACATGGACGGCACCGCGCTCTACGAGTGCATCGGGGTGGTCTTCCTGGCGCAGTACTACGCCAGCATCGGTGACTTCAGCCTGACCCTCGGGGATCAGGGGTTGATCGTGATCCTGGCGCTCCTGGCCAGCATCGGCGCCGCCGGCATCCCCTCGGCGGGCCTGGTGATGATGCTCACCATCCTCAGCGCCCTGAAGCTGCCGGTGGAGGGCGCCGCGCTGCTCCTGGCGGTCGACCGCCCGCTGGACATGCTGCGCACCACCGTCAACGTCTGGTCCGACTCCTGTGGGGCGGCGGTCATCGCCCGTAGCGAGGGGGAAGAGGGACCGGCGCAGCCGATTACCGCGGGCGAGACGTGATGGCGCCCCAGCCAACCTCCCCGTCATCGCGCGTGGCACGGTCGGCCCTGCGCGGCTAGAATGCTCGGCTCGGCCCCAGTGCGCACGCTCATATGACGAACGGCACCATCAACGAACGCATCACCCGCTCTCTCGCGTACATGCTCCGCCACCAGCCCGAGGAGTTCGATCTCGACGTCGATTCCCACGGCTTCGCGGAGATGCACGACGTGATCTGTGCCCTCAACGAGCGCATCGGGGATCCGATCGAAGAGGAGGACGTGTTGGATGCGATCGAAGCGGGTGACCGCCCGCGCTACGAGGTCGACGGAGGTCGCATCCGCGCTCTATACGGTCACTCCTTCTCGATCGATCCCGGTCCCGATGCCGAGCCACCGGAGCTGCTCTACGTCGGCATCGGCAGTCGTGACGCCCGCCGCGCTCTGGAGCACGGCCTGCGCAGCGGCCGGCGCGCCTTCCTGCACTTGGCACGCACGGTCGAGGACGCCCGCGAGACCGGGCGCCGCGCCGCGCCGGAGTACGCGGTCGTCACCGTCCGCGCGCGTGAAGCCTGGGAGGATGGGGTGCGGTTCTGGGATCGCCAGTCCCTCTTCCTCTCCGAGGACATCCCGGTCGACTGCATCGAGGTGGGGGACACCCACACCGACGGCTTGCGCCGCGAGCGCTCCCGCCACGGCTTCCGCTCGGAGGGGCGTGGACGTGTCGGCGGACAACACCGGCGCCGACGCCCCTCCGCAGGGGCGGAGAGGGACGAGGAGGAGCGGCGCCCCGCGGGCGCCGAGCGCTCCCGGGAGGAAGAAGGCCGAGCTCCGGAGCGGCGCGAGCCGCGGCGCGAGCCGCAGCGCGAGCCGCAGCGCGAGCCGCAGCGCGAGCCGCAGCGCGAGCCGCGACGCGAGCCGCGACGCGAGCCTCCCGAGCGGGAGGAACCGCCCGCACCCGTCGAGTCCGAGGACGCCTTCGGATTCGGCTCCGGGATCGATCCCGAGGCGGAGATCCCCACGCCCGCCGATCCCGCTCCCGCCCCCGAGCCCGAACCGGACCCCGTGCCTGACGAGCCCGCAGTGTTCGCAGAGCTCGATGAACCCGCGGAGCCCGAAGAGCTAGATGAGCCTGACGAGCCCGCAGAGTTCGCAGAGCTCGATGAACCCGCGGAGCCCGAAGAGCTTGAAGAGCCTGAAGAGCCGAAAGCGCCCGCAGAGCCCGCAGAGCCCGCAGAGCCCGAGCGGCGGACCGACGAGGCCCCCGGATTCGGCGCGGGGGTGGTCTAGCGGGGTGACCTAGCGGGCCGATCCATCCGAGGCGACCGATGCCCACCCTTTCGATCCTCGCGGAGCTGCCCGGTGGCTACTTCGTCGAGGAGACCCCGCGGGGCATCCTGGCCGTCCACGCCGACGTCACCCGGGCCCTGCACGAGGCGGGCTACAGCCCCGAGGCGGACGGTGAGCTCCGGCCGTCGGAGCTCGCGGGGCGCGCTCCACTCCACGAGCTGGAGCTCCTCGGGGAGTGCTACCTGGTGCGGCGTTTCCGACACGGCGGCCTCTTGCGGCGCTTCACGGGCTCCCGGTTCCTCGACCCGGAGCGCCCCTTCCGCGAGTTGATCCTCTCCGATTCCCTGACGCGGCTCGGGATCCCCACCCCGCGGGTGGTGGCGGCCCGCGCCCGCAACCTGGGCTTCGGATGGGAGTTGGACCTGGTCACGCGCCGCATCGAGGGAACCCTCGATCTCGGGCACTGGCTCGACTGCCTGCGCCGTGGGGAGGTGTCCGAGCGCTCCCGCCGTGGTGTTCTGGAGGCGGTGGGTGACCTGGTGCGCCGCCTGCACCTGCACGGTTGCCTGCACGCCGACCTGCAGCCTCACAACATCCTGGTGCGTCCGCTCCCCTCCGGCGGGCAGGTCGAGCTGTGGCTGCTCGACCTGGACCGCTCCTACTTCGTCGACGCCCCCGCCGCCTCCCAGCGCCGCGCCCAGCTCGAGCGCTTCTACCGCCACGTGGCGCGCTCCGAGAGACGCCGTGGGCCGGCCCTGCGGCTGACCGACTGGGCGCGCTTCCTGCGCGGCTACGACCCCGAGCGCGCCCGCTGGAAGGCGGACTGGCGCGCGGTCCGGTCGCGCTACGCCTTGGGGTGGGGACTGCACCGGGCGGGGGGCCTGATCGACCGGCTGCTGGGCGGTCGGAGTGAGGAGAGCCAGCAGCGCGGCCTGCTGCAGCCCGGCCGGCGGTCCTGACTCAACGCCCCTCCAGGCCGGCCAGGGAGACCCGTGGATACAACGGTCCCTCCGGCGAGAGGGCCGCCTCGAGCAGGGACGTGCTGGCGCGATGGTGGCGCTGGCGCATCACCACTCCGCTCAGACGGTCGTTCACCCGTCGCACGCGGCGCCGCAGGGAGGCCTCGAGTTGGCGGGCCTCCTGATCCTCGGCGGCCTCGCGCAGCAGGATCACCCGGGTGGCGATGATCACGATGCGGTCGGCCAGCTCGCCCCCGTAGCGCTCGAGCAGCTGCAGGGCGGAGAGGGAGAGGCGCAGTGCCTCCTGCCGATCCCCCGACTGGCGAGCGACGCGCGCCGAGATCGCCTGCGCCAGGGCTTCGACGCGCTTGAGACCCATCTGGTGGGAGAGGCGCACGGCGCGCGTCAGGAGCTCCCGCGACTCCCCCCCGTTCTCCTCCGCGAGCAGGGTCCCCAAGAGCAGCGCCGCCAACGCTTCACCGCGTCGGTACTCGCTCTCGCGGCAGGTCAGGAGCGCCTCCCGCAAGAGCGCTTCCGCCTCGCGCGGGCGGTCGAGGTCGAGCAGGAGCCGCCCGTGGCGCGCGGCGATCTCCCCCTCCAGCTTGCGCTCCCCCGCTTGCGCCGCGAGGCGCGCCGCGTGTTGGATCGATCCGAAGGCGCGGCGCGGTCGCCCCGCAAGGCGGTAGACCCGCGCGCGCAGCTGATGCGCTCCGGCGAGGGCGTCGAGCCCCGCGCTCGGATCCTGGAGCCCCCTCAGCTCCTTCATCGCGGCGTCGATGCGCCGTTGGGCCAGCTCCAGATCGTCGCCGACGAGCGCCACCACCCCCTGGGCCAGCCGGCACTGCGCGCGCTGCCGTCTTCCCTGGGCCAGGGTCAGGGCCCGCCGCGCCAGATGAACGGCCTCCGCGAAGTCCCCCAGGTGACCCTGGACGTAGGCCAGTCGCAGGCAGGCATCGCCCTCTGAGACGTGGTCGTGCACCTCCTGGAAGAGCAGGATCGCGTTGCGCAGCATGCCACGCGCCAGACCATAGCGACCGGTGGCCGCCGCGAACCTGCCGTGCAAGAGGTAGACGCGTCCGGCCTTGTCGGGCTCCCGAGTGGGGTCCAGCTCGAGCTCGACCAGCCGGTTCAGGTGGGCGCGTTGGTCCGCCCCGCGACCCAGGCGATCCGCCGCGTCGGCGGCGGTCTCCAGCAGCTCGAAGCGCCGGCGCGCGCGCTCGGGACTCTCCGGCAGGTGGTCGACACCCTCCAAGGCCCACTCGGCGAGGGTTGCGATGCGTCCCGGGTGAGCGCGGCGTCCGAGCCTCTCGATCAGGGGCAGGGCGACCTCGAGCAGCTCCTCGTACTCCTGGGCTGCGTGCAGGTGAAAGGCGCGCTGGTAGCCGCGGCCGGGGCCACCCCAGGCGGCCAGGGCGCGCGCCGCCGCCGCGTGTGCCCGCCGCCTGCGCTCCGGTGGGAGGGCGCGGTAGACCGCCGAGCGCTGGGCCGGCCCCGCGAAGCGATAGCGGGAGCCCGCGGAGACCAACCAGCCGTCGGCGACGAAGCCCGCCAGCACCGCCTCCGCTTCGGCGGGATCGGTGGGGGGGAAGGCCCGCGACAGGAAGCGCGCTTCGAGACTGCCGCCGATGACCGCCAACCTCTGCAGCCACAGGCGCCGCTCCGCCGGCAGCTCGCGGTAGCGGTCGGCGATCATCTTCGAGACACTCCGGGGGCGAGGCAGCTCGGCGGGGGTGATCAGGAGCTCCAGCTCGCCGTCGCCCTCGGGGGAGGGCCGCACCTGAGCGCGGGAGCGCATGGTGTGCAGGATCTCCGCCAGCGCCCCCGGCGACCCGCCGCTGCGCTGGTGCAGCGCGCGGGCCAGCCGCAGGCGCGGAGCCGAGCTGCAGAAGAGGGTCTCGACCAGCTCCGCCACCTCTTCCTCCTCGAGAGGGCCGAGGACCACCGTCTCGACGCTCACGCGGGCCGTCAGTCGCGCGCGCAGGTTCTCGAGGTCGCTGGGGTTGTGCGCCTGACGCCCCCGGCGGACTCCCAGGATCAGGAGCAGGCGCGTCTCCGGGAGTCGCTCCGCCAAGCGCGCCAGCCCCTCCAAGGTGAGGGTGTCCGCGAAGGAGAGGTCGTCGAGGAAGACCACCAACGGGGCCTCCATCCCCAGGCTCGCCAACCAGGTGGCCAGCGCGTCGGCCTCTCCCGCGGGGGCGCGCTCGGAGAGGGTGGCCAGTGAGCTGAAGAGCACCTCCGCCGTGCGGGGGGGCACCAGCTCCTCCAGGAGCCCGCGCTCGCGCGGCCCGGGATGGGCGCGCCGGGCCAGGCCCAGCCAACGCCTGAGCAGATGCAGGAGCGGAGCACCGGGGCGCTCCTGCAGCGACTCGGGACAGCGCCCGTCGAGGAAGGTGGGGGGGGCGGCGCCGCGGCGGGCCTCGCGCACGAACTCCCCGACCAGGCGGGACTTGCCGGAGCCGGCCTCGCCGTCGAGCCACAGGACCGCACCCCCGCCCTCGGCCCGGCAGGCGCGTTCGAAGGTCTGGCGCATGCGGATCAGCTCCTGCTCGCGGCCGACCAACGGCAGCTGCCCGCTCTCCGTCCAGACGATCGAGGTACGCCGCAGGTCCCCCTCCCGCGCGCCGTGCTCGCGCCACCAGGCCCCGGCCTCCCCCTGCTCGAGGTGTTGGGTCAGCTCCGCCGCACTCGGCCGTCGTCCCGGATCGGCGCGGAGGGCGAGCTGGATCACGGCGTCGAAGAAGGGAGAGAGCCGCGGCTCGAGGGAAGAGGGCAGCAGGGTGGTCACCCGGGCCAAGGCCGACGACCAGAGGTCGGGATCGCCTGCCAGGGACTCGGCCAGTGGGTGCTCGCCCAGGGCCAGCTCGAAGAGCACGAGCGCCAGGGCGAAGACGTCCGCAGCCGGGCTCGCTCCCCGCCCCGCCGCCTGCTCGATCGCGAGATAGGGGAAGCTGCCGGGCCGGCGCTCGTCTCCCCCCGGCGCGTCGACCCGGCGCGCGAAGCCGAGGTCGAGCAGCACCGCGCGCCCCGCCGCGTCGAGGCGAGCGTTCTCCGGCTTGACGTCGCCGTGCAGCCACCCCGAGGCGTGCAAGACCGCCAGGGCCCCCGCCAGCTCCCGCCCCAGGTGCCGCACCCGCGGCTCCGGCTGGGGGCCCTCCTCGATCAGCTCCCGCAGGCTGGGGCCAGGGACGTAGAGCGTCACCACCAGGGGACCGTCGCGGTCCTCGCCGGCGTAGACCGCCCGCACGAGATTCGGGTGCCTGGCGGCGAAGGCGGCGCGCCCCTCCAGCTCGAGGGCCTCCAGCGCCTCGGCTCCCGCCCCGGCGTGCGGGCGCTTGACCGCCACCTCGGTGCCCACCGGGAACTCGGCGTAGGGCGCTCGCAAGCGCCCGTGTCGCACGTGGCCCGTGCTGCCCGCGCCCAGCTCCCGGTCCAGCTCGATTTCGGGAGCGGGGGAGCCCCTAGTGGTGCGCTTCCTCCCAGCCACCCTCGTTCGCCTCCTCCTCCCCGGAATCCTCGGAGTCCGTGCCGCTACCGGCGCCCGCCGCACGGATCGCCTCGTCGCGTTCGCGGGCACGCCGGATCAGGAGGTCCATCTCCGCGGCGCGCACGATCGTCTCGTCGAAGATCCACTTGAGGTGTGGCACGGTGCGCGTGTGCAGGACGCGTGCGACCTGGCGCTGGATGAAGCCTCCCGCCTGCTCGAAGAGGCTCTCGGCCTTCGTGCGCTCCCCCTCGTCTCCCAGGACCGAGTAGTAGATCCGCGCGCTGGTCAAGTCGTTGGAGAGCTCGACCCGGGTGAGGGTGATGAAACCCGCGCGCGGGTCCGCCAGCTCGAACTGGATGCAGTGCGCGGCGCGGCGCAGGATCTGCGCCTCGAGGCGTGCGATGGTGCGGGGGTTGGCCATCCGCCGCGCCCGTCAGCTCCCGCCGAGTTCGCCGAGCGTGCGCCGGATCTCCTTGAGGCCGAAGGTCTCGATGACATCTCCCTCCCGGATGTCGCGGTAGTCCCTCAGGACGATGCCGCACTCGAATCCCTCGCGCACCTCCCGGGTGTCCTCGGCCTCGCGCCTGAGCGAGCCGATCTCTCCGGTGTGGATCACCTTGTCGTCCCTGAGCAGGCGGATCTTGCTGTTGCGTCGCACGATCCCGTCGAGCACGAAGCAGCCCGCGATGAGGCCGACCCGCGAGGACTTGAAGAGGCGCCGGATCTCGACGTGCCCGGTGACCTCCTCCTGGTACTCCGGGGCCAGCGCACCCTCCATCACGTTGCGCATGTCGTCGACGAACTCGTAGATCACCTCGTAGCGACGGATCTCCAGGCCGTAGCGCTCGGCCTCCTTGCGCGCCTTGCCGTTGACGCCGACGTGGAAGGCGATCAGGATCGCCTCCGAGGTGGCGGCCAGGTCCACGTCGCTCTCGGTGATCGGCCCGACGCCGGAATGCACCAGCTTGACCTCGACCTCCTCGTGCTTGAGCTTCTCGATCTCGTGCCGGAGGACCTCGGCCGAACCCTGCACGTCGGCGCGCACGATCAAGTTGACCGTCTCGATGTCCTTCTTGGGCGCCGAACCGAGGATCGACTCCAGCTCGCGGCTGGCGTCCCGGCTGCCCGCCAGGGCCAGGGTGCGGTTCTTGCGCTCCCGCTCCTGGGCGATCTCCTTGGCCTTGTCGATGGTCTCGATGACGAAGAAGGGATCGCCCACCCCCGGCAGGGCCGCCAGACCGGTGACTTCGACCGGCATCCCCGGACCCGCGGTCTGCAGGGTCTTGCCGCGGTCGTCGTGCAGCGACTTGACCTTGCCGTAGCCCTCGCCCGCCAGGATCACCTCGCCCCGGTTGAGCGTGCCGTCGCGCACGATCAGGTGGGCGACGATGCCGCGCCCCTGTTCGATGCGCGCTTCGAGTACGACCCCCGTGGCGGGGCCGCTGGGGTGGGCATTCAGACCGAGCTCCGCCTCGGCCATCAGGACGATGTGCTCCAAGAGCTCATTGATTCCAGCCCCCGTGAGCCCGGAGACCTCGAACATGGCGGTGCTGCCGCCGTACTGCTCGGGCACCAGCTCTTGCCCCATGAGCTGTTGAATCGTGGCGTTGGCGTTGAAGCCCTCCTTGTCGCTCTTGTTGAGCGCCACCACGATGGGGGCCCCGGCGGCCCGGGCGTGGTTGATCGCCTCGATCGTGCTGGGCTTGACGCCGTCGTCTCCGGCCACCACCAGCACCACGATGTCGACCGCCTCGGCGCCGCGGGCACGCATGGCCGTGAAGGCCTCGTGACCCGGGGTGTCGACGATCGTCACGCTGTTCCCGGCGCTCGTCTTCACCCGGTAGGCGCCGATGTGCTGGGTGATGCCGCCCGCTTCGCGCTCCGCGACGCGGGTCTCGCGGATCTTGTCGATCAGCGTCGTCTTGCCGTGGTCGACGTGACCCAGGAAGGCGACGATCGGGGCGCGGTCGCTGAGCGACCCCTCCTCGACCTCGCTGCGCTTCTTCTTGACATCCTCGAGGTGCGCCTGCTCCGCGGTGACCTCGTGGCGGATGTCGAGCTCCACCTCGAAGGCGGACGCGATCAGGGAGGCCGCCTCGTCGTCCAGGACGGTGTTGACCGAGAAGAGCCCGAGCTGCTCGCGCATGGCGCGCTCGATGACCACGTTGGCCTTCAGCTTCAGCGCTTCCGCCAGCTTGCCAATCGTCACCGGCACCTCGACTGCCACCTTGTTGCCCTCCAGGGGCGACGCGGTGACCTGCTGGCGGCCGCGGGACGGCGCCTGTCCCCGGCGACCGCCGCCGGTCTGTTGGACCCTCCCGCCGCGGCGCAGGAAGCGGCCCTGCTCGCGCTCCCTCAGTTCCTGGGCCGTCAGCTTGCCACGCGGGCCCGTACCGCCCCGCGGACCCCGACCGCTGAAGGTGGGGCGTACGTCGGGGGTGAAGTCGTCGCGGGACTGGAGGCGACGCGACTCCGCCTTGCGCCGGGGCTGGCTCTGCTGGAGCTGGGAGGGATCGATGAAGCCGACCACGGTCCCCCGGGGGCCGGGCTGCTTCTTGGAGTCCTCTACCCTCTCCCCCTTGACCGCCGTCTCCTCCGCCGTGGGGGGCTTTGCGGCAACGGCCTCCGGAGAGTCGGCCGCCTCGGCCGCGACCGGCTCGGTCTCGACCACTTCCCCTTGGGGTTCCAGGGCGACCTCGGACAGTTCCTCCGGCGGCGCTTCCGCCGCGACGCCGGGGGGCTCCGAGGTCGGGGGTGCGACCTCGGGAGCGGGGCTCTCCTCCGCTTCGACTTCCAGCGGCGGCTCCTCGGCGGCGGGGGGCGGGGGAGGGGTCGGCTCTTCGACGGGCGCGGCGTCGGTGGTCTCGGCGACCGGGGGCGCTGGCTCGACTTCGACGACGGGCTCCGCTGCCTCGACCTCGGGCTCCGCTGTGGGTTCCACCACCGGCTCGGCCGGAGGCGCGGGGGCTTCCTCGGCGACCGGGGGCGCTTCCTCAGGGGGAGCCTCGGCTTGCGGGGCAGCCTCGGACTCGGCCGCCTCGACAGCCTGCGGTTCCGGCGGTGCCTCCGCGGGGGGGGCCTCCTCCGGCTTCTTCTTGACCTTGCGCTTGACCTTGACGCCCCCCAGAGCCGAGTTCGCCGGGTCCTGCGCCGTCGTGGAGATCGGCTCGACGCCGTTCGCCTCCAGGAGCCCTTCCGCTTGTAGCAACTCGAAGGTGTCGAGCGCGGACATGTGGCTACGGGCCTGGCGGAACCCGAAATCGCGCAGCTTGGCCGCCAGGTCCTTGCCCGGCATGCCGTACTTCTTGGCGAGGTCGTGGATGCGTACCTTCTTGCTCAACTACCAGCTGGTCGCGGTTGGGGAGATCGAGTGAATGGGGGTTCCGGAGAGCGTATCAGGCTTCGCTCCGCGGCCCCTCTTCTCCCGGCGCGCTCTCGACGGGCGCGTCCGGGTCTGCATCGGTGTCTCCGGTGGTCGGTGTCTCGTCTTGTTCTGAGGGCTCCTGCTCCGCGGACGGCTCCGCGGCGGGGGTCTCCTCGGGTTCCTCGCTCGCTTCTTCTTCCTCGCTGCCGAAGAACTCCTCGCGCGTCTTGATGTCGATGTCCCAGCCGCACAGACGGCTCGCCAGGCGGACGTTCTGGCCGCGCTTGCCGATGGCGAGCGACTGCTGGTCCTCATCGACGATCACCACGGCGGAGTGGCGTTCCTCGTCGGGGTAGATGTTGTCGAGGTGGATTACGGCGGGCTTCAGCCCGTTCATGATCAACGTCTCGAGGGAGTCGCTCCAGCGGATGATGTCGATACGCTCTCCGCGCAGCTCGTCGATGACGGCCTTGATGCGCGATCCGCGCACGCCCACACAGGCGCCGATGCAGTCGATCTTCGGATCGGAAGAGGTGACTGCCATCTTCGTGCGGTAGCCGGGCTCCCGCACGACCCGCTTGGTTTCGATGATCGAGTCGGCGATCTCCGGAACCTCGAGCTCGAAGAGGCGGCGCACCAGGTCCGGGTGGGTGCGGCTGACGACGATCCGGACACGGCTGCCGTCCTTGCGCACCTCGACCACGATGCCGCGGATGCGATCACCCGGGGCGTAGGTCTCGCTGCGCACCCGATCCTCCTTGGGAACGTAGGCTTCCACCCGCCCCAGGTTGATGATCAGGTCATTGCCCTCGTAGCGCTGGACCACGCCGTTGACCAGGGTCCCGACGCGCCCCTCGAACTCCTCGAAGAGCACGTCTCGCTCCGCCTCCCGCACCCGCTGGGTGAAGCCCTGTTTGACCGCCTGGGCCGCGATGCGACCCAATTCCGCCAGGTCGAACTCGTAGAGCTGCTCGTCGTCCTCGGTGGTGACCTCCCCGCTGCCGCGGTCGATGGTCACGATCAGATCCTCCCCCAGTCCCAAGCGCTTGCGTACCCCCGCCGCGAGGGCCTCTTCGAGTGCCCGGAAGATCACCTCCTTGGGGATGTCCTTGGAGGTGTGGATCACGTCGATCAGCCGGAGGAGCTCTTCGCCGTTCATGAGAGGGGGTGAGGGCTGCTGGCGGCTGGCGTGGGGCTGGAGGGCAGACGGCTAGTCTGTTTCAATACGCAAGTGTCAATATGAAGAGAAGTGGGGCGCGCCCCACTTCCGTCAGGGTCCGCTCGCGCGGACTTGTCCAGAGGGTCGGTGATGCGACAGTGTGGGTATTCGGAGCGGATGAGTCAACCGGGGGCCCCCCCTACGCAGGGCGTCCCGACCTCCGCCGTGGATCCCCCGTCAGGGCGCGGGATCGCCTGATCCGCCCCTCCCCGCAGCCGACCCGATGAGCTCCCACCCCGAACCCGCGAGCCGAGTCCAGCGGGCCTTCCTGCGCGAGCTCGAGCGCGTCGCCGGCACCGACGTCACCGTCCTCCTGGAGGGGGAGCACGGCAGCGGCAAGGGGTGGGTGGCCCGGATGCTGCACGAGCGCAGTTCGCGAGCCCGCGGCCCCTTCGTCTCCATCGACCTGGCCGCTCTCTCTCCGAGCCTGGTGGAGGCGGAGCTCTTCGGTCACGAGGAGGGCGCCTTCACCGGCGCGACCCGCGCCCGCGAGGGGCGCTTCCGGCGCGCGCGGGGTGGAACCCTCCTGCTCGACGGCGTCGACGGTCTCCCCCTCGACCTGCAGGCCAAGCTCCTGCGCGTGCTCCAAGAGCGCGAGGTCGAGCCCCTGGGCGCGGAGTCCCCCGTCCCGATCGACGCCCGGCTGGTGGCCACCTGTTCCGCCCCCCTGGAGTCCGCGGTGGAGCAGGGCGCCTTCCGCGAGGACCTCTTCTATCGCTTGGCGGTGGTGCGTCTGACGGTCCCGCCCCTGCGCACCCGGATGGAGGACCTGCCCGCGCTGATCGAGGTCCTCGGCGCCGCAGCCGCCGGGCGGGTGGGGGTCAGCGCCAGGAGCTTCACCTCGGCGGCCCTCGAGCGACTGGCCGCCCACCCCTGGCCGGGAAACGTGCGCGAGCTCGAGAACGCCCTCGAGCGGCTGATGGTCCTGGCCGAGGATCGGACACGGCCGGTGACCGTCGAGGAGCTCGACTTCCTCGGCGAGGGGTTGGTCGGCGCGGCCGACAGGATCGCCCAGGAGGCGCTGGCGGCGGGAGTGGAGGTCGAGGAGCTGGTCCAAACGATGCTCGAGGCCGCCCTGGCCGAGGCGCGGGGGAACGTCTCCGCGGCGGCGCGGCGGTTGGGGCTCTCCCGGCGGGCGTTCGAGTATCGGTTGGGGAAGTTGCGGGGGAACGCCCAGAAGACCGACGAGGGGGGTGACTGAACTGCCCCCCTTCGGTGTGCATCTCGGACGGCGGCCTCTCGACTACCGCAGTCGGGCCTCCCTTCCAGGTTGCTCCACGGCAGCCGGCCGCCCACCTCGGGTCCGTCACCCATTTGGCAGGGCCTGCTACAGCGGCCGGGCACTCCAAGTCCTTGCTGGCAAAGGTGCTACGGCGAGCAGTCCCGCGGGATGCCCACCGAAGGGCGGCAGTTCAGTGGGGAGCGTGGGATGATCGCGAGCCTCATTGCCCTGGCCCTCCTCTGCCCCGCCGCCCAGGATCTCGCGCAGCGGGTGGGGGAGCTCGCGCATCCCGATCCCGAGGTCGTCGAGGGCGCGCGGCGCGCGCTCGCCGGTCTCGAGGGGGGGGAGCGACGGGAGGGGGCGCTCCTGCTCCTGGAGGGCTTCGAGGGGGCGAGCGCCCCGGAGCGCCGGGCGCGGGCCGAGCTGCTGATCCAGCTCGCGGACCCCACCCTGGTGGAGCGCGTGATCCCCCTCGCCGCCGACCCCGATCGACAGGTGCGGGCCCTCCTGATCGACCTCCTGGCCCGCCCCGATCTGCCCCCGGCCTCCGCCCCCGCGCGGGTCGCCGCACTGGCGGAGCGCGCCGAGATCGATCCCCGCTCCGCGCTGCGCTCCCGGGCCTTGGAGGCTCTCGGGGAGCTGGATTGCTCGCAGGCGGTGGCCGCCCTGGCGCGACTCGCGAGGAGCCTTCCCCCCCCGGAGCGCGCCCGAGCGGCGGCGAGCCTGCCCACCACTCCCCGCTCCACACGCCTGGTCGCGGAGCTCGCTGCGGCGGGCTTCAGCGTGGATCCCCAGGCTCGCACCCCCGACGACGTCCTGGCGGCGGTCCTGCCCCTGCACGGCCGGTTGCTCGCCGACGACGCCGAGGGGGGCGAGCGCCTCTCCGACCTGGCTCCCCTGGTCTTGGGGTTGAGCCATCCCTCGGCCGCGGTGCGGAAGGGGGCGCGACGCGCCTTCGAGGAGCTCCTCGCTCGCCTGCGCACCCTCGGCCAGGCGCAGCGGGCGGACCGGCTGCTCGGGGAGCTCGCGTCCGCGGGGATCGATCCGCGGGTCGTGCACCACCACCGGGCGCTCTTCGCCCTCTACCCGGGGGGCGATCCCGCGGGGGCGCGGGAGGCGGCCCGGGCGATGCGGGCGGGGCGGACGACCCGCGGTGCGGGGGCTTCCTTCGTCTCCCTCTCCGGGGACGAGCTGGTGGACGGGAGGCTGTGGCTCTTCCGCTCCCTCTACCTGGAGGGGATCGCCGAGCTCGCCCTCGGCCGGTCGGGCGCGGCTCGAGAGCTGCTGACCGGGGCCGCGGCGGTCCTCGACGCCACCCTGGGGGAGCGGCGCGATCGGGGAGACGACGCCTCGCGGCTGGATCACGTCGACGCCCTGCACCAGCG
This sequence comes from uncultured Planctomycetaceae bacterium, assembly GCA_964507325.1. Classification (GTDB taxonomy): domain Bacteria; phylum Planctomycetota; class UBA1135; order UBA1135; genus CAZDQL01. The sequence continues at coordinate 55,032 of CAZDQL010000013.1, read as the reverse complement.
CGCCTTGGTGGAGGTGGCCCAGGCCCTGGTGCTCCTCGCCGAAGGGGGCGCTCCCGCCGATCCCTCCGTCCTGGAGCACGCCCGTGCGACCCACCGCCTGTCGGTGGAAGCCCAGGGGCACTTCGCCCGGGTGGCGGGGGAGGCCCTGACCGGATGGGATCGGCTCTTCGACACCGAGCTCTCCCCCTACCGCCTGCTCTTCACCGGAGTCCACCTCCCGGGACTCACGATCGAGCGCGCCATCGAGCTGCAGTGGGAGTTGGGCCGCGCCCTGGCCTCGGTGGCGCCCCTCGAGCTGCCCGGATTCGTCCCCGCCGCCGACGAGCCCGCCGGAGAGCTCGATCCGAGCCTCGATCCGCGCCGCCGCGCCCTCCTCGACGAGGTGCAGCGCGCGCGCCTCGAGGGGGTCGTCGAACGCATCGACGAGCTCAGCGAGCGTCTTGCCAACCGTCGCGAGCCCAGCGGCGAGCTGCCCGAGGAGGAGATCGCCGAGCTCGAGGCGCTGGACCGCCGCCGCCGGCTCTTGGAAGGGGCCTTCGCCACCGGTCGGCCGGGAGAGGATCTGCTCGAGCTGCGCATCCCCGGCAGTCAGGCGCTCTGGCTGGCGCGCGATCTGCGCGAGGAGGGGCGCGGGATCGAAGCGCGCCGGGTGGCGCGGCGCATGAAGGAGGACCTGGAGCAGAGCGGCGTGTCGAACTGGTGGTACTACCACGGCCAGAGCCTCTTCGTGCGCGCCGACCTCTTGATCGGCAGCTCCTACACCGACGAGGACGAGCCCCGACGTGCGGAGGAGGCGTTGCTCGGAGCGGTCGAGCGGCTGGAGGGGTTGGAGCGCCAGCTCACGGAGAACGGCGCCCGCCCCCGCGATCTGGCCCCCTACGAGGCGCTGCGCTCCACGGCCCTCGTCTCCCTGGCGGTGAACGCCAACGTGAAGATGGGGGATCCCGAGCGCGCCCTCGCCTACTACGAGCGCGCCTACGAGCTGCGCCAGGACGAGTTCATGACCGTGCTGCTCGCCTGCTACCGCGCCCGTTCGGGGCGCGCGGCGGAGGCTCGCCACCTCTTGCGCGAGGTGCGACCCGGCCCCCAGACCTGGTACAACCTGGCCTGCACCCACGCCCTGCTCGGGGAGACCGGCAGGGCGCTCGAGTACCTCGAGCGGGAGCTCCTGGAGAACCACTCGAGCGAGGCCTCGCGCCGGCGCCAAGCGGAGTGGGCCCGCGGGGATCCGGACCTGACGAACCTCAGGGGGGACCCGCGCTTCGTCGAGCTCGTGGGAGAGCGCTGAACGCGAGAAGACGGCCATGGGCAAGATCACTCTCACCGGCAAGGGACGTCGCTGGCACCTGAGCGGCCACCCCTGGGTCTACACCGACGACGTCGCGCGTGGGGAGGGGGAGCCGGGCGAGCTCCTGCCGGTGGAGAGCCCCGAGGGGGATCTCCTCGGATGGGCCCTCTTCTCCACCAGCTCGCGCATCGCCCTGCGCTTCGTCACCCGCGAACCCCAGCAGCCCAAGCGCGCCTTCTGGGCGGACAGGGTGCGACGCGCGGTCCAGGCGCGCGCTGCACTCGGAATGCTCGATCCGGATGGGGCCTGCCGGTTGATCGCGGGCGACGCCGACGGCCTGCCCGGCTTCGTCGCCGATCGCTACGCCACCACCGTCGTCTTGCAGTGCGGCACCCAGTCCGCCGATCGCATGCGCGACTTCCTCTTGGAGCTCTTGTTCGAGGAGCTGCCCTTCGAGCCGACGGTGGTCGTCGACCGCTCCGACACCTCCGTCCGGCGCTTCGAGAACCTGGCGCGGCGCGTCGAGGTGCTGCGCGGCGATGCCGAGGCTCACGTCGAAGTGCGCGACGGCGATCTCCGCTATTCGGTCGACGTGCTCGGCGGCCACAAGACGGGCCACTACCTCGACCAGGTCCCGAATCGCAGGACCGCGGCCGCCCACGCCGCGGGGCGCCGCGTCCTCGACGCCTTCTCCTACGACGGGCTCTTCGGGATCCGCGCCGCCCTGGCGGGGGCGGAGGAGGTGCTCTGCCTGGAGCAGAACCAGGCCGCCTGCGCCCGGCTGGTCGACAACGCCCGGCGCAACGGGGTCGCCGACCGGGTGCGCGTCGAGCGCACCAACTGCATGAAGGCCTTGAAGGCGCTGGCCGAGGGGGAGGGGGCGGGGAGCTACGGCCTGGTGGTCGTCGATCCACCCGCCTTCGCCCGCAGCCGCAAGGAGATCGCCGGCGCCGAGCGGGGCTACGTCGAGCTGAACCGCCGCGGGCTGGCCCTCTGCGCCCCCGGGGCGGTGCTCGTCAGCGCCTCCTGTTCCCACAACGTGCGCAGCGCCGACTTCCTCGAGTTCCTGGCCAAGTCCTCCCACCTGGCCGGCCGCCCGGCGCGGCTGGAAGAGCTCGCCGGGGCCGCCCCGGACCACCCGCACCTCCTCTCCCTGCCCGAGTCGCACTACTTGAAGTGCGCCTTCCTGCGGGTGGAGTAGGGCCAGAGCCGGAGAGCTCACCCCCCGTCGCGGTTGGGACTCCCCGTGTGGGAGATCCGCAGCTGGGCCGCCTTCCCTCTCCCTGTTCCTTCCCGCTCGGCCCGGTAGAATCCTCGGCCCAATGGTCCGGCCCCCCGACATCGAGATCCGGTTGAACGGCGATCCCAAGCAGGTCCCGGCCGGGGCCAGCGTCGCCGACCTGATAGCGCTCCTCGAGTTGACTCCCGAGCAGGTTGCCGTGGAGGTCAACCGCGAGCTGGTGCCGCGCGCCGAGCGCGGCGAGCGCTCCCTCGCAGAGGGGGATCGGGTCGAGCTGGTGACGATGGTGGGAGGGGGCTGAGGGAGACCTACGATGCAGACGACGGAAGCCAGCGCCCCCCACCTCAGCGACGAGCCCCTGGTCCTGGGTGACGTCCAGCTCTCCTCCCGCCTGCTGGTGGGGACCGGCAAGTACGCCTCCCTCGAGGAGACCGCTCGGGCCCTCGAGATCAGTGGCACCGAGATGGTCACCGTGGCGATTCGACGGGTCGACCAGAGCGCCGAGGGGGACCGTACCTTGCTCGACGTGGTGCGCGAGGGGGGCTACCACGTGCTGCCCAACACCGCCGGGTGCTTCGACGCCGAGAGCGCGGTGCGCACGGCGCGGCTGGCGCGTGACCTGCTCGAGACCAACTTCGTCAAGCTCGAGGTCCTGGGAGACCCGCGCACCTTGCTGCCCGATCCCGTGGGCACCTTGGAGGCCGCGGAGACCCTGGTGGGCGAGGGGTTCGACGTGATGGTCTACACCTCCGACGACCCGCGCCTGGCGGTGCGCCTGGCGGAGTTGGGGGTGGTCAGCGTGATGCCGGCCGGTTCGCCGATCGGCTCGGGGCAGGGGATCTTGAATCCCAACGCCATCCGCATCCTGCTCGAGCTGGTCGACCTACCGGTGATCGTCGACGCCGGCGTGGGGACCGCCTCCGACGTGACGTGTGCCATGGAGCTCGGCGCCGCCGGGGTCCTGCTCAACACCGGGATCGCCGGAGCGCGCCAGCCCCTGCGCATGGCGGCGGCGATGCGCGACGCGTGTTGCTCCGGACGCCACGCCTTCCTCGCCGGACGCATCGGGCGCCGCCTCTACGCCAACGCCTCCTCCCCCGAGGAGGGTCTGATCGAAGAGGCGGGGCCGCCGCGGTGATCCCCGCGGAAGCGGCGGAGGCAGCCACCCCGAGCGTCGCTCTGGGGGGGCTGGCGGTGGCCGCCCTGCTCGGAGCTCCCCTGGCGCTCCTCGCGGCGCGCCTGACGCAGCGCCGCTGGCCGGCGCGGGAGGAGGTGCGGCCCCCCTGGGGAGCGTTCGAGCTCGTGGGGGGGGTCGTCGTCTACTTGCTCGCGATCATGCTCGGTTCGGTCCTCCTGGTCTGGCTCTACCCCAGCGCGGGGGGCGAGGCCGGGAGTGACGCCGCCCCTGCGCCCCTCGGCGCCCAGCTCGCGCTGCTCGCCTTGGCCCTGGGAGCCGTCGGCCTCGCGATCCAGGTCTGGGCCGAGCGGCCCGGTGGGGGAGCCGCCCTCGGCGTCCCCCGCACCCGATCGGTGCGCGCCGCGGTCGACGGCGTGTGGGTCTGGGCCCTCACCTACCCGCTGATCTTCGGCTTGGGGATGATCTGGCCCTGGCTCCACGAGCTGTCCGGGGGGAGCTGGGCTCCACAGGCGTGGGGGGACGGCTTCGAGGCGGCCGGTGGGGAGGACTTCCTCATCGCCGCGCTGTTCGCCGTCCTGATCGTGCCCCCCCTGGAGGAGCTGGCCTTCCGCGGCTTCCTGCAACCCCTCCTGGTGAGCTGGCTGGGACCGCTGGGCGGCGTCGGCACCACCGCCGCGCTCTTCGCGTTGCTCCACGATGCGGGGGCCTTCCTGCCCGTCCTGGCGATCGGGTTGATGCTGGGGCTGCTGCGACACCGCACCGGTCGTCTGGCCGCCTGCGCGGCGGCCCACATCGTGCACAACGGGGCGCAAGTCCTCATCCTGGCCCTCGCGGCATGACCCTCCCCCCGTACGTGGAGTGAGAATGGAGTACTACCCCAGTCACGGCCTCCTGCGCCCCCTCCCCGGGGGCGCCTACGCGGCCGAGAATGCCACCCTGACAGGAGCCATCGAGCTGGGCGAGGGAGTCGGTATCTGGTTCGGCAGCGTGCTGCGCGGCGACGACGCGCCGATCGTGATCGGCGCGCGCACCAACATCCAGGACCTGTGCATCGTCCATCCCGATCCAGAGGTTCCGATGCAGATCGGGGAGGACGTTCTCGTCGGTCACCGCTGCGTGCTGCACGGCGCAGCGGTGGGGGAGCGCTCGCTGATCGGGATGGGGGCGGTCCTGCTCGGCGGCTCGAAGATCGGCGCGGAGTCGATCGTCGCCGCCGGCACGGTGGTGCGCGAGAACCAGGTGATCCCCTCGCGTTCCCTGGTGGCGGGCGTGCCCGGCAAGGTGCTGCGCAGCGTGACCGACGAGGAGGTGGCGGTCATCGTCGAGAGCGCAGCGGAGTACGTGGAGAAGATCCACCTCTATCTCGAGGCGCAGTGAGCTACGCGGACCGCAAGCAGTCGCTCCTGGTGGACCTCGCCTCGGTCCAGCGCCTGGCGGTGGCCTTCTCCGGGGGAGTGGACTCGAGCGTGCTCCTGCACGCCGCGCGGGCCGTGCTCGGCGATGGGGCCCTGGGGGTGATCGCCGACTCTCCATCCCTGCCGCGCCGGGAGCTCGAGCAGGCGCGGGAGGTGGCGCGCTGGATCGGCGCGCGGTTGGTGGTCGTCCCGACCGACGAGGGGGACGATCCCGACTACGTCGCCAACCTCGGTGACCGCTGCTACTTCTGCAAGCGCACCCTCTTCGGCGCGTTGGAGCGCGTCTCGGCCGCCGAGGGGATCGAGCACCTGGCCTTCGGGGAGATCGCCGACGATCGCTTCGACGACCGTCCGGGGGTGCGCGCCGCCCGGGAGGCGGGGGCCCTGGCCCCGCTGTTGACCGCCGGCTTCACCAAGCGCGACGTGCGCCGCTACGCCCGGGAAGCGGGGCTTCCGGTGGCGGACAAGCCCTCCGGAGCCTGCCTCGCCTCACGCATCCCGGTGGGCACGCCGGTCACCCCCGAGCGCTTGGCGCGGGTCGAGCTGGCCGAAGAGCGCCTGCGCGCCCTGGGCCTGCGCCAGCTCAGGGTGCGGCACCACGGCGTACGGGCGCGACTGGAGGTGGGGGCGGACGAGCGGGAGCGGGCCGAGGAGCTGCGCTCCGAGATCGGCTCCGTCCTCTCGGAGGCCGGATTCGAGACCTTCGAGCTCGCGACCTATCAGTCCCCCGAGAGCCGGGTTCAGGAACGGGGGCCCCATCGGCCGATCCAAGGGGAGTGAAGCTCCTCGCCTGTCCCGCCTGCAGTCGCCCCTACGACGTCGAAGGGTTCGCTCCGCGCACGGGCCTGCGCTGCGTCTGTGGGACCCACTTCGAGGTGCCGATGGAGACTTCGGTCGCCCAGGGGGTGGTCTGCGGCCACTGCGGAGCGCCCCAGGAACCCGGCGAGGCGGTCTGCTCCCACTGCGGCGTGGCCCTGCGCACGCTCCTCTGCCCCCACTGCGCCGCTCGCATGCCGGAGGGGGCGGCCCACTGCCACGGCTGCGGGAGGGCCCTCGAGAGCCAGGCCCTGCCGCCCCTGCCCGCCGACCGCGCCTGTCCGCGCTGCGGAGGGGAGCTCGGGGTGCGGACCCTGGGGGAGGCGAGCGCCATCGAGTGTGGGGCCTGCCACGGGCTGTGGCTCGAGCCCCATCAGATGGAGCGCATGCTGCGGGAGGCCGCCGCCTCGTCGGCGCCCCTGCCCCAGGGTGAGGCGCTCCCCGCCGTCCCCCTGCGCTACATCCCCTGCGTGCGCTGCGGCGAGCTGATGCAGCGGCGCCAGTTCCGGTGGGGGGGACGGGCGACGCACCTCGTGCTCGACCACTGCAAGGACCACGGGGTCTGGTTCGACGGGCAGGAGCTCGCGGCCGCCCTCTCGATCGCCTCCCAGCGCGGGCCGGAGTCCGCCTCGCAGGGGGATCTGTCCCCGGATGTGCTCTCGGTCTTCGCTGCGCTGTTTGCGTAAGCGCTTGCGAGGCATCGACTTACGCGGAGTCCAAAGGTGAGATTTGACTTTGCGTATTCCTAGGGTATGCTTCCCGGCCTCATTCGGAGGCGGGTAGGACCAGCTCCGCGAGGAGCCGCCCGCAGGGGGAATGCGCGGGCGAGAGAGGACAGTGGGGAATGGACGGTTTCCTTCGGCGCCCCCGTGGGCGCGCCCGGGGCCGGGAGGGGTTCACGATGGTCGAGCTGATGGTGGCCATCGGTGTGCTCTTGGTGTCGGTCTTGACGGCGTTCGGCAGCCAGCTGACCTCGATGAACCTGATGTCCACCAGCCGTGAAACGGCGGTGGCGATGGCGGATCTGCAGGCGTGCATGGAGTCGATCCTGACCATGCAGACCGACCAGATCCCCCTGGACGGCAGCCTCTACGAGCAGGGGGAGGTGATCGCCGGCTACGACTCCCTCCAGGAGGAGGAGATCGTCGCCGACTACCCCGGCTTCCCGCCGGGGGGCAGTGCCGATCCCGCCGACGTACCGGACCCCTTGCTGATCGTGCTCACCGTGACCTGGCAGGATCATCAGCGACGTGAGCGGACCTTGACCCTGCGTTCGGTGAAGACCCAATGATGCGCGCGAGCCGATCCGGTCGGAGCCACCTCGCGGGTGTCTCCCTCGTCGAGGTCACCCTGGTGGCGGCGGTCCTGATGATCCTGGCGCGGATGCTGGTGGAGACGAGCACCAGCATGAGCCAGTTGACCACGAGTGGCAACGTCCAGGCGATCCTGCAGCAACAGGGCGAGAAGGCCCTGACCGCGATCGTCGCCGACTTCAGGCGCTCCGGTGAGCTCACCGTCGACGGCAAGGACTACCCCTACGTCTTCGACGACGGCGACGCGGAGGGGGACTTCGAAGACCACGACCACCCCGTCTGCGATCAGAGTGCGGAGCCGGGGGATGCGGACTTCGGAGTGATGCGGGAGATCATAGTCGTCCTGCCCGCCGACCTCGACGACAACAAGATCCCCGACCTCGACATGGACGAGAACGGTTGGCCGGAATTCGATGGCAACCGTGACGGCACCGCCACCGAGGACCCGGAGGACTACGAGGGGATCGACTGGGATCCCGCCCTGAACACGATCGAGTTCGGAACCGGGGTGGTCTGGGCCCACGACGAGATCAGCTACGTGGCGGTCACTCGTCCGGATGGAGCCAACTACCTCGAGCGGCGCGTGAACGCCAGCCCCGACCGAGCGCGCCGCGTGGCGCGCGACGTGGAGCTCGTGCAGTTCGACACCTGGGCCAGCTCGGGATTCACCATCGCCATGAACTCGGTGAGAGTGAGGCTCTTCCTGCGCCGCACGGGCCCCGACGGGAGGGTCTTCAGGCATCAGGTCGAAGCGGTGGTCAGGCTGAGGAACACCCGAGGTTTGGATTGAGAGGGAGATGATGATCGGGAAGAGGAAGAGCAAGAGCGGACGCGAGGGAGTCGCGCTGATCTACGCGGTGTTCGGCTCCTTCGTCGCCGCCAGCATGGTGGCGGTGATGTTCACCATGGCCGGCGTGACGAGCAAGCGCTCCGAGGGGCGGCGCTCCAACATCCAGGCGCAGTACCTGGCCGAGGGGGCGATCGAGTGCATCAAGCTGCAGATGAAGCACGCCAAGGCCAACTGGACCCTGGTGGCCCAGATGGAGACCTGGGCCGCGCAGACCGAGGCGGCCGAGGAAGAGCAGGACGAGAGCCTGCTGCCCGCGGTGGACGTCGCCGGGGAGACGGTCCACTTCGAGGTGAAGCAGATCGCCGCTGCGGAGAACGTCGCCGACCCGTCGGGGATCGAGACGGAGGTCACGCCCTACGAGGTCGAAGCCGTGGCCGCCGTGGACGGCAACCGCGCGCGGGCGGGCAAGGTCTTCTACCTGGAGGCCTCGCCGATCTTCACCTACGCGGTCTTCTACACCACCGACCTGGAGATCCTGCCGGGGCCGAACATGGCCCTGGGGGGGCGCGTGCACAGCAACGGTGACATGTACCTGGGCTGCGGCAACACCCTCACCATGGACACTAACTACGTGCACGCCGCGGGCAAGATGTACCGGCGCCGCAAGAACAACACGAGCTCCAGCGGCACGGTGACCATCCGCAAGTGGGTGGCCAACCCCTTCGACGCCCTCGAGCCGTCGGAGTACGTGGTGATGAACAGTCGCAGCCAGATGGGCGCGGTGCCCAACTCCTCCGGCTACGACTCCGACTTCATCGCGGGCTGGGACGACAACCGCGACGGGGACTTCGACGACGAGTTCGACTGGATGCCCTTCATCGCCGGCTCCCTTGAGTTCTGGAAGCAGCCCGACGGGTACGCCGGGGGCACCGGCAACACCGTCCTGACGGGCGAGCACGGCGTCCAAGCCGCCGCCACTCCGGAGATCGGCTCGATCAAGATGTACGACGAGGTCGAGGGCGGAGGCTACGCCTTCAACGAGACCCTGGGCGTCTACGAATACGTCGGCGAGGGGGCCGGCACCCACGAGAAGGGCTACTACCACTCGAACGCGGGCCTGGCGATCATCGTCGACGACGACGGCCTGGATTGGAACGCCTACGACGCGAGTGGCGCGCTGATTCCGAAGTTCGACCTGAACGGCGCAGTCAGGGTGAACAGCCTCTACGACGCGCGTCAGGCCAGCCCGAGCGCCGACCACACACCGCTGGTGACGATCGACGCGGGGCTCCTGATGGCCTCGCCCTGCTGGCCGGAGAACGGTCTGCTTTACGCGGCCCACTACGACATGGGCACGGGGACCGACGCCAAGGGGGTGCAGCTCACGAACGGGAGCGAGCTGGCGAGCGCGCTGACGGTGGTCAGCGAGGGGTCCGCCTACATCCACGGGGACTACAACACCGTCGACAAGAAGGGCGCGGCGGTGATCGCCGATGCGGTCAACCTGCTCTCCAACTCCTGGGACGGCTCCAAGCGCCAGGGCACCCTGCCCTGCGCCTCCGATACGACCTACAACTGCGCCATCGTGACGGGGAACTACGCCACCGTGGGGAGCACCTACAACGGGGGCCTCGAGAACCTGCCCCGCTTCCACGAGAAGTGGACCAGCAAGAAGTGCATCATCAACGGGTCCTTCGTGAACGCCTGGGAGAGCCAGTTCGCCACGGGTCTGTGGGTGTACGGCAGCGACCGCTACAAGGCGCCCAGACGCCACTGGTACTACGACCAGATCTTCAACGACCCGGCCAACCTGCCCCCCTACTACCCCCAGGTGGTCGAGACCCGGGACGTGGTGAGCTGGTAGGGAAGCCCCGCGGGGGCTCAGGGGAACGGCCGACCCGTCCGATGAGGGGAAAAAGCCGTTCCCGGTACGAATATCGCGCTGGCGCCGTCGCACCCGCGGAGGCGCCAGCGGCGCTCCGTCCCGTTTCGACCCCCTCCGTCCGTCCCATCAGCCATGATCCACACCCGTTCCCTCACCCTCGCAGGAGGGTTGGCCCTCCTCTCCATGGCCCTCGTCCCCGCGGCTCGAGCCCAGTCGTCGGACGAGGGTGCGTTCTACAAGGCCTACTACCTGGAGCACAGCCAGGGCGACCTCGAGGGCGCCCTGGACCTCTACAAGGCGGTGGCCAACGACCGTGACCTCCCCAAGTCCCTCCGCGTCCAGGCCAAGCAGCGGGCCAACGCCTGCTGGGAGGAGCTCGCCTCCAGCGACTTTGCGCGCCTCGTACCCGAAGAGACGATCCTCTACGTCGAGCTGAACCGCCCCGGCGATCAGCTCGCGCGGCTGCTCGACCAGCTCGGCCTCCTGACCGGTAGCGAAGGCAGCGGCAACGTGGCGATCAGCCCCCTGCTCGTGGACGGTCTCCTGGGCCTGCGGGGTGCCGCGGTGGCGATCACCCACGTCGACCCGACGGGGGGACCCCCCAACGGAGTGGCGATCCTGCACCCCGGCGACATGGGCGTCGTGCGCGGCCTGATCGAGACCGCCCTGCCCGCGGGCGGGATCCCGGTGGACGGGATCGGCGGCTTCCCCACCTGGAGAGTCCAGGATCAGGTCCTGGTGACGATGACCGAGCGCCTGGTCCTGGCCAGCCCCGACCGCGGCGAGATCGAGGGCGTGCTGGCGCGCCTGGCCGGCAAGCGCAAGGGCAGCCTGGCCCACAACGAGGACCTGGCCAAGACGATGGCGATGCGCGGAGACGACCTGCTCTTCTTCTGCCTGAACGCCGAGCCGATCCTGCCGATGGTCGAGAACCTCTTGGGCGGCATGGCGGCGCAGAAGCCCGAGCTCGCCATGGCGATGACGCTGCTCGACGTGGGCAGCACCCGCGCCGTGGCCGGCCGCCTGGGCGTCGATGACGCCGGCATCTCCCTCGACCTCGGTCTGCAGCTCGACGAGGGCCACCGCAACCTGGTCTTCAACTTCTTCCGCAAGCCGCACCTGGCGAAGCGCACCCTGAAGCTGGTTCCGGCCGGATCGGCCTTCTTCTGGGCCACTTCCCTCAACGAACCGGCGAAGCTCACCCAGGGGACTGAGGACTCGCAGGGCCGCCCGATCGTGACCCTGATGGACCTCGGCCGCGAGGTCTTCGCCAACGTGGTCGACGTGACCCTCTACGGGCTGCCCTCGACGACGGAGATCCACGGCCAGCCGATCCCCGACATCGCCTTGGCCTTGACCGTCAACGATCCCGAGCGCTCGCGCGCCATCTGGGAGATGCTGCTCGGCATCGCCAAGGGGGCCACGGGAGACGGCTCGATGAGGCCCAAGCAGGTCGAGATCGCCGGCCACACCGTCGAGCGCTACGACATCGAGGGGGTGGGCATCTACCTCCTGACCCACGGCAACACGATGGTGGTCTCCCCCTCGGAGCACGCTGTCAAGGCCTCCCTGGCCGCCGCCCAGGGGAAGAACGTCCTGCAGGACGAGCTCTTCCACGGAACCCTCTCCCGTCTCGGTGAAGCTCCCGTCGCCGCCATGGCGGTCAGCCCGGGTCGGGTGGCGAGGCTCGCCAAGGCCTACGTCCCTCCGCACGAGATGCGCGAGATCGCGCCCTACCTCGGCATGCTGGAGGATTCGGTGTTCTCCGCCTCCGTGGAGCACTCCGACACCACCCTGGCGCTCTCGATGCGTCTCGAGGGCCTGCCGAAGGTCGGCGTCCTGGTCTCCGAGATGGTGGCGGCGCGCCTGCACGGGGCCCGCGGTCACGGGGGCGTGAATGGTTCCTCCTTCGCGGTGCGCGAGCTGCCCGCTGAGCCGGAGTACACCGAGCACAAAGAGAAGAAAGGGAAGATCGTCGCCGTCGAGCGAGATCCCAGTCTGCGCGAGGCCTTCGACGAGATGGTGAAGGCGAACCAGGTGGAAGCCAGCCGCGACCTCCTGAACGCCCTGACCGCGTTCCACTCCGACGAGCCCCTCGAGCTCAACAACCTCGCCTGGGCGCTCCTGACGGAGGAGCACTACGGGGGCCACTACCACGAGGAGGCCCTGAAGATGGCCAAGACGGCCTGTGAAGCCTCCGAATGGGGCAACTGGTACTACCTGGACACCCTGGGGGTGGCGCTCTTCGAGACCGGCCACCTGGAGAAGGCGGTCGAGGTCCAGTCCCGTGCCGTGGAGGTCGCGGACGGCGCCCCCGGCTCGGAAGAGGTCGTCGCGAACCTGAAGCGCTTCAAGCGCGCGTTGAAGAAGAAGGGCGCTGGGGTGCAGTAGGCCCGCACCGTCCACTGCACCGGCCCTTTGGGGGCGCTCCCAATGGAGGGAGCCTCAGTCGCCGGGGGCGGACTTCACCGTCCGCCTCCGGCGCAGTCGTTCACGGAGGCCTCCGCTGACGACCTTCCAGGCCATGCGCGTCGCCACCAGGCCGTAGCGCGCGAACTCGCGCCAGGAGCCGATACGGATCTCCGGGTTGCGACCGCGCAGGATGGCCCAGATCTGTGCTGGACGCAGGTAGAAGGCGAGGTGCGCCCGGCGTTGCAGGCGCTCGAGCTCCGAGGCGGTGCGCCCCTGGGGCACGTAACAGGGCTCCACGTGCCCCAGGCCCGCCATCGTGCTCAGCCGCGACCAGTCCCGCTCGATCTCGGCCCCCTCGGCGCGGGCGATGTCGAGCAAGACCGTCCCCGGATAGGGGGTGGCCAGGGCGAACTTGGCGATGTCCAGCGGCAGGGACTTGGCGAAGCGGATGGTGCCCAAGCTCTCCTCCCGCGTCTCGGTGGGCAGGCCCAGGATGAAGGCGCCGCGGGTGCGGATCCCCGCCCGGTGGACCAGCTCGACCGCTCGCGCGTTGTCCTCCACCTGCTCCTTCTTGTCGATCAGGTCCAGGAGCCGCTGCGAGCCGGTCTCGATGCCGAAGGACATCTGCACGCACCCCGCCTCGCGCAAGAGCGGCGCCAGCTCCTCGTCGATGGCGTCCCCGCGCGCCTGGCAGGCCCACTGCAGGTGCCGGTGGAGACCGTGCTCGATGAAGAGCCGACAGATCTCGACCGCGCGGGAGCGGCTGACGACGAAGTTGTCGTCGGCGAAGAGCAGGTGGGGGATCCCGTAGGCATCGACCAGCGCCTGGACGTCGGAGAGCACCCGCTCAGCGCTGTTGGCGCGGTAGGTGTAGCCGCTGACCGCCCGCGAGGAGCAGAAGATGCAGCGGTAGGGGCAACCCCGTGAGGTGAGGATGACCGAGGGGGCCGGGCGGCCCGGGAGGCCCTCCTGGATCAGGTCGTAGGCGCAGCCGGGGAAGAGGTCCAGGTCCTTCTGGAAGGGCCGCTCCTCGTTGTGCACGCAATGACCGTTCTCGCGGTAGGAGACCCCGAGCACGTCGGCGAGCGCCATCTCCCCCGTCAGGCTCTTCAGGATCTCCCACAGGGTCACCTCCCCCTCGCCGCGCACCACCAGGTCGACCGCCTCCTCGGCCAGGGATTCCTCCGGGAAGACCGTGGGGTGCACGTTCCCCAGCACCACCGTGAGCTCCTGCGACGCGCGCTTGAAGAGCCGCGCCAGCTCCAGGGCGCGGTAGAAGACCGGCGTCAGGGTGGAGAATCCCACCAGGTCCGGCTGGAACTCGGCCACCAGCTCTCCGATGCGTGCCTCGTCGAGGGAGCCCCACTGCTCGTCGACGATCCGGATCGCGACCCCCCGCTCCCGCAGGTAGCCCGCCAGGAATCCCAGGCTGAGGGGGATCTCCTTCCAGACCAGATCGGCGAAGTCCCCGTACTGCTCTTCGCGGTCGAAGCTGGGGTAGACCAGGAGCACCCGGGTCTCGGCGGCGGAGCGCTGGCTCATCCGCGCGATTGTCATCCATGAACGCCGCACTGCCTAGTGCGCTGGATCAGTAGCCAGCCCGAAAGGTGTCGCTAGGTGGTGCTTGGGGCGCGCCGCTCCCCTCGTTACCGTTGGGGCGTGACGCCCGAGCTCGAAGAGGCCCTGCGCCGGGTGGAGACGGTGCGCTTTCTCTGCACCGCCAACGCCGTGCGCTCCACCTTTGCCGAACTCTTCGCGCGGCACCTGGGCTGTCCCCTGCCGGTGGACTCCGCCGCGACCGTCTACCAGAGCCCGGAGCTCTTCCCCGAGACGCGCTTGGCCCTCCTGGAGCGCGGCGTGGACGCGGCCCTGCTCGCCGACTTCGAACCCCGCCGTCTCGATCGTCTGGTCGACGACGAGGCGCAGGTGGAGCGGCTCGTGTTGGGGATGTCCCCCGAGCATCTCGAAGCCTACCGCGAGTCCTTCCCCGCGACGAGGCACGCCTTCCTGCTCACGGCCCTCCTCGACCGCGCCGAGGCGGTGGCGGATCCGGTGCTCGAGGGGGCCTCCTTCGAAGACGCATTCGAGGTCATCGCGACGGCGGTCGCAGAGCTGGTCCAGGCTCTGCGCGCTGGCTGTTGGAACGGCCGGCGCGGAGCACTAGAGTGACGCCCTCGCGCGCCATGGATCCCCAACTCAACGAAGCCCTGACCGACGCCGTTCGTCGCTGGGCCCGACCGACCACTCCCGAGGAGCTCAAACGCCGCGGCGTCCGCAGCGTGCGCTCCGTCAGCATGACCCGCGTGGCCAGCCTGATCGAGAAGGCGGTCAATCGCACCATGATCGCGCGCACCATCGGCGATCACCCCGAAGACGGGGACAGCTTCTCGGTGGCCGCGCGGCGCGAGTTCCTGCGCATGGTCACGGGGGAGGATGCACCCCCCTCGACCCGCGCCGAGGCCGACGACCCGGTCAAGCTCCAGGCCCAGAGCGCCCTCGCCAAGCTCAAGGCCGAGCTCGCCGAACGCCGCCGCGAGGTGGCCCAACGCCGTCAGGCGCTGGCGGAGGTCGATGGCGCGGTGGGGGAGGGGGACGAGCGGCTGGCCGAGCGTCTGCGAGCCCTCTTCGCCGCCTGGGGAGGCTCCCCGGACGATCCCTCGCCCCTGGAGCGGGAGGTGATCGACCTGGCGATCAGGGAGCTCCGGCGCGAACGCGCGGGCACCGAGCACGCGCAGCTGGAGGAGCAGCAACGGGAGATCGACCGTCTCGAGCGGCGCGTCACCAAGCTGACCCGACTCCTGGACGAGACGGAGGCGGAGCTGCGCCAAGCCGTGAGGTTGGCCAGCCAGGACCCGGGGGTGGCCTCGGTCTTCGAATCCGTCCAGGGCCTCGACGTCGAGGACGCCCAGCTCGAGAAGAAGGCCGAGTTGATGACCGCCATCTTCCAGGCCAACCTGCGCATGCGGGCCAGGCTCGCCACCATCCACAACTAGGGGCCACCCGGTGGGTCTCGCTTGCGGCATCGTCGGCCTGCCGAACGTCGGCAAGACCTCGATCTTCAACGCCGCCACCGGCGCCGGCGCCGACCGCGCCAGCTACGCCTTCAGCACCGTGGAGCCCAACCTGGCGGAGGTGGAGGTCCCCGACGATCGTCTGCAGGTGATCCACCAGTACGTCGAGACGAAGAAGGTCATCCCCGCGCGGCTCAGGATCGTCGACATCGCGGGGCTGGCGGAGGGCGCCTCCCGCGGGGAGGGGATGGGCAACAAGTTCCTCGGCCACATCAAGGAGACCGACGCCTTGATGCATGTGGTGCAGTGCTTCGAGCGCGCCGACCTGGGGCGCGAGTCCCCCGTCGACCCGGCCGGCGACATCGAGGTGCTCGAGCTCGAGCTGGCGATGGCCGACCTGGAGACGGTGACGCGCAACGTCGAGCGCGTCTCCAAGAAGGCGCGGGCGGGGGACCAGGAGGCGATCTACCAGCGCGACCTCTTCGAGCGCGCCCGGGGGCTGCTCGAAGACGGAGGCCAGCTGCGCGACGTGGAGTGGAAGCCCGAGGAGGCCGCGGCGCTGCGCCCCCTCTTCCTGCTCACCATCAAGCCGACCCTCTACGTGGCCAACGTCGCCGAGGACGACTTCGAGGGGCAGGGCGAGCACGCTCAGGCGGTGGCCGCCCACGCCGCGCGCGTCGGCGCGGACTGGCTGGCGGTCTGCGGCGACATCGAGTGCGAGCTCTCCTCGATGGACACGGAGGACCGGACGCTCTTCATGGCCGAGTTGGAGATCCGCGAGCTGGCCCTACCGCGCCTGATCCAGAGCACCTACCACCTGCTCGGCCTACAGACCTTTTTCACGGCCGGTGAGAAGGAGATCAAGGCCTGGACCATCCGTCGCGGGGAGACCGCGCCCGTGGCGGCGGGCACGATCCACACCGACTTCGAGAAGGGCTTCATCCGGGCCGAGGTCTACTCGGTCGACGACTTGGACCAACTCGGATCGGAAGCAGCGATCCGCGCCGCGGGCAAGCTGCGCGTGGAGGGGCGCGACTACGCGCTGCGGGACGGCGACGTGTGCCACTTCCTGGTGGGCCGCTGAATCGGCCTGGCCCCATCCGCTGCGGGGTATGATGGGGGCGCGTGCCCGCTTCCGGGATGCGCGGGGAGTCGCATTTGCAGCCCAAGAGGACCGTCTGGATCGCCTGCGTGGCCCTGTGCTTCGGGGTCTCGGCCTGCGCCACGCGCGGCAACGTGGAGCGCGCGGCGGTGGCCCCCGCCTCCGCCCCGCCCAGCGCCGTGGCCGCCCCGGCGTCGTCCGCGTCTCCAGCGGCATTCGAGATCTTGCGCGAGAAGGCGAATCGACTCGAGGCCGCGGGCCAGCGCGCCGGTGCCCTGGAGATCCTGAGGGTGCTCTCCAGCCTCGATCCGGGGGACCAGGAGCTGGAGGCGCGCGTCCTGCGGCTGCTCGAGAGCTTCGAGCATTGGGAGGAGGTGGCCGCCCTCTGTCGACGCGCCCTCGGAGCCCGACCCCACGAGACCTCCCTGCACCTGAGGCTGGGCACGGCGCTGTGGCGCCTGGGATCCGCGCTGGAAGCCCACGACCCGCTCGTCACCGCCTGCGAACTGGAGCCCGAGAACCCCGAGGCTCGCCTGCAGCTGGCTGAGGTCCTGATCGAGCTCGAGCAGTGGCAGGACGCCGAGGACGCCCTGCGCCGCGTCCTGACCCTCGATCCGGAGCAACCCGCGCTGCACCAGAGGCTCGGGTTCGTGCTCCTGTCGGGGGGGGACGCGCAGGAGGCCGCGGGGGAGCTGGAAGCCGCGCAGCGCCTGGCTCCCACGCAGGCCACCGCCACCCTGCTCGGTGTCGCCTACATGCGTCTGGGGCGGGCGGAAGAGGCCCTGGCGATCTTCGATCGGATCATGAGCGGCGACGATCCCGACGGGGAGGGCCGGGCCAACCTCCACTTCCAGCGCGGCCTTGCACTCCTGTTGCTCGATCGCAAAGAGGAGGCGCGCGGGGCCTTCGAACGCGCCCTGGAGCTCGACCCCGAGCACCCCACCGCCGCCGCCGCCCTGCTCAGAGTTGGTAGATGACGACGCGGCCGGCGTCGTCGAAGGCGCCGTGTCCCTCCCGGTCCCACGAGGGGTCGCCCATGATCAGCTCCTCCCGTCCCCCGGGGACGACCTGCCCGGCGGAGATGCCCTGGGAGAAGTGGTCCCCCGAGTCCTCCAGGACCCGCAGTTCCCTCGCGGCGGCGCCGAAGTCCTCGGGACTCCAGATGTACAAGCAGTAGGGACGGGAATCCGGTAGGTGGGGTGGGCTCATCGAGGAGAGGATCACGTCTGGCGCTTCAGTTCCGATCAGGTCCGCCAGGGCGGTGCGGAAGCCGAGCTTCTCCCGCGTCACCGGTTGCGGCTGCACCAGGAGGGTGACGCGCTGGTGCCCGGGACCGTCGTAGACGAAGCCCTGACCGGAGTCGGGGACGCCGCCGACGTCCTTGCGCGGAGCGCCCACGCTCAAGAGCTCCTCCTTCGCTGCCAGGTGCATGCCGAAGCGCGGCGGATCCTCGCCGTCGGGGGTGGGATCCTCGAACACCTCGTAGATCGAGGCCTCCACCGGTGCGGGGAAGCGGTAGACCTGACCCGCCTCGGGAGTCCCATCCCCCCCGTGGTTGCCGATCCCGGAGACGAAGAGGTCGGCGGGTCCCGTGCCGCTCTCCACCGCCACCACGTGCGCACCGAAGTTGCCGTCCTGCACCGGCTGTGGATTGGGCAGGAGCCAGGGCTGCGCGACCGCCAGGTCGGGACCCGGGTAGACGAGGACGCTCCCCGTCTCACACTCCTCGGTACACGCCTTGGGCGCACCCACGGCGACGTCGGTCCAACCATCCCCGTCGAAGTCACCCAGCGCGACCGAAGTGCCGAATTGGATCGGCTCATCGGTTGGGGGCAGGATTCGCAGCGGGTCGCTGAAGCGCTCATTGAGGCCGAAGATGAAGATAGCCCCTACCCCCATCTGTTCACCCAGGGGATGGTCCGGCGCGCCCACCACCAGCTCTTGCTCCGGATCGCCGTCCAGCTCGCCGACCGCCAAGGCGAAACCAAAGTCGTCGTGACGCTTGGGCGGGGGCATGGACGTCAGGCCTTTGGCGTTGAGCACCGTGTACACGGGGGTGGCTCCCCCCGTGGCGTTCCCCAACCCGTAGGCCACGTAGACGGCACCTTCACCGTGGGCGCCGATCGCCAAGCCCTGGTCCTGGACGCCATCCACGTCGAGCAACGCCGTCGACCCCCCGAAGTACGCCCGCGGGCGGGGACTGGGGTGGGGCAGCACGGTCGCGCTGTAGTCGACCAGGGGGTCGTCATCTCCCGATCCATGTCCCGATCCATCGTCGCCCCCATCCGCAGTCGAGGAGGATCCACCGCAGGCGATCAGGAGGAGCGGCAACGCCGAGGAGACGACCAGTGCGCGGAGTCGCATGGGGGAGGCGGATCCCGGTGCCTCAGGTGGCGCCGGGCCGGGGGATCGGAACGGGGGGGAGTACTGGGGAGTGATCGGGGAGTGCTGGGGCGAGGGATCGCAACCAGTCGCCCGTATCAAACACACCGCTCTTCGTGGGTCACGGGCTCGAACTCAGGACTTGCGAGTTCTCGAAGACGCTCGTCACCCTAGGGCCGAGGAAAAAGGAATTCGTTTCCTCGAGTTGTCCCCCTCGAACCCCGCCCCGATCTCAGCGCTGGTAGATCGGCAAGAGGCCCTCGGGCACCGACAGGAAGAGCACGGTCGCGGCGGTGGCGTAGGCTTTTCCGTAGCGCCCCTCGACACGCCGCCCTCCCGCCTCGAAACGCCGGTCACGCCAGGATCCATCCCCGTCCTGGGCGCGCAACACCCGCAGGGTCTCCTCGTCCGCCCAGCTCCGGAAGACCTTGGGGTCGCGGTGCTGCCACAGGGACTGGGCCAGGTACAGGCGCTCGTAGTAGGGGAAGCGGGAGCCCGCGCCGACGATCCCCTGGTCGCGGTCCGCGTCGCGGCGCGCGAGCTCGTGCCAGACGTAGGCGTAGCCCTCTTCCACCACCGCCCCCTCGTACTCGCCCATCGCGTGCAGGGTGGAGAGGCAGGCGGCGGTCAGGGCCACCGATGAAGTCGGCTGTTGCTTGGAGTAGATGAAGCCGCCGTCCTCCTCCTGCAGGGAGTGCACGTAGGCCAGGGCCCGGGAGACCACGTCTTCGTCCACCTCGAAGCCCACGTTGCGCGCGCCGCGCAGCGCCCAGAGCAGACACACGGTGACCGAACCCTCGGTCAGCTCCCAGGGCTCCGGCTCGTAGTACCAGCCCCCGTCCGGACCCTGGGCGAGCTCGACGCGACGCACGCCGATGCGAATCGCCTCCGCCAGCCGCCTGCCGCGGGGGCTCTCCGGAGAGAGGGTGTAGGCCTGGGTGAAGGCGAGCAACGCCAGGCCGTGGCCGTGCATGCGGGACTGGTGGTCCCCGGTGGCGCCGATGTAGCCCTCGTGCTCCTCGCCCGGGGGGTGCTGGACCGAGAGCAGGTAGTCGAGCTGGCGCGCCAGCTCCCGCTGGTGGGGGCCCCGGCGCGGGGTGCTGCCGCCCGCCATGAAGGCCAGGGCCGTGAGCGCGGTGACCCCCGTCGGCGCGGCGTAGTGGGGATCGCCGGTGTGGGCGGCGCCGGTCGCGCTCGAGGAGAGGTCCTCCGCCAGCCAGTTCAGGGCGCGCTCGATCGCCTGGCGCACCGCGAGGTCGGGCGCCGGCGGTAGATCCGCAGTCGCTGATCCGCGGCCGCCCAGGGTTGTGCTTCCCAGCCCCTCGCCGGTCGTCGGCGGCGTGTCCTGCCGGTCGCCCGGCGGGAGCACCAGAGCCGCCAGCACCACGAGGGACAGCGCCATCGTCCCCGTCAGCGGACGCTGCGCCGGTTCAGCTTCTTGTAGTAGGAGTCGATCCAGTCGCGGTAGCGAGCCGGCATGGCGCGACCCCCCTCGGCGCGGAAGAGCTCGCGCAGGTGGATCGGCAGGTTGCCCCACTGGTCGCGGTCGTCGAGGACCTGCAGGGGATCCTGGGTCTCCTGATCGGGAGACTTCTCGGCCGGACGAGCGGGGGTGGGTTCGGGGTTCTCACCGCCACCCTGGGGATCCTCCCCCTCGGGTTCCGGCTTCTCACCCGACGGAGGCTCCTTCTCCTGGGGGCCCTCGGGAGTCTCCTCCTTGCGACCCATCTTCTCGGGCTTCTGGGACGACGAACTGTCGCCGCTCATGGCGCTGCTTCACGTGCCGCCGTTCTTGGAGGCGATCTCCAGGATGCGGTCGATGTCCTCCAGCACCTGTTCGCCGCGCGCCTTGGTGATCGCCAGCAGGTCGCCCACGCCGCCACTGGGCTGGGGTCGCTCCGGCCGCGCCTGGCGCAGGAGCTCCTCGAGCCCACTCTCCCCGACCTGCTCGAGGGCTTGCGTGTCACCGGCGCTCGCGCCGAGGAGGTAGCCACCCATCTCGTGCAGTCGCCGCTCGACCCGCTGGAAGAGCTCGATCAGCTCGGTTTGGGGATTGGGGGCGAGGGGTAGCGTATCGGTGATACGCGGTACGGGGGGCTCTTCATCGTCCTGGTCGTCACTCACCGCCGGGGGGGGCGAGTGGAGCTGGGCGAAGAGCACACCGCTCAGGGTGAGGGCCGCCAGAGCCCGCGTTGCCGTTCGTCGCATCGGTCTTCTCATCTTGCGCTCCTATTCTCCCTCGCCGTCCTCGAACGCGCCAGTTTCGCCCTGGGCCGCGGGGACTCCGAGCTTGGCGCGGAAGGCGGAGAAGAGCTCCGCCAGACGTTCGTGTCGGTAGGCCAGCCGTCGCAGGTCCTCCAGGAGCAGGGGGGAGAGCTCCGCGTCCGGATCCAAGAGCTCGGGGTGCAGCTCGAGCGCCTGCTCCAGTCGGGCGAGCACCTCGACCTCGAGCTGGCGCATGAGCTTCACCTCGGCCACGTCCGGCACGAGCGGTGGGCGTCCGCCATCGGGCGGCGGCGGCTGCTCGTTCTGCCGCCGCTGCATCTCGTTCCTCAGCGCTTCGCCCAACCACACCAGGGCGGTCTCGGTGTCCTCCTGCAGGGCCTGGATGCGATCCCCCGACTGGTAGCCCCCCTGCTCTCCCATGTCGCGCGCGATGCGGCCCAGGTCGGTCTCGATGTTGCGCATCACCTCGGTGAAGACCAGGACCCCCTCCTCCTCGATCGCCTCCCGCACGCCGCTGGCGCGCTGGGCGATGGTGGAGAACTCGCGTGAGATGTTGCGCAGCCGCACGCGGTCGGCGCGGCTGGGACGTTCGCGGCCGGCGCGCGCCGCGTGCGCCTCACGGGAGGCCTGCGCCTGGTCGCGCAGCATGGCGAGCATGGCATCGACCTCTTCGGCGATGCGGAAGAGCAGCTCCTCCTGGCGCAGGCGTTGGTAGCCCTCCTCCTCCTCCTGGAACTGGTCGAGGGCCTCGCGCATGCGCCGCTCCGTCTCCTGCTCCTGCTCTTCGGCCTGGTCCAGGTCTCCCTCGTCGAGGGAATCCTGGGCCCCCTGGGCGCTCTCCGACGCGGCGTCCAAGGACGCGGAGTTCAGCTCGGGCTTGCCCATGGGCGAGTTGCGCTCCTGGTTGCGGCGCGCCAGCTCGAGCAGGCGTTCGCGGATCTCCTGCTGCCGGCGCGCGAGCTCCTCGGCGCGAGCGCGGTCCTCGTCGGTCTGCGGCTCGACCCCGCGCTCCGCCTGGCGCGCCGCTTCCCCGAGCGCCTCCCGCGCGGCGCGCTGGGAGGACGCGGCGGAGGAGCGCTGTCCCGCTTGGGAGAGCTGGCCAGCCGCCTGCTCCATCGCCTCGCGGGCGCGTTCGAGCGCCTCCTCCACGGCCTCCCGGGCCTCCTCGCCCATCGATCCCTCGCTCGCCTGGGAGCGCATCGACTCGACCTCGGCGGCCAGCTCCGCCTGCTCGGCGGCCTGCTGCTCGCCGGCCTCGATCTGCCCCTCCTGCTCCGCCACTCGCTCGAGCGTCTCCTCCAGGGCTTCCCGCGCCTCCTCCAAGGCCCGTTCCGCCTGGCGCGACGCCTCCGCTCCGCTGGAGGCGTCGGACGCCTCGGAGGCGGCTCGGGCCTCCGCCATCGCATCGGCGGCCCGCTCCAGGGCCGAGCCGACCTCCCCGGCCGAGGGGATCTCGGACCGGCGCGCGGTGGCCTCGACCTCTTCCGCGAGCCCGCGGGCGCGTTCCTCGGCGCTCGCCTGGGAAGCCTCCAGGGCCTCACCCAGGCGGTCCTCCGCCGTCAATCCCTCCTCGAGCGCCTCGAGGGCGGCTTCGGTGAGGGCCCGGGCGGACGGCTCCGCTCCCTCCGTCTCGGCCGCCTCCTGCGCCGCGGCGGCGCGCCTCGCGACCTCCTTCGCGGCCGCGCCGAGGGAGGTCTCCTCGGTGGCCAGTTCGTCCAGGGCCTCCAACGACTCGGAACGGGCGGAGCGGGCCGCCGCACGCTCCGACGCGGCGGTCGCCTCGAGCTCGGCCGCGCGTTCCTCCGCGGCGGCGGCGGCGTCCTCCAGGGCGGCCCCGTCCGGCGCCTCCTCCAGGTCCCGAGCTGCGGCGTCGAGGGCCTGCGCCGCGCGGCTCGCCGCGTCCTGCTTGGAGGTGCGCGCCGCGCGCGCTTCGCGGCGTGCCGCGCGCGAGAGCTCGTCGGCGGCCGCCCGCGCCCCCTCGGCCCCGGTGCGGGCGCGGCGCGCCGCCTCGCGCAGCTCGCCGGCCACCTTGGCCAGGCGTTCGGCGCGCGCTTCGGCGATGCGGGCCGCCTCCAGAGGGGCCCGCGCCGCTTCGAGGCGTGGGGTGTCCTGGGGCGTCCAGAAGTCGAAGATCTCCGTGGAGGAGGCCTGCTCCTCGGCGAGCTCGGCCAGTCGCGCGCGCAGCTCCTCCAGGTCGAAGAGACCGCTCTCGCGCGCGCCCTCTTCGTTGCGCGCCAGGAGCTCGGTCTGGCGCGCCAGGGCCTCCTCGATGGCGGCCTGCAGGGCGCGCTGGGAGTCGCTCGCGGCGTCGCTGCGCAACTGGGCGGTGTCCTGGCGCAGCTCCGCCTCGGCGTCCGCCAGCTCCGAGAGGGTGGCGCTGATCTCGCGCAGGGCTTCCAGGTCCTCCTCCAGGTTCTCCAGCCCCTGGCGGTCCATCAGGATGTCGAGCAGGCGGCTGAGGCTCGCCACCACCCGCTCCTGGCTCTCGAGGGCGTTGTGCGTGGCCCCGCTGCGGATCGCCTCCCCCGAGGCGTCCATCAGCTCCTCGAGGGTGCGCTCCCCCGCCTCCCCACTGCGGGTGTCGAGGTGGGCGATCCCCTCGCGCAGGAGCTCCGCCGCCCGCACGCGCCCCTCGAGCTCCAGGCGGCTCGCGAGGGTCGTCATCGTGTCCCTCAGACGTCGCAGCTGGCGGCGCAGGAGGGCCTGCTCCTCCGCCAGGGTGGTCTGCTCACGGGATCCCTCCTCCTGGGCCGCCGCGGGCAGGGGCAGGGCGCCGAGGAGCACCGCGCCGGAGAGCAAGAGCGCCCCCAGACCTCGCTTGCTGTTGCCGTAGGTCACGTCACCTCTTCTCGCCCATCTGGCGGGTGCGTTGAATCAGGTTCCTCTGTCTATTCAGGATGTCACGCGTCAGCGTGAGCACCGATTGGAAGTTGTCCCACTCGCCGAGTTTGAGGAGCAGGCCGTCCAGCGTCTCGCGCCCCCGCTGCTGCGCGCGCGCGGCGCGCTCGAGGGCGGCCTGGACGGCCGCGAGGTCGGGGGCCTCGGCAGCCGCCACCAGCTCGCTGGCCGCGGTCTCGAAGTGGTCCTCGCTGGCGTCGAGAGCCAGCCCCACGATCTCGACCAGGGTTCCCGCCAGGTCGGCCTGCCCGAGCCGACCCGCGCGGTAGTCGGCGACGAGATCGCGCCAGGGACCCGCGTGGAAGCCGCGGTCGAAGGTCTCCGACAGGGCCCGGTCGAGGGCCGCCAGCAGGGGGGCGCCGCGTTCGTCGATGCGGCTGTAGAGCAGCCCCTCCGCCACCGCCGCCAGGTCCCGAGCCAGGGCACGGGCGTCCCCGTGCACGCGCCGGGTGGCGTGCACCAGGGCGGTCAGGTCTCCGATTCCCTCTTCCGTGCCATTGCCGGCGGCGTTCGCCAGGTCGCCCGTCAGGCGCTGCTTCTCCGAGGCGAGTTCCGCCAGGCGCTGGGCGCGCTCACTGGCCTGGGCGAGCTGGTCCTGCAGATGCCGCAGGAAGTCGTCGCCGCTCGTCACCCGCAGGCGCACCGCCGCCGAGGCGCTCTGGTTGGACTCGGGTTGCCGATTGTCGTCCGCGAAGACCTGCAGCAGGATCGACTGCCCCTCCCGCGGAGGATTCGCACCCCCCAGGGAGTCCACCTCGATGCGCGTGGATGCCGCCTGGACCACGCGCGCGCCGGCGGTCTGGAATCCGGGGTCCTCCAGGGGGCGCGGGTCGAGGGGCCCGGCGGCGATCGCGTCGTCCGGGTTGCTCGCCGAGCGCGCGTCCCAGGTGAGGGCCGCCAAGCCGTAGTCGTCCTGGGCCCTGACGCGCAGGGGCAGGGCTCCCCCCAGCACCACCTCGAGATCGGCCCGGCCGGGGGCCAAGAGGAGCACTTCGGGCCGACGATCCTCGATCACGGTCAGGGCGAACAGCCCCGGGTCGGGGTTGGGCAGACCGGTCTCGTCGGTCAGGTGGAAGCTGATCCGCATCGAGGTGTCCGCCACCAGCTCGATCGCTCGACCGCCGCCCGGTTCGTGACCCTCCTCCCCCCCCGGGAAGGGCTCCGGCTCGAGGAGGAGCTCGCGGTCGTGGGGGAAGATCCGCGCCATCCCCGCGGCCTCGGGGGGATCGGGGAGCACGTGCACCACCACCCGCGATCCCGCCAGCACCTCGACGTCGGGAGCGAAGGCGACGCGGCTGGGCAAGCCGCTGTAGGCCGGCGGTTCGATGCGCCAGGCGATCGCCGCCACGTCCGGGGGCTCCAGCACCGTCACCTCGACGCGGGGCACGCCCCGGTCGTCGTCGCCGCCGGTCACGTGGAAGGAGAAGTCCTCCTGCACCGAGCGCAGCAGGGTGCGATACAGGTGTCCGCCGCTCGAGGCGATGGCGCTCTTGTGGCCCGAGTCGAAGTGCAGCACGACCTCCTGGGGTGCCACCCCCTCCGCCCGCACCAGGACCGCCAGATCACTGCCGCGCGCCACCCGCGCCAGGATCCGATCCCCCTCCTCGTTGATGCGCACCCCGTCTCCGCCGCCGGGGATCTCGACGGAGAGGTGCGTGAGGCGCGGCCAGGGGGTGCTCGAACCGAGCATGCGTTCCATGAAGACCGACGTGAGCCCGGGGCGGGCAGCCAGCACCGTCGTCGCGGTCAGGCCCAGGGCGAGTCCCGCCAGCACCCGGCGCCGGGGTCCCCGCCGATCGAGGACGGGCCCGGGGTCGAGGGAGGCGGCGGCCGCATCCGCCCGCGCGAGCACCCGCTCGACCAGCGGGCGGGCGGTCGAGTCGCGTGGCTCGGGGCCCAGCTCGACCGCGCTCACCAAGAGGTCGTGGGTTCCGGGATGCACGCGTTCGATCAGGAGGGCCAGCCCGGCGCGACCGGGGATGCGCCGCAGGGGACCCACCAACTCCCGCGCCGCCAGGACCACGGGCACCAGGACCAGGGCGATCAGGTGCAGGAGGCGGATCGGGGTGGGCAGGTGCAGGAAGTAGTCGGCCGCGAAGGAGATCAGCAGCCACAGGGCGGCCCCCGCCAGCACCGTTCCGGACCCGTGCAGCCACACCTGGCGCGCCAGGGCCCGCCGCAGACGGCGGAGGAGCGCGTCCAGGCGCGGAGAGCTGCGGGTGGAGTCCTTCACGACTATCTCTGGAAGATCGGCAGGAGGCAGTAGGGGATCTCGAGGATCAGACACGCCGTGGCGGTGGCGAAGGCGCTGCCGGGCCCGTCGTCGTTGATCCACGATCCGTCCACCTGTTGGTGGCGCAGGAGGAAGGAGCGCACCTTCTCGAAGTACTCCTCCCAGTACGCCCCGCCGGCGGTGTACATCGCCTGGACGCCGTAGTAGTGGCCGTACCAGAAGAAGTAGTGGCCGCGGAAGCGCCCCGGGGCTCCCCAGCGGGTGTTGAAGCGGTCGACCTCGTTCCTCAAATAGTCGAGCCCCGCATCGCTCAGCTCGTTCGAGTAGACCCCCAGGCCGTAGAGGGCCGTCACCCCCGCCGCCGTCAGGGGGAAGGTCGTGCGCGACTGCTCGTCCCTCTGGTAGCGGAAGGTCCCCGGGTCGTTGCGGTAGGGGGAGTAGGCCGGGGCGCGCGTGCGCTCGGTGACCGCCGAGGCCACGACGTAGTCGATGGCGCGGTCGACCGTCGACTTGGGCACGCGGATGCCGATGTTGCGCGCCGCCCGCAGCGCCAGCACCTGGCAGACGACGATCGACATGTCCGACTCGCGCGCCAGGGGCACGTAGCGCCAACCGCCCTCGTCGTTCTGGCTCTTGACGATGAAGTCCACCGCCTTCTGCAGCTTGCCGCGCACCTCTGGGCGGTGCGTCATGCCGTAGATCTCCGCCAGGAAGAGGGTGCCGAAGGCGTGGCTGTACATGCGCGTCCCGGCGCGCGTGATGTAGCCGTCGTCCTGCACGCACCCCAGGACGAAGTCGAGCGTCCGTTCGACCACCTTCCCGTAGCGCCCGCGCCCCGGCAGGTGCCCCCCCGCCAGGAAGGCCATCCCCGCCAGGGAGGTCACCCCCACGTGACCGCGTTCGGAGGCGGTCACCCGGTAGGTCATGTTCAGCTTGAACCCCACGTCCGCGGACCAGCTCCCGTCGGCGGCCTGGTGCGCGGCGAGCCAGGCCAGGCCGCGCTCGACCGCCTCCTCCTGGGCGGCGGTGATGCGCACCAGGGTGGTCCGATCGGGAGCGAAGACGGGATTCCGACGCTCCTGTCGCGGCTCGGCGAAGCTGCCGGTCGCCGCGAGCGACAAGAGGAGCGCGGCTCCGGCCGGGTGCAGGTGGCATCTCATCGCAAGATCTCCAGCTCCTTGGCGCCGCTCACGAAGAGGGCCTCACCCAGAGGGGTGAGGGCCGGGCTGGCGTAGGTGCCGCGCCAGCTCCCGTTGGGCAGGGGGCGTCGGCCGAGCTCCCTTCCCGTGGCGCGGTCGAGCAGGCAGAGCTCCGTCTCGCGCCCGCGCAGGTCGGGGTCGTCGCTCGGCATGACGTAGGCCAGGGCCACCGTCGTGTCCGAGACGGCCGGTTCGGGCAGGTCGCTGGTGCGCACGAACCCCTGCGGCAGGGGCGCGCGCCAGCGCTCCCCGTAGGCCAGGTGGATGGCGCGTACCACGAAGCGCGGCTGGGTGCGGGTGGGGTTGGAGAGGATGAAGAGGTAGTCGCTCTTCAAGCGCGAGTGCTGGGAGGTGGCCACGATCCCCATGAACTCGTCGTCGCGCGAGAGCTCCGCCACCGGACGCGTGGCCAGCGCCCCCAGGTCGCTGTTCAGCTCGTAGATCCCCGTCCGACGCCGGTCACCCCGCCCCTGCACCACCGGTTCGAGGCACAGGTAGTGGCCCTCCCCGTGGGAGAAGATCCCCGTCAACTGGCGATCGCCGTCGGGCCCCCCCGACAGGGGCACGCGCCAGGCGCGCTCGCCGCTGTCCAGGTCGTACGCCACCAGGTGGTTGCGGGCCGGCCGCGTCCCCTCCACGAAGGAGGGCAGCACGATGCGGCCCCCTTCGATCCACGCCGCGCGGGCCGTGCGGCGGTAGACCGTCGACAACTCGATCGTGTGCCCGGCGCGTCCCGTGAAGAGGTCGAAGACCAGGGCCTCACCCTGGGTGGCGGGCAGCAGCACCATGAAGCCGTTGCCGATCACGGGGCGCGGGTAGTAGCGCGAGACGCGGAACTCGAGGCTCCACAGCTCGATCCCCGTCGCCGCGTCCAAGCCGTGGAGTTGGATCAACCTCTCCCCCTGGCTCTCCGTGACGTTCTCGTGCGTGATCACCACGCCCTGCGAGGAGTCGACCGCGTAGATCCCGCGGCCACCGGTGGTGAAGCTCCAGAGCGCCTCGCCGTTCCTGCGGTCGAAGGTCACCACGCGCGCCAGGGTGGCGACGTGCACGCGCCCCGGCGAGGTGGCGAAGGCCACCTCGAAGTCGATCGGCAGCGGGGTGCCGGTCAGTCGGTTGGACCCGGGGGGGTCGAAGTAGTGGCGCCAGAGGGGCTCCCAGCGGCGGCCGGACCCATCGTCCCCCTCCTCCTCGGAGAAGGCGTAGAGCCGGGCGCCGTCGCAGAAGAGACTCACCGCTCCCCCGTGGTCCGGTTCCTCGCCCCCGAGGGCGTGCGGCACCTGTCCCAGGGGGACGAAGGGGGCGGTGCTGGGGACCCGCGCCACCTCGCTGATCTCGGGCCCGAAGGTGGGCGCGGGGGGTGCCGGCGGCCGCGGCGCGCGCCAGGCCTGCGCCAGGTCCTTCAGGGGTGTTCCGATCCGGCCGGGCAGGCCGACGTCGAGCTCGGGGTGGTGCCGCGCCAGGAAGGCGGTCAGTGCCGCGCGCAGCTCGAGGTTGCCCTGTCCCCCGAGCACCTGGGCCAGCCGCACCAGGTGGCGCAGGTGGCGCTCGCCCGCCTCCGAGGCGTGCCAGTAGTCCGCGGGCAGCTCGCCCAGCACGATCTCCGCCACCCCTTGGGCATCGCCGGCGCTCACCGAGAGCTCGATGCGCACCTCGTTGGAGACGCCAGCCGCCCGGGAGTGGGGGTAGAGGCGCGGCACGCGCTCGAGGAGGGCCAGGTCGTCCCGACTGCGGGCCCGCTCGAGCTCCGCCACGGCCGCTCGCTCGAACTGCTCGTATCCCTCGCGCTCGCCGCGCGCGAGCTTGCCGGCGATGCGCGCGGCGGCCCAGTCCCAGAAGAAGAGCCCGTCGGAGAGGAGCACGTCGGGGTAGCGCGCCAGGATCGAGTGCAGGTCGGCGAACTCCGCGGAGCCGTCGCCCTCAGCGCCCCGGGCGGCCAGGACCTGCGAGCGCTCGACCAGCACCCACAGACCCACCGGCAGGGTGAGCTCCACGCTCCCCTCCCCCGGCTCCGCGAGGCTGGCGGTCGTGGGGACCAGGCTCCCGCGCCAGGGGTTGTCCTCGTCCCCGTCGGGCCAGCCGTCCCCCTGCGCGTCGTTGCGCACGGGCAGGGTCAGGTCCGCGAACCCCTCTTCCAGACGCCCGCACACCTCGAGCCACGCCCCGGGGTCGCGCGTGCGCAGGATCGCCTGTTCCTCGAGCAGGGTCTCGAAGAGCGCCTGGCGATCGGGCGCCAGGTGGCGCGCCTCGGCCAAGCGCTCGAGGGCGCCGTGGGGATCGGAGGCCAGCCGCTTGTTGCGCGCCTCGGAGCACAACAGGTGGTGCAGGCTCGTGCGCAAGAGGGCCGGGGTTTCCGGCGTGACCTCGCCGAAGCGCTCGGCCAACTCGCGCTGGGCCGCCTCGAAGTGCTGCTCGGCGCGGCGCAGGTCGCCGGACGACATCGCCGACAGCCCCTGCTGATGCAGGATGCGCACCAGGCTGTTCAGGGCGCGCAGATCGTCGGGGTTCTTGGCCAGCGCGGCGCGCGCGCGACGCAGCATCACCTCCCAGCGGAAGTAGCCCGCCAGGCTGAAGGCGGAGAGCGTGAACAGCCCCCCCTCGTCGACCAGGAGGTTGCCCGGCACCCGCCAGGGGACGGCATCGAGCGCCTTGCCGTTGCGACGCTCGAGGACCACCAGCTCGGAGCGCCGCGGCACGTACACCCGGTCCCGGCCGACCACCGGGCGCGGGAGTCCCATGCGCAAGAGGTCATCCTCTCCCGAGGGGTAGACCCAGGCCCGGCGCCGCGGCGCCTCGCGGGCCAGCCCACCGGGGGCTTCGAGCACCGCCACCCTCCTCCCCGCCAGCACCACCCGACGCTCGTCGGCGCCGAGCAAGGTGTCGACCGCGGCGGTCAGCGGAGTGCGTCCGCCGGCGATCCGGTTCAAGCGGTCGTAGTCGAGGGACCAGCTCACCGAGCCGGTCGCCAGGTCGATCCCCAGGAGCACGCTGGAGTCGAAGGGGGCGGCGACCACCGTCTCCCCCGCGACCACCGGAGGCGCGTTGCGCCACAGCGAGTCGAGCTGCCCGTCGACGAAGTAGTTGCCGGCGGTGATCGCGATCTGGTCGTAGAGGCAGTGCCAGAGGGTGTCGCCCGTGAAGAGGTCCAGGCAGGCCACCGATCCGAGCTGGGTCTGGACGACGATGCGGTCACCGGCGACGACCGCCGGCGGAGCGGTGAACTCCTCGACCAGGCGGCCGAACATGTTCAGCTCGCGCTGCCCGGTGATGATCGGCGAGTGCCACAGGAGCTCGCCGGTGCCCAGGTCGAAGCACCCCAGGTGCAGCTCCACCCGCCCGCGCAGCCGGGCGGCGGGCACCAGCACGCGGGAGCCGCTGATCGTCGGGGGGCCGACGATCGTCATGCGCTCGGCGAAGCTGCCCGACTCGCCGTCCCAGAAGAGTGGCGGCAGGGTGTTCCACAGGGGCTTACCGTTGGCCGCGTCGAAGGCGAAGAGCCGTCGCTCGGGGACGATCTTGATGATGCTCAGGTCGCCGTAGGTGTCCTTGTCCTCGAAGGCGCTGGGGATCTGCAGGGCGGCGACCACCACGCCGCGCGCCACCGCCGGAGCGATCAGCGCGTGGGAGAAGGGGATCGCCTCCTCGAAGCTCCCCACCCGCTCGAAGCGCAGCCGCTCCCAGCCGAGCATGTCGGGGGGGGTGCGCCACAGGATCTCCCCCGTGTAGGCACCGACCGCCAAGAGGGCGCGCGAGGTGGACACGTAGAGGCGCTCCCCCAGGCGCGCCGGGAAGAGCGCGTACTTGCCGGCGCTGTTGCGGAAGGGATGCTCCTCGCTCGACTCCAGGACGAAGGGACGCGGCCAGGTATCGAGCCTGCCCCGCAGGGGACCGAGGTCGACCCGCGACCCCGGCGAGAGGGCGGTGCCCCACGAGCCGGCGGGCTCCAACCCACCCAGCCCCGCCTCTCCCCCGAGCAGGGCCAGGGCGGTCGCGAGGCGTGCTCGCACGGCGCCATCCCCAGCGGCCTGCTGCTCCTCCGCCGACGCCAGGGCCTGGCGCCAGGCGAGGGGGGAGCGCGGGTCCAGCTCATCCAGCTCGAGCTCCTCCATCACGGCCCGTGCCCAGGCGGCCAGTCCGATCTCCAGGTCGCCCCGTTCCAGCTCCAGGTCCCCCAGGGCCCACCAGGCGCGGCGTGCCTCGCGCGTCGTGGGGTAGCGCTGGGCGATCGAGGCCAGGGCGGCGCGGTCGCCGGCGGCCAGGGCTCCCGCGAGGGCGCGCGCTGCGACGCGGCTCTGGCGCTCCTGGTAGAGCTCGCGCGCCTGCGTCGGAAGGGCGGCCAGGGTGCGGGCGGCCCAGGCCGCGCCCCCCTGGTGGACCGCGTACACGCTGCGCCGCCGCCCCGGGTGGGCGCGCGGGTGCGTGGCACCCAGCACCTCGCCCCGGTGATCCTCGAGCAGGGACTGGAGGTCGACCAACGCCTCGCTCCAGCGCTCCGCTTCGATGTGCTCCTGGGCGCGCTCCACCAGGGCCGCGACCGCCGGAGTGTCGTACACCTGGAACGCCCGCGGATCCGGATCCTCCTCCTGGGCACGCGCCCACGGCGCGCCGCTGCCGGCGACCAGCGCCGTCAGGATCAGGAGGTGGTGTCGCGGTCGTTGCACGGGTCTGTATTCGTCCTTCTTCTAGACCAGCTCGTAGCGCTTGCGCAGGATCCACTCCAGGGACAGGATCGCCAAGGCCGCCAGAAGCGTGCCCCAATGGTCCCAGGCGTCCTCGAGCTGGGAGGAGACGGGCTGGCGGCGCTCCTCGCCCCCCGGGAAGGCGGCGCACAATTCGGCCACGGCGGTCACCGGCAGGTGGACGCCCTTGGTCAGTCGCGAGACGTCCCTGAGGGTCGCGGGGTCGGGAGAGGGGTTGGCGTTCTCCCGCGAGGGGAGCACCACCTCGACCTCGGTGGCGGCCACCTGCTCGGAATCGACCTCGATCCAGGCGCGGTAGAGGCCGGGGCGCTCCGCCTGGAAGGTGCCGCGGAAGAGCCCCGCTCGCCCCTCGACTCCCCCCAGCTTCAAGACCCGCGGGGCGGCGTCGGGACCCTGCAACCAGGCCTCCTGCTCCGCCGCGTCGAGGGGCTGGTAGTCCTCGTCGAGCACGCGCGCCTCCAGGGTCACGCGCTGGTCGAGGCCGTAGCGCGTGCGCAGGGGCTCCAGGGAGTAGCGCCGGTCCCCGCCCTTCAGACGCCCCAGGGCCAGCCAGCGGATGGCGTTGCGCCAGAAGCGCTCGTGGTAGCGGTGCACGTAGCGGTAGCGCCAGCGCCAGGACATGTCGTCGGACGCCAGGAAGAGGGTGCGCCCCGACGGGTAGTACCCGACCACCAGCAGTGGGTCGTGCTCGTCCTCACCGGTGAGGCTGCGTTCGGGGTGACGCAGGAGCACCTGGGCCCCCGGCTTGGCGCGCAATCCCGGGAAGTGCCAGTAGTAGCCGCGCATCCCGGAGCGCTCCTCCCAGAGCTCGCGGTTCTGCTCGAGATCCGCCTCCAGTCGCACCACCTCGTGGGGGTTGGCGGGGCTCTCGAGCAGCGGGCGACGCTCCACCTCGGTGGCCAGGTCGAAGGGCAGGGAGCTCGTGGGGTCGAGCTCCACCGGCAGGAGCTCGGCGAACTCGGTGCCCGTCAGCGCCTTGGGGTTCTCGTACTCGCCGGCGATCACCCCCAGGCCTCCGCCGCGCTCCACGAACTCGAAGAGGGAGCGCACGAACTCCTCACCGCGCTCCGGATCGGGGGAGATGGAGTAGGGATTGACGTCACCGAGCAGGACGACGTCGTAGTTGTCGAGCAGCTCACGGCGGGCGGTGGGCACCCGCCTCAGGCGCGGCATGTCGACGCTGGCCTCCTGGGGGAAGTCCGGCGTGGCGGACATCAGGTAGACCTGGCTCTCGATGCGCGCGTCCGCCCGCAGGAGCAGGTCCTTCAGGAAGCGGTACTCGTAGCGCGGATACCCCTCGACGTAGAGCACTCGGATCTCGTCGCGCGAGACGTGCACGACCAGCTCGATCCGGTTGTCGTCGGTCATGCGCTCGTCCGGGAGGGGCGGGACGCTGACGCGGAAGCGGCGCTCCGAACGCCGGTCGGTCGCGGGGGCATGGGGCGCCACCAGCACCACGCGCTCGCCGACGTCGGTGACGCGCACCTCTTCGGTGGCGACCGTGCGGGGCTCCTCGCCGCTCCCGATCGGCGGCAGCTCGTCGAGCAGGACCTGCACCGTGCCCACGTCGGCCGTTCCCCGGGAGTGCACCCGCACCCCGATCACCACCTGGTCCCCCTCGAGGACGCTGGGCGGGGCCTCGACCAGCTCGACCAGGAGGTTGCGCTCGGGGCGCGTGTCGCCGACGACCAGGGTGTGGATCGGCACGCCCGCGGCGCGCACGGCCGCCGCCGCCTCGAGGGGGTCCTGCCCACCGTTGGAGCGACCGTCGGAGACGACCACCAGGGCAGAGAGGTGCCTGCCCTGCTGCAGGGAGAGCGCCCGCGCCAGGGCGTCCCCCAGGTGTGTGCCGTGGCCGCTACCCTCCACAGTGGACAGGGCGGTGATCCGTGCGGCGCTCTGGTCGAATGCGAAGAGCCGCGGCAGGTAGCCGTTCTGCTCCAGGTGGGGCAGCAGGGTGCCTTCCAGCGCCGCGGCGGCGAGCTCCAAGCGCGTGACCTCCCCCGCCGCGCGCCCGGTGAGGGCGTTCACGGCATCGCCCGCGGCGGTGTCGCCGGAGTAGGAGTCCAGGCGCCGCATGCTGGCCGAGTCGTCGATCAAGACCGCCACCTCCGCCTGCTGCACGTTCTCCTGCTGGCGGACCTCCACCGGACGGCAGAGCACCACGATCAGGAGGGCCAGCGAGACGAAGCGCAGGGACGCCAGCACCCAGCGCGGACCGCGGGGGAGGGGCTCCTTGCGGTAGGCCACCGCCGCCAGGGTCGCGGCGGCGGGGATCACGAACAGGACCAGCACCCAGGCCGCCGGCTGGTCGAGGAGGCGCCAGGTCACGCTCAGGGCGGCATCCGTCTCGGCGGAGACCTCCGCAGGGAGGGTCTGGAGCAGGGAGAGGATCACGAGCGGATCCTCCTGCGCGAGCCGAGCCAGGCGCCCCAGAGGGACTCGCCCACCAGGGCGGCCAGTGCCAGGAACGCCAACAGGCGCCAGATCTCACCGCGCCGCGGCGCGTCGTAGCCCTCGCCCGGCCCCGCGCTGCCCGGCTGCACGCAGCGCAGCGTCGGGTGCAGTTCGGCGATCTCGCTCGGCGCGAGGCGCGTGAGGTCGCTCTCGCCAGGGTCGAGTTGGACCGCGAAGGGCTCGCTCGGCACCCCTTCCAGGTCGACCGCGTAGAGGCCGACGCGCTCCGTCTCCTCGCCCGGAATGGGGGGCAGGCGCCAGCGCCCGTCGGCGAGCTCCTCGGGCTCGCCGTCCAGGGCCTTGAGCGACTGGTCGGGACGGCGCAGGGCGGGGGCGCGGGGGAAGCCGCGCAGCAGCAGGCTCAGGGAACGCCCCGCCTCGATCTCGCGGCCGAGCTCGTGTCGCGCGCCGGCGTAGCGCAGCCACTCGTGCACCAGCGGGATCAGGGTGCGGGGGGAGCGGGGCAGGTCGCTCCAGGCCGGCGCGAAGGAGCTGGTCAGGAGGAAGACCTCGCCCAGATCGAAGCTGCGCTCGATCAGGAGCGGGCTGCGCTCCTCGTCGTCCAAGAACGCCAGCACGCGCGCGTCCGCCACGGGACGCGCGGCGACGAACTCGTAGACCGGCACCTCGGTCAGGAAGGGCTTCCAGGCCTCGTCGGCGAAGAAGGACAGGGCGGGGTGCTCCGAGTCGAATTCACTGACGCTGAAGTA
Source organism: uncultured Planctomycetaceae bacterium (assembly GCA_964507325.1). Classification (GTDB taxonomy): domain Bacteria; phylum Planctomycetota; class UBA1135; order UBA1135; genus CAZDQL01. The sequence continues at coordinate 19,817 of CAZDQL010000013.1, read as the reverse complement.
GCTCTCCCGTCGCGCGACCGAGACCCGACGCAGGAGCTCCGCCGGCAGCAGTCCCGAGCCGTCGGGACGGAACATGCGCCGGTTGACGCTGGTGAGATCCGCCACCCGCGATCCCAGGGCGACCACCAGGGAGCCGCCCGCCGCCACCCACTCCTCCAGCATCGCCAGGGCCCGGTCGGGAACCACCGGCACGTTCGCCAGCACGACCACGTCCACCTGGCGCAGATCCAGATCCGCCGAGGCGAGGGCGTCGACCGTGCGCTCCCGGGCGTCGAAGGGCGTGATCCCCGAGCGCACGCTCCCCTCCCCGAGGGGCAGGGGCTCGAGGGCCAACATCAGGTAGCCGACCTCGTCCTCCTCGATGTCGTCCGCCGGGGCTCCGTTGATCACCAGGACGCGCACCGGCGGGGGGGCGAGCACCACGCCGGCGCGGCGGTCGTCGATCGAGAGCCGATCTCCGTCGAGCTCCGCCTCGAGGGTGTGTGGTCCCGACTCGCCGAGCTCGACGCTGAAGAGCACCTCGCCGGTCCCCCCCGCGGGCACGTCGACGCGCCGCACGGGCAGGCGGTTGCCGTCGACCGCCAGGGCGACCCGCTCCGCCGGCCGCGGGGACTCGCCGTGGTTGGCCAGGGTCACCGCGATCTCGACCGGGGCGCCGGGGGCGAGCAGACCCTCGGTCGGGCCCAGGCCGACGATGGCCAGGTTGGGCGGGCGGGTGGGGGTGGGCCCCAGGTCCTCCACGATCAACTCCAGCCCGTACTCCCCGATCCGTGCCAGGGCCTCCGCCAGGGGCGGCGTCCTCGCCTCCGGGGCCTCGACCTCCCCATCCCCGGAGGACTCCGTCCCCAGGAGCGCCGCGAAGACCTGGCGCTGCAGGTCGGTGAGCAACCTGAGCTCCAAGGTGCTCTGGTCCGTTCCCGCCGCGTCCTCCTCCACCAACGCGATCACCTCGCCCAGGGCGGCCCCCAGGTCCAGCGGCTCGTCGGTGGGTCGGTTCAGGGTCGCCAAGAGGGAGAGGGCCTTCTGCGGCGCCTGCCAACCGTAGAGGCGCGGGCGCGCGCCGGCGCTGATGAGGAACAGCCGATCGCCGCGACCCCCGTCGAGCTCCCCCGCGATCTTCCCCGCGCGCTGGACGATGCGCTCGTGGATCGTGGACACCTCCTCGCGGTAGCCGGTCGAAGCGGAGCTGTCGAGGATCAGGACCACGTCGCGCCGCCGCTCGGTGAGGGGTCCCAGGGCTCCCCCTCCGGAGGCGAAGGGCCGCGCCACCGCCAGGGCCAGGAGCGCCACCGCTCCCATGCGCAGCAGCAGCAGCAGGAGGTTCTCGAAGCGCACCCTGCGGCGCGTCTTGCGGTAGGCCGCCAGCACGAAACGCATCGCCGCCCAGGGCATGGGGCGGTAGCGCCGCCGGTTGAGGAGGTGGATCAGGAGCGGCACCGCCGCCAGGGCGGTGCCCGCCACCAGGGCGGGGTTGACGAAGCCCTCGACCATCAGCGCGAACCTCCCCGCGCCCGGGCCGTGCGGTGCGCCAGGTACTCGGTCAGGATGGCGTCGAGGGGCTGGTCGGTGGTCAGCACCAGATGGTCCACCGACAGGGCGCGCGCCGCCCGCGCCAGCCGGCGGTTGTGCTCCTCGATCTCCGCCAGGTACGCGTCGCGGATCGTCTTGGGGTCGATCTTGTGCCGGCCCGCGTCCTCGAGCCCGTCGAGGCGCACCAGGACGTCCAGGTCGAAGGAGAGCTCCAGCGGGTCGAGGATCTGGAACAGGATCGGCTCGTGACCGCCGTACACCAGGCGCTTGACGCCCGCCACGATCGAGTCGACCTCGTCGAAGAAGTCGGAGAAGATCGCCTGGATGCCGCGTCGCGTGAGCCGCGAGCCGAGCCACTCCAGCACGGAGCCCACCGCCGTCGGACCTCCAGGGGTGGCCTCCTCGAGGGTGCTGAGGATCGCCAGCTCCTGGGCCGCGCCGTTGCCGGGAGGGACCTTGGCCCGGTCGGTGACGTCGAAGACCACCAGTCCGGCGGTGTCGCGCTGGGAGATCACCAGGTGCGCCAGGGCAGCCGCCCCCCAGCGCGCGTAGTCGAGCTTGGTCCTACCCGTCGAGGTGAAGGCCATCGACTCGGAGGCGTCGAGCAGCACGTTGCAGGAGAGGTTGGTCTCCTCGACGTACTCCTTGACGACCAGGCGATCGGAGCGCGCGAAGACGCGCCAGTCGATCGCCTTCAACTCGTCGCCGGAGGCGTAGGGTCGATGCTGGGCGAACTCCACCGAGCTGCCGCGGTGCGGCGAGGTGTGGTGTCCGGCCATGAAGCCCTCCACCACGCGGCGCGCGACCAGGCTCAGGTGCGAGAGCTGGTCGAGGACCGCCGGATCGAGTCCCGCGAAACGCGCCATCAGCCGCGGGCGGCCTCCGAGACGCCGGGCAACCCGGCGCCCACGCCCGCGCCCGGCTGCACCTCGTCCAGCAGGCGGTCGACGATGTGGTTGGAGTCGATCCCCTCGGCCTGGGCGGTGAAGTTGGTCAGGATGCGGTGTCGCAGCACCGGGTGGGCCACGGCGCGGATGTCCTCCACGGCGACGTGGGAGCGCCCCTCCAGGGCGGCGTGGGCCTTGCCCCCGAGCACCAGGTACTGGCTGGCGCGCGGCCCCGCTCCCCAGGTGACCCACTCCTCGATGAACTTCAGCTGGGTGTCGGTCCTGACACGCGTCGAGCGCACCAGGGCCAGGACGTAGTCGTAGACCGTCTCGCCGACCGGGATCTCGCGCACCGCCCGCTGCAGCTCGGCCAGCTCCTCGGCCTTCAGCACGCTGCCCACCTCGTCGGTGGTGCCGCCGGTGGTGCGCTCGAGGATGGCGCGCTCCTCCTCGGCGCTGGGGTAGTCGACCCGGATCTCGAACATGAAGCGATCGAGTTGCGCCTCCGGCAGGGGGTACGTGCCCTCCTGCTCGATCGGGTTCTGGGTGGCGAGCACGAAGAAGGGATCGGGGAGGGGGTGGGCCCGCCCCCCCGAGGTCACCTGGCGCTCGACCATCGCCTCCAGGAGCGCCGCCTGGGTCTTGGGGGGGGTGCGGTTGATCTCGTCCGCCAAGAGCACGTTGGTGAAGAGCGGTCCCTCCGCGAAGCGGAAGGAACGCTCGGCGGTCTCCGGGTCGATGTGCAGGAGCTCGGTCCCGGTGATGTCCGAGGGCATCAGGTCCGGGGTGAACTGGATGCGGCCGAAGCCGAGCTCCATCGTGCGCGCCAGACTCGAGATCATGAGGGTCTTCGCCAGGCCCGGCACCCCGACCAGGAGGCAGTGACCGCGGGTCAGAATCGCGAGCAGGAGCTGATCCAGGACCTCGTCCTGGCCCACGATCACGCGCTGGAGCTCGGATTTCATCCGCGCATGCACTTCGCGCAAGCGTTCCAGGGTCGCTTCGAGCATTTCGTCCTCGGGGGTGGGAGCCTATCGGTCTGGGCGGGTTGGGACGCCCCGGGGGGCGCGCCCACCCCCATGAATCGTCCGCGCCGGCACCAATCTACACCCCCTGAGGGGGGGGTCCTACGTGGGGAAGCTCATATAACCGGTCCCTCACGTTACCCGCCGGCAACCTGACCGAACTGCCGCCCTTCAGTGAGCATCCCGGACGTCGGACTCTCGACTGCCGCAGTCGGACTCCCACTCCAGGCGGTCCCATTGCAGTCGTCCGCCCGGCTCCAGGCCGAGATCTCTCCCGTGGGGCCTGCTCCCGCAGCTGCCTACTCCAAGTCCTTGCTGGCAAAGGCGCTACGGCGAGCGGTCCCGCGCGATGCCCACTGAAGGGCGGCAGTTCCGGAGACTAGTCTGCGGCCAGGATCCAGAGGGTGTCCCGCCCCACGACGAAGATCCGATCCCCCCAGGGCACCGGAACCCCGCCGCGCCCCGCCCCCAGGTCCGGCAGGTCGACCGCCGCCAGGAGCAGGTCCTCTCGGGTCCGGTCGAAGAGGTACACCGCCCGGTCGCTCGCCAGGACGACGCGCGCGGTGGAGAGGAGGGCCGGCCCCCCGAAGCGCTCCCCTTCTCCGAGGTAGAGGGCGGAGCGCGGCTCCTCTCCCCTGCGCTCCGCCTGCAGGGCGCGGTGGCGTCCGTCGCGGCCGAGCCAGATCCACTCGTCCCCGCGGCCGCCGACCAGGTCGACGATGTCCCCCAGGCGATGGGGGGGCAGCAGGAAGAGCCCCTCCCCCAGGTCGGGGCCCAGGGGCAGGGTGTAGAGGTGGTCGGAGTCGAAGGGCGCGCAGAGGACGCACCTCCCGACGTCGAGGTCCACGGCGAGGGGGCGTCGCGACCCCGGCCAGCCGCGGTCGTCCACCGTCCGCCGGCGCGTGCGCAGACCCCAGAGCCAGCGCCCGTCCACGGCGTCGAAGGCCGCCAGCAGGCCGACGTTGGTGCCGACCACCACGACCCCGTCGAGCACCGCCAGGGGCATCCCCGAGGTCGGGATCCCCCCGGGGGCCCCGTTGCGCCCGCCGAGGTCTCCCCTCAGATCGTTGGCCCGGGTGAGGAAGCGGGACCAGAGCAGTCGCCCGTCGTCGAGGGACAGGGCCAGGAGGTAGAGGTCGCCACCGCGCTCCATCCCCTCACCGGTGGGGTCGGCGAGGGAGCGGGCCTGGACGAACAGCACCCCCTCGTGCACGGTCGGGCCGGGCTGGAATTCGAGGTGTCCGGGGAGCGGCAGGGCCGTCTCCCTGGTGAGCGTCGTCCCATCGCCGCGTCTCAGACCCGTGTCGGAGTGGTGCCAGCGCATCCACACCTGCCCCCCCTCCGCGGGGCGCAGGCAGAGGAGGTGGTTGCCGATCGCCGGGATTCCGTACTCCCGGACCATGCGCCCCTCGCGCCCGCGGTCGACGACCAGGACCAGGTCCCGCCCGTCGGTCGCCGGCCACAGGGGCCAGGCCCCGGAGGAGGCCGCCGCGATGGGCCGCAGCGTCGAGACGTTGACGAGGTCCGCCAAGGGCTGGCGGGAGATGATCCCGCCCAGCGGCTCCTGGGCGGCCATCGGGTCGAGTAGGACCAGTCCTCGGGGGGTCTGGATCGCGAGGCTCCCGTCGCTCGGGATCGCCGCCCCCGGGATCAGCCCCCTGCCCAAGAGCGGCTTCCCCCGCCCGGGGTCGAGGCGCTGACCGCTGGTGAGTCGCAGGGCCCGCACCAGGCGCAGGGCGTCGGCGTGCTGCCACCCCATCGCAGCTGGGGCCGGGGCGAGCTCTGCCAGGGCGGAGCTCCGCAGGGCCAGGGCCGCGGTGAGGGCCGTCTCCTCTGGGAGGTACTCGACGTGGCGCTCGGCGCGCTCCAGCCAGGTGCGCGCCGCCCCCGGGCGCCCCGCCTCCAGGTGGGCGTCGGCGAGGCGCAGGCCGGCCACCGCCGCGGCGCGGGTGAGGGGCCAGTCGCGCTCCACCCGCTCGAGGGGGGCGACCCCGTAGCCCGCCACCGCCAGGGCCGACTTGGCCAGGGGGGAGAAGCGATCGATCCAGGCGCTGCGGTCCTCCGTTGCGAGCGCCGAGAGCCGGCGCAGGACCGCGCAGGCCACCCCCTCGATCCGTCGCCCGTGGGTCCGATCGGGATCGGGGAAGGGGCCCGCTCCCTCGTCGTCGCCGCCCGCCAGACGCACCGGATCGCCGGGGGCGGTGAGCTCGAGGGCGCCGCGCCAGGCCTCGAGGGCGGCGATGCGGTCGGTCTCCGCGGTGGGGGACGCTTCCAAGTAGCGGCGATAGGCGCGATCCCCGCGGGCCAGGGCCTCCTGGGCGGCGGGGGTGGTGGGGAGGTGGGTGTCGTTGCGCAGCGCCCCCTCCGGCTCCTGGAGGAGAGAGAGGGCTGCGGCCAGGAGGAGCGGGTGGTGCATCGAGAGGCCGGTGTCCTTGAGCGCCAGTGTCCAGGATTGCCAGGGTCCCGGATCGACGGAGTGGCGGATTCAGCGCACTACTGGGATCGGGTGGGCCCACCCGACTC
>CAZDQL010000013.1:0-13842 GCA_964507325.1 uncultured Planctomycetaceae bacterium | reverse complement strand
GGCCCCGGGCCCCGGTGGGTGGGTGGGGGGCCCCCCCCCCACTCGGGGGCGCGGGGCCCCCCCCCCGACTCCCGGGCCCGGCGCAGCCGCTCCAGGTAGATCGGATCCTGGAAGGCCTGCGCCTCCGCCTGGGCCGCCTCGAGGGCCGCCTCGGTCCTGGAGAAGCGCTCCTCGACCACCGGCTCCTCCCGATCGAGTCGCCGGCTCTCCGCCAGGGCCGGAGCCAGACCGCGCGTGGCAACCATCCAGGAGAGCAAGAGCGGCACCCACACGGGCGCCCAGCAGAGCGCCCCCCGGAGCGGCTTCGCCCCCATGGAGTGCCGCACCCAGTCCATGCCTAGTCGCTGGCCCTCATCCGGCGATCAGATCCCGGGGCCCGTAGCGGGCGGACCCCCCCAGCTCCTCGTGGATGCGCAGCAGTCGGTTGTACTTGGCCACCCGGTCGCTCCGGCAGGGCGCGCCGGTCTTGATCTGCCCCGCGTTGGTGGCCACCGCCAGGTCGGAGATGGTGGTGTCCTCGGTCTCTCCGGAGCGGTGGCTGATCACACAGCGCATCCCCCGGCGGTGGGCCAGGGCGATCGTCTCCAGGGTCTCCGTGAGGGTTCCGATCTGGTTGACCTTGATCAGGATCGCGTTGGCGGCCCCCTGCTCGATTCCCTGCTTCAAGCGCTCCACGTTGGTCACGAAGAGATCATCACCCACGATCTGGACCCGGTCGCCGAAGGCGGAGGTGGCTCCCTGCCACCCGCCCCAGTCGTCCTGGTCGTGGGAGTCCTCGAGGGAGAAGATCGGGTACTTGTCGCAGAGTCCGGCGTAGTACTCCGTCAATTCCTCCGGGCGGAGGCTCTTCCCGTCGAGGAGGTACTTTCCGTCTTCGTAGAATTCGCTGGAAGCGGCGTCGATCGCGAGCTTGATGTCCTGTCCAGGCAGGAGGCCGGTCTTCTCCACCGCCTCGAGGATCAGCTGCAGCGCTTCCTCGTTGGAGGCCAGGTTGGGGGCGAAACCCCCTTCGTCGCCCACGGCGGTGTTCAGTCCGCGACCCTTGCAGACCCCCTTCAGGGCGTGGAAGACCTCCACCCCCATGCGCAGCCCCTCCGGGAAGCTGGTGGCCCCGAAGGGCATGACCATGAACTCCTGCAGGTCGACGTTGTTGTCGGCGTGCTGACCCCCGTTGAGGATGTTCATCATCGGGACCGGGAGGACGTGGGCGGCGGACCCGCCGATGTAGCGATAGAGGGGCAGGCCACACTCGTCCGCCGCCGCCTTGGCCACCGCCAGGGAGACCCCCAGGATGGCGTTCGCCCCCAACCGCTGCTTGTTGGGGGTGCCGTCGAGGGCGATCATCGCCCGGTCGACGCTCCCCTGGTCGAGGGCCTCGCTGCCCATCAGCTCGTGGGCCAGGTCCTCGTTGACGCTGGAGATCGCCTTCAGGACCCCCTTGCCGCCGTAGCGGCCCTCCTGGTCCCTGAGCTCGCAGGCCTCGTGCACTCCCGTGGACGCGCCGGAGGGCACTGCGGCCAGGCCGAAGGCCCCGCTCGCCAGGGCGACCTCGACCTCGACGGTGGGGTTCCCGCGGGAGTCGAGGACTTCCCGCCCGTGGATGTTGACGATCTCGCTCATGGTGCGGCGCATGGTAGCGATCCCGCCGGCCCGCTCCAGTACCCCGGGCGGAAGTGTCTGCGAGTCCTGCCCGCCCGCCTCAAGACCTGGGGACGTGCGATCCGATCTCGAATCCGGTCGCTCCGGCCCCCCGGCGCCCGAGGCCGCGGCCCATGGCCCTCGACTCCCTCACCTCCGACCCCGATCCGAGCCACACGACCCTCTTCTCCGCGGAGGGGGGCGCTCCCGAGCGCTCCTCACCCCCCCGGAGGTCCGTCTCGATCGACGCCAACCTCGCCTGCGCGGCGGCCTCCTGCGCGCTGGTGGCGGTCGCCGGTACGGGCTGGCTGACCTACGAGAGCCACAGCGCGCTGCCCCAGGGCACGGCCGCCGGCGACCTCCCCGTGCTGGCGTTCTGCTTCTCCCTGGGGGCCCTGCTCCTGACCAGTGTCCTGGCCTGGTGCTCGGTCAGGCACCTGAGGGCGACGAGACGGCCGCTCCCGGAAGAGGCCGATCAGCTGGCGGCAGGGGGCACGCGCCCCGCCCCCGAGGAGCAGGTCGCGAGTAGCGCTGCGCCGTTGACGGAGAGCGAAGCCCGCACGCAGGCGATCCTGGACCACGCCGGTGACGCCATCCTGGCCTTCGAGGAGCGGGGTCGGATCCTCACCTTCAACCCGGCGGCCGAGGAGGTCTTCGGACACTCCGGCGAGGAGATCGTCGGTCAGGGGATCGATCTGCTCGTCCCCGACCTGCGCGCGCTGCTGGCGGGCGAGCCTCACCTCTTGGGCGAGCGCACACAGCTCGCGGCGCGGCGCGCCGACGGTTCGACCTTCCCCCTCGAGCTGACCGTGAGCGTCTTCGAGGCGGCCCATCGCAACGTGTACACGGCCACGGGGCGCGACATCTCCGACCGCCTCCTCGAGGAGCGTCGACGGGCCGACGAGATCGCCCAGCGCGAGGCGCTGCACAGGCTCCTGGAGCTGTCGCTCAGGGCCAGCGAAACGGAGGAGCTCCTGGCGGGATTCCTGCGCATCCTGGCTTCCCTCGACTTCCTCGGCGTCTGCGATCGCGGCGCGGTCTTCCTGATCGAGGGCTTCAGCCGCAGCCTGACCTTGAAGGTGGCCCACAACCTGCCACCGGAGCACCGCGAGCGCTGCGCCGAGGTCCCGTTCGGGGAGTGCCTGTGCGGCCAGGCGGCCGCGGCGTGTCGGTTCGAGTGGGCCGAGGGGCCCGACGAGCGGCACGGCGAGCGCGCCGCGCTCAGCGAGGGGTGCGGGCAGTACGCCGTGCCGATCCTGCTCGACGGGGACCTCTACGGGGTGATCATGCTGATGCGGTCCCCCGGGGCGGACAACCCGCCGGAGAACCAGAGGTTCCTGAGCTCGGCGTCGGACATCCTGGTGGGGGCGTTGCAGCGGCGCGAGGTGGAGGAGGACCTCATGTGCAGCAACCGGCTCCTGACCGAAGCGCGCGAGCAGACCGAGGCCGCCGCCGAGGCCAAGAGCCAGTTCCTGGCCTCCATGAGCCACGAGATCCGCACGCCGATGAACGGCGTGATCGGGATGACCGGTCTGCTCCTGGAGACGAACCTCGACGCCGAGCAGCGCGAGTACGCTGAGACGATCCGGAGCTCCGGCGACGCGCTCCTGACCGTCATCAACGACATCCTCGACTTTTCCAAGGTCGAGGCGGGCAAGCTCGAGCTCGAGGAGATCGACTTCGACCTGCGGCGGGTCATGGACGATGTCGCCGGCCTGCTCCACTTCCGCGCCGAGGAGCGGGGGTTGGACCTCACGAGCTTCGTCTCTCCCGAGCTGGACACCTGGATGCGCGGTGACCCCGGCCGCCTGCGCCAGGTCCTGATCAACCTGGCGGGCAACGCGGTCAAGTTCACCTCCACGGGGGAGATCGCCATCCGGGCCGAGCTCGAAGCGGCCACCGAGTCGGAGGCGCGCGTGCGCTTCACGGTGCGCGACACCGGCATCGGCATCCCCGAGCACGCCATTACGAGCCTCTTCGAGGCCTTCACCCAGGTCGACGCCTCCACCACCCGCAAGTTCGGCGGTACGGGGCTGGGGCTGGCGATCTGCAAGCGGCTGGTGGGATGCATGGGCGGCGAGCTGGGGTGCGATTCGGAGGTGGGGGCGGGGTCGACCTTCTGGTTCACCACCAAGTTGGGACGGCTGGAGAGTCAGCCCGCAGAGGCGCGACTGGAGGTGGAGCACCTGCGCGGCCGGCGCGTGCTCCTGGCCGGGGACTCCGACACCACCCGCGAGCTCCTCACCCGACAGCTCGAGGCCTGGGGCTGCGATGTCGCCTCGGGAGAGAGCGCCATCTCCGCAGCGGCACTCCTGGCCGAGGGCCACGAGGAGTCGTCGCCCTGGGAGGTGGTCGTCGCCGCGGCCCCTCTCCTGCTGTCCGGGCCCCCCCTGCTCCTCGACGCCATCGAGCTCCTGCCTGCCGGCGCCCGCCCGCGCCTGGTCGCCCTGGGGGAGGTCCCGGAGGACGCTCGCTCCGAGCACCAGGCGGCTCAGCTCGCCAAGCCGCTCAAGGTGACCAGGCTCCTCGAGGCGGTCACCCGCGCCCTGGGGCGCGCGGACCTGGTCCCCGACGCGGGGCCGGCCAGCGCCCCGACCCGCGCGGGTCGCCCGCAACCGGAGCGGCGGGCGATGGTGCTCCTGGCGGAGGACAACCTCGTCAACCAGCGCATCGCGGTCACCATGCTCAAGCGCCTGGACTGCGACGTGGAGTGCGTCCAGAACGGCCTCGAGGCGGTGGCCGCAGCGGGCGCCAAGGACTTCGACGTGGTCCTGATGGACTGCCAGATGCCGGAGCTGGACGGCTACGAAGCCACGGGCAGGATCCGCGCCCTCAGCGGTCCACGGGCCTCGGTGCCGGTCATCGCCCTGACCGCCAACGCCATGACGGGGGACCGGGAGAAGTGCCTCGCAGCCGGCATGGACGACTACCTCTGCAAGCCGATCGACAAGGACATCTTGCGCGAGACGGTGGGGCGCTGGACCACTCGCGAGGTTCCGCCGGGCTAAGATGCGCGCCATGAAGCGCGTGTCGATGCTTCCCAACCTGCTGACCCTGGCCAACGCCGCCTGCGGTTTGCTCGCCATCTCCAAGGCGATCGACGCCCTGGCCCTGTCGGAGGACCCGGCGCGCTTCGACCGGCTGGTGGAGGTGAGCTGTTGGTTGGTGCTCCTGGCCGGAGTGCTCGACGCCCTCGACGGCCGGATCGCCCGGCTGACCGACAGCTTCAGTGACTTCGGGGGCCAGCTCGACTCCTTCGCCGACGCGATCACCTTCGGCGTGGCACCGGCGATGATCGCCAAGGTCCTGTTGGAGCACAGCGACCTCGTGCACCCGCGAGTGCACTTCCTCGCCGCCGCCTCCTTCAGCCTGATGGTGATCTTGCGGCTGGCGCGCTTCAACCTGGAGAGCGACCACGACGCCCAATCCCACCGCGGCTTCCGCGGACTCCCCTCACCCGCCGGGGCGGGGATGGTGGTGGTGATGGTCCTGATGTACCTCTCCCTCGGTGGGGCGATCGAGGTGGAGAGCGGCGTGCCCACCCCGGTCGGCAAGGGGGTCCAGTACCTGCCGGAGTGGTTGCGCAGCGGGCTGCACGCGGTGCTCTTGCCCGCGCTCCTGATCTCCCTGCCGCTGCTCGGGCTCTTGATGGTCAGCCGCGTGCGCTACGCCCACATCGGGGCCCTCCTCACGGGCAGCACGCGTTTCCCGGTGCTGGTCAAGGTGGTCTTCATCGCCGGAGGCCTCTACCTGGCGCCGGTGCCGGTGCTCTTCGCGACCGGCGTGGTCTACATCGGCCTGGGGCTCGTGCGCCACGCGCGCCGGCACTTCACGCGCGGTGCGGCCCCGGACCGGGAGGCGGCTTGATGCCCGAGCGCGTCGTCGCCGCCGTCGGGCTGGGCAGCAACCTCGGCGACCGCGAGAAGTACCTGCGCCAGGCCCTGGTCGCGATCGAGCGCACGCCGGGGATGGTGCTCCTGCGGCGCTCGACCTGGCACGAGACGGAGCCGATAGGTGGGCCGCAGGGGCAGGGCGCCTACCTGAACGGGGCGGCCCTGGTGGAGACGACCCTGAGCGCCGCGCAGTTCCTGGCGGCCCTGCACGCGATCGAGGCCCGACACGGGCGCCGCCGCGACGTACCCAACGGGCCGCGTACCCTCGACCTGGACCTCCTGTGGTTCGGTGACCAGGAGCTCTCCGAGCCCGACCTGGTGGTGCCCCATCCGCGGCTCACCGAGCGCCTCTTCGTCCTCGCTCCCCTGGCCGAGATCGCGCCGGACCATCCCCTGCCCGGCGGCCAGAGCGTCGCCGAGCGGGCGGCCAAGCTCGAGGAGGCGCGCCGATGATCGAGACCTTCCACGACCCGCGGGAAGCCGCCGAGTGGTGCGCGGGGACGCGGCGCAAGGGCCACACCCTGGGCTTCGTGCCGACGATGGGGGCTCTGCACGAGGGGCACCTGGGCCTGGTGCGCAGGGCGGCGCGCGAGAACGGGCGCGCCTGCGTGAGCGTCTTCGTCAATCCCCTGCAGTTCGACGATGCGCGCGACTTCGAGCGCTACCCCCGGAACTTCACAGCCGACGCGGCTGAGCTGGAGGGCGCGGGCTGCGCCATGGTCTTCACCGGCACGCTGGAGGGCTTCTTCCCCGGCGAGCTGGACTCCGAGGGGAACCTCCCTGCCGAGCGTCTGCTCGATCCCGGACCCTCCGCCGCCGGCCTCGAGGGGCGCTTCCGCCCCGGTCACTTCGCCGGGGTGGCCACCATCGTCGATCGGCTCTTCGAGCTGGTGCGCCCCGCCCGCGCCTACTTCGGCCAGAAGGACTTCCAGCAGTGCCTGGTGGTGGGGGACCTGATGCCGCGCCACCCGGCGACGCAGCTGGTCGTCTGTCCCACCGTGCGCGAGGACTCGGGGGTGGCGATGTCCTCCCGCAACCTCCTGCTGGAGGACGAGGGGCAGCGCGCCGCTCCGACGATCGCGCGCGCCTTGGATGCGGCGCAGCGGGTCTGGGACGGGGGCGAGCGGGATCCCGACGCGCTCTGTGACGCGCTGCAGCGCGAGCTCGGCGCCTCGACCCTCGAGGTGGAGTACGCCGAGGTGCGCGACCCCGCGGCGTGGACCGCGGAGCGTCCCCCCGGTCCCCTGGAGCGCGCGGTGGCCCTGATCGCCGCCTGCGCCGGCGCGGTGCGGCTGATCGACAACCGCCTGCTCTCCGCGTCGCCATGACCCCCGGGAGCCCCACCGCGATCGCCGCCCCCGCCAAGCTGAACCTCCTGCTCGAGGTGCTCGGCCGGCGCGAGGACGGGTTCCACGAGATCGACACCCTGATGGTGGCCCTCGAGCTCGCCGACCAGCTCGAGGTCGGGATCGACCCGCAGGGGGTGCCGGGGGAGGTGAGGCTCGAGCTGACCGGACCCCACGCCTCCGCCGACGTCCCCAGCGACGGGACCAACCTGGCCGTGCGGGCGGCCGCGGGGGCCGCAGCGCGCATCGCGGCGCTGCGGGGGGGGCCTCCAGCGGCGCTCTCCCTTTGCCTCTCGAAGGAGATCCCCAGCCGAGCTGGGCTCGGCGGAGGCTCGAGCGACGCGGCGGCCGCGCTGCGCGCGGTCTACCTGGCGCTCGGGGCCGAGCTCGATCCCCCCTGGTGCGGGGCCTTCCTCGCCTCCCTCGGTTCCGACTGCCCCTTCTTCGAGCTCGCCCGCGAGAGCGGCGCCGCCCGCTGCAGCGGCAGGGGGGAGCGGGTGCATCCCCTGCCGCCCCCCGGGCGGGACTGGTGGATTGCCCTAGTCACTCCCCGGGAAGCGAGCCCCACCGCCGCCGTCTACGGCGCCCTGGAAAGGAACTTGAGACCGCCCCCCGAAGCACCTACCGTGCGGGAGCTCTTGAGGATGCGCGCGTCCCAGGCGCGCGCCTTCCTGTGCAACCAACTCGAGTCCGCCGCCCTAGCGGTGACCCCGGGCCTGCGAGGCTGGCGGGACGCGCTCGACGCGTCCGGTGCGGCCCACTTCCGCATGGCGGGAAGTGGGTCGAGCTTCTTCGGCCTCTTCGACCATGCCGACGAGGCGCGAGCCGCGTTGGAGGGGGTGCTCGCCGAGGCGAGCCGGCGCGGGCTCGCCTTCCGCGGACGATGGGTCACCAGGATCCGCGGCCAGGATTCACAACTCGCTCGCGGCGGTGCGTGAGGGGACGGACCGCCGCGGAGACCAGGACACCGGCCCGCCGGTGCATCCGGATGAACATCTCCGAGATCCGCGTCAAGCTGCTCCCCCGCCACTCCGACAAGCTTCGAGGCTTCGCCAGCGTCACGATCGACGACTGCATCGTCGTGCGCGACATCAAGGTCATCGAAGGCAGCCGCGGGCTCTTCGTGGCCATGCCCAGCCGCAAGTTGTGCGATCGTTGCCCCTCCTGTGGCGCCAAGAACCACCTGCGGGCGCGCCACTGCAACGACTGCGGGACCCGTCTGGGCACCGATCGGGGCGAGAAGGACGAGCGCGGGCGCCCGCGCCTATACGCCGACATCGCCCACCCCATCAACCAGCTGGCGCGGGACCACGTCCAGGGCGCGATCATCCAGGCCTTCCAGCGCGAGCTGGAGCGCTCCAAGGAGGAGGGCTACCAGGCGGTGCGCTTCGACGACCTGGACTACGACTACCTGGAGGACGTCGTCGACTGAAGGCTCCCTCCGTCGGCCTGATCGGCTCCGGCGCGGTCGCCCGAGCCTTGGCTCCGCGCCTGGCGGCGCAGGGGGCGCGCGTCTCCTGTTGGGCACGCGATAGGGAGCGCGCCGCCCGCGTCGCCGACCCCGCGTCCCTCTCCGAGCTCGCGACCTGCGAGGTGGTTTGGATCGCGGTCGCCGATCGCGCCATCGGAGAAGCGGCGCAGCGGCTGGCAGAGGCGGGAGCGCCGCGTGAGGGGGCGGTCGCCCTCCACTCGAGCGGCTGCCACGGCTCGGGCGTCCTCGAGCCCCTGGCGCGGTCGGGGTGGCAGTGCGGCGCGCTGCACCCCATGGTCTCCTTCCCCCCCGGCGGCGGCGGTGGCGAGCGCCTCCAGGGGGCGACCTTCGCCTGCTCGGGGACGGCGGCCGCGCGCGAGATGGCCGAGCGGCTGGTGCTGCTCTTCGGCGGCCGACTGCTCTCCCTGGGGGACGCTCCCGCCGACCGCGCCCGCTACCACGCCGCGGCGGCGCTGGCGGCGAACGGGCTGGTGGCCCTGCTCGACCTCGCCCTCGAGGCGCTGGGAGAGCAGGGGGACCGGGAGGGTCTGGCCCACCTGATCCGGGGCGTGGCGGAGAACCTGGCCGCCACCTCCACCCGCGACGCCCTGACCGGGCCGGTCGTCCGCGGCGACGCCGAGGTGGTGCGCGCGCACCTGGCGGCCCTCCCCGACGAGGCGCGCCGCGTCTATCGGCTCCTGTCCCGGAGGATGGTCGAACTCGCGAGAGAGCGCGGGGTGGCGGTGGAGGAGATCGCGGGTCTCCTGGCCGAGGAGTGAAGCTCGTGAACTGCCTCCCTTCAGTGTGCACGCGGCGCCCCGGTACCGGCGTTTCTCCGGCAGCATCAGCCCTCGGGCCCGCTGCCGACCTGCTTCGGCAGGCTCGTGGGCCTGCTCCGAGGGAGAGACGCTCGAAGTCCTTGGTGGTAAAGGGTTTGCGGAGGGAGGCCCCCCGACATGCACACTGAAGGGGGGCAGTTCAGGAGCTTGCGTACCGTCGTCTCCCTGCTCAGCGATGACCTCGACGCCCTGGCGGCGTCGATCGCGCGCCAAGCGCCCCTCGCCGACCTGGTGGAGCTGCGCCTCGACCGCATCGGCCACCCCGGCGAAGGGCGCCTGGGCGCCCTGATCGAGAACTCCCCCAAGCCGGTGATCGTCACCGTCCACGGCCGGGAGGCCCACGGCACCTTCCGCGGCTCGACCGAGGAGCGCTGCGCGCTGCTCGGCGCCGCCGCCCGGGCGGGAGCGGACTTCGTCGACGTCGACTGGACCCTGGCCCGGGAGCTCGGGGCGGTCGAGCCCCCCTGTCGCCGCATCGTCAGCCGTCACGACCCCGAGGGCACGCCGGAGGACCTGGAGGCCTTCGAGCGCGAGGTGCGGGGGAAGCTCCTCGCCGGGGACCTCCTCAAGCTCGTCGCCCACGCGCACACCGGCGAGGAGGCTTGCGCGATGCTCGCTCGGCTGCGCCCGGGATCGGCCGACACCATCGCCTTCTCCTCCGGCGCGGCGGGCACCTTCACGCGGCTGGTGGCGCCGATCCTCGGCTCTCCCTTCACCTACGCCGCCCCCGCGCGCCTCCGCGGCGACGAGGGGCTCGACCCGACCGCCCCCGGGCAGCTCGCCGTCGACGAGCTCCGCCACCTGGTCCCCCCCGGGGGGGTGACGCGCCGGACCGCCGTCTACGGGGTGGTCGGCCGCCCGATCGCCCACTCCGCGTCCCCTGCGGTCCACGGCGCCGCGCTGCGGGCCGCCGGGCTCGACGCGGTGTACGTCGCCTTCGAGCCGGCGGACTTCGATCGCTTCCTGGACCTCCTCGACGCCTCCTGCTACCGCGGCCTCTCCGTCACCGCCCCCTTCAAGGAGCGCGCCTTCGCCCGGGCTTCCGAGCGGGACGCGGCGAGCGTCCGCGCCGGGGCCTCGAACACCCTGGTGCGCGACGGCGGGCGCTGGCGCGCCTTCAACACCGACGTCCCCGCGGTGCGGGGGTGCCTGGAAGACGCCCTGGAGGGGCGGGAGCGGCCGCGCCGGGCCCTCGTCCTCGGCGGCGGCGGCGCGGCGCGGGCGGTGGCGGTGGCCCTCGAGGACCTCGGGATCGGGGTGGCCTTCTGCGTCCGCGACCCCGATCGCTCCCGGGAATCCGCCGCGACGGTCGGGGCCGAGGTCGTCCCCTGGGAGCGCCTCCCCGAGATCGAGCACGGGATCCTCGTCAACACCACCCCCCTGGGCTGGGGGGAGACCCCCGCCTCCCCGATCCCCGAGGAGTGGATCCGACCTGGGACCCTGCTCCTGGACGCGACCTACCGGCCGCTCGAGACCCCGTTGCTCGCCGCCGCCTCGCGCCGTGGCTGCCACTGCATCCCCGGGGCGGAGTGGTTCGCGCGTCAGGCCGCCGAGCAGTTCCGGCTCTTCGCCGAACGGGAGCCCGACGAGGGGGCGATGCGCTCCGCGCTCGACAACCTGCTCGCCTAGCAGCCCGGTCGCGCTGACTCGACCCCACCCGATCGGGTCGGAATTGCGACACACGTTTCCGGAAGGTGTCCGTATTCGTTTCAGGCGCCCCCGGTGGACGCTACGATGGATAGAGCAGGCATGCAGTGGAGTTCAGGAGGTCACCGGCGCGGGATTCGGGACCGGTCCTGGCTCACCCTCTTCCTGCATTCGGCGGCGCTCCTCGTCGTCGGAGCCGCCCGCGCCGACTGGCACCAGTCTGCGCCTGATTCTCCGGCGACTCCCCTCCTGGCGCGCATCCACGCCGAGCTCGAGGGGCTCGAGGGGGAGGCATTCCAAGCGCGTCTGGGGGCCCTCGAGGGGCTCCACCCCACCGTCACCCTGGACGCCCTCCTCCTGCGCGCCGGCCGCTCCGCTCCGCTGGGCCTGACCGGGGCCCGGGCCGAGCGGCGCGACGTCCGCCGGGCGGAGGCCCTCGCCTGGCTCGAGAGCCGCTGCCAGGATCCGGAGTGGAGAGCGAGCTGGACCGACCGGGTGCGCGCTCTGATGGCGGGGCAAGTCGACGAGGAGTTGCGCTGCGCGACCCTCTCGGTCGTGGGCGACTTCTCCCGGGTCGATCTCGCCCCCGACCTGGGGCGCAATCTGGGCCCTGAGAACCCCCCGCGGGTGCGGGAAGCCGCCCGGGAGGCCCTCTTCCGATTGACGGGCCGTCGCTTCGCCGACGCCGCCGCCTTCGAGGCCGCCTGGCCGGGGCTCGAGGGGAAGGAGCGCGCCGCGCTCTTCGCGGACGAATTCGCCGCCGAGGAACGGGAGGCGGACCGGCTGCGCGTGCGACTGATGGCGCTCGAGCCCCGGGAGGTGGCGGCCAGCACCCTGGTCGAGGGCCCGCCGCACCTGCGCGCCGAGGCGGCTCGCGCGATCGGGCGCGGGGTGGAGTTGCAGCGCATCGACCACGGGGAGGCCCTGGCCCTGCTCACCGCCCGCGTGGGCGTGGAGGAGGATCCGACCGCCTTCCACGCCGCCCTCACCGCCCTGCTGGAGCTGGTGGAGGGACTGGACCACGGGGCGCAGGCGGTGGTGGCCCTGCGCGAGCTCCTGCGCCCCGAGGGCTTCGAGACCCGCGCCCCCCTGGCGCCCTCGGTCGCGATCGCCCTGGCGCGGCTCCCCTGGGACCCGGAGGTGGGCCCGGAGGGCCAGACCGGGTTCGCCGAGGGGGCGCGCTGCGTGGCGGAGCTGGTGCGCACCCTGGCGGCCCCCGAGCTGGCGGTGGACTACGAGCGCGTGAGTCTGGGCCTCGACGCCCTGGAGGCCCTGAGCGCCCGCGCTCCCGCCTCGATCGAGCTCAACGGCGCCGCCGCCCCGGCCCGACCGGCGGTCGTGAGCCTCCTGCGGGACCGTCGCGGGCCCTCGGAGGTGCGGCTCGCCGCCGCCGACGCCGCCGGAGCGGTGTTGAGTCCCGCCGCCCTGCCCGATCTCCTCGTCCGGCTCGAGGACGTGAGCGAGTCGGGGCCCCTGCGGCTGGTCCTCTTCGGCTCGGTGGCGCGGCTGGCGGTGAGGCTCGATCCCGCCGCCGAAGAGGGGGCCCAGCTCGTGGCGACCCTCTCGCGCCTGATCGCCGCCGAGGACGTGGATCTCCGGCGGCGTGCCCTGGACCTCCTCGTGGGGGAGGAGCTCGCCCCCCTGCGCGGTCGCGCGCGCGCCGCGGGACTCACGCGCTCGGCGGTCGAACGCCTGGCCGCCGAGCCGGTGGCGGAGCTGCGCGATCGACTCCTGGCCCTTCTGGAGCACCTGGGACCCGCGCCGCACCAGGCGAGCGCGCTGATCGCCAAGGAGCACTTCGACGCCCTCCTGGACGGGAACCACCGCCGCCCCGAACGGATGAAGCGGGTCCTGGCCGCCCTCGCGGGCCGCGACGCCGCGGTCACCTTCGCGGCCGCCACCCGGCTGGCGCGCGATCTGCGCGCCGAGCCTCCCGAGGGCGCGGCCAGCGAGCTCACGCGGCTCGAGATGGCCCTGGGTCTGATCGCGGGTCTGGAGCAGCAGGCCACCAGCGCCTGGTCCCCCGCGGAGCACGGTGCGATCGTCGCCTGGGCGCTCCGGCACTCCGCCTTCGACCCGGCTCTCCCGCGGGAGATCCTGTCGCGCGTCGTCGAGGTGCACCTGCCGGCGGCCGAAGGGGTCGACGCCTTCGACGCCGCCCAGCTCTCCGCCACCTTCGACCTCACCCGCCGCCGTGGTGGAGAGGAGGGGGTCGACAACGCCGGAGTGCTCGAGCGCTTCGCCGCCGCCGAGACGGCTGCCGGGGAGGACCTCATCCTCCTGACCCGCCTGCGTCTGGCGCGCGCCCGCTACCAGAGCCACGTCGGTGACCCGGCCGCCGCGCGCGTCGACTGGAAGGTGCTGCTCTTCGTCGGGGACGGCACCGAGCTCGTGGGCGAGCTCCCCGACCTCCCCGACCTGCGCCTTGCGCGCGACTCCTTCCCCCTCGGCTCCCCCCGCCGGGCTCGGATCGCCTCGGCCCTGATCGCCATCCCCGACTGGGCCTCGGGGGAGGCGAGCCAGAGGTCCGCGGACCTGACCGCCGCCCTGGACGCCGCCCGGGCCAACGCCGACCCCGCCCTGGTGCGCCCCGCCCTCGAGCTGGTCGCCGACCTCCCCGAGCCCGCCGCCGACGCGACCGAGCCCCCCGCCGCTCCTCCCGGTGCGGCGTGGACGGGAACCGTCACCACCGTCGAAGAGCACCGCGCCCTCTACGAACTGCGCCGATCCCTCGAGGATCTCCTCGAGCCTCCGGCCCCCCCGCCGCCGGAAGAGGGTGGGGATGGCGAATCGCCGGCCGGCGGAGTGGAGGCAGCGCGCGGGGCAGAGGCGGCGGGCCGCGGTTGATCCCCGGAGGGGCACCCACTATCCTTTCCGGCCGACAACGTGACGCGGGGTGGAGCAGTCTGGTAGCTCGTCGGGCTCATAACCCGGAGGTCGCAGGTTCGAATCCTGCCCCCGCTACCACTTTCAAGAGAGGATCTGGCCCTTCCCGGCTGGGTCCTCTT
>CAZDQL010000012.1:0-99251 GCA_964507325.1 uncultured Planctomycetaceae bacterium | reverse complement strand
ACCGATTCCCCGAAGAAGTCGTCCGAGTCGGCGTCCGAGGCCACGAGCTTGGCCTCTTCGATCCACGACTTGGAGGCACTGTCGTAGCGCCCGACGTAGGCCGATCCGGACCAGTTCCCGGCGGGCGCGTCCTGCTCGGCGCCGATGACGGCCAGGTTGCCCGAGACGGAAGCCGCGTGACCGTACTTGTCCCCTCCGCCTCCGTCGGAGGCCAGGATCTTCAGGTCCTCGTTCAAGACCTCGGGGTCGCCGGGGTCCATGTCGGCCAGGTAGGCCGCGCCCGAGAAGCTGCCGCTGTGCTCGTCGTTCGGGGCCCCCATCAGGACGAGGCCATCGTAGATCGCTACCGCGGCGCCGAACTGGTCGTTGTAGTCCCCGTCGGAGGCGACCAGCTTGGTCTCCAGGGGCCAGGCGTGGGTCCCGTACTCGTCGCGGTAGACGTAGGCGGCGCCCGCCTTGTACCCGTTCTCATCGTCGTCGTGGGCTCCGATCAAGGCGCGGTCGTCGAAGATCGAGACTGCGCTGCCAAAGTAGGCGTAGGCGGCACCGTCGGAGGCGACCAGCTTCTTCTTCTGGTCCCAGCTCTGGCTGCCCGTGTCGTACTGGTAGACGTACGCGGAACCCGAGGCGGGACCCTGGTCGTCGTCCCACGGTGATCCGACCAGCACCCGACCGATCGAGGTCGCGACGGCGGCACCGAATTCGTCGCCGCCCGCCCCATCGGAGGCGACCAGCTTGGCTTCCTGGGACCAGGACTGGGTCGGAATGTCGTAGCGGAAGACGTAGACGGAGCCAGACCAGCTTCCCGAATCGTCGTCGCCCGGCGCTCCGATGATGGCCACGTCTCCTCCGAGGGCAACGGAAGTCCCGAACAGGTCCCCCGACGCCCCATCGGAGGCGGTGAGCTTCAGCGGCGCCGACCAGGTCATGCTCAGGGGGTCGTAGCGATAGACGTACGCGGCACCCACGTCGGTCCCCCCCGAGTCGTCCCCGGGCGCTCCCACCAGGACGATGTCGCCGGCGGAGGCGACGGCGCTGGCGAAGCTGTCGCCCCCTTGGACGACCGGTCCCACGAGCTGGGTCTCCTCGTTCCAGGTCTGGGATTGGTGGTCGTAGCGGAAGACGTAGATCGCCCCCGCCCAGCAGTCGCACTCGTTGTAGGCGCCCACCAGGGCCATGTCTTCAGAGAGCGCCAACGAGTAGCCCAGGTGGTCTCCCATGCTCCCGTCGGAGGCCAAGAGCTCCGCCTCTTCGATCCAACACTGGCCGTCGAAGCGGTACACGTAGGCCGCGCCGCAGTCCTGGTCGAGGGAATCATCGGAGTAGGCCCCGATCAGGGCCAGCTCGCCCTTGATCGCCACGGCGTTGCCGAAGAGGTCGTCCTCGTCGTTGTCCGCGGGGACCAACTTGACGTCCTCGTTGCTCGACTGGCCCATGGCGGGCGCGACAGCCCCGGCGCAGAGGGCCAGGGACAGGAGAAGGGGGGTGGAGGCCTTGCGGCGCTCGGTGTTTCGTGTGGGCTTCTTCATGGCGAACCTCGTGTGGGGCGGCTGAGCCGCCGGTCAGTTGCCGAGCCGATGTCTCCGGCCACCCCCCGATGACGGCCGATTGGGAGAAATCCGCCCCAGGGCCCCGGTCCCGTAGGATGGCTCTCCCGCTCCGCCCCCATGGACCAGACCTCCCTCCACCTGCGAGCCGCCATCGAGGGTGAAGGGGCCAGCCTGGAGTGGATCGTCATCCACTTCGACCCCTTCCTCGAGGCCCAGATCCGCTTCCGTCTGGGAGGCGGTGGCCGGAGGGACGCCGACGTCGAGGACCTGATCGCCGAGGTCTGGATCCGCGTCCTACCGCGCCTGGCCGACCTCCAGGCCAGGGAGGGGCACATGGCTCCCGTTCTGGCCAAGTTCCTCTCCACCACCGCGCTGAACCTCGCCAACAACTTCTTGCGCTCGCGCATCCGGCACCTGGCACAGGGCGGCGCGGGCGCGAGCCCAGGGGAGGAGAGCGCGCGCGATCCCCTCGACGAGCAGGTGCGGCGGACCCTCGGCGTGCTGACGCGGGTGGAGGCGAACGAGACGCGCGCCCTGATCCGGGAGGCGCTGGGGGAGCTCTCCGAGGTGCGGCGCCGGGTCCTGGTCCTGAGGCTCTTCGAGCAGCGCTCGAACCAGGAGGTGGCCGAGGTCCTGGAGCTGCGCCCCAACACCGCCGCGGTGCACTACAAGCGCGGCCTCGAGGAGCTGCGCGCGCGCCTCCCCGCGTCGATCTCGGGAGAGGTGGCCGCGCTCGCGCCGAGCGCGACCTGACGATTTGCGCCTACTCCCTCAGTCCGGCGAGGTAGGCCTCCGTCTCGCGCGTGATCGCGTGGTCCGCGCCGAGGGAGGCCACCTGGTCCGTCACCAACTCCTCCAGCATCGCGATCCCCTGCGCCACGTCCCCGCGTTCGACGTGCAGGCGCGCGAGCTGGTGGCGGCACCACAATGCGTCGGGGTCGCCGGCTCCCCGCGTCGACAGTCCCTCGATCGCGCTGCGCAAGTGCCCTTCCGCCTCGTCGTAGGCCTCCAGATCGATCAGGCACTCCCCCAGGGATCCACGCGCGTTCAGGGTCTCGACGTGGTCGGGGCCGAAGGCCTTCAGGTCTCCAGCGACGACTCGGCGCAGGAGATCATGGGCGCGCTGATGGTCGCCTCGGATCAGGTGGAGGCGACCCAGGTTGGCCATGGCGATCAGCGTGTCCGGCTGGTCCTCGCCCAGCCGGGAGCGAAACCCCTCGACCGCCTCGTTCAGGAGCTCCTCCGCTTCCTCGTAGTTCCCCAAGGTGCACAGCAGGGAGCCCAGAACGTCCGCGGTGATCAGGATCTCGGGATGGCCCTCCTTCAAGAGCGCCCGCCGCCCCTCGAGGGCCGCGCGCAGCAGCCGCTCGGATTCGTCGTGGCGCCCCGCGGTGCGGTAGAGCATCCCCAGGTTGTGCTCGAGGGTCGTGCTGCGGTAGGTCTCGCTGCGGCCCGTCCGCTCCTGGATAGCCAGAGCCTCCAGGTAGACTGCCTCGGCCTCGTCCAGCTTGCGTAGGCGCCGCAAGACGATGCCCAGACCGGAGAGGGTGCTCACCGTCTCGTCGTGATCGGGGCCGAACGATCCTCGGGAGAGGCGCAGCCCCCGCCGGAAGACCCCCTCCGCTGCGCGCAGGCGATCCATGCGCATCAGCGACCAGCCGAGGTTCGACGTCAGGGTGGCCAACCCCGGCTCGCTCTCGTCGAGCACCTGCGGCGCCAGGTCGACGCACTCCTGTTGGAGCGCGAGGGACTCCTCCAGCTCGCCGGCCTTCTCGAGGAGCACGGCCAGGTTGTTGAGGGACATCAGCACCTCGGGGATCGGCTCGACGGAGAGCCCGCGGCGCGTGGCCAGGGCGGCTCGGAACTGCTCCTCGGCCTGCGCGTACAGGCCCAACGCCTGGTAGCTGGTGGCGATGACGTCCTGGATGTGGGCGGCGATCTCGGGGCGATCTCCCAGCTCGTTCTGGACCTCGCGGGCGGCTCGATCGAGGAAGTCGGCCACCCGCGCCTCCGGACCGGCGCGATCGGGATCGACCGAGCGCAACATGAGCTCGAAGAAGTCCAAGGTGCGCTCGGCGCGCTGCGCCTGATCGCTGGCCTCGGCTTCGGCACGCCGGGTCCGCACCAGGTCGATGGAGACGACGGTGGTGGCGGCGGCCAAACCCAGGATCAGGAGCGCCGCGCTCGCCACCGCCGCCCGGTGGCGTCCAGCGAAGCGCCGGGCGCGGTAGGCCAGACTGGGTGGCCGGGCTCGGATCGGCTCGCTCTCGCGCAGCCGCCGCAGATCCTCGGCCAGGTCGGCGGCGGTCGCGTAGCGGCGGTCGCGATCCTTCTCGAGGGCGGTCGTGACGATCACCGCCAGGTCGTGGGGGAGGGCGCGGTTGCGCCGCCGCGGGTCGAGGGGCTCCTCCTTCAAGATGGCGTGGTAGAGCCCTTCGCGCGTGGGCGCCTCGAAGGGGCGCGCGAGGGTCAGGCACTCGTACAGACTGACCCCCAGGGAGTAGACGTCCGTGCGTCGATCGGGACGGCCGCGCCCCGGGGAGATCTGCTCGGGCGACATGTAGGCCGGAGTGCCGAAGACGTCCCCCGTGCGCGTCAGGGTGGCCTGCTCCCCCTCCAGGTCGATCGCCAGACCGAAGTCGAGCAGCACCGGCTCTCCCTCGGGGGTGACCATGATGTTGGAGGGCTTGACGTCGCGGTGCACCACCCCGGACTCGTGGGCCGCGTGCAGGGCGCGCGCCGCCCGCTCGAACAGCCCGACGATGGCGTCCAGGCTGCGGCGCAGGGCCGTGCTCGAGGTGGACGAGGACGTGGATTGCGAGGTGGCGTCGGCCGACTCCAACCGCACCTGGGAAGCGCCCGCGGCCGTGGCGGCGGCGCGGGCGATCTTGGCCGCCAGGGTCTCCCCGCGCACGTAGCGCATCACGATGTAGGGAGCCCCTTCCTCCTCTCCCGTCTCGTAAACCGTGCAGATCCCCGGGTGATCGAGGCGCGAAGCGACCTGGGCCTCGCGCAGGAAGCGCTCGCGCAGATCGCTCGAGAAGGCGGAGAAGGAGACCAGGAGCTTGATCGCCACCTCGCGCTGCAGCCGCTCGTCGCGCGCCAGGTAGACCCGCCCCTGTCCACCCCGTCCGATCTCCGAGAGGGCGCGGTAGGGGCCGATGCGCGGGCCCTCCGCGGTCAGGGTGGAGCGCAGCTCGTCGTACTCCCGCGCCACGAGCTCCTCGTGGCCGGGGAAGGCCTGCTGGTAGGTCTCGAGGGGGGCCAGCCCTCCCGCCTCGATGTCCGCCAGGCAGCGGGTGAGGAGACGGTTGCGGATGGCCTCGGTGTCCACGGGGACCATCCTATCCGCGACCCTCACGCGATTGGCGGTCGGGTGTGGCCGCCGATCGTCGGTGGACTAGTAGCGCCATCGAAGGGACCCCGATGATGAGCGCAGCCAGCCTCCCCGTCCGAGCCGCGCAGGCACTCCTCTGCGGCGCCCTCTCGTCGCTCTGCGCCGCGGGCCAGCAGGAACCGCTCGACCCGTTTTGCCGCGAATCACCCTCGGGGGAATACGTGCTGCACGTGAACCCCTCGGAACGCCGCGGAGCCGGCCCGGCCCACTACGTCCTGAGGAGGAACGGGGAAACGGTCTGGCAGTCGCGGCTGCCGTTCACGCTGCGCGAGGTGATCGTGAGCGACAGCGCGACCTGCTTCGGGGCGGGCTACACCGAAGGCCTCGGCCCGATGCTGGAGGGGGGCGACACGGTCGTGGCCATCCTCGGCCCCCAAGGAGCCGTTCGACTCGAGGAGCGTCACCCGCGATCAGCGCGCCGGATGCACGCTCCCGACGACCCGTACGTCTGGGGCATCGCTCCGATGCCTGAGCTCGATCAGGTGCTGGTGAGGCTGAGTCGCCCCGACATGGACCAGGAGGAATGGCGCATCTACGATCTCCGCGAAGCGCGGCACGTCGCGACGCTGGTGCCCAGCGTGCCCACGCCCGAAGGCGGGCTGCCGCCCTGGATCGCCAGCGGGCGTCCGGTTGCTGGCACGCCCCTGCTGCTCATCCACTGGTACTGGGTGCATCGAAGGGGTGCCGTCTTCGAGCTCGTCGACCGGAAGGGAAGTCAAGTGTGGTCGCTGGTGCTCCCCGGCGACTACGAGGAGGACTGGGAACGCTTCGGCACTGGGTGCAAGCGTGCCGCCCAAGCGGGCTTGGGGATCCCCACCTCTCCTCCGGGGACCTTCTCCGTGGTTTCCGCAGCCGCTAGAGAGCTCATCACCTACGGAGTGAAACGCAACCCGATCGGCGAGGCGTGGGTCGTCGAGGAGCTCGAACGAAGCGAGCACGAGGGGCTCTCCCTGGGCCCCGAACCGATCCCCGATCCTCCCCCGGCAGAACCGATGCAGCTGCAACCCCTGGGCAAGATCGCCCTGCAGTGCGCTCCGCGAGAGCCGGAGTCGAGGGTGGTCGAGTGGTGCCCCGTCGAAGGGGGCGTCGAAACGATTGTGGATCAATGGGAAGGCGGGCTCTGGTGGGTGGCCCTGCGCGAGGACGGCAGCGAGAGCGGTCGTGTGCTGATCGAACCGCCTCCCACCCCGTCGAGGTGCTACCCGAGGTGGGTCCGACTTCGGAGCGGCGTTTGGTTGTACGTCATCGGGGGCAAGGGCGGAGCGTGGCGATTCGACCCGGCGAACCCGGAGATGAAGGAGGTGCAGCAGTACCCTCGCACCAGTGTCGGAGCGGTAGCTGCCGGCGAGGACGGCGGGTTCGCGGTGACATGGAAGAATGGCGGGTTCACGACCGCTTTCGACGACGATGGAGTCCGGCGTTGGCGGGTAGCGACGCAGTCTGCCAACGATGTCTGTGTGACTACCGGTGGAGATGTCGCGGTCGTCACGTCGGTCGGTGACGAAGTGACCATTCTCGGAAAGGAGGACGGCCGTGTCCTACGCACGATCGAGCTCTCAGAGGCGTGTGGAAGGGAGCCCAACTACCCCTCCGGCATAGTGGCCGCCCCGGATGGAGGGGTGCTCGTACACGACTTCATGGGGGAGCCGAACCTGTGGCGCATCGGGCCTCGCGGCGGGAGGGCCGAGGGAATCCGCTTGCAGCTTTCCGAGGGGCACTCTCCCGAAGAGCTGGCCTATCAAGCCCGCTACACCGACGATGGCCGCCTCTGGTCCTGCGATGGTCGCGCGTTCTACCGTTTCGCCGAAGACTACGTCGCCGATCTGATCGTCGGGCGACCGATTCGAAACGAGCAGCTCGAGGACCCGGGTGAAGCGCGTGCCGGGCCCGGAGGTCGTCTGCACGTCCTCGATCGGCGTGATGGGGAAGTACACGTCTTCGATCGCGAGGGGCGGCTGCTGCACCGTTGTGTTCCGGGACCGGACGACTTTCCTGACGTCCCCTACTTCGGTCACATCGCGGTCGACGGCGATGGACACGTCCTGGTGGCCCGAGAGGATTCCGCTCATGACGACGGCTACCTCCACTTCGACGCCGAGGGCCGGCGCCTCGGGATCCTGCCGATCCGCGGTGGAACGTTGACCTTCCAGCGCGGCGCCGACGCCGCCTGGATCGACGCCTACGACGAGGCGGTCCATCTCGACGGTGATTGGCAGCCGATCCGATACCTGCAGCGCCGCATGAACAACCGCTGGCTGCGCGACATCAGGGGGCTGGCCG
Organism: uncultured Planctomycetaceae bacterium; assembly: GCA_964507325.1. Lineage (GTDB taxonomy): Bacteria > Planctomycetota > UBA1135 > UBA1135 > CAZDQL01. Next base: position 92,024 of record CAZDQL010000012.1, on the reverse strand, counting down.
CGGGCGACGACGGCACACTGGCGGTCTTCGACGGCGCACTGACGATCTTCGAGGCGGACGGGACCCATCGCGCCACGTTCGAGAATCGCCCGGGGGGCTTTGAGTGCGCCCGGGGCTCAGGCTGGATCGCGACCGGTGGTGGGCTCGAGATGATCTGGCTGATCAGTGAGTCCGACGGCGCGCGCTTCTCCTTCGCCATCGATCCCGAGAACGGGGAGGGCTTCATCGACCTCACCGCCCCCCCCGGACTGGACGAGCTGTGGGTCTTCGACCGCGACCACCGGATCGTGCGCCGCTACGCCTGGCCCGAGCACCCCTGACGGCCCCCCCGCCGCCGGGACCCTCAGTTGAAGTCGTACACGTACGACAGCCGCGCCTTGTTCAGGATCGCGTACGGCAGGTCGAGCAGCGCCCTCAGCTCCTCGTCGTCGTGGTCCCTGAAGCCGCGCAACTGCGGGTTGCGCATGACGAAGAAGCGGCGCGTGGCCTTGTCGTTGACCTCGTAGGCGCCCGGCAGGATCGAGCCCGCGACCTCGACGTTCAGGTTGCCGGTGTAGAAGACGCGCACGCGCTGCAGACCGTTCTCCTGACCGCGGGCCAGATCGGCGCGCACGCTGTCCCCGGCTTCGTCGAGGAACTCGTGGGCCAGCAGCACCTCGTCGACGTTCATGTGCAAGAGCGGCGTCTGGATGCGCTCCCGCGAGTTGAGGTCGATCAGGGTCACGTCCCGCACGCGCAGAAAGTACTTGCGGTGCTCGTCGAGGAGCTTGCTCAGGCGCGTGTACTTGTTCTCGACGTTGCCCTTGATCAGGAAGGCGTCGGTCAAGAAGAGGTCCGAGCAGAGGGTCAGCATCCGGGCTACTCGTGGTGTCGTGTGATCGAGAGGGCACCGCGCACGGCGCCGATCAGGTGCAGGGAGCCCGTGACGAGCACCCACCCCCGGGGGCTGGCCGCGGCCGCCGCGCTGGCGACGGCCTCCTCCGCCGGTTCGGTGGCCTCGGCGTCGAGGCCCTCCTGGGCGGCGAGCGCCCGGAGCTCCTCGGCGGCCCGCTGCCGGCCCGTCGCTACGGAGGTGCAGTGCACCCTATCGGCGCGCTCGGCGAGGGCCTTGAGCAGGCCGGCGGCGTCCTTGTCCAGCCCCGCCCCGAAGACCCCCACGCAGGGGCCGGCGAGCTCGGGATCGGCCGCGAGCTCCGCCAGAACGGCCCTCAGGCTCGAGGGGACGTGGGCGCCGTCGAGCACCACCGGGGTGGCTCCCAGACGGGCGCGCTCCAGGCGACCCGGCAGGACCGCCCGGGCCCGCACCTGGGGATCGTCCGCGAGATCCGCGGGCAGCCCCAGCGCCTCCAGCGCCGCGCGGGCGAGGGCGGCGTTGCTCGCCGTGGGAGTCGGTCGCGGCGGCACCCAGCGGGGGTCGATCTCGAGCTCGGCCGCCCGCCGCGCGATCACGTTCCCCGCGGGGGAGTCGCGTTCGACGCCGCACACCAGCTCGACCCCCCGCTTCAGGATCCCCGCCTTCTCGGCGGCGATCGCGGTGGTGGTGTCCCCGAGCACGTCGGTGTGCTCCAAATCGATCGTGGTCAGGACGCAGAGCTCCGGGGAGACGACGTTGGTCGAGTCGAGGCGGCCGCCGAGGCCCACCTCGATCACCCCCCAGTCGACGCGCGCCTCCCGCAGGGCCCACAGGGCGCCGGCGGTCATCAGGTCGAACCAGGTCGCGGCCGCGCCGCCCGTTCCAGCCTCCTCGGCGCGCCGCAGGGCTTCGAGGGCCGCCTCCAGACCGGCCGCGAGCAGGAGGTCGTCCACCTCCTCCCCGTCGATCCGCACCCGCTCCGTCACCCGCTCCACGTGGGGGCTGGCGTAGACCCCGACCCGCTTCCCGGTGGCGGTCAGGGCCGAGGCGACCAGCGCCGCCACCGAGCCCTTTCCCTTGGTCCCCCCCACGTGCACCAGGCGCGGCCCCCGCTCCGGGTGGCCCAGCCGCGCGGTCAGATCCTCCATCGGCCCCAGGTCCTGGCGCAGGGCTCCGCGGTCCCGCCGCTCCCAGTCGACACGGGCGTCGAGGCGCGCCAGAACAGCCTTCAATTCGGGGGCCAGAGGGTCCAAGAGTGGGAAGAAGTCGGCCCGCTAGGGCCCTTTCTAAGGAATTCGCAATACCGGTCAGGATGCCCTGCCCTCCCCAACGATAGGGCAACGGAAGGGGGAGAGGGGACCGGCGGCTCCGCCGCCGAGGGCGCAGCCCGGGAAAACCATGGTCGAGCTCCTCCACCGGATCAAGGTCTTCGTCTACCGCCTCTCGCGGACAGAGCCGGACTACCTCCTGCTCAAGCCGGCCCAGGGGATCGAGGGACTGTGGGGCCCGATCCAGGGGGAGCTGGCCTTCGGCGAGAAGCTGGACCAGGCGATCCGCCGCAAGGTGCTCGACGAGACGGGGATGAACCCCCCGGGGCAGTTGATCGATCTCAAGATGCCCAACCACCTCACCCTCGGGGACGAGGAGATCGTCGAGTGGACCTTCGGCTACCACGCGATCACGCACCTCGACCCCGATCGCATCTCGCGCCACTGGGCGGCCCACCGCTGGGTGGACTTCGCCTCCGCGTACCCGGTCCTGGGGTTCGAGGACGACCGGGCGGCGATCATGCGCTTGCACGCGTTCCTGAGCGCGGCGTGAGTGGGCTGCGGAGCCGTCACGGAGAGCACGTGACCGGCCGTCGGTAGGACGCAGCTGGGGCCCGAGAGGGCTCGCTTCGTACCCGCGAGGAAACCTACAGGCTTCCTCGAGCACGCCTACAGGCCCGGTCCTGGGTCCGCACGTAGGCTGACTCGAGCTCCACGGCGCCACCCAGCGGGGCCCTCCCGACGAGGCCGCCGCGAACTGAGGATTCGAAGCATGCGTGCTCCCCTGTCTCTGCTCCTGATCTACCTCTTCTGTGTCGACGGACGCGCCGCGCAGGACGGCACACAGACGGATTGGTCGGGAGGTGGCGGCGCCCCGGGACCCGTCTCGTTCTGGGACGACGCCTTCGACGGCGCGTCGAACGCCTCCTGGCTCTCCGTACCGGGGCAGTTCGCGCTGAGCTCGGTGGCTCAGGGCTCGCCCACCGAACACAAGATCGCCAACGCCCAGATGGGCTTCGGGGTGTATCCCGCCGACCTCGACGGAGACGGGGACCTGGATGTCGCGGGAACGCTCGAGGGGGCGCAGAAGGTGCTCTGGTGGAGCAACGAGGGGGGGGATCCCCTGGGCTGGACCGAGCAGGTGATCGATGGCGGGCTCGCCGGGGCGAACGGCCTCTACTGCGCGGACTTCGACCTCGATGGGCGCGTCGACGTGGCGGTCAGCGCCAGTGGCATCAACCACCACCTGATCTGGTATCGGAACGACGGCGGGGAGCCGGTCCAATGGACCGAGCAGGTGATCGACTCCGCCCTCTCGACCTGCTTCGAGATCTCGGCCGCCGACGTGAACCAGGACGGCCGGCCCGACCTCTTGGCGGGCTCCTGGAACTCCGGGCAGGTGGTCTGGTACGAAAACTCCGGCGGCGCCCCACTCACCTGGGTCAAGCACGTGATCGCCGGCGCCTTCCCCGGGTCGCACTGCGTCAAGGCCGGAGACATCGACGGCGACGGGGACGTGGACGTCGCCGCCACCGCGGGGCAGGCGGACGAGGTCGCCTGGTGGCGCAACGACGGGGGCACCCCGCTCGTCTGGACGAAGCACACCATCCGCACCGGATTCACGGGGGGCCGCTCGGTGGAGCTGGCGGACCTCGACCGCGATGGCGACCTGGACGTCGCGGGCACCTGTTGGGCCAGCGAGGCCACCTGGTGGCGCAACGACGGCGGTGATCCGATCGCCTGGACCGAGCAGGTCATCGACGGCTCGGTGAACGGTGGACACCACATCCGAGTGGCCGACGTCAACGGGGACGGCAGACCGGACGTCCTGGTCGCGGCCTTCCTCGACCACGACGTGGTCTGGTTCGAGAATGGCGGGGGCACTCCGATCACGTGGACCCGGCGTCTGGTGAAGGGGCTCTTCCCGCTCGCCGTGGAGGTCGGTGCCGCCGATCTCGACGGGGACGGGGCGCTCGAGATCCTGGCCGCCTCCTACGCCAACGGCGGCAAGTTCAGCTGGTGGGACACCACCGACTTCGTCGAGTCCGGAGAGCTGACGAGCTCGATCCTGGACACCGGAGTGGGACTGCCGGAGGCCAGGCTGAGCTGGAACGCGACCACCCCGAGTGAGACCGCGCTGGTCTTCCAGGTGCGCAGCTCCGACGACTCCTCGGACCTCGGGCCGTGGTCCGCCGGCCATTCGGTCCCCGCGACGGTCGGCGATCTCGAACGCTACGTGCAGTACCGGGCGCTCATCGGAACCAGGAATCCCGAGCACTCCCCCATCGTGAGGGAGGTGCGCCTCGAGGGATTGGGCGATTGGGTGCTCTCCGAGCGGAAGATCAGCGAGACCCAGGGAGGCTTCGGCGGCGCGCTCGACCCGGGGGACCGCTTCGGCATGGCTCTCGCCGCCCTCGGAGATCTCGACGGTGATGGTGTCGGGGATCTGGCGATCGGTTCGGAGAGCGACGATGACGGGGGGTCCGGGGCCGGCGCTGTCTGGATCCTATTCATGCATGCCGACGGCACGGTCAAGGCGGAACAGAAGATCAGCGCCACCAGCGGCGGCTTCACCGGGGCGCTGGGCAGCTCGGATTCCTTCGGGGTGTCGATCGATGCCCTCGGAGACCTCGATGGTGACGGCGTGGTCGACCTCGCGGTGGGCGCTTGGGGAGACGACGACGGCGGCTTCGGACGGGGCGCGCTGTGGATCCTCTTCCTCAATCCCGATGGCACGGTGAAGGGGCACCAGAAGATCAGCTCGACCCAGGGCGGACTCGTCGGTCCGCTGCGGAACGGCGACGCGTTCGGCTACTCGGTCGACTCGCTCGGTGACCTCGATGGCGATGGCGTCGTCGATCTGGCGGTCGGGGCGATGTGGGACGACGACGGGGGGACGCATCGCGGTGCGCTGTGGATCCTCTTCCTCAACCCCGATGGCACGCTCAAGGCCGAACAGAAGATCAGCCAGACCTCCGGGGGCTTCGGGGGCACCCTCTCGAACGAGGACACCCTCGGCGTGTCGGTGGCCTGCCTGGGAGATCTCGACGGCGATGGGGTGGTCGACCTGGCCTCCGGGGCGGACCACGACGACGACGGCGGGAACGAGCGCGGCGCGGTCTGGGTGATCTTCCTCAACCCCGACGGGACGGTGAAGACGCAGCAGAAGATCAGCTCCACCGAGGGCGGCTTGGCGGGCCCGCTGCCCGACGATTCCTACTTCGGCGTCGGGATCGCCGCGGCGGGGGATCTGAACTACGACGGTACCTGCGACTTGGCCGTCGGCCTCGGCGGCTCCACCGGCGGCGGATCGAATCGTGGGGCGGTGTGGGTTCTGCACCTGAACCCCGATGGGAGTGTCGAATCGGAGCGGCTCTTCGGATCGGGCCTGGGCGGCTTCGAAGGTCAGCTCACGAACAACGACTGGTTCGGCTTCGCCATCGAGTCGATCGGCGACCACGATCAGGACGGGTTCCTCGATCTGGCCGTGGGGGCGCCCTACGACGGTGACGACGCGAACAACCAAGGCTCTGTCTGGCTGCTCTTCCTGGAGGGCGGCCAGACCTCGGTCTTCTGCGAGACCTCGCCCAACTCCCACGGTCCGGGCGCCTACATCGGCTCCAGCGGGCCGACGTCGATCGCCACGAACGACTTCACCTTGACCGTCACGGGCTCGGTGCCCGACACCGTCGGCCTGTTCCTCTACAGCGCCGGACAGACCGAGGTCCCCTTCGGCGACGGGCTGCGCTGCATCGGCGGCGGGGACCACCTCCTCTTCCGCCTGCTGCCGCCCTCCGTCGCCGACTCGGCGGGCCTGGCGAGCCACTGGCTGGACTTCGACGCTCCGCCCGCATCGGTGGGTGCCGGCGCGATCGTGCCGGGATCGACGTGGTTCTTTCAGTACTGGTACCGGGATCCCGCGGGGTCGGGAAGCGGCTTCAACCTCTCCGACGGTCTGAGGGTCCGCTTCGACCCCTGATCGCAGTCCTCGGGTGGCGGAGTGCCACCTTGCCCTGTCGCGGACCACGAGGGTCCAATGGCCCGGTCCGCCGCAGGGCAAGGCCATGTCCCGGAGTTCCCCGCTCACCCCCTCGCCATCCGATCCGCCGTCCTCCTTCAGGGTCGCCGACTGGATCGTGTACCCCGACCTGAACCGACTGGCGCGCGGCGAGGAGAGCGTGCGGCTCGAGCCCCGCGTCATGCAGGTGCTGGTCACCCTCGCCCGCCGGCCGGGGGAGGTCTCGAGTCGAGAGGCCCTCCTGGAGGAGGTCTGGGGTGACGTGGTCATCCAGGAGGAGGCGCTGACCCACGCCATCTCCCGCCTGCGCCGCGCCTTCGGAGATGCGGCGCGCGAATCGAGCTTCATCGAGACGATTCCCAAGCGGGGCTACCGCCTGATCGCCCCGGTGGCTGCGGCTCCGGGATCTCCGCGTCCGCCGGGTACGGACGCACCGGTCCACAGCTCCGGACGTTCGGCAATCCCCCGTCCCTGGGCTCTGACGGGCGCGATTCTGGGAGCCGCGCTCGGCCTGTGGCTGGTCCTGGGCACGGACCTCGGCCGGCGGGCAGCCCGGCCGGAGCTCGGGATCCTCGAGGGGACCCCCCTCACGAGCTACCCCGGACAGGAGTCGTGGCCGGCCGTCTCCCCCGACGGCACGCGGGTGGCGTTCGCCTGGGTGCGGGGTGAGGAGGAGGGGGATCTGTACTCGAGGCCGCTGAAGGCCGAGAACCCGACCAGGCTCACCTCTGGACCGGGGCTGGAGCACTCCCCCAGCTGGTCCCCCGACGGGAGCGAGCTGGTCTTTCTGCGCGACCTGGAGGACCGCACCACGATCGCGGCGGTACCCGCTGGCGGAGGTCGGGAGCGTCTGCTCTACGAGAGCCCGGTCGGGGCTGCCATCCGGGGCGTGGACTGGTGTCCCACGGGCGAGCGGCTGGTACTCGCCATGCGCCCGGCCCTCGAGAGTCCCTACGCGTTGAACCTGCTCGACCTGCGCACCGGCGAGCTCACGCCACTGCTGGCGGACGAGGGCTCCCTCGGTGGGTACTCCGATCCCGTCTGCTCCCCGGATGGGACCCGGATCGCCTTCGTCAGCTGGGACAGGATCGGGCAGAGCGGCATCTACTGCGTCGACCTCCCCGACGGCCGTCCACGCAGGCTGACCCGTGGAGATGGACGCATCCGCGGCCTGGACTGGACCAGCGACGGCGGCTCGGTCGTCTTCTCCTCCGGCACCGCCTTCGCCGGTGAGTTCCGGCTGTGGCGTGTTGAGGTCGAGAGTGGCGAGCGCACCTGGCTGCCGACACGCGGACGGCGCTCCGTCCACCCCTCACTGGCCCGCAACACGGATGTGCTCGTCTACGCAGAGGAGACCTACCGGCGCGAGGTGCTGCGCATCTCGCTGGACCCCCTCGGGGAGCCGCAGCCCTTCGCCCGCTCCTCGCACAGCGAGTACGGCGCCCACCACTCCCCGAGCGGGAAGTCCGTTGCCTTCGTCTCGACCCGCACCGGCGACCCGGAGGTCTACGTCTGCAGCGCTGACGGCGAAGAGATCCGACGGGTGACCTCCCTGGACGGGTCCAACCCCGAGTTCCTGCAGTGGTCGTGGGACGAGAAGTTTCTCGCCTACGACGTGATGGATGGGTCGCGATCCGCGGTGTACGTCACCGACGTCGAGCGGGGAGTGACCCGAGCGGTGACCCACTCGTCGGAGGACGAGATCCTGCACAGCTGGTCCTGGGACGGGAAGGCGGTCTACCTGCGCAGCCTGCAGGAAGGGGAGTGGCGCGCCCTGCGCGCCTCGCTGGAGAGCGGGGAGACGGAGCAGGTCCTGCCCTACTACACCTACATGCTGTCGGAGGCGCCGGGGGGCGAGTCGCTGGTCTTCGTGCGAGCCGGATCGAACGTCGTCTGGAACCTCGACCTCGCTTCGGGTGAGGAGGAGGAGCTCTTCACGGTGCCCCGCGGCACCTTCCAGTGCTACTGGAAGGCGTCGCCCGAGGGGATCTTCCTCTACCGTCGCACCGACGAGGGACCCCAGCTCGCCGTGCACGACCTGCGCACCGGAGAGACGCGTGGCGTCTTCCCCATCCCCCCGGGGCACGACGGTCTCTTGGACGTCGCCTCTGACGGGAGCAGCCTGTTGTACGACCAGATCGCGCACGTCGAGACCGACTTGGTGCGGGTCGCGCCCTTCCCGCCGACGGCCGCGGAGTAGCGTTCGGGCGGGGGGGAGGATCCAGCCTCCATGCGCGCATCGAACGTGGTCTCAGCGGACTCCAGCCCGGGCGTCCTCGAGGGCCTCGTCGTAGTTGCTTCGGAGTGGGTGGGTGAGCAGCTCGACACCCGCTTCATCGACCTGGAGGAAGGCATCGCGCTCCTTCCACCGGATCGACCAGGTCGCGCGGCCGTCCAGAGCGGTCTCCGGCATTCGCACGAGTCGCCAGTCGAGACTGTATCGACCGGGCTGAGGAGCGCCGAGGGTGACGGTTCGGGCATCGTCGAAGGTGAGACGAGCAGAGAGATCGCGAGAGACAGAGACGATGTGCTGCCTGTCCCGCGAGTCCTGTGAGTACACGTACCCATCCCACCCCGATCCCTCGTCCTCGACCTTGGCGAGAGTGATGTTGAGGAAGATCGGATCCTCCGTTATGGGGAAGTCCGCCGGCAGGGTCACCGTTACGGGGATGCCGGGCTCGACGGTCACTCGCGTGGAGGCGCGTAGATTGGGGAGGCGCAGCGGGCGGCAGCCGGCGCCGTGTACGGTGACGTCGAGTGTCGGTTCCGCAGTGATGATCGAGACGGCTCCGTTCCGCAGTCGATAGAGGCGCCGCCCCTCCCCCGACCCGACAGCGATGTAGCCATCTGCGGTGTCGCCGCCTGGCTCAGAGACCTCGATGTCGATCACCTTCAAGGAGGTGAGATCCACGTCCGCCATGGATTCGGGTGCGAGCCGCCCTCTACCGGTGATCTCGACCTGGCCGAGGATGGCGAGAGGGTTGGAGTACTTCCCCGTCAGGACGGCAACCTCGTGGATTCCCGGCGCCAGGTTCGGGATTTCGAAGCCCCCGTCGTGCCGGACCCAACAGCGCCTCTCGAGATCGCTCCACCATTGGGGGGCATCCCCCGAACAGGGCCGAGCGGCGACCGCCAGGCGCTCGACCGGGAATTCCGGTGGCACGCGCAGGTGGCCTTCGAGGCCACCGTGGCTCGTCAAGACGACCTCGAGATCGGACTGCCCGAGCTCGAAAGGAGTCCAGACGCGATCGTATCCGCGTTCCTGGGCGTGGACGGCGTAGGCGTAGGGCAGAAGATCTCCGCGAAACTCGAATCGCCCGTATTCGTCCGTCGTCACCCCCCCGAAGCCCATGAAATGCCAGTCGAAGGACCCGTCCGGTTGATGGTACTGGTTCCCGAGTTGGAGCCAGGCGCTCTCCAACGGCTCACCGGCGCCGTCGGTCACTACCCCCCCCACGATGAGTGGGGCCTCACGCAATACCACTCGCCCCACGTCGATCCCCTGGCCGGAAGCCGGAGCCAGGAAGTGGAAAGCGGCGCCGAGAGGCGGAGTGGTCCGGGGTCTCGTCACCACTGCCACCCGACAACGGACGCCCGCTGGGGTTCGGTCCTGGAGCGCGAGGCTGAAGCCACCATCGGATTCCACCGCCAAGCGGGTGATGTCGATGCGCCCGACGCCGCTGTCGAGATCTTGCGCAAAGACAGAAGACGAGGCCGGCACCTGGAGTCCATCCTCCCGCGCGAAACGGCCCTGCACCCAGGCGTATCGCTCGGGGAACGGGACCCGGATCACGACTTCATCACCGGGCTCTCGCGGCCCTGGGCGATTGATGGCTATCGGTTTCCGCTTCCCGTCTCGGTACACGAAGAGGTGCACCTCCACCCCCACCGCCACCTGTTCGAAGACCAGCTCGTGGATCCCCTGCAGCCGCCTGTAGTCCCGCTGGTCGGCACGGACCATCCGGCTGGGATCGGTCTTCGAGGGCACCATGGCCTGCAGAGAGAGGTCCACCTCGTCCGGCCAGCTTGCCGCGTCGTCCCCCACCAGAACCACGCGCACCCGACCGGTGGCCGGGGCCACCAGATGGATCGGCTGATCAGGGGGTTCACGGAGGTCCACGTGAGCCTCCACGGGGCTCGCCAGGGGAAAGGCCAACCCGACCCGGTACTGCGAATCCACTGAGAGACCCTCTCGGCGCGGATGCAGCTCGGCGTTCCCGGACCGATCCGTCAGGGTCTTCATGAGCGGATCGCCGCTCGAGCTCCGGTGATCAGACCGAAAGAGCCCGACCGATACCCAGGGAAGTCGGCGGCCCTCTGAGTCCGAGACCACGATCCTCAGGGGTGGATCGAGAGCGAGACGGAGCTCGGTCACCCCATCGTCGGGTGACAGCCTTCGCGCGGCGAAGTACGCGTCTTTCACCCCGGCCACCCAGCACTCCCCAGAAGTGACCGGCAATTCGACGAAACCGGACTCGTTCGCCGTATGCGACTCCCCGACGGCACTGACGTAGGGCGACGCGTAGCGCATGTTCAAGCCTCGCTCGCGACTCCACTCCTCGAGCCGGGCGACGCTCACGAAGTCGACCTCCGCACCCGGCAAGGGCACGCCATCTTCGTCGCGGACGATCCGCAGGCGTCGAGTCCGGACGGGGTTGGCAGGCGTGGCCTCTGCCCGCGGCGCGTCTCCCTGCGCGGAACCCGCAGATTCGAGGACGTTCGCCACGTCAGCCTCATCGACCACGGAGGAACTCGATGCCACCTGCGCTTCGCCCTTCGAGAGCGCGGGCCCTTCCCGCCACGCGTCCCACCAGAGGAACCCCAGGACCAGCGCCGCCACACCTGCCACCGCCACGAGCGCGCTCTTAGTTCCCACGATCCAAGCTCCAATCGGGGCCGCTGAGCCCCCCTTTGGCAGGAGCGGCAAGAGGGCCAAGCGCCAATCACCACCCCGTTTCCGCCCGAGGCTCACTCTCAGCTTCTGGAGACCACGCCGCAGCCGCGTGCGTGCGGTCGACTGCGTTACACCATCCCGTCGCGCGATCTCGGCAGTCGGCACCCCTTCGAAGAAACGCATCAGGATCGCGCGCCGGTAGAGGGGCTCGAGTGCGAGGACCTGCTCCACCAGCACCCTCTGCAGCTCTGCGCGCTCGACCAGCTCGGTGTCCGAGGGGACGCTGCCGGCCCGCGAAGCGCCGCCCTCGTGGTCGGCGCGGGCGCGGGCGCGGCGGGCGCTCTCCCTGGCCGCGTTGCGCATCACCCGCGAAAGCCAGGGGCGCAAGGAACGACCGGAGGGCGGGGGGAAGCGCAGGAAGGAGAGCCAGGTCTCCTGGGTCAGATCGTCTGCACGATGAGGGTCGCGAACGAGCGCCCGAGCCAGTCGGCGGGTCCAGTCGATGTGCTCGAGTAGGGCTTCGGCCCTAGGAGTGTCGGAAGGCGGCATGGTGTCCAGGACCCAAGATGCACGGCAGGCCCCCGGCGCTTCACCATACCGGGAAATCGGAGTTGCGGCCCCCGCAGCCCTACCCGCGCTTGCGGACCTTCCAGACGTGCTCCAGGGGCCAGCGCTTGGCCCACTCGGCGGGGCATCCGTAGGGCTTGCCCTCGGCCGAGTCCGGCGCCTGCAGCTCCAGGTAGTCCACGAGCTCGAAGCCCGTGCGGCGGAAGAGCGCCAGCCACTCCGAGATCGGCAGGGTGAACTCGATCCCCCCCGGCTCCACCTCGACCTCGGTCCAGTCCAGCACGTGCAGCCCGAAGTAGTCGCGGTGCAGGTGCGCGTCGACCGGCGAGCCGTCGAGCGGCGTCGCGACCGCCGCCAGCGGCGTCGACGCCAGGAACGCCAGCTCGCCCCCGGGCCGCAGCAGGCGGTGCGCCTCGGGGATCCACAGGTGGGGATCGCACCAGATCGCCGCCCCGTACTCGCTGACCGCGAAGTCGAAGGAGGCGTCGGGGCAGGGAACTGTCTCGGCATTCCCGTGCAAGAGCTCGATCTCCACACCGTGCTGCCGCGACAGCCGCCGGGCCGTGTCGAGCTGCCGCTCGGAGTTGTCGATGGCGACCACCCGCGCGCCGCGCCGCGCCATCCACCCCGACACGTACCCGGTGCCGCAACCGAGCTCGATCGCGTCGAGCCCCGTCATGTCGCCCGGCAGCAGGCTGACCTCCGCATCGGGCAGCGACCACACCCCCCAGAAGGGCTCGCTGGAAGCCCAAGCCCGCTCACCGGGAGCGACCCACTGATCGGCCATGCCGTCCCAGTGGTCCCGGTTCTCGCGCACGTGTTTGGGGAGGTTCGGGCTGTCCTGTGTCGTCATGATTGAGCCTCCGTCGGGCTCGATCCCCGGGGTCAAGGGAGCGGCAGCGGCGTTCCCGGACTCGAATGCGTCGTGAGCCACTCCGCGATCCGCTCCGAGGCTCGGCCGTCGGTGGCGCCCACCAGCTCGCGCGCGCAGCGGGCGCGGGCCTCGCGGAAGTCGTCGGGATTGGCCAGGTGGGCGCGCAGGAGATCGGGCAGCTCCTGCGGCGTGCGGGCGTGGGGTCCCACGTCGCGGTAGGCGTCGGTCGACTCGTCGAGCCGGCGCGCCAGGCGGTGGCGGAAGATCCCGCGGTAGCCCAGGCGCAGCTTGAAGAAGTCGCAGATCACGATCGGGCGGTCGAGGGCGCAGAACTCGAAGAGCGCCGAGGAGCCCTCGCTCACCATGGCGTCCGCCAGCGACATGAAGGGCAGGAGCGAGTAGTCGGTCACCGCCGTCACGTGCACCCGCGGATGGCGCGCCCAGGCCCGCAGACGCCGGCGTTGGCCGCGGTAGCGGCCGCGCGCGAGCGACAGGAAGTGCGGCTTGACGAGCAGATTGAGCCCCTCCAGCCGCGCCGGAAGGTCGCGCGGCAGGCACTCGATCGAGCTCGGGAAGTAGGTGGGCGCGTAGAGCACCGTCGGCGCCTCCGGATCGAGGCCCAGGGCGGTCAGGCCGGCGGCGCGCTGCTCCGCGCTCGGTCGCGAGGCGAAGAGCGGGTCGAGCTTGGCGAAGCCGGTGACCACCAGCTCGCCGCGCCGGTGGTAGCGACGCTCGATCTCGCGCTCGTAGTGCGCCGATTCGACGAAGCGCACATGCATGTGCTTCAGCCCCCCCTGGTAGCGCCCGCTCTTCGGGCCCACGCTGTGGTAGACGAGCGCGCGCCCCACCTCGGGGGGCATCGGCGCGTCGGGCATGAAGACGTGGCCGAAGACGACCCAGTCGGGGCGCCGGCGGGTGTAGATCCCCGCGGCCTCCTCGGGGGAGGTGACCCACTCCGCCTGCAGGCCCTGGCGGGCGATCACCTGCTCGAGCAGACCGCCGAGGGTCGGGTCGCGGTAGACGACGTAGCTCACCTCGACCCCGCGCCGCTCGAGGGCTCGCGCCACCGGCTCGAACTGGGGCAGGTAGTAGAGGCTGCGCAGATCGAAGAGGACGCGCTGTTGCTCGGGACTCTGCGGCAAGGGCCGCGGAGGCTATCCCAGGACTCCTGGGAGGGGATAGAGCTTTCCGTGCACGCGCCCAGGGGCAACGGAAACCTCCGACGGAGGCCGAGGTTCCGGTTCGCGGGCCTCGACGGGGGCCCGCGACCCCATAATGCGTCTGCCCCAGCCCCGGAGGTCCCGATCCCCCTCCCCCCTGCGCCGACCGACCTGAGAGCTTTCCTCGACCGCCTGCGAGTGGAGGGAGAGCTGGTCGAGATCGCAGCCCCCGTCGACCCGGAGCTGGAGTTGGCGGAGGTGCACCGGCGCGTGATCGCGGCGGGGGGACCGGCGCTGCTCTTCCGGCGCATCGTCGGCTCGACGATGCCGGTGGTCACCAACCTCTACGGCACCCGGCGGCGCATCGAGCTGGCCTTCGGCGAGCGACCGGAGGAGGTGGTGGCGCAGGCGGCGCGGCTGCCCGAGGAGCTCCTGCCCCCGAGCCTCCCCAAGCTGTGGCGTCAGCGCGGACTCCTCGGCCGGCTCGCGCGCATCGGCATCGCGCGGCGCAAGCGGGCGCCGGTCCTGGAGGTGATCGAGGGCCCGCGTCTGTCGCGCCTGCCCGCCCTCAAGACCTGGCAGCGGGACGGCGGCCGCTTCCTGACCCTGCCGCTCGTCTACACCGAGCACCCAGTGAACGGCGGTCACAACCTGGGGATGTACCGCATCCAGCTCTTCGACGAGCGCACGGCGGGGGTGCACTTCCAGATCGGCAAGGGAGGCGGGTTCCACCTGGCGGCGGCGGAGGGTCGCGGTCAGGCGCTGCCGGTGAACGTGAACCTCGGCGGCCCGCCGGCGTGCACCCTGGCGGCGGTGGCGCCCTTGCCGGAGAACGTGCCCGAGCTCCTGCTCGCGAGCCTCACCCTCGGCCGGCGCCTGCGGATGACCCGCAACCCCGCCGGTCCCCTGCCGGTGTTGGCGGACGCCGAGCTCTGTCTCGTCGGCTCGATCGCCCCCGGCGCGCGCAGGCCGGAGGGGCCCTTCGGGGACCACTACGGCTACTACTCGGAGGTGCACGACTACCCCTACATGCAGGTGGAGAGGGTCCTGCGCCGCGCCGACGCGATCTTCCCCGCCACGGTGGTCGGCAAGCCGCGCCAGGAGGACTTCTTCCTGGGGGACTACCTGCAGTCGCTCCTAGCACCCCTCTTCCCGGTGGTGATGCCGGGGGTGGTGGATCTCTGGAGCTACGGAGAGACGGGTTACCACTCCCTCTCGGCGGCGGTGGTGCGCGAGCGCTACGGTCGCGAGGCGCTGGCGTCGGCGTTCCGGATCCTGGGCGAGGGGCAGCTCTCCCTGACCAAGTTCCTGCTGCTCACCGACGGAGCGGTCGACCTGCGCGACTTCCCCGCCGTGCTGCGCCACGTGCTGCGGCGCACCGACTTCGCGACCGACCTCTTCGTGTTGGCGAATCTCTCGATGGACTCCCTCGACTACGCGGGTCCGCGCATCGACGAGGGCTCGAAGGGGGTCCTGGTGGGCACGGGTGAGCCGCGGCGTGATCTGCCCGCCGAGTTCAGCGGCGATCCGCGCTGGCGGGCGCGGGACGTGAGGGTCTTCACCGACGGCTGCCTGGTGGTGGAGGGGCCCCCCCACGCGGACCAACCCACGGCGGCGGAGTACATCGCCCAGGACCCGGCGTTCCGGGACTGGCCCCTGCTGGTGCTGGTGGACGACGCCGAGCGGACGGCGAAGAGCACCACCAACTTCCTGTGGACCACCTTCACGCGCTTCGATCCCGCCTCGGACCTCCACGCCCGCGGGACGGTGTTCGTCCACCACCACGAGGCCTTCACGCCGCCGCTCGTGATCGACGCGCGCATGAAGGCCAGCTACCCGGAGGAGCTCTTCTGCGACCCGGAGACCGCCGACCAGGTCGAGGGGCGTTGGGGGGAGCTCTTCCCCGCGGGGGGCGTCGAGATGGGGGATTCGGACCGGGGGCACCTGGACTGACCCGCGCCGCTCAGCGCAGCGCCGCGGCCATGTCGTCCCCCTGGGCCTCCATGCTCGCCACCAGGGCGAACTGCGCCCGCGCCCGATCGAGGTTGTGCCCGGGGCGGTGGACCTTGAAGTACTCATCCCCCGCCAGGTGGTCGGCGAGGAAGCGCATGCCGATGGTGATCGTCACCAGGCGCGCCGCCAGCGGCATGAGGGCGCGCTCCTCCGCTCCCAGGAACCCGCCCGTGCCGGCCAGGTAGCCCACGGCCAGGGCCCGGTAGATCTCGATGTCCATGCCGACCCGCGTCAGGTCCCGTTCGTCCTCCGCCGCGGTGGTGGCGGCGAAGCGCACCAGGTCGCCAAAGTCGTAGAGGGACCACCCCGGCATGCAGGTGTCCAGGTCGACGACGCAGCGCGTGCTGCCGTCGAACTCGTCGAAGAGGATGTTGTTGAGCTTGGTGTCGCCGTGGACGATGCGCCGCTCGAGGCGCCCGTCGGCGAGGCGCTCCTCCATCGCACCGATCATCGGCCGGCGGTCGTCGACGAAGGTCAGCTCGGGCGTCGCCTCGGCGACGCGTCCTGCGCTGTCGGCCTCGTGGGCGGCGTCCAGTTGCTCCAGCCGGTGCGGGGCGCAGAAGAAGCACGGGATCGTCTCGGTCAGCTCGCTCGCGGGCAGGTCGGAGAGGCAGGCCTGGAAGCGCCCGAAGGCGTGGGCGGCGTCGTAGGCCTGCTCCGGCCCGTCGCAGTCGTCGTGGGAGACGGTCCCCTCGACGTACTCGTAGGTGCGCCAGGCGCCGCTCTCGTCCCTGAGCCAGTGCTCGCCGCCGTCGGTGCGGACCAGCCGCAGCACCTCCATGTCGCCATCGGCGGCGTGGGTGGTGAGGTGCCGGGTGACGCGCTGGACGTTGTTCATCAGCCCGGGGATGTCGCGGAAGACCCCCTCGTTCAACCGCTGGTGGAGGTAGCGCTGCGGGGAGCCGTCGGAATCGCGCCAGGTGGAGATGTAGGTGTCGTGGATGTGGCCCCGCTCGTGGGGGACGAGCTCCTGGAGCTCGCCGTCGATCGCGAAGCGATGGGCGGCGGCGCGGACGTCGTCGTAGGGAGGAGGCATCGTCTGCGGGGGTCCGGGTGGGCGCTGCGGGGGAATCCGGCTCCCTCTTCTACACCAAGTGGGTGCGTCTGGCCCCGTGGGATCCCGTCGTGATACACCCGTCGCGAGTGGTGGCGGGAGCTAGAATCGCCCCATGCCCCTCGACCTGAGCGAGATCCTGGCCGGCAAATGGGAGGACGGAACCCGCCCGAAGGACCTCTACGCCGAACAGATCGCCCAGCGCCCGGGGGGCTACGTGAAGCGCATCCTCGCCGGTCTGTGCTGCGGGAACCGCCGCGTGGAGAACGGCTGCGCGGAGCTCGCCTCGCTGCTGTCGGAGGACCGGCCGGAGCTCGTCGCCCCTTACGTGGAGGTCTTCGTCGCCAACCTCGACTCGCAGGCGAAGGTGCTGCGCTGGGAGGCGGCCTGCACCCTGGGGAACCTGGCGGGGGTGGACGAGACGGGGCGGGTGGTGGCGCAGGTCGGGAAGCTGATCCCGCTCCTGCGAGAGAAGAGCGCGGTGCTCCAGGGCCACGCCGTGCAGGCCCTGGGGAAGATCGCGCTCGCCAACCCGCAGGCGGCGGGACGCGTCTTCAAGGCGCTGACCGCCACCCCCGAGGCCTTCCCCGGCAACAAGATCGGCTTCGTGATCGAGACGCTGGGTGGGCTCGCGGAACTGCCGGGCTTCGGGAAGCGGGTGCGAGGGTTCGTGGAGCCGTACCTCGGGAGTGAGGTGAAGGTGGTGGCCAAGAAGGCGGCCAGGGTCCTGAAGCGGCTGGGGTGAGCTCGCCGGACCCGGGCCCCGCTAGAATCCCGGCTTCGATGCTCCTCCCCCTTCTCCTGGCTCTCATCCCCCAGGACGTCCCTCCCTCCTTCGAGTACCGCGACGGCCTGCGCATCACCGGCAGCGACGGGGCACTGCGCGTGCGCATCAACGGGCGGGTGATGCACGACTGGGGGGACTTCGAGGAGGACCTCGAGCCGGCGGTGATCGACACGCAGGAGTTCCGGCGGGTGCGGCTCCTCCTGCAGGCGGAGTTCGGCGAGCACCTCGGCGCGCGGGCGCAGTGGGACTTCACCGACTCGGAGGAGGACCTCTTGGAGGCGCGGCTCGCCTGGCGCACCTGCCCGGTCGGCACGCTCCAGCTCGGGCACTTCCGGGAGCCCTTCGGGCTGAACGCGCGCACCAGCTCGGCCCACATCACCTTCGTCGAGCGCTCCTCCCCCACCGACGCCTTCACCCCCGGGCGCAACCGGGGGGTGCAGCTCCGGGATCGCGACGAGCGCTGGAGCTGGGCGGTGGGGCTCTTCCGCAACGCCGACACCCCTTACCCCGAGGAGCTGGGCGACGACCACTCCCTGACCGCCCGCGGCACCTGGCTGCCGTGGCGCTCGGAGGCGAACGACCGTCTGCTGCACCTGGGCCTGGCGCTCTCCCTGCGCGAGGCCGACGACGACGGGATCCAGCTGCGCGCGCGCCCCGGGCTGCACCTCGTCGATCGGCTGGTGGACACCGGCGCCCTGGCGGCGGAGGAGGCGCGGCTCGCGGGCCTCGAAGCGGCCTGGGTGGAGGGGAGTCGATCCCTCGCCGCGGAGCTCTTCCTGGCCGATGTCGACCTGACGGCTGGCGACGACGCGCGCCTCTCGGGAGCCAGCGTCGAGGGGAGCTGGTTCCTCACCGGCGAGCACAAGGCCTACAAGGACTCCACGAGCGGCTTCGGACCGATCGAGGTGCTCGACCCGGTCCTGACCCACGGC
The DNA here is from genome assembly GCA_964507325.1 of uncultured Planctomycetaceae bacterium. GTDB lineage: Bacteria > Planctomycetota > UBA1135 > UBA1135 > CAZDQL01. The sequence goes on along the minus strand of CAZDQL010000012.1, from coordinate 73,604 downwards.
GGCGCCGGTGCCTGGGAGCTCGCCCTGCGCTGGTCGCGGACCGATCTGGCCGACGGGGGCGTGGACGGGGGGGCGATGGAGGACCTGACCCTGGGGCTCAACTGGTATCTGAGCCCCCGTGCGCGGGTCATGCTGAACTACGTGGCGGTCGACGTGGACGGCTCGGCGCTGGACGGGGACGCCTTCTTGGCGCGTCTCCACCTGGGGTTCTGAATCCCGCATAGAATCCCCGCCCATGTCCCCCACCACCGTGCGCGAGCCCCTGATCGCAACCGCTCGGACGCTCCTGGAGCGGCCCCTGCTGGAGCTCGTCTTCGAGGCGGCGCAGGTGCACCGCGAGCATCACGATCCGCGTCGCGTCCAGCTCTCCCAGCTCCTCTCGGTCAAGACCGGCGGGTGCTCGGAGGACTGCGGTTACTGCGCCCAGAGCGCCCGCTTCCAGACGGAGGTCGAGCGCGAGGAGCTGCTGCCCCTCGAGTTGGTGGTCGAGGCCGCGCAACGCGCCAAGGACGGCGGAGCGGACCGCTTCTGCCTGGGCGCGGCCTGGCGCTCGGTGCGCTCGGAGGCGGATTTCGAGCGCGTGTTGGAGATGGTGCGCGCCGTGAAGGAGCTGGGGCTGGAGGCCTGCGCGACCCTGGGCGCCATCGACCCGGATCAAGCCGAGCGTCTGGCCGCCGCCGGTCTCGACTTCTACAACCACAACCTCGACACCGGCCGCGAGCACTACCCGTCGGTCGTCTCCACCCACGACTACGACGAGCGGCTCGACACCCTGCAGGTCGCCCGCGACGCCGGCTTGCGCCTCTGCAGCGGCGGCATCCTCGGTCTCGGCGAAGAGGTCCGGGACCGGGCCGAGCTCCTGGCGGAACTGGCGTCGATGGACCCGACGCCGGAGAGCGTGCCGATCAACACCCTCGTTCCGATCGAGGGCACTCCCTTGGCGGGGAGCGACCCGGTGGACTGGTCCGAGCTGGTGCGCGTCGTCGCGGCGGCGCGCATCCTCATGCCGCATTCGGCGATCCGGCTCTCCGCCGGGCGCGAGGGGCTGGGGGAAGCGGTGCAAGCTCTCTGCTTCCTGGCGGGGGCGAACTCGATCTTCGTGGGAGACGAGCTCTTGACGGCGCCGAACGCGCCGCGGGAGGAGGATGCGGGGCTCTTCGCCAAGCTCGGTCTCGAGCCGTTGAGTCGCGCCGATCGGCGGTCGTGAGCGCCTGTCGCGGGGCAATACCGAGCCCGCCGTGAGATACTGACTCAGTGATGGAAGCGGAGGGTTTTCGATTGCTGGTCGCCGTGCTCTGGGGGCTCGGGTTGATCATTGCCTCTCCGTTCGTCGTCTACTACGCGCGCACACACGGCCCAGAGGTGCAGGGGAAGCTCCTGCGGCGCGCCTTCATCGTCGCGATCCTCTTCCTCTTCTGGCTCGACTGGGGATGCGATCTCCTCGCCATAGGAGTCGTGGACTACGGCTGGTGGTGGCAACCCTATGAGGCTGCGGCGATTCTGCTCAGTGCCGGCCTGCTCGCCGTCGCGCCATACCGTCCGAAGGACTTCCTCCCCCTGTCGCTGGCGTTGGCGGCGCTGTGGGCGTGGGCTGCCTTACTTCCCGGAATCCCATGGGACCCGGACAAGTGCTTCGCGCAGCACCTCCGCCAGGTGGAGGGCCAGCCCGTCACCGAAGTCCACCGGATCCTCGGGGACTACGACGTCGAGCGCGATGGGACCGACTACTACGGGAAGATGCGCGAATTGGATCTCGCCACCCTCGGACCCAATGAGGACTTCTGCATCTCCGGGTACCTAGGAGGGGCTTGGATCTACGTGCGCGACGGGGTGGTCTCGGATATCGCCGTCTGCTTCGATTGACTGCGCGTCTGGGGACGCCGATTCCGGGTTCGGCATAGAATCCCCGGCCGTGACCCCCCTGGACGCACAACTCGCGTGGGAGCTCGCCGAACTCGCCGCCGCGGGACTCGCACGACGCCTCCCCGCCCTCGGGGGGCGCGCGGACTTCGTCACGAGCGACGTGCTCGGTCTGGCGCGGGACGCGGCGGTGGTGGAGGCGGCGCGTTCCGCCGCCGCCGAGCACGGGACCGGGGCGCGGGCCTCGCGCCTCCTCGGGGGTGGCTCCCCCCTCGACCGGCGCGTGGAACGCCTGGCCGCCGAGTGGCTCGGCGCCGAGGACGCCCTGCTCTTCCCGAGCGGCTACCAGGCGAACCTCGGCCTCCTGGGGACGCTCCTCGACCGCGGCGATCTGCTGCTCTCCGAGCGGCGCAATCACGCCTCCCTGATCGACGGTGCGCGCCTCTCCCGGGCGCAAATCGCGGTCTTCGAAAAGGGCGACCTGGACCACCTCGCCGCTCTGCTCGCCCAGGGGCGCGGGGCGCGGCGGCGGTTGATCGTCGTGGAGGGGATCTACTCGATGGACGGGGACTCGCCCCCGCTGGCCGAGCTGGCGGAGCTCGCCCTGACCCACGACGCGCGCCTGATCGTGGACGAGGCCCACGCCGCCGGAGTGGTAGGGCCGCAGGGACGGGGCGCCTGGGCCGCCGCGAATCCGCCCGCGGAGGCGCTGGCGGCGCGCGTCGTCACCGGCGGCAAGGCCCTCGGCGTCGCCGGAGCCCTGGTGGTCGGAAGCGGCGCCCTGCGCCAGCTCCTGGTGCACCGCGCGCGCTCCTTCATCTTCACCACCGGCACCGCGCCGCCGGTCGCCGGCGCCCTGGCGGCGGCGATCGAGCGGGCGAGCGCCATGGAGGGCGAGCGGGAACGAGCGCGCGGGCTCGCCGCGCGGGTGGCCGCCGACCTCGACCTGCCCCCCCCCAGCGCGGCGATCGTGCCGATCCCCGTGGGCGAGGACCGTCGCGCCCTGGAAGTGGCCGATGCGCTGCGCGAGCGCGGCCTCGAGCTGCTCGCGGTGCGCCCCCCCACGGTGCCCCCCGGCGGCGCGCGCCTGCGCGTCGTGACCCACGCCTACAACACGGACGACGAGGTCGAGCTCCTCGTGCGCGCGCTGGCGGAAGAGGGGTTGCCGCGACGCACGGAGCCGACGACGGCCCGCCGGACCCTCCCCCTGATGGTGGTCGGCACCGACACCGGCGTGGGCAAGACGGTCGTCAGCGCCGCCCTGGTGCGCGCCGCGGCGCGCAGGGGCGCGGTGCGCTACTGGAAGCCGGTGCAGACCGGGGACGACGACGACACCACCACCGTGCGCGCCCTGACGCGGGAGAGCGGCGCGGAGCTCGCCGAACCGCTCTACGCCTTCCCCCTGCCCGCCTCCCCCCACCAGGCCGCGGCGGAGGCAGGGGAACAGGTCGATCCGGCGCGTCTCGACGCGGCGCTCGAGGAGCTGCGCCGCGAACCGGGCCGACTGATCGTCGAGCTCGCGGGCGGACTGCACGTGCCCCTCAACGGGGAGGTGATGCAGTCCGATTGGCTGGCGCGAGCGCGCCCCGCGGTGGTGCTCGTCGCGCGCAGCGGCCTGGGCACCTTGAACCACAGCCTGCTCACCCTCGAGGCCCTCGCGGCGCGCGGCATCACGCCCCGCGCCCTGGTCCTGGTGGGCGAGCCCCACGCCGCCAACCGCGAGACCCTCGTCGCGCGGACCGGCCTTCCGGTGCTCGAGCTGCCGATCCTGGAGGAGCTCGACCCCGCGGCCCTCGATCGGTGGCTCGACGCGCAGGACCTCGAGAGGATCCTCCTCCCATGAGAAGAACCGCCGCAATCCCCTCGGTCCTCGCGCTCCTGGCGGCCTGCTCCGCACCGGTGGTGGACCCCCCCGCTCCCCTCGACTCCGATTGGGCGCGCCGGGGGCTCGCTGCGGGGCCGATCCCCGAGGGACTGCCCACGGAGATCCGCGCACCAGGGGGCTCCCCCGCCGCCGGTGGGGAAGTCCAGCAGGGGGACCGTCTCCTCTTCGCCCTCGAGCTCGACGAGGGCCAGACCCGGGAGCGCTGGCTGGTCGCCATCGACGTGACCGAGGCGGTGTGGTACGAGACCGACTCCAGGGGGCGGCGCTTCGCCCCGACCTACCGCGGCAACATGACCAGCGATGAGCGGCGGATCGAGATCACCTCCAAGCTCTTCGCGGGCTCCCTGCGCCTCTTCGACGGGGAGGGGGAGGTCCTCGGTGCAACCACCATCCAGGTCCCGCGCATGATCGCCCGCGGCATGGTGGAGACTTGTGAGCTGTTCGACGAGCTCTCACCTCTGGAGCAGATCGGAGAGAAGAGAACGCTCTCCGACGAGGAGCACCAGACGATCACGCGCTCGATGCTCGCCTGCATGTCGGCCTTCTCGATCATCCAAGCAGATCCCCTGCTCAACCCGATCCTCAAGCGCCTGGTGCGCCCGCCCTCCTGGATCTCCCTCGTCCGCAACCTCGGGCTCGAGATCTCGCTCTCGCCCGACTTCGACGGGCACGAGCCGGTCCCCCGCGAGGAGGTCGGCTGCGCGGGGCATGCGCTCGGCGAGCGGCCCTTCTACGCGATCCCGGCCACGATCGCCGCCAACGGAGAACCCGCCCTCCTGCTGGAGCTCCTGGTCACCACTCCGGAGCCCCCCCTGGCCGCCTGCGGAGGCCTGCTCGGGATCGAGGCGCGCCATCCCACCCGGGAGGACCTGCGCTTCTCGATGGTCCTCGTCGGCGCCGAGGTGGGAGAGTGACGCAGCACCCCGAACGTCCCGATCCAATGACCGCCGACCTCCCCGCCCGCGACCGCGCCGTCTGCTGGCATCCGTACACCCAGCACGAGACCGAGCCCGATCCCCTGGCGGTGGTGGCGGCCGAGGGGGCGCTCCTGCGCCTCGCCGACGGCCGGGAGCTGATCGACGGCATCTCCTCCTGGTGGGCGATCCTGCACGGCCACGGCCGGCGCGAGATCGTGGCGGCGATCGCCGAGCAGGCGGCGCGGCTCGACCACGTGCTCTTCGCCGGCGCCACCCACGAGGGGGCGGTGCGCCTGGCCGAGCAGCTGGTCGAGGTCACCCCCGAGGGGCTGGAGCGCGTCTTCTACTCCGACGACGGCAGCACCGCGGTCGAGGTGGCCCTGAAGATGATCGTGCAGCGCTGGGTGCACGCGGGGGAAGGCGAGCGGCGCGTCTTCGTGGCCTTCGAAGGGGGCTACCACGGGGACACCTTCGGCGCCATGGCGGTCGGCGACCCCGACCCCTTCTTCCGCCCCTTCGAGCCGCTGCTCTTCGAGGCGCGCCGGGTGGCGCTCGACGCCGGGGCGCTCGACGCCGATCTGGCGGCGCTCGGGGAGCGGGCGGCCGGAGTCCTCATCGAGCCCCTGGTCCAGGGTGCCGCGGGGATGCGCATGCACTCGGAGGAGCTCCTGCGCGCCGTGCGCAGTGCCTGCGACCGGCACGGGGTGCCGCTGATCGCGGACGAGGTGATGACCGGCTTCGGTCGCACCGGGTCGCTCTTCGCCTGCGAGCGGGCGGGGGTGAGCCCCGACCTCCTCTGCCTGGGCAAGGGACTGACGGGAGGCACCTTTCCCCTGTCGGCGACCCTGGCGAGCGAGGAGACCTACGCCGCCTTCCTCGCGGACGATCGGGCGCGCGCCTTCTTCCACGGCCACACCTTCACCGCCCACCCGATCGGGTGCGCCGCGGCTCTGGCGTCCTTCGAGATCGTGCGCGCCGAGGACACCCCCGCCCGCCTCGACCGCCTCGGCGCGCGCATCGAAGCCTCCCTGGCGGACCTCCAGTCCCATCCGGCGGTGGCCGAGCTGCGTCGCACCGGCGGCATCGTCGCCCTCGAGCTGGCGCTCCCCGAGGGAGAGCGCGGCGGCTACCTGGCGAACCTCGCGCCGCGGCTGCGGCGGGGGGCGATCGAACGGGGGGTGCTCCTGCGGCCGCTGGGCAACGTGCTCTACGCCCTGCCGCCAGCGTGCACGACGGACACCCAGGCGGACCAGATCGCGGGCGTCATGCGCGAGTTGGTGCTCCTCACCCAGCAGCCCGCTGAAGAACCCTCTCGGCGCGCTGCTGGAGGACCGGGCTAGTGCCCGGCATCGGCGGGGAGCGCATCCCCCTGCTCACCGCGCAAGCGGGCCACCTGCTTCCGCAGCCGCTGCTCCCCCTCACGCGCGGGCATCCCGGCCCGCCGCGCCTCCCCCAGGGCTCGTGTCAGGGGCATCCCCTCGTTCACCACGCGGTGGATCGCGAAGAGGGTGGCGGAGGTGGCCCCGTCCCGGGAGTAGATCAAGGTCTTGCGCCGCGGAGCCTCGCCGAGAAGGGCCACGATGCGGTCCACCGCGCCGGGAGCCAGGTCCCCCTCGTCGGGGAGGTCGATCTCGAGCAGCTCGAGCCCCAGCGCATCGCAGACCGGCTGGACGTCGTACTCCCCCTCCCACAGGGCGACGACCCGCTCTACACCCCGGCGGCTGGCGAGGTCCAGGTCCTCGGGAGCGGGCGCTCCGCCCAGCCAGATCCCGGCGGCGAAGAAGACGTTGCGCATGCTTCCCAGCTCTGCGGCTTCGAGGGGGCAGTGCTCGGGCGGGACGCTCTGACGGGTCGAGCCGCAGGCCACGACCCCACCCAGGAGCAGCGCGGAGAGGAAGGTGTGCGTCAGTCGCGGAAGTCGGTACGGAGAGGCTGCCATCGGAGGAGCGGGGCAGAGATGATAGGGCCCCGGCCATCCCGCGCAACCGCCACGAGGCTCTGCCACCCATAGAACGCCCCATCCGCCCAGTGACTCTTACTGCCCAGCTTTTCGGCCTGACGGAGGCCGGTCCCCAGCCCATCCCGCTCCCCGCAGATCTTCCGGAGCCCGGCGCCGTCTTCGATCGGTTGCCGCACGGGATCTACGAAGCTCTGCGAACCTTCGATCACGTGCGCTTCATCGGTCTCGAGGAGCACTTGGATCGGGCGGAGCGCTCGATGGAGCTCTTCGGGCTCGAAGGCCCCCTCGACCGGGCCCTCTTGCGCCGCGGGTTGCACGCCATCGTCACGGAGTTCCCGGCTCGAGACAGCAAGGTGCGCTTCGACGTGCTGGCCTCGCCCGCGAGCGCTCTCGGGGTCGACTCGCGCCTCCTGGTGCTCGCCACTGAGCTGTGCCTGCCGCCCCCCAGCGCCTACCGCGATGGGGTGCGCGTGCGGCTCAGCGAGCTGCGCCGCGAACACCCGGAGGTGAAGACCGCCCAGTGGATCCTCGACCGGCGCGCCGCCCCGGGGGGGACTCTCTCGAACTTCGAGCCGCTGCTGGTGGACGGAGAGGGGTCCCTCCTCGAGGGAACGATGAGCAACTTCTTCGGCGTGCTCGACGGCGTCCTGCACACGGCCCCCACGAGTGGGGTCCTGACCGGGGTGACGCGCGGACTGGTGATGCGGGCAGCCGGGGAGCTCGGCCTCGAGGCGCGCGAGGTGGCGGTGCGGGCCACGGACCTCGAGAGGCTGGAGGAGGCCTTCTTCACCACCTCGGTGCGCAGCGTCGTGCCCGTGGTGTCGATCGCGGACATCCCGTTGGGGGACGGCCGACCGGGGCGCAACACGCGACGCTTGATGGAGGCCTACGCCGGGATCTGCACCGCCGGGGCGCGGCCTGCGATCCAGGAGTAGGGGGCTCGGGGGCCTCGGGCGGAGGGGCCGGAGGGAACCCGGGGGAGCCGAGCTGCGTTCCTATTCTTGAGGACTCCTCGTCCCTGGAGACGGGGGGGGTGGAACGCTTTTCAATACCAAATCGAGCCCCTGTGAGGTATCTTCTGATGAGGGCCCCAGCTCTCCTCTCCGGGCTTCCGGCCCAATCCGCGCACATCTCTCAATGAGACAGTCCTGCCTAGGCCTCTGCGTTCTGCTCCTGCTGGCTTCCTCCGCGTTGCCCCAGGGGGCACGGAAGCGTGGGGGCGCGGTCGTTCGCGGTGTCCACGGCGAGGTCTTGGGCGCCAAGCACAACGTCGATCGCGCTCTGGGGGGTAACTACTCGCAACCCCTGGCTCCGCGGGCACCGATCTCGCCCCTGATCGGAGGCGTCTTCGAGGTGACGCTGAACAACACGGGGACAGGCTGGGACGAGGTCTTCCTGATCGGCGTGCCCAAGGCTCCCGTGACGCCGGCGCCGGTGCTGGTGGTCTACCACGGATACGGGGAGACCCCCCGCGATCTGCTCTACTCGACCTCCTACTTCCAGAAGGGGATGGCGCGGGGCTGGATCGTCGTGGCCCCGACGGGCGCGCACAAGTACAACTTCGCAATCGACTACGCTCAGGAAAACGTGTTGGCCGCGCTGACGTGGGTGGTGACCTACTTGCCGATCGATGCCGAGCGTCTCTACGCCGTGGGCTTCTCGATGGGCGGGGGCATGTCGACCACCTTTGCGGCACGCCACCTGGACCCTTTGGGCCCGCGCTTCGCCGCGGTTGCCAACCACACGGGCGCGACCTCGATCCGCCACTCCTTCCACAACATCACTAATAAGGACCTCCTGCTCAGCCCGCTGATGTTCGGCGGTACGCCGAATGAGGAGCCCTTCCGCTATCAGACGGCTTCGACGATCGACCTGCGGCCTTCCACCGACCTCGTCGACCAGAACACCGATCTGGCGCGCAACCTGCTACACGTCCCGGTCTACAACTTCGCGGCGCTGTACGACCCCAACCCCTTCCTGGTCCACCAGGTCGACAAGACGCACGAGCAGCTACTCCTGCGAGGAAACCCCAGCGAGCACACGACCACGACCGACACGCGTCACGAGTGGTACACCCTCGACGAGGACACGATTCTCGACTGGTTCGAGCCCAAGACCCTGCAGAAGCCGGACGCGACCGCCGGGGTGGACACCCTGGCGGATCGGGACGGCACGTGGTTCCACTTCACCATCCAGCAGGCGGCGACGGGGGCCTTCACGCCCTTCACTTGGACGTCCATGCCTGTCGCGAACCGCCTCTACGTCTACGACACGAAGAACCTGGCCAGCATCTCCCTCGATCCCCTCGACCTGGGCCTCGATTCCAGCCAGCCCTTCGATTTCGTCTACCACGGCCAGAGCGGCCTGGACACGGACTTGGTCCTCGAGGGCTACACCCAGATCCCGACCGACGTCCTGCGCAATGGGCAGAGCACGGTCGATTGGACCTACGACGCCGCGGAAGACACGGTTACGCTGCACGAGTACTCGCCTAGCGGCTACCCGATATGGCGCGTAGAGCCCTGAGGGGCGGAATCCGGGGACTACGCGGCCACGCCCTCGACGCCGCTGACGCGAGCGGGTTAGGGTCTCGGGCGACATGAGCGCCGATTCCGCCATCACCGACTTCCTGGCGGGGAAGGTCTACGCAGTCGCGGGAGCTTCCGTCGACCGGGAGAAGTACGGGAACAAGGTGCTGCGCTGCTACCAGCAGAACGACAGGACCGTCTACCCGGTGCACCCCAAGGAGCAGGAGATCGAGGGGGTGGCCTGCGTTCCCGACCTGGCCTCGCTCCCCGAACCGGTCCACGGACTCTCGCTCGTCACCCCGCCCCCGGTGACCGAGAAGCTCGTCGAGGCGGCCGCCCGCCTGGGGATCACTCGGCTCTGGATGCAGCCGGGGGCGGAGAGCGAGACCGCGGTCTCCCGGGCCCAGGAGCTGGGGCTCGAGGTGATCAGTGGGGGCCCCTGCCTCCTGGTCGCCCTGGGGTACCAGGAGTAGGGCTCGAGGTCCCCGCTGGCCACGCGACATCGGCCAGGGCGCAGGATGTTGGGTGACGTTGTAGGCGGTAGAATCCCGCCCGCGGCCCGGAGCTGATCTCCGCGTCGCTGAGGACTCCATCTCTCCCCCCAGCCCAGAATCCGGTCTAGCACCGGTTCCACCCCCCATGAGATCCGCTGCCCTCTGCGTCGTCGCCCTCTCTCTCTGCGCCTGCGGTGGCGGGGGTTCCGCCAATCGAGTCGTCATCCAGAACAAGGGCTCCGACACCCTCGTCAACGTGGCCCAGGCCTGGGCTGAGGTGTACAAGGCCAAGGACTCCGTCGTGGTGGTCGCGGTCACCGGCGGGGGGTCGGGGACGGGGATCTCCGCCCTCATCAACGGCACGGTGGACCTCGCCAACGCCAGTCGCCGCATGAAGGAGGAGGAGATCGAGCTGGCCCGCAAGAACGGCGTCGAGCCGGTGGAGCACATCGTCGGCTACGACGCACTGGCGGTCTTCGTGCACGCGGACAACCCGCTGACCGAGATCACCATCGAGCAACTGGCCGCGATCTACGGCGAAGGCGGGGAGTACGAGGAGTGGGGTGACATGAGCATCGAGGTCCCCGGCTGCGGCAGCGGGGAGATCGTGCGCGTCAGCCGCCAGAACAACTCCGGGACCTTCGCCTACTTCAAGAAGGCCGTGCTCGGCAAGGGGCGCGACTACAAGCTCGGTTCGCGCGACATGCACGGCTCCAAGGACGTGGTCGAGCTGGTCTCGACCACACCCTGCGCCATCGGCTACAGCGGTCTGGCCTACGCCACCGAGCACGTCAAGATGCTGGCGGTCTCCAAGGAAGGAGCTCCCACCGTGGCACCTTCGGTCGAGACCGCCTCCGACGGCAGCTACCCGATCGCGCGCCCGCTCTTCATGTACACCCGCGGCGAGCCCGCCGGAGCAGTCAAGGAGTACCTGGACTGGATCCTGAGCCCCGAGGGCCAGGGGATCATCAGCAAGAAGGGCTACGCCCCAGTCTCCAAGTAGCAGCGTCGACCCACGCGCCTCGACGGCGAGAGGGACCCTGAACATGAGTCACTACGAGGAGCGCCTCGAGCGAGACCTCACCGACATCCACAACCGGGTGCGGGAGGTGACGGAGCGCATCGCCACGGCTCTGAACGACTGCATCCGAGCCCTGCTGACCCACGACCGTCAGATGGCCGCCAGGACGATCCTGGGGGACCTCTGGGTCAACCGTGCGATCCGCGCCCTCGACGACACGTGCCACTCCTTCGTGGCACGACACTTGCCCAGCGCCGGCACCCTGCGATTCATCTCGTCCGTGCTGCGGCTCAACATCGCCCTGGAGCGCATCGGTGACTACGCCGTCACCGTCTGCCGCGAGACCTGCCAGCTGAGCAAGGAACCCCCGGCGGTGGTGGTGCGCGACATCGAAATGGTCGCGGACCACGCCCGGCGCATGTTCGACCAGAGCATGAAGGCCTTCAGCGAGTCGAACGCGGAGCTGGCGCGCGGCACGAAGGCGATGTCCTATCAGCTCGGCCGCACCCTGGACAAGGTGCTGGCGGACCTCGTCCAGGAGGGCGAGGAGCAGACGCGGCCGATCCGCGACATCCTGGCCCTGCTCGAGACTTTCCACTGCCTCGAGCGGGTGAGCGACCAGGCCAGGAACATCTGCGAGGAGACGATCTTCGTCGCCACCGGCGAGACCAAGACCCCCAAGGTCTACCAGGTGCTCTTCGTCGACCGGCACAACGCCGTCGCCAGCCAGATGGCCGAGGCGATCGCACGCAAGGCCTTCCCCGAGAGCGGCCGCTACGCCAGCGGGGGCTGGGAGCCGGCTTCCGCCTTGAGTCCGAGCATGCGCGAGTTCATGGACGCCCACGGGTTCCCGCTCTTGAACGCCCACCCGAAGCCGGTGGCGGCACACCACGACGAGTTGGCGGAGTACCACGTGATCGTCGACCTGGCGGGCGACGCACGGGAGAGGCTCGACGAGCTGCCCTTCAACACCGTCCTCCTGGAGTGGGACCTGGAGGAGGTGGACGGCGAGGATACGAGCGTGGAGGTGCTCGAGGACCTCCACAGCCGGATCAGCTACGAGGTACGCGACCTGATGGAGGCCCTGCGGGGAGAGGGAGCCTGCTGAGGTGAAGCGCAGCGCAGCTCGAGCACCCACGTCTGAGAACGATCTGGATCGGCGCGACGCGGCCTGGTGGATCGATAAGCTCGTTCAAGGGCTGGTCTTCGTCGGCGGCGTCTCGGCGATCGTCTTCATCATCGGCATCTTCGTCTTCATCGCCCGCGAGGGCGGGGGATTCGTCTTCGGCCGCATGGACGTGGCCGAGTTCTTCACCTCGCCGTACTGGAGGCCGACCTCCGACGAGCCCACCTTCGGCGCCTTCTACCTGATCGTGGGCACGGCCAGCGTCACGGGACTGGCGATGCTGGTGGCCGTACCCTTCTCCTTGGGCGCGGCGATCTTCATCGGTGAGTTCGCCACCGGCCGGACGCGCGAGTGCCTGAAGGTTCTGGTCGAGCTCCTGGCCGCCATCCCTTCGGTGGTCTGGGGGTTCATCGGGTTGAGCATCATGAACCCGCTGATCATCGACCTCTTCGACGTGCCGATCGGTCTGAACGTGCTCAACTCGGGGCTCATCCTGGGCCTGATGGCGGCGCCGATCATGACCACCCTGGCGGAGGACGCGCTCAAGGCGGTCCCCGACACCTACCGCGAGGCGGCCGAGGCGATGGGCGCGACGCGCTGTCAGGTGATCTTCAGGGTGGTCCTGCCCGCCGGGCGCAACGGGATCATCGCAGCGGTGCTACTGGGCGTGGGGCGCGGCTTCGGGGAGACGATGGCGGTCCTGATGGCCAGCGGCCACGCCATCAACCTGCCCACCAGCGTCTTCGACTCGGTGCGGGCGCTGACGGCGACGATCGCCACCGAGCTGGGCGAGACCGCCGCCGGTTCCGACCACCACCAGGCGCTCTTCACGCTGGGCATCCTGCTCTTCGTGGTGACCTTCGCCATCAACCTGACCGCGGACCTGTTCGTGCGCGGGGTGAGGAAGCAGAAGTAGACCGTGTTCGAGACGACTCCGCGCAACGCCCGCAACCGCAAGGTCCAGGGGCTCTACCGGATGCTCTTCGGCCTGATGACCATGCTCTTGGTCGCGCCGGTGCTGATCATCCTGGCGGTCTTGGTCTACAAGGGCGGTCCGATCCTCTCGATCGACTTCCTCTTCACCAATCCGACCAACGGCATGACCGCCGGCGGCATCTTTCCGGCGTTGATCGGGACGGTCTGGCTGGTGACGGTGGCGCTCTTGATCTCGGTGCCGATCGGCGTCGCGGCGGCGCTCTACCTGAGTGAATACGCGCCGGACAACCTGCTGACGCGCGCCATCAACCTGGCGATCATCAACCTGGCGGGTGTGCCGTCGATCGTGCACGCGCTCTTCGGAGTGGGCGCCTTCGTGCTCTTCTTCGGGTTCGGCACCAGCATCCTGGCGGCCAGCATGACCCTGGCGATCATGACCCTGCCGGTGGTGATCGTCTCGACGCGTGAAGCCCTGCAGGCCGTGCCACAGGCGTTTCGGGAGGCGTGCTGGAACATGGGCGCCACCCGCTGGCAGACGATTCGCCACGTGGTCCTGCCCAACTCGGTGAGCGGCATCCTGACCGGCGTCATCCTGGAGGTCTCCCGCACGGCGGGGGAGACGGCGCCGATCATGTTCACCGGCGCGGCCTTCTTCCTGCCCTTCCTGCCCCAGGACGTCTTCGACCAGACGATGGCGCTCTCCCTGCACCTGTACGTGATCGCCACCCAGGTCCCCGACGTGCCGGAGGCGCTGCCCTTCGGTGTGGCGTTGGTCTTGATCGGGATGGTGCTCGTCATGAACTCGATCTCGATCGCCTTCCGCATCTACCTGCGCGGGAAGAAGAAGTGGTAGGCGCATGAGCGAGGCGGTGACGAAACTCCAGGTGCGGGGCCTCGAGATCCGCTACGGCGACCAGGTCGCGCTGCAGGGCGTCGACCTGGACGTCCGCGAGCACGAGATCTTCGGCATCATCGGCCCCGCGGGCAGCGGCAAGACGTCCTTCCTGCGCGCGATCAACCGCATGAGCGACTTCACCAGCGGGATGGTGGTCGACGGCGAGATCCTGTTCAGCGGTCGCAGCATCCGCGACTGGCGCAACGTCTACGCCCTGCGCCGGCGCGTCGGCGTGGTCTTCCCCCTGCCGGTGGGCCTGCCCCTCAGCGTCTACGACAACGTGGCCCTGGCCCCGCGCCTGGCGGGGGTCAGGAACAAGGCCGAGCTGGACGAGTCGGTCGAGCGCTGCCTGACGCGTGCCGCCCTGTGGGACGAGGTCAAGGACCGCCTCGACTCCCTGGGGAGCCTGCTCTCGGGCGGACAGCAGCAGCGCCTGACGATCGCGCGGGCCCTCTCCCAGGAACCCGACCTCCTGCTGTTGGACGAGTTCTCGATCGCGGTCGATCCGGTCACGACGATGCGTATCGAGGACGTGCTCAAGGAGCTCAAGCAGGAGATCACGATCATCCTGGTCACCAACCTGGTCCAGCAGGCGCGGCGCCTGGCGGACCAGACCGCCTTCTTCCTCTCCGGCGAATTGGTGGAGGTGGCGGAGACGGAGGCGCTCTTCACTGGCGAGGTCCAGGACCAGCGGACCCGCGACTACGTGGAGGGGCGCTTTGGATAGTCCGCAGTCCCTGGCGATCGAGACGCGCGGCCTGAACCTCTGGTACGGCACGTTCCAGGCGCTCTTCGACGTGAATCTCGAGATCAAGCAGGGCATCATCACCGCCCTGATCGGTCCCTCCGGCTGCGGCAAGACGACCTTCCTGCGCAGCGTCAACCGCATCAACGAGCGGCTCGGCTACGTGCGCACCACCGGGGAGATCACCGTCTGCGGCCACGACGTCTACGGTCCCGACGTGGAGCTGGTGCAGGTCCGGCGCCACGTGGGCATGGTCTTCCAGCGCCCCAACCCGTTGCCGCTGTCGATCCGCGACAACGTTCTGTTCGCCCACCGGCTGCACGCCGACGAGCGTCTGCTGACGCGCTCCCGGAAGGACGCGATCGTCGAGCGGGCCCTGCGGCAGGTGCTCCTGTGGGACACGGTCAAGGACCGCTTGGGGCGCAAGGCCACCGAGCTCTCCCTCGAGCAGCAGCAGAAGCTCTGCATCGCGCGCCTGCTGCCGGTCAAGCCCACCGTGCTCCTGATGGACGAGCCCTGCTCGGCTCTGGATCCGGCCGCCACCGAGGTGGTGGAGGAGCTGATCTGGGAGCTGCGCGGCGACTACACGATCCTGATCGTGACCCACAACATGGCCCAAGCGCGCCGCGCCAGCGAGGAGTGCATCTTCATGCTGATGGGCAAGGTGATCGAGCACAGCTCCACCGACGAGATGTTCGTCCGCCCGCGGAATGAGGAGACGGCGGACTACATCGAGGGGCGGTACGGCTGAGGGCGCATCCTGCGCCCTAGCGACCGAGTTCCTGCCGGATCAGCCCCCGGATCTTCTGCTCCAGGGCCTCGTTCTCGGCGCGGATCTGCTGCAGGAGCTCGCTGCTGCGCTCGCCGCGCGCGGTCAGCTCCTCCAAGAGGGCGCGCTGGTAGACCAGCCGCTTGTACTCGCGCAGGGTCATGCCGAGCTCGTCGGCCATCTCCCGCACCCGCTCCTCCAGGAGCATCCCCTCCGCCCGCCGCACGAGCCCCACCAGTTCGTCGAACTCGGGGTCGCTCAGCTGCGGGCGGAGCTTCTCCGCCTCCTGGACCAGCTCCTCCAGCGAGTCCCCCCTGGCGTGGGTGGAGCGCCGCAGGTTCTCGGCGAACTGCGCCACGACCACGCTGCGCCGATAGCCGGGGCTGGTGGCCTCGAAGCTGCCCGCGGCCTGGGCGTAGCGCACCGGGTGCTCCACCTCGGTCACGTCGATCTCGAGGGGGTGTTGGCCGGTCTGCTTGGGCGCCTTCCAGCGCACGCGCACCGTCGCCAGGAGGTCCGGCTCGGAGCCCGTCAGCTCGAGCTCGAAGAGGGCGACCACCTGGTGCCCGGAGCCCACCTCGCCGGCGTCCACCTGGTCGTTGCGGAAGTCGGCGTCGGCGATGGCGCGGTTCTCGTAGCCGAGGAGGCGGTAGCGCGCCACGCTCTCCTCCTCGAACTCGACCTGGATCTTGACGTCGCTGGCGATCGGGATCAGCGCGCCGGTGAAGCGCTCCACCAGGGCGCGCTGGGCGGCGTCAGGGGTGTCCACATAGTCGCACACCCCGTCCCCCTTGTCCGCGAGCTGCTCCAGGAAGACGTCGTTGTGGTTGTTCATCCCCACGCCGACGGTGTTCAGGTAGATCCCCTGCTGCCGGTGGCGCGTCACGTCGTGGGTGATGCGGTCCTGGTCCGTTTCGCCGGTGTTGGCCACGCCGTCGGAGAGCAGGATCACGCGGCTGTGGATGCCCGGGTCGATCGCGGTCAGGGCCAGCTCGTAGCCGAGCTTCAGACCCGCCTCGGCGTTGGTGCTGCCGTCGGGGGAGAGGTGGTGGATCGCGGTCTCGATCAGGGCGCGCTTGTCGGCCGAGGTCATCGGCAGGATCAGGCGCGACTCGCTCGAGAAGGCGACGATGGCGATCGAGTCGCGGGCGTCCAACTCGCCGAGCAGGAGCCGCATGGCGTGCTTGACCAGCTCCAGGCGGTTCCCTTCCCGCATCGAGCCGGAGGTGTCGATGACGAAGGTCAGCGCCAGGGGCTGGCGCTCCTCGCGGGGGATCTCCCGGCCGCGCACGCCGACGCGCAGCATCCAGCGGTCGTCGGCGCCGCCGAAGCGGCTGGGGGCCAGCTCGGTGTGGACGGCGAAGGTGGACTCGGTGGGCGCGGGCAGGTCGGCGTCGAAGTAGTTCAGGAACTCCTCGGTGCGCACCTGGGCCTTCTCGGGCAGGAGTCCTTGATCGAGGTAGCGCCTGGCCAGGGCGTAGCTCGCGGTGTCCACGTCGACCGAGAAGGTCGACTGGGGATCCTGGGGGGTGTACTCGAAGGGGTTGTCCCCCCAGAAGCGGAAGAACATGTCCCGCGGGCGCTCCTTGGGGTACCGGCGGCAGGCGAGGAAGAATTCGTCGGCGGTGCGGCGCGCGTAGGCTTCGAGGTCTGCGTCGGTCAGCACCGTGCGTGGCAGACGGTGGTAGGCGTCGTCGCCATCGATTGCGGTGCGGGCCCGTCCCAGGGATTCCTTCGACGCGTCGCGCCGCTCCTCGAGCACCTCGACCTCCTCGAGCTCCTCGAGCTCCTCCTCCCCACCTGCGTATCCGAGCCCCGCGAGATCCTCCTTCAACGACCTCGCCGGTGCCCTTCTGGCATCTGCCGCGGGGAGGTCCGCCAGCGCCTCGCCCTCGGCGAGGGTGGTCTGATCCCGAATCGCCGCGAGCCGCCCATCCAGTTCGCGCTTGGCCGTCTCCTCCGGTGTCGGTGTGTACCCCCCACTGGCGGAAATTTCCTGTTCGGAATCGAGGAACACGACCTCACCGAGACCAGCGGCGTCCCTCCCCCGCGTCCACGTCCCCGCTTCGTAATGGTAGATCCCGGAGTCCTTGATGGGCGCCATGATCTTGACGGCCTCTCCAAACTTCCTCCCCGCAACCCCGGGCACGCTGCCCGCCACAGTCGCCGGCTCCGAGCGGAGCTTGTCCGCCGTCTTCAGCTCGACCCCTCGGGCGCTGTCGGCCGGCTCGGCGAACGCCAACCCGTCGGCGATCGTCGCCGGGCGCGGCTCCTCCTCCGTGACGAGCTTCTCCATGGCGGGGGCGCGGGCGACGGTGGTGTCGGCGTTCCGGCGCTGGGCGCGTTCGACGGCGAGGATTCCGGCGACGCCGCCGACGGTGACGAGCACCGCAGCCGCTGCGCGCAGCATCGGTCGGCTCCACCAGGGCGCCGGCCTGCGGTTGCCTCCTCCCTCTGCGCGGGCCAGGAGCTCGCCCAGTGCGCGTTCCGACAGCGCCGGCTCTTCCGAGTAGGCCCCGCGCACGAGTTCCATCGTGCTCTCCAGCCTCTCGCGCTCCGCGCGCAGGGCGGGGGACGCGGCCAGGGCCTCCTCGACGGCGCGCGCCTCATCGCCCTCCAGCTCCCCGAGCAACCAGGCGCACAGGTCGCGGTGCAGGTCCTCGGCGATCTTCTCGTGGGTGTTCTCGGCAGTGTTGTCGTCTGTGCTCATGACAGCTCCCCGGAGTCGAAGCCCGGGATCATCCCGGGCGCTGCAACCGTTCCTCCCGCCACGCCGCGCCCCTCCAGGAGAGGCGCCAGCTCCCCGGCCAGGGCCTTCAGCCCGACCGAGATCAGCCAGCCCACGGTGCCGACCTTCTTGCCGGTGACGTCCGCGATCTCGCGGTAGCTCTTGTCGCCCAGTAGGCGCAGGACCAGGACTTCGCGCTGGTCGCCGGGTAGACGCTCGAGGGAGCGCCGCACGGCGGCGCACGTGTCGTCGGCTTCGACGGACGAGAGCCCACCCTCGACGGCTTCCGCCGTCGCGGTGTCGCGCTCTCGGCGCTTGCGCCGACCTTCGGAACGGAGCAGGTCCATGCAGAGATTCCTCGTCACCTTGTGCAGCCAGGACGCCAGTTGGGCCCCTTCGGCGCGCGGGTCCCCGAGGACCTCGTCAGCGAGGGTCGGGGGCTGGCGCGCCAGCCGGATGAAGGCCTCCTGGACGACGTCCTCGCAGCTCGTCCCCGATCCGAGCAGTCCCTCAGCGTGCCGCAAGAGCGGCCCCTGGTAGCGGCGTACGAGGGCCGCGAAGGCCCCTGAGTCGCCGGCTCGATAGCGATCGAGGAGCGTGGCCTCGGAGTAGTCGTCCATGGGCGGAGGCTTGGCTTCCGGGGGGGTGAACGGAGGGCTCTGAGCCCTTCTTGGGGAAAACTCGGGGGTCAGCGTACTTCCTGCGGGAGGGTCTCGGCCCGCTCGTCAGCCAGCCCCCCATCCCAAGCCCCCACCCACCTCTGGGGGGACGAACGGCGGCGCGACGGGTTGCGCTCCCGGGGCACCTTCTCCTCCCCGGCCCGCTCCCCTCACCCCCACCCCTCCACGGGGCCTACCCGACCGCCCGCGCGATGGCGAGGTCGAGCCCCCACGGCGAGCACTCCGCGTTGCAGAGCACCGTGACGAGCAAGCGCCCTCCGTCATGGGCGGAGGAGATGAAGTGCACGCCGGGATCGACGCCGCAGACGTAGTGCATCCTCGGGCGACCCTCGCTCGCAGCGATCCACACCCCGAGCCCGTAGTGGGTCGCGTCGTCCTCCCCCACCGCGGCGACGGTGGGGTTGAGCAGAGCGCTGGTCCACTCTTCACCGAGGAGCTCGCGCCCGAACAGCGCGCGCCAGAAGCGACCCATGTCCGCCGCCGTGGTGTAGGCGCCGCCATCCCCACCGCCCCGGATCGGTACCGCGTACTGGTTCGTGCGCCAGCCACCGTCCTCGGTCTCGATGTACGCGCGAGCAGTGCGCTCCGGCAGGCGATCCCTGTCGAAGTAGCCCGAGTCGACCATCCCCGCCGGCTCGAAGACCGACTCTGTGACGAGCTCGGGGAAGCCCTTGCCGCCGGCACGCTCGGCGATGAGCGCCAGCAACACGAAGGCCCCGTCGTTGTAGGCGAAGCGTTCCCCCGGGGGGAAGACCTGGGGCAGCTCCTGAAAGAGCGGCAGGAAGTCCGCGGGAGAGCGGAGGGCGTACATCGGCCTCTCCTCCCAGATCTGCTCGTAGTCCTGCCCCCCCTCTTCGTCGAAGTAGCTGGGGATGCCGGAGGTGTGCGTCAGGAGGTGGCGCACGGTGACCTTCGGGTCGAAGCGGGGGAAGCGCGAGCCAGTGCAGTCGGTCAAGCGCGCATCCAGGGCGAGCCGCCCTGCCTCGACCAGCTTCAGCACGGCCAGCGCGGTGAAGATCTTGCACCCCGAGGCGATCTGGAAGCGCGTCGTGGGACGATTCGGGATCGCGTCCGAGCGGTTGGCGAGGCCGTCGGCGCGCTCGTAGAGCACCTCACCCTCGCGCTCGACGCGCATCACGCCGCGGAAGGGCCGCCGGAAGCGGTGCGCGCGCACGATGGCGTCGATGTCGCTCGCATTCATGGGGCGCCGCTCCGTAGGGGTGAGCGCGGATCCTACCGGAGCCCCCGTCCCGGCCGATCCCGGGGAGGGGAGCTCCAAGGTAGCGAGTCTCAGTCCCCGCCGGCCTCCTCCTGCGTCCCGACCAGGAGCCGCACCAGCGCCTCCAGGTCGATCACCGACGGCACCGACGGGTCGTTCGAGTTGAGGGTCACGCTTTCGAACTGCAGGTTCTGAGCGGCCTGCTGGGCCAGGTGGATGCGGCCGCCGAGGGTGTCGAGGGCCTGGTTGCGCAGCTCGTTGCGCAGCGCCTCGGCCTTCTCGACCGCCAGCTGACCCTCGGCGATGGCGGTCTCGTAGTCGGCCTCCGCCTCGGCGCGCATCTTCTCTGAGTCACGCTTGGCCTCGGTCCGGGTGGAGGTCACTTCGATCTCGTTGTCGGAGCGGGCCTGCTGCAGGGTCTTGTCCCAGTCGGCAAGGCTCTCCATCACCAAGGCCTTGGTTTCCTCAGCGTAGACGTCGGTCGACCCCCTCTGCTCCTCGACCTTGCGCTTGGACTCCTCCAGACGCTTCTGCTGGCGCGTGAGCTGCTTCTGGCGCAGCTTGGTCTCGTAGGCCTCGGGGAAGGTCACCGCCCGGAGGAGTAGGCTCTCCGGTTCGAGGTGATAGTCAGCCATCGCCTCCACGAGCTTCGGCATGGCGCGCCCGACAACGGCCAGACGCATGTCCGTGTCGTAGATCTCCTCGGAGGCGAGCTGCGCCAGCTCCGCCCGTAGCACGGCCTGAACGGCTGTGTCGGCCTGGCTGCGGTACTTGAGCTGGTTGCCTGCCATGACGATCTGGTGCCCTTCGCCGCGCTTGATGCGGTAGGTCAGGGTCACGTCGAAGTAGGCGGTGTTGTTGTCCTTGGTGCGGATGTCGAGGGCGGGACGCTCCTCAGCCCGCTGGCCACGTCCGCGCTGCCGCGCGTAGGTGAGGAAGTGGGTGCGGGCGTCGAGCAGCTTCCACTCGTGGAGGCCGGTGACCCCCACGTGGTACCCCATCTCGTAGTCCTTCTCCTCGACGCCGCCCCCCAGCATGCTGACCTTGACGCCGATCGCCGCCGGGGGGACGCGCTCGAAGAAGAGAATCAGGCAGAGGAGCAGGGCCAAACCCACCCCCATCACGATCACGAAGAGGCGTGCCGCACGGATCATCGGTCCCCTCCTTCCTCGAGGACGGTCTCGTCCACCAGGGTCGATGTCCCCGCCGCGTTGACGTGTTCCAGACGGTTGGGCGCCGGATCGCGGCTGTAGGGCACCAGCGTGAAGCGAATCTGACTGAGCTTCTCGATCAGCGCCTCGCGTACGACCACCTGGCCGCGTTGCTCGAGGGCTTCGGCGCGGCTGGCGAGTCCCTCGGCCTCCTTGCGATAGCGCGCCTCCAGACCGCGCGCCTGCTCGGTCAACCGGAATCGTTCCTCCTCGGCCGCGTTGTTGCGCTCGATGACGTAGGCCTGGGCGCTATAGCGCATCTCGATGGCCTCCTTCTCCGCTTCGCGCAGGGCCTTCTTCAGATTCCCGTCCAGGCTGGCCAGCTCCACGCCCTTCTCCCGCTTCACGCCCTCCAACTGCCGGCCGCGCGCCTCCACCAGAGACTCACTCTCCGCGACCAGTCGTTCGACCTCCTGGTCGGCGGACTTGCGCTCCTCGATCGTCTGCTCGTACTCCGCGTCGAACTTCGGGTTGGGCGTGCCGATCAGGACCACCTCGATGCCGTGGGGGTCAAGCATCTCGTTCAGGCGCCGGCGCGCCTCGATGCGCGCCTGGTCGAAGATCGTCGGGTTGGCGGCTTCGATAGCGGTGAAGCGGCCGAACTCGTCGCGCAGGATCGAGCGCGCGTAGGCCTTGACCCACTCCTGCTTGTAGGCGCTGCCCGCACCCGAGTCGTTCAGCACGACGTCCGCCATCTCCGGCTTGAGCTCGTACTGGACCGGCATCTCCTCGAAGTAGAAGCTGGAGCCGTCGCTGGCGCGTACCGTCAACTTGGGGGTGTGGTTCTCGTCGATGTAGTGCTCCCCCTGCATGACGAACTTCTGCTGGGTCTTGTCCAGGATGAAGACGTCCTGGACGAGCGGCATGTAGAAGCGATAGCCGGGGGTGGTCACCACCGTCTGGCTACCGGTCAGGTAGTTGACGACCACCGCCACCTCCTTCGAGTCGATGCGCGCCACCCCCATCCGGCCCATCAGGGCCATGACGGCGATCAAGAGCACCAGGACCACGAAGAGGCCCGCGGCGATCAGCACGATCAGTGGCGGCTGGCCCTTCCAGAGCCCACCACCCCCACTCGAACCTGCCCCACCTTCACCCTCCGGCGGCCATCCCTTCACGTCGATTGTCCTCGCCATCGTGTTGTTCCTCGGCTTCCCGCGGCGGTACACCGGCCGCAGCCCCCCCATTCAAGCCTCTCTGGCTTGCCCTTGCCCGCTTTGGCTGGGATCCTCGCGGTCGTGAGCAATTTCGATCCCGACGCAGCGGCGGAGCCGGGCAGCGGACCCTTCGGACTCTCCGACGGAGCGACCGAGGCGGCGGTCCACCTCCTGGCCGTTCCCTTCCACGCCACCTCCTCCTACCGCCGCGGCAGCGCCCTGGGCCCCCAGGCGGTCCTGGCGGCCAGCCACCAGGTCGATCTGGAGGATCTGCGGTTCGGTAGCCCCTGGAGGGCGGGGATCCACCTACGGGCCCCCGATGGGCGCGTCGGCGGCTGGAACGAGGAGGCGACCGCCCTGGTCGACGCGGACGATCCCGGCCGGGCGCGCGTCGACGCGATCGGGGAGGAATTGAACGCCTGGGTCGCCGGGCAGACGGAGCGGGTGCTGGAGGCGGGCAAGCTCCCCGTGCTCCTGGGGGGGGACCACTCCACCCCCTTCGGCGCCATCGCCGCCTGCGCCGAGCGCCACCCGGGCCTCGGGATCCTGCATTTCGACGCCCACGCGGACCTGCGGGCGGCTTACCAGGGTTTCACCTGGTCCCACGCCTCGATCCTCCACAACGTCCTGGAGCGCCTCCAGGGGGTCCGGGCCCTGGTGCAGGTCGGCGTGCGGGACCTGGGCCGGGCCGAGCGGGAGCGGATCGCGACCGACGCGAGGATCCGGACCCTCTTCGACCCCCACTGGGCGCGCGCCAAGCTCGCGGGGGAGGACCTGGTCGCCCTGGCCGGGGATCACCTCGACCACCTGCCCCCGGAGGTCTACCTGACCTTCGACGTCGACACCCTCGATCCGTCCCTCTGCCCCAACACGGGGACGCCGGTTCCGGGGGGACTCGGATGGCACGAGGCGATGC
The DNA here is from genome assembly GCA_964507325.1 of uncultured Planctomycetaceae bacterium. Lineage (GTDB taxonomy): Bacteria > Planctomycetota > UBA1135 > UBA1135 > CAZDQL01. The sequence goes on along the minus strand of CAZDQL010000012.1, from coordinate 50,557 downwards.
TGTGGCTGGAGGCCTTGGCTGCGTCAGGGCGAAGGGTGGTGGGCCTCGACCTGTGCGAGGTCGCTCCCGGACCGGGGGGAGATCCCGAGGGAGTCGGCTGGGACGCGATCGTGGGCGCGCGGCTCCTCTACCGGCTGATCGGGGCGGCGCTGGCGACGCGCGTCTGAGCGGACAGCTCGCGCGGAGCGTCCGAGCCGAACTGCCCCCCTTCAGTGTGCACCCGGCGCAGCGGTGCCAGCGTCCCACCGCCCGTTTCGGCTCCTAGGCCCCTGTCGACCGCCTTGACCGGGCAGGTGGGCCTGCTCCGAGGGGGAGGCGCTCGAAGTCCTTGGTGGCAATTGGGTTGCGGCGGGAGACCCCCAGGAATGCCCACTGAAAGGGGGCAGTTCGGTCAGAACCACGGCATCTCGGGGAAGGTCTCGATCGCCGACTGCTCGGCGGCGCGCGCCACCTCGAGGTGGGCCACGGCGGAATCGATCCGGTCGGAGTCGGCGACCGCTCCCTCCTCCTTGGTGAAGGGGAAGAGCTCGGCGACGCGATCGAGGTTCTCCGACACCTCGTCAAAGGCGCGGCGGATGCGGTGCAGCGGGGCACCCTCGCGCGCGTAGCGCTCGGCGAGGCGACCGACGAAGGTCTTCGCCCGGCGGCGCGCTTCCGCCCAGCACTGGGCGTTGTACGAGTTGCCGAAGGCGCTCGCCCTCCCCTCCCGCAGCTCCTCGGCCCAGAAGGTGTAGGCCTCGAGACCCCGGCGGGAGTGGGGTCCCGCCTGCGGTCTCGTGAGCATCTCGAAGGCGCGACGCAGGGCCGTCAGGTCGCGATCCCGGTGGAGCATCACCGGCGTGGGGAAGGCCAGGGCGTAGGGACCGCCGGGAGCGTCGATCGCGTTCCACGCCAGGCGCTCGGGGGTGGGGCCGCCCGCCACGAAGAGGTAGTCCTCGCCGTCGATCCCGCGCACCGCGCCGAACTCGGGGGGACCCGCGCCCCACAGGACGCACGGGCGGCCCGCCTCGACCTCGCGACGGACCAGCTCGAAGACCTCCCGGCAGTGATCCTCCGTGCGCTCGCAGCGGGAGCCGTCCGTGTGGCAGTCCCCGGTGAGCAGGGTGGTCGTCGAGCGGCCCAGGCTCTGGGGCCCGTAGGCGAGGGCGGCCCAATCGACTTCCGTCGGGCCGGAGGGACACAGCCCTCCGTTGATGGAGAGGGCGAAGGCATAGCCGCTGTGGCCGGCGACGTCCGCCGCGTCGCACTCCACCCCGAGGGCGCGCAGGCAGCTCGTCGTCGCTCCGACCCACGTCAGCCGGGCGGACTCGTGAACCATCGGCAGCGGCACCTCTCGGGTCAGGTCGGTCTCGGGCATGGTCGCCTCCGTGCGAGGGCAATCTGGAGCGCCGGCGGGGTCGAGGCTATCCGGCGATCGCGTTCTCGAACACCTCTTGCTCACACCGAACCCCGGTTGCGCGGAGAATCCCTTACATGCAGCGAAACACCCTCCTCCAGGCCTACGCCTGGAACCTCCAGTACGCCCGCCAGCTCACGGCGGACCTCTCGCCCGATCAGTGGACGCACCACGGGGGAGCGGGGCTCGAGAACCACGCCACGTGGACCCTGGGGCATCTGGTGACCGGTTCGGACATCCTGGCGGAGGATCTGGGCCTCGAGCGGGAGGTGTCCGCGCGCTGGCGGGAGCTCTTCGAGCGTCGAGGACCTGGAGATCCGCGCCTTCCCTCCCGGGATGTCGCTGCCTTCCCAGCCGGCGAGCGGGTCCTAGCCGAGCTCGAGCGCCAGCACCGGCGGGTGAGCGAGCGCTGGGGGAAGATGACGGAGGAGGAGCTCGCGCAGCCGATCGAGTGGCGCTTCGACGGGCACCTTCCGACCGTGGCGGGCGTGGCCCTGTTCTTGGCGGTGACGCACGAGGCGCTGCACCTGGGTCAGCTGGCGGCCTGGCGTCGAGCGCTCGGACTGCCGTCGGCTCTGGCGAACCTGCCTCGTGGTGACAGCTAGCGCTCGCGCTCCCGATCAGCCTGGCAATCCGCCAGCCAGGCCTCGAGCTCGCCCGCCATCCGCGCCACCACGTCCGGGTAGGTGGCGGCGAAGTCCGTGGTCTCGCCCGGATCGGCGTTGAGGTCGTAGAGCGCGAAGCCGTCGAGGGGCTCGGCGTCCTCGTCGGGCTTGTGCGTGCGGATCAGCTTCCAGCGTTGCTCGATCCAGGCCACCTGCTTGCCCGACTGGAAGCCGATGCCCGTGGGGCGACCCTGGTCCTGATCGGCCAGTAGCGGCAGCAGACTGCGGCCGTCGAGCGGCGCGGGCGGCGTCTCGCCGAGGATCTCGAGCACCGTCGGCAGGTAGTCGCTCGTTACGGCCGCGAACTCGGTCGTCGTCCCCGCCGGCACGTGGCCGGGCCACTCCCAGAGGGCGGGCACGCGGATGCCCCCCTCGTGCAGGCTGCGCTTGCGGCCGCGCAGGCCGCCGGTGGTGCCGGGGGCGTCGTCCTTTCCCTCGGGACCGTTGTCGGAGCAGAAGAAGAGCAGGGTGCGCTCCGCGATCCCCAGCTCGCGCAGCTCGGCGCGCAGGCGTCCGATCTGCTCGTCCATCGCCGTGACGGCGCCGTAGTAGTGCTGCAGCTCGACGGGGAGGTCGGAGTAGAGGGCTCGGTGCTCCGGCCCGGCGATCACCGGCAGGTGGGGCGTGTGGAACCAGACCACGGCGAAGAAGGGCTGCTCCTCGGCCGCCGCCTCGCGCACGAAGGGCACCACGCGGTCCATGACGACGCACGAGTCGTCCCCCTCCAGGTTCTCGGTCTCCTTCGTCCCGGGGCCCGTCCAGTACGCGGTGCCGTAGGCGCCTCCCCCCTTCGGATCGACCATCGGATCCCAGGTGGGCACCTTGGCCTCGGTGGAGAAGCAGACGTCGAAGTCGCGCTCCCAGGGCGGCGCGTAGTGCTTCTCGCCGCGGGGGCCGCCGCGATTCGAGTCCTTCTCGGTGGTGGTCAGCGTCCCCAGGTGCCACTTGCCGAAGTGACCGGTGCGGTAGCCGCGGGCGTGGAGCAGGCGCGCGAGGTGTTGCTCCCTCGACAGTAGATGCCCCTTGTTCGCACCCGTGATCCCGTAGCGGTAGGGATGACGCCCCGTGAGCGCGCTGCCGCGCGTCGGGCTGCAGACGGGCGCGGCGGAGTAGAAGCGCCCGAAGCGCATGCCCGCCTGAGCCATGGCGTCGAGGGCGGGCGTGCGTAGCGCGTCGTGCCCCTGGAAGCCGGTGTCACCCCAACCGAGGTCGTCGGCCATGAGGAGGATCACGTTGGGGGGCGGGTCTGCGTCTGCTGCGGGCTCGGGACCGCGACCCGGTCCAGCGCAGGCGAGGGTGAGGGCGGCGGCGAGGAGGAGGATGCGGGACACCATGGGACGGCCGAGCCTACCCGATCGCCAAGCGTGCCGTATGGTGGGGTCGTCCCGCTCCGGACCCTGCCATGAAGCGCCTCTTCATCCTGGCTTGCCTTCTCGTCGTGCTGGGCGTGCTGCTCGTCGACCCCTTCGGCGGGCGCCGGGAGCCGGTCGACACGAGCTCGCCGGTTCTTCCTTCGAACGCCGGGGAGGCTCTTCTCGGAGATCCGGATCCGATCCCCGATTCCGGGCCTCCCCCAGAGACGAGGGAGGCCGTGGAAGTCGATTCGGCTCCGGCGGCGGACGAGACCTCAGTGGAAGAGGGAATCCACGTCTCCGGCACGATTGTGGTCTTGGATGAAGAAGGGATAGAGCACCCCAAGGAGAGCGGGAGCTTCACGCCGATCTCCTGGCATGGGGAGTTCGGGGCTCATGGAGCGCCGGTGGACGTGCAAGAGGGGCGGTTCGAGCTGAGGATGCCCTCCGGCAAGCAGTTTGGCCTCAAGAACCTCCGGCTCGGAGATCGCTTCGCGCGGCTGAAGGAGTACGGCCCGATCGAGGTAAGCGATGGCTCCCACCTCGAGCTGCTAGCTGCCTGGGCCCCTCCGATCGTCCTGCACGTGGTGGACTCGGCATCCCGGCGAGACCTGGAGGGAATCGAGCTCGTGCGCCACAGCCGTCGGCGTTACCTGAACAAGCTCCACCCCGGAGACTACGACGAGGCGGATGTGGTGCGCAGGGGCGCGACGTCGCCGCTCGAACTCCCCACCGAGGAGGCCGGTTTCGATCAGCCGCGGGGCCAGGTGGTGCTGTGGGTCCGGGCTCCCAGCTACGCATGGGGAAGGATCAAGGTCGGGTACACCGACCCCGTCGGGCACACCCTCGAGCTGTCACCTGCCGGCTCCCTCGAGGTCACCTTGGTCGGCGAGCTCCCTACCGAGTGGATTGGCGGCGTACCCGCCCCGCCGCCTGTCCTCCGTCTACGCGAAGAGCCCGATATCGATCGAAGGGTAAGAGCGGCTCTGCGCCAACAGGAGAGATCGGGTTCGAGCGGGCGGCGGAAGACCGAATGGGAGATCACCCGCGAGATCGAGGATCAGCTTCACAGCGAGCCACCTTCGGGCGAGCCGCTGATTGAGCTGTCGCCGGCTGCTGAAGGCCCGACCGTCGTCGAGGGCGTGAGGCCTGGCATCTACGTACTTACCGTGGAAGTCGGGGACTGGGTGGAGAGGTCCCGGTACATGCTCGGCCGTGAGTCGGTGGTGCTGGAAGCGGGGCGGAGAGCCGGAGTGAATGTGATGCTGGAGCTGCCCCCCTGGCCAAATGCGCGAGTGCCCCTGGCCGGAACGCTTCACCGCCCTCCGGCATGGGAGAACAGTAGCATCGCGCTCATCATCGAGCCGCTGGACTTTCCGGATGTTGGCGGTGACGATCGCCTCACGATCCACACTCGAAAGATGCAGTCACTCGATCAGAGAGCGGGTCTGTACTCGTGGTCCGCTGGAGAGGTCTTGCCCGGCCGATACAGGGCCAGGATTCACCCCTTCCATTCCGAGCAGGTGTTCGATGTTCCGTCAACCGGACTCACCTACGCACACATCGAGGTCGGTGAGCCCGCAGAAGTTGTTGTTCACGTCGTTGAGAAAGAGACGCGGAAGGCTCTGCCAGCAAACAGGGTCCTCTGGAAGTGCTTGCCCCCGGGAGAGCCGACCGCCGGATTCCGGAACGACGCCAATCCTCGTCCGCGCATAGGTCCAGGAACCTACGTCTTCCTGGCCCCCGCTGGTCGCGTGGAGATCCTGGTATGGGATCACCGCTACCGCAGCGAACAGAGCGATTTCGAACTCTACCCGGGGATGAACGAGATCGAGTTGATCGCCGAGCGCAACTGCGGGATCGTGGTCATCGTGCGGGATGGGGCGAGCACGATGGGGTTCCGCGATGTCCTCCAACACGTGCATGTGCGTGAAGTGGGCGGAGACGCCGGATCGACAGGTTGGTGGAGAGGGAATGACGGGATCTCATGCGTCCTACCCCACCCAGGACGCTACGAGGTGTCGTTCGACGGCCTGGGCGCCTTCAAGGAGGTCGCCCCCGCCGTCGTAGAGGTCCCCGCCGCGGAGTTCGTGGAGCACGTCATCGAAGTGGTGCGGATTCAGTGAGCCAACCAGGCCCTACCTGGTAGGCAGCTCGATGTCGCACGCCCAGGTGTCCGCGCCCGCCGGCACGTCGAGAGCCAGCGTCCACGCCGGGTAGTCCTCACTGCTGACGAGGTAGCTCGCCGCGGACAGGTCGACCTCGAAGCAGCCCTCTTCGTCGGTGAAGTCCCAGTCCACTTCCGAGCCGTTCGGCCCCGCGGAGCGGAACACCAACTCGAAGTCCTCGACCGAGAGGCCACCCCGCAGGAGGCGGCCGCTGACGTGGACAACGTCCCCGGTCGTTGCTGCGCGCGCGACTGCGTTCGTCTCTCCGCCGGCATTCTCCGCCGGCGGGACGGCCGCTCGGGAACTGGAGAGGGAACCCGCGAGATGCACGGGCGCCCCCTCCAGAGCAGGCGTGGCGGCCAGCAGCGAGCTGGTTCCGGTCACGGGCTGCGCGGTTCCGGGAGCCATGCTCCGGCCGAGGTGAGCCACTGCGGACCAGACCAGCAGCGCTGCCGCCACCGCACCCCACGCGGCCACGACCCTGCGTGACGACGAGGTCATCGGTCCCGCTAGTAGGTCGTGAAGGTGGTCTCGGAGATGGTCTTGTTGCCGCTCTCCTCCTGGACGATCACCTCGAGCTTGTACTCTTGATCGGGGTGCAGGAACTGCGGCGGGACGGTCACCATGGGCCTGCCGAAGTCCCCTTCCAGGATGATGCTGAACACGCGCAGCAGCTCCCCCTCGTGCTCGAGGATGACCTCGTAGAGCTCCGGATCCAGCGGATCGCCGTTCAGGTCCGTCGTGACGGGGTTGAGGCTGAGGTCGAGCGGCTGCGTGGAGTCGATGCTGTCGTCCTCGGCGGGGTAGAGGTTCTCGGGCGGGGCCGGGAGCGTGTGGGTGAAGTCTGTCTCCCCTTCGAGCTCGTCCCCCTCGAGGGTCCGGCCCTCGAACTCGTATTCGCCTTCGGGGAAGCGCTCGAGGAACTCGTCCATGGAGAGCTCGTCCACCGAGGGCTCGGCGCTCTCGAAGAAGCCCTCGGTGAGCCCCTGGAGGGCCAGGTTCTTGCTGGCGCGCACCCTCAGGATCGCCTTCTCGTCGGGCCTCAGGACGTTCATCTTCTTCCAGGGCTCGCCGTCCCAGAAGAACTGGATCCCGAAGTCCCCGTCGGTGGAGTTGTACTCGATGAACACCTCCGCCTCGTCGAGCTCCACCTCGTCGCCATCGTCGGGAGCGGCGGCGAGGGTGAGGGCGATGACGGGCGTGAGGAGGATGGCCGATGTCTTTGTGATTCTCTGCATCTCGGTGGTTCCTTCTTGTGGAGTCAGGGTGGAGAGGATTCGTCCACCGAGATGATCTTGACGGCGCCGTCGTGGCGTGGATGACGTTGCGATTACCCGCCGCGTCAGGTCATGAGAACGTCACGGACACGCCGTCGGTGAAGTTCGACGTGGAGGTCGGGTTCTTGTCCCGGAACCAGGTCGTGAAGTTCCAGGTATCGCCAGGCTGGATGGGGACGTCGAGCGGAGCGGGAAGGCTCGTCATGTCCACCGTGATGCCGAAGGTCCCCGATGGGCCCGAGCTCTGCACCTGGTTCACGAAGCGACCGACCGTGCCGTCGAGGCAGAGATTCCCCTGCGAGCCACCGGGGTTCGCGACGAAGCCCTGGGTGTCCGACACGAGGAAGTAGCCGAACTGGTTCGGCGGAAGCTGGTCGGCGGTCAGGGTGAGGTCCTGATCGGAGACGTCGTCGCTACCCCACGCATGCACCATGCCGGGCTGTCCACTCGAGTTGTCGACCGCCGGGCTGCAGTAGCGCGTGCCGAGCTCGTCGTCGCCTGCCTGCCAGGCCTCGGTCGCCATGACGACCGGCTCCGCCATGCCCGTGGCCTGCCAGGCCTGGCGCAGGCGCAGACCCGTATCCGCGAGGAAGGAGACGCTGCCATCGTTCGCGAGCTCCAGGAACTGGAGGAACTCCCAACTCGTCGATTGGTAGAGGAGGCGCAGCTCGGCGGTCTTGGCCCCTGTCGGCGGATCGAGCGTGAACTCGTCCGCGTGCTCGTAGGTGCCTCCCGGCCCCGGGTCCCCGTACTGGTTCGCCGGCACCGGCAGGATGCTGCGCTCCAGCGCCTCGTCGTAGGGCAGCCCGTAGGGCGGGATGCGCGTATCGCTCACCGTCACGTTGTTCAGTGCGAAGTGGTACGTGTACAAGACGGTGCCCGGAGCCGCCCCAGCCAGGTCGCCCAGGGTCTCGACCACGTCGCCAGTCTCCCGGTCGTAGGTCAGGGCCATGGTGGTGGGGTAGCCGAGGCCTACGAGCTGCTGCGCCCACTCCTGCGTCATGCCCGGGTGGATCTCGTACATCCGCAGGTTCGGGTCGTCGGGGTCGAGCAACGTGCGCACGGTCGCCGGCGCGCCGTCGATCTGGACCGCCAGGTCGCCGTACTCACCGTCCTCGCGCAGAAGCCCTCCGCCGGAGTCGAGCCAACGGACGTTGAGCCACATGCGTCGCCCCTCCGGGTAGCCGGTGGGGAGTTTGTGACCCGTCAGGTTGACGACCTGCATGACGTCCCCCTCGACCTCGAGCTCGGCCGCCGTCTCGAGGTTGTGCAGCGCGCGGGCCTTGCCGGCGTTCAGGCCGTCGATCTCATCGTCCGAGAGAGGGCCGCCGAGCTGCAGTCCGCCGTTCTGATCGAGCCACTGCACGGCGTCCGGCATCCAGACGCTGCCACCCGTCATGTCGTGGTGCGGCAGGTCGTCGCGCACCGGCGCGGAGTTCTGCTTGGCACCCTTGCCCGACGTGGGCCGCATGTGACAGGTCTGGCAGGTGAAGTACCGCGGGTCACCGTCGAGGTAGTTGCCGTCGGCGCTGGAGGCCATCGCCGCGACCCAGGCCTCCTCGATCGCCCCCTCTTGCAGCTCCTCCGGCAACCCGTCGTAGTCGTCGACGAGCGTCGTCGAGAGCGTGCTCAGGCGCCATTCGCTGTAGGTGCGCTCGACGGTGCCGTAGGCCCACGGGAAGTTGTTGAAGCCGGCCTTGCCATCCACTGACCCGCCCAGGACTCCATCGAAGGTCCCCGGATCGAGGGGCACCATCGAGCCGTTGTTGTGCGCCAGGTTGCCGGTCACGGGGTTCGAGACGTCGTGGCACGTTCCACAGAACTCGCCGCTGCGGTGGAAGAGGGACTTCGCCGTGTCGTGGTTGTTCGAGCCCGCGTCCGAGTAGGGGCCCATGCGGACGTCGTCGCCGATCAGGACCATCATCCCGCTGCCGTAGTAGCCCTCGGCGGGCGTGCCCTCGTCGTGCGCAAGGTAGGGCGCGTTCTGAACGCCAGGATGCTCACTGCCGTCGGGGTTCACGAGGCGGTGGCACTGGTGGCAAGAGACGCCGCCTGCGTCGTGGTTGCCCATGTCGGAGCCGTCGGTCGGGGTCGAGCGACCCCCCAGCCAGCCGTCGGCGATGTGGCAGCGCAGGCAGAGGTCGCCCGCTCCGTCGAAGTCCTGCTCGCTGACCGCCACCGTCGCCCAGAACAAGGGATCGGTCGATGCCTGCGACATCAGGCTGCCGCGCCAGTTGTGCGCCGGCTCGACTTCGAGCGCGTAGCCACCGTGGCAGTTGTCGCACTGCTCCGGCGTGCTCAGGCTCCCGACCTCGTGTGGCTGCGTGCCGGGGAGCTCGACTTCGGGGGGAACTTCCAGGGCCGTCAGCGTGACGGCAGCCGCGGTGGAGATCGACAGGAAGAGGCCACTCAGGACGAGAGGTGCACGGAGGGGGGGGCGCATACCCATGGCCGGACTCCTTGAGCCAGAAGCGTGGTCTGTCCCCCTGAGGATACGACCCCTACGTCGTTCCGTGGCGGGGTTTCACCAACTCGATTCCCCGCCCGTATCGGACCCTTCCGGTTCCCTCAGAACCCGAAGCGCAAGCCGAACCAGACGTTGGTGTTGTCCTCGAATTGACCGAAGAAGGTGTGCTCGTCGTCGCCGGCGAAGAGGTTCACGCCGCACATGACCGACCAGGAGTCGTCGATGGCGTAGTTGGCGCTCGTGCGGACGTAGACGTCGTCGTCGCTGGGACTGAAGTACCCGAAGAGCGACACGCGCAGGCGCTGTTCGAGGAACTGCTTGGTCACGCGGGTCGTGATCAGGTGGCGCAGCTCGTCGCGCTCCGGTATCTCCGCCGGCTTCGTGCGCTGGTAGTCGTCGTGGTCGAGCAGCGCCTCGACGTAGTACTGCACCCCCAGGGTGAGATCGTGGGTGAGCTCGGGCAGGTCGCGCTCGAAGCCGATCAGCGTGCGGATCTGGGAGTTGTCGACCAGCGGGTCGTCGCCGTCCGGATCCTGGCGCGAGTCGTAGTAGCCGACCTCGACGTTGGCGATGCCGCCCCCCATCTGGGTGCGCGCGCTGGCGCCGTAGGTGTTCAGGCGCGGGAAGGTCCCGCGACCCGTGTCCGGGTCCATGCCGGCGGGGCTCTTCCAGCGACCCCAGTAGCCGTACGCGGCCAACTCGTACCGCCCCACGTTGCGCGACACCCGGAGCGCCAACTCGTCGTCGCTGAACCAGTCGTCGGGGACGAGCGGATCCTGGATCGCGTCGCGCCCGGCGGTGCGCCCGAGCGCGGGGTCGTAGTAGGAGAGGCGCTCGCCGGTGATGAAGCGATCGGGGTCGAAGCGCGGGGTGTAGGCCACCTCCAGATTGGCGGCGTCGGAGAACAGCCCCAGCTTGACCGCGTCCGACGGAGCCTTCAGGTACTCGTCGTCGCGACCCACGAAGAAAGAGACCCAGTCCTTGGGAAACATGTCGTTGATGAACACCAGGTCCCCCGTGCCCCAGGTCAACACCTGACGGCCGACCTTGAGGTCCATCGACGGGTGCGGACTCAGCGAGACGTTGGCCTCGCGCAGGTCGAGGGAGCCTTCCCCCGTCTCGAGATCGGGGCGCCAGGTGCGCGCCAGACCATCGGCCAAGAGGTCGGCGGCGAGGCGCAGGACCGCAGACTCGTACATGCGCTCGAAGTCGAGGTGCAGCCGCGCCTCGGAGATCGACGCGCGGCGCTCGTGGGGGTCACTCTGCGTGCGAACGCCGGAGCGCGCCTCGAGGAAGCCGGTGGGAGTCGGGATGAGGGGTTCGTCGTCGTCGTCCGACTCGAGGCTGGGCGTCTCGGAAGAATCGTCTCCCAAGCCGCTGGGCAACTCCGGCTCTTGCTCACCGAGACCCGCCGGCAGGCCGGGCTCTTCCCCTCCCAAGCCGAGGGGCAGCTCGGGCTCCTCGGTCACCTCTTCCTGGGGTTCCTCCTGGGCTTCGTCGAGCCCGACCGGAAGCTCGGGCTCCTGGGCGGCGGCGAACCCCGCCAACAAGAGCGCAATCGCCGCCCGCATCACCGCATCCACTTGCGCGGAGCGCGCCGCAGGTACCGCTCGGTGAAGATCTCCTCCGGCAGGCCCAGATCGTAGGCCACGTCGCTGTAGGTGACGGTCGTGTGCCCCTTGGTCCTCAGGTCGGTCATCTTGGCCTTGGTGACCGTCTGGTAGCCCTGGATCTTCTCGACCGCCAGGGCATCGTAGGTGCGGTAGACCTCACCCTGTTTGTCCCGGAACTCGACCTTGACCACCAGCATGCTCCCGCGGTGGATCCACATCTTGTAGGAGGAAAACTCGACGCTCCCCTCGTCCTTCGGCTTCGACTCGACCACGTAGTAGGTCTTGGAGGTCTCGACCAGCTCGTGGGCGTCGGCCGCGATGTGGCGGCCCGAGACGTCTTCGTAGAAGAAGTGGGAGCCGACGAAGCTGCTGCGCTTGTCCGCGGAGGAGACGCGCTTCACCAGGTCGAGGGCCGGTAGGTAGAGCCAGCGGTCGTCGTCCTCGCCGGGCTTCTTCCACACCAGGAAGGTGGTCTTGTCCACGTCCGCCGGACGGCTGAAGCGCACGTAGAACTGCTGCTCGCCGGCGTAGGAGTCGTCCGGCTTGCCTTGCGCGCCTTCCTCGGCCCCACCGGGCTTCGGCTCGTCGCGGCGCAGGATCGTCATCTCGCGCACGCGTTCACGGCCCTGGGCGTCGACGATCACCATCTTGACCTGGGAACGGCCGTCCCGCCCCTGGTAGTAGCTGACGCGGTTCGCCTCGGCGACGATCTTGTCGACGGTCGGTTCGGCTGCGGAGGCCTCCTCCTGGGCGAAGATCGGCGCCGCGAGAGTCGCGGCGAAGAGCAGTGTCGCAAGGTGTCGTCTCATCGTTTCGTCCTCCCTCGTCGGTCAAACTTCATCGGTTGCAGGGGCGGGTGCCGCCGCCGCTGAGCGGAACAGCCAGCGCTCGGCCAGGCCGATCACGGCGGGCAGGAGCAGCAGGGTCGCGAGGCCGGACACGCCGAGGATCGCGGCCAGCAGCACGCCGACCGTCTGATAGGGTACGAGCGGCGCGAAGAGCAGCGGCAGGAAGCCGACCGCGATCACGACCACGTTGCGCGCGATGGCCCGCGCCGGTTCGTCGAAGATCACCGGCAGGGCCTCCCGCCACGATCCAACTTCCTCGCGCACCCGGCGTGCGCGCGCCAAAAGGTGGATGGCGAAGTCCACGGCCAGCCCCAGCGCCAACGACGACAGGACGGCGACCGGCATGTCGTAGGGCTTGCCGACCAGACCGACCACGCCGTAGACGATGGCGATCGTCAACGTCAGCGGGACCATCGCCAACAAACCCCATAGGAATGAGCGGAATAGGGCCGCCATCAGGATCAGGACGACCAGGAACGCTCCGCCCAGGGCATCGAGCATGCCGGCGACCATCTTGTCCTGCCAGACCACGTTGATGTGGGTCAGGCCGAACCACTCGTGCCGGAGCCCCACCGGGGCCGGCGTGGTCGCGACGTAGGCCTCTACCGCCTCGTGCACGGCGACCATGTCGCGGTTGTCGCCGCTCGTGAGCTGCAGCCACAGGCTCGCGTTGCGGTAGGAGGGGGTGACGAAGTGCCACAGGTCATCGGGGCGGTGGCTGCTCTGGTAGGTGATGAGGCACTGGGCGACGGCGGCGCTCGAGTCGGGGATGCGGTACTGCTCCGGCTCGCCCAGGAAGAGCTCCCGGTGCACCGTCTGCACCACGTCGGCGATCGAGGAGCTCTTACCGACCAGGCCACTCTGCTTCAGGTGGGCCTGCAGCCCGACCACCCACGCCAGGAGTGCCGGGTCCTTGAAGACCTGGTCTCGCTGCCGCTCGGCGGAGAGCGCCGTCCCGACTTCGTCCCACGAGTCGAACGCGTCTCCCTCGGCACCCTCCAGTCGTTCGACGACGAGCGCGTCGAGGATGTCGAGGGCGGCCGGGGCGGAGTCCGCGCCCTGCGCGGTCTCCACGACCTTCGGGCGCAGCTCGTCGAAGCCCACGGTCAGCTCGGGGAAGCCGTCCTCCACGAGCTCCGCCGCGGCGCCCTGCAGGCGCTCGTCGAGTCGTTGGGCGAACACCTCGGTGTCCCACTCCTCCTCCTCGGCGGTCAGGGAGAGATAGGCCATGTAGGTCCCACCGAAGTGGTCGTTCAGGACCCTGTCCGCGACGCGGATCTCGTGCCCCGGGGCGAACCACTTCACGGGGTTGTCGTTGATCTCGATGCGCGAGATCCCCCAGGCGGCGACCGCCAGCGCGACCAGGGCGAGCGCGACGATCGGCTTGGCGGCGCGCGCGGTCAGGGGGCCGATGCCGCGCAGGAAGCGGGACGTCCACGAAGCACCTTCCTCGCCGTGGCTGGCTCCGAACCCCTCGAACATCCTCTGGGGCAGGAACATCACGTAGGCCGGGATGAAGAGAATCGTCAAGAGCCAGGCGGTCAGGATCCCGATCGCGACGAACACGCCGAAGACCTGCACCGGCGGGATGGGGGTCAATGCCAGAGACGCGAAACCGGCCGCCGAGGTCAGCGAGGTGTAGATCATCGGCGTGAACAGCTCGTCCATCACCGTGCGGATCGTGCGCTTCCGATCCCGCGTGGCCTGGTAGCGGTCGAAGAACTCGCTCAGCACGTGTACCGAGTCCAGCACCGCGATCGGCATGATGAAGATCGGGATCATGCTGCTCATGATGTGCACGGGGTGACCCGCGGCGATCAGAGCGCCCATGGTCAGGATCACCGAGACCATGGCGATGATCATCGGCCCGAGCACGAGGGCGATGCGGCGGAAGAACCACAGCATCAAGAGGAAGATCACCAGCATCGCCACCGGGGCGGAGACGGCCATCTGGATGAACATCTCGACGCCGAAGGTGTCCTCGGCGATCGGCAGCCCGGTGATGTGGTACTGCTCGCTCCCCTCGTAGGTCGCGATGCGCTCGCGGAGCTCGGAACCGACGCGGTAGCTCAGGTGCTTGTCGGTCAAGGGCACGTAGAGGGCCAGCGCCTGGCCGTCCTCGGAGACGAGGGTCCCGTTGAGGAAGGGCAGGTCGAGCGCCTTGTCGCGCACGGCGAGGGCTTCCTCGCGGGTTGCGGGCGGCTGCGGCATGAGCCACTCGAACCGGACCGACCCGAGCCCGCCCTGGGAGATGTTGTCCACGGTCGACGGCGCGAGCAGGTCGACGCCGACCACCCCTTCCTCCTCCCCTGCGTCGTCCTCCCAACGCAGGGTCGCGGCGAAGGCCGCCAGATCGTGGACGTTGGCCAACGCCTGCGTGTTGAAGACGCCATCGGGGTTCTCTTCGTCCACCACGCCGACGACGACGATGTCGTGCAGGGTGAAGAGCTCCCGCATCTCGCGGTGGAAGACGCGCGAAGCCTCATCCTCCGAGAGCATGTTCTCGGGATCGGTGTCGACCGCGACGCCGTGCAGGCCCGGGAAAGCGCTGGGCCAGATCGACGGCAGGGCGGCGACGAGACCCACTGCCAACGTGGCGAGCAGGGTCACGCCGACGACCACGCCCCGGCGGTGGACGGAGAAGTCGGCTACCCAGCGTGCGAGTTTCATTGGGGTCCTCTCTGGCAGGAACGCTCGACCCCCATTCTGCCGAGCAGCCACATCGCGGGGCACCAATCGGTGAAAGCCGACTGCAAGAGGTTCAAGCCCGCGAAGGCCGTGAGCCAGAGCCACGAGGCCTGGGACAGATCGGAGGTCCCGGCCGACCAGGCCAGGAGCAGGGAGCCGAGCACCACGGTGCCGGCCATGCCGCGAAGGATGCGTTCCATTGTGTCTTTCCTGTTCCTCGGCGCCCCACCGTGAGCGTCTAGCTGGGGAGGGACACGAACGCCCCGTGGGGTTCCCGGGTGGGGGAAGAATCTCGCTCACGTGCGCGTACGATGGCCCCGAGCCGCCGGATTCGCCCCGCGGCAGGCCCTCCGAGAGAGGTTCCCAGCATGAGACCGGCGACACGCCGCAGCTTCCTCCGCCGCTCCGCCCTTCTGGCCTCGACGGCGATCTCGGCCCCGTGGACCCGCCTCCGGGCCGCCGGGCCGCGGTCGCGCGTGCTCGAGACGCAGGTCATCAGTCACCGTCCGGGGGCCTACCACGGCTGGCCGACGATCGCGCGCCGCTCGAATGGCCAGCTGCTGGTCGTCTCCTCGGCGGGCCGCGAGGCGCACGTGTGCCCCTTCGGGCGGGTCGAGATCCAGCGCTCCGACGACGACGGCGCGAGCTGGAGCTGGCCGCGCGTGCTGCTCGACGGTCCGATCGACGACCGCGACGCGGGCGTGGTCGAGACGGCGCGGGGCACGTTGCTCGTCACGTCCTTCTCCTCGCTGGCCTACGAACCGATCCTCGAGCGCGCCGAGGAGAGCGGCGACTGGCCGGCGGAGCGCCTGGAGCGCTGGCGGGCCGCCCACCGTCGCGCGAGCGCCGCGGAGCGCCAGCGCGCCCTCGGGGTGTGGATGACGCGCTCGACGGACGCTGGAGTCACCTGGTCGGGACGCTACGACAGCCTCGTCAACAGCCCCCACGGGCCGCTCCAGCTCGCCGACGGGCGGCTCCTCTACGCGGGCGTCGAGCTGTGGCGTCCGGAGCGCCGCGTGGGCGTGTGCGAGTCGACCGACGACGGCGCGACCTGGCGTTGGCTGGCCTCCCTGCCGGTCCGTCCCGGCGACGACGGCCGCAACTACCACGAGCTGCACGCGGTCGAGGCGACGGAGGGGCAGCTGGTGGTCCAGCTCCGCAACCACAACGAGCAGAACCGCGGCGAGACCCTGCAGAGCGAGTCGACCGACGGCGGCCGGACCTGGTCGACGCCGCACGCCATCGGCGTGTGGGGTCTGCCGTCGCACCTGCTGCGCCTGCGGGACGGGCGCCTTCTGATGACCTACGGCCACCGGCGACCGCCCTTCGGCAACCAGGCGCGCGTCAGCGGCGACGGGGGGAAGAGCTGGTCGGAGCCGTTGACGGTCTCGGCGGACGGCGTGGGCGGAGACCTGGGCTACCCTTCGACGGTCGAGCTGGCGAATGGGGAGCTGCTCAGCGTGTGGTACGAGAAGCTGGGAAGCTCACCGCACGCCGTCCTGCGGCAGGCGCGCTGGAAGATCGAGGCCTGAGCCGCGCCCCGTCGCTCACCCCTGCACGCCGGGCCACAGCGAGGCCGCCTGCCGCACCGCAGCGACCGGATCGCGGCCGATCGCCGTCTCGTCCGAGAGCACGATCCCCGCGTAGCCACGCTGGGCGAGGTCGTGGAGGTGGCAGACCTCGGAGCGGGTGGGCTCGGGGTGCTCGGTGAGGTGCTGCAGCACCTGACCGGCCATCAGCACGGGGACTCGCAGGGGCCCGGGGCGGAAGGCGCAGACCCACGCGGCGAGCTCCCGGGCTCCGAGCTGGGCGCCGAGATCCCCGCGGCAGATCCACAGCTCGTCGACCGCCTCGGCGATCGACTCGAGCTGAAGGGTCGCCCCGCGCCGTTCGATCTTCCCGATCACGGGGCACCCCGGCGCGCGACGGCGTACCCAGCGCGCCTCGGAGCCGTCGAGCATGAAGGAGATGGCGAAGCGCACCCCCGCGTGCCGCGACGCCCGCTCGACGTGCTCGACGTCCAGCGGCCCGAGGTCGCCCAGGAGGACGGGGTGCTCGAGGACGTTGATCCCCTTGCGCGACCGGAGGCGGCCGGCGCGCAGGTTCTCGGCGACGAGCCGCTCCTCTCCGACCTCCCGTACGCAGAGGCGCAGGCGATCGTCGTCGCAGCTCAGGGTCTCGCTCACCGCGATCGAGTGGAAGAGCTCGGCGTGCGGCAGGGGCAGAGCCTCCGGCCCGTCCGGTTCGAGGGCGAAGTGGAGCCGCTCCCCCACCTCGACCTCGCGCTCGTCGAAGGCACCGAGCCGCATCTTCGCGCCCTGCAGGTCGACGACGATTCCCAGGTCGGGGAGACGGGCGCGCACGTCGGAGAGCAGCTCGTCGAGCGCCTCCGGCCTCATGTGCGACGCGTTCAGGCGCAGGGCCGTGGCGCCGGCGGCGGTGAGCTGGGCCGGGAGTCCGAAGGACGCGGGTCCGAGGGTCGCGACGAGTTGCGGGCTGGTGATCGAAGGTCCGTCCACGATCGAGTCATTCTCCAGATCGCATGGGCGACCTCGACGGTCCAGTTTTCGGTCGCGCCGGCGACCGGCGGCGTGGGTCGCGTCTTCCGTCCATTGCATCCAGTCGAGTACGCACCTCGTCGGAGCACGGGGTGAGCTACGGCGGAAGAGCCCCGAGTTGGGCCTCCCGGAGCTTGAGGATCTCACACTGTAGAGGTAGGAAAGTATGAGAAACTGAGGTAACCCTATGGGAACTCTAGGCGGGGTGTGTCCTACGATCCCACCCCGGCCAACCGAGATCGCCCCCAGGTTTTTCCCCCAATCCAACTCCACCCCCATGCCGGAACAGGTCGCCGTGAGCAACGCCACCGTGAGCGTGGTCCGCGAGGACATCACGCTGTACGAGATCGACGCCTTCGTCTACTACGCGCAGTCGGACCTGAATCTCGGCACGGGCTTCGGGAACGCCATCGCGATGCGGGGGGGGCCGAAGATCCAGCAGGAGCTGAACGAGCTCGGCCCCGTCGACACCTGCGGAGTGGTGGTCAGCGGCAGCGGGAAGCTGCCGGCGGAGTACATCTTCCACGCAGTCGGACCGAAGTTCCAAGAGGCGGACTTCGAGCAGAAGCTCGTCGAGACGATCCACAACGTCCTGCGGCTCGCGGACGAGAAGGGGATACCGCGCATCGCCTTCCCCGCGATGGCGCGCGGGTTCTACGGACTGCCTCTCCCCGACAGCGCGCGGGTCACGGTCAAGTCGATCAAGGACTACCTGGCTGGCGAGACGGGGGTCAAGGAGGTCGTCATCTGCGTGAACGACCACAACGAGGTCAAGGCCTTCCAGGACCAGCTCTGAGCGGAGCGCCAAGAACGAGGATCCAACGATGAGCGACTTCCTGCACTTCTCCGAGCGCACCCTCCAAGAGGTGGCTCTGGTCATCATGGCCCTGGTGTACACGACCCGGCTGATCTGGTTCTTCCGCTTCAAGCAGGGACGCGACCGGCAGCCGCGCACCGGGGTCCAGGGCCAAACGAACCCGACCCAGGGCAGCCTCTATTCGATGGCCATCATCGGCATGCCCTGGGCGATGGAGAGCAGCCGCCGCAACCTGCCCTTCTACGTCCAGTTCGTGATCTTCCACCTGGGTGTCGTGGCGGCCATCCTGATGTCCTTCCTGATCCCCTACGCGCCGGGGGTGATGGATTCGTCGGCGATCGTGCTCCTGCTGCAGATCGTCATCGGATCCGCCTTCCTGGTCGCTTGCTTGCGCATCGTGAGGCGGATCACCCACCCGGTGATGCGCAAGATCAGCTCGCCCGACGACTACTTCTCGCTGATTCTCCTGACCGTTTGGTTCGCCAGTGCTGTGTTCGCAGCGCCGAATGGCGGAACGGATGGCTGGCAGGCAGGGGAGGGGTGGCTCCTCGCCTTCTTCATATTGACGGCGTTCTTCTTGCTGTACGTGCCCTTCAGCAAGATCTCGCACTACTTGTACTACCCGTTCACCCGCTACTACCTCGGACGAACTTTGGGTCACCGCGGAGTGCTGCCCTTTACCCGAGGGACCCCCAACCAGGGCTGAAGTTCTTCGTCCACGCGGCACCGAATCCAGAGCGACCGATCCGAGGCGGAATTCCATGAGCAACAAGACGCGCTCCCACAAGGCCCAGAAGGTGATCGAGAGGATGGGCGTGAAGCTGAACCGACAGATCGTCGGTTCCTTCGTCGCCTGCGTGCACTGCGGCAGCTGCACCGACTCCTGCCACTACGTCCTGGCCAACCCGGACGACCCGACCTACGCGCCGCCGTACAAGGCGGACAAGATCCGCAAGCTCTTCAAGCACCACTACGATTGGACCGGCCGCGTCATCCCCTGGTGGGTCAAGGGGGGCAGCGTCTACACGGACGAGGAGCTCGAGGAGCTCCAAGACGTCGTCTTCGGCCGCTGCACGAACTGCCGTCGCTGCACGCTCAACTGCCCGATGGGGGTCGACCACGCGACCTTCAACCGCATGGCCCGCGGCCTCTTGGTCTCGGTGGGCATCATGCCCGAGGGCGTCGCCGCGGTCAGCAAGGACCAGTGGGAGCTGGGCAACCAGATGGGCGTCCTCAAAGAGGACTACATCGAGACGCTCGAGTGGATGTCGGAGGAGCTGGTCGACGAGGTGGGCGATCCCGAAGCGGAGATCCCCATCGACGCGCCCGGCAAGGACATCATGTACACGATCAACCCGCGGGAGGCGAAGTACGACCCGCGCACGATCGCCGATGCGGCCAAGATCTTCTGGGCCGCCAAGGAGAGCTACATGATGCCCACCGAAGGTTGGGACATGACCAACTTCGGGCTCTTCTCCGGCGACGACGACCTCGGCGGCTCGGTGGCCCGGCGCGTGTACGAGAGGGCGATCGAGTCGGGCGTCAAGAAGGTGGTCGTCTCCGAATGCGGGCACGGCTACCGCTCGACGGTCTGCGAGGGACCGAACTGGGCCGGGATGGACATCCCGTTCGAGTTCGAGAGCTCGGTGATCACGATGCTCAACTACATCAAGGAGGGGAAGATCAAGGTCGACAAGACCAAGAACTCCACTCCGGTCACCTTCCACGACTCCTGCAACAACGCGCGCAGCTGCGGCCTGTGGGAGGAGCCGCGCGAGCTCCTCAACCTGGTCTGCATGGACTTCCGCGAGATGTACCCCAACCGCGCGGAGAACTACTGCTGCACCGGTGGCGGGGGCGCGATGTCGATGGCGGAGTACTCCGCGCGCCGGCTGCACTCCGGAAGGATCAAGGCCGAACAGCTCAAGGCGACGGGCGCGGGCTTCGTCGTCACCTCCTGCCACAACTGTGTCGACGGCTTGGCGGACGTGGTCAAGCACTACGAGCTCGGCATGGAGGTGACCCAGCTCGTCAACCTGGTGGCCAATGCCCTGGTCATCGAGGAGAAGCCGGTCGAAGTGGAGCCCGCGGCGCCCGAGGAGCCCGCGGAGGCCGCCACCGGCCCGCTCGCGGGCCACAAGCTGCTGGTCATCGACGACGAGCCCGACATCTGCGTCTTCCTCAGCACGGTGTTCGAGGACAACGGCGCGACGGTCCTGCAGGCGCAGAACGGCGACGACGGGGTCGCCCTGGCGCGCGCCGAGAAACCGGACCTGATCACGCTCGACCTCTCGATGCCCGGCCGCGACGGCGGGGACGTCTTCGAGGAGATGCGCAAGGACCCCGAGCTCGGCGAGATCCCGGTCTGCATCATCACCGGCAAACCTGAGCTGCGGAAGCTGATCTACGAGCGGGATGTCCGGCGGCCCGAGGGCTATCTCGACAAGCCGGTCGACGAGGAGACGCTCTTGAGTAACATTCGGAGGATCCTCGAGCTGTCCCGGAAATAACGAATTAGGAGGGGCCGATGCCCGACCTTCCCGACCCGGACCAACTGCCGTTCCGGGAGTACTTCGAAGCGCTCCCCTGCTACCTGACGGTCCAAGATCGGGAGCTGAGGGTCATCCACGCCAACCGCCGCTTCATCGCGGACTTCGGCGAGCACCGGGGGCGTCACTGCTATCAGCTCTACAAGGGCCGCTCCGAGCCGTGCGAGGTCTGCCCGGCCATGCTCTCGTTCCGCGAGGAGCGACGCCACAGCAGCGAGGAGCACGTCCGCACTCTTGATGGCCGCGACATCTCGGTCATCGTCTACACGACGCCGATCCGCGACGAGTCGGGGGAGATCACCTCGGTGCTCGAGCTCTCCGCGGACATCACGCCGATCAAGATGCTGCAGGACCGGCTGCGCGAGAGCCGCGAGCGCTACCGGACGCTCTTCAACTCGGTGCCCTGCTACATCTCGATCCAGGACTCCGACCTGCGCATCACCGAGGCCAACCGCCAGTTCAAGGAAACCTTCGGCGCGGAGCTCGGCTCGCGCTGCTACAAGGTCTACAAGCACCGTGACGAGCAGTGCATCCCCTGTTCGGTCCAGCAGACCTTCGAGGACGGTGAGGTGCACCACTCCGAAGAGGTCGTCACCGGCTGCAACGGCGAGAACATCAACACGCTGGTCTACTCCGCGCCGATCCGCGACGCCGCGGGCAAGATCAAGCGCGTGATGGAGATGAGCGCGGACATCACCCCGATCCGCGAGCTCCAGTCGCAGCTCGAGTCGATCGGGCTCTTGATCAGCTCGGTGTCCCACGGCGTGAAGGGCCTGCTCAACGGCCTCGACGGCGGCATGTACCTGCTCAAGACCGGAGTCGCCAAGGAGAACAAGGCCCGGCAGGAGCAGGGCCTGGAGATGGTCGAGCGCAACGTCGACCGGATCCGGTCGATGGTGCTGAACATCCTCTACTACGCCAAGGAACGTACGCCCAACCTGGAGCCCGTGGAGTGCCTCCCGCTGGCCGAGGAGGTCGTCGCGATCCAGCGCTCCCGGGCGGAGGAGATGAACGTGGCGGTCGAGACCGATTTCGAACCCGAGAGCGGGGAGTTCGACGCGGATCGCCTGGCGGTGCGCTCCCTGCTGATCAACCTGCTGGAGAACTCCCTGGACGCCTGTCGCGTCGACGACAAGAAGTCTGAGCACAAGGTCGTATTCCGCTGTCAGGGCCGATCCGATAGCGTCGTCTTCGAGCTCATCGACAATGGCATCGGTATGGACCGCGAGACGCGGGAGAAGGCCTTCAGCCTCTTCTTCACCTCGAAGGGTGTGAAGGGGACGGGCCTCGGTCTGTTCATCGCGAACAAGATCACGACCGCCCACGGCGGGAAGCTGGAGCTCGAGTCCGAGCTCGGCCTCGGCACCCGCATCGCGGTCCACCTCCCCCGCAAGCCGACGGTGGTGGAGACCGAGGCCTCGGAAGAACCGCTGGCTGTAGAGGACTTCGAAGAATGACGGACAAGAAGACGGTCCTGGTCGTCGACGACGAGCCGGACACCGTGGCGTTCCTGACCACGCTCCTGGAGGACAACGGGTTCGCCACGGTCGCCGCCGGGGACGGCGCCCAGGCGCGTGCCATCTTGGAGGACCTCCGCCCCGATCTGATCTCGCTGGACATCACCATGCCGGAGAAGAGCGGCGTCCGCTTCTACCGCGAGGTTCGAGACCACGAAGACCTCAAGGCGATCCCCATCATCATCGTCACCGGGATCTCCAGTGAGTTCGAGCAGTTCATCTCCTCGCGCAAGCAGGTCCCGCCGCCGGACGGCTACGTCCCCAAGCCGATCGACAAGGAGCGCTTCATCCAGCTCGCGACCGAGCTGACGAGCTGAGCGGGAAGAAGCGGAGCCGGGTCTCTCCGGCTCGACCGTGATTCTCAGGGCGGCCCGCCGCGGAGGGACGCCACCCCGTCGTCGAGGCCGCCATCGTCCTCCCGCGCCTCCTCCGAGAATGATCGACGTCGAGCACTACCTCGAGCAACTGCGCGCGGTCTACGGCGGACGCCGCTGGATCGTGGCGCAGGACGTGCTGGTCGCGTGTGGCCGCACTGCGGCCGCGCTCACCGAGCTGGGGGCGGAGGAGGTCTTCTGCCTCGCCCCCACCCGTGGCGCCGGCGATACGCCGGATCCCGAGGTCTATCCGCAGCTCGTCCTGGGGGTCGAGGGGCACGACATGATGTCGAGCATCCGCGCCGGGGAAGCCGCCCTCGGCGACCTGCCGCCGGAGGCTCACGCCCAGCTCGACGCCTTCGATCCCGACCGCAGCGCCCCCGTCGTCTCCACCATGTTCAGCGCCCACGAGACGATCGCGCGTCGGCCCGTCTTCGGCGGGCGCCCCGCGACGTGGTGCGTGCTCGAGGACAAGACGATCATCGACGATCTGTGGGATGCCGCCGGCGTGCGTCGCGCCCCGCGGCGGATCGTGAAGGCCGAGCGGGAAGAGCTCGAGCGCGCCGCCGCCGACCTCGACCAGGGGAAGGGCACCATCTGGGTCGGCGACAATCGCGAGGGCTTCCACGGCGGGGCGCAGTATCTGCGTTGGGTGCGCGCGAAGGGCGATGCGCAGGAGGCGATCGCGTTCCTCACCGCCCACTGCCACCGCGTGCGGGTGATGCCCTTCCTCGACGGCGTGCCGTGCAGCATCCACGGCCTCGCGTTCCCGGAGACCCAGATCGCCCTGCGACCCTGTGAGATGGTCGTCTTCCGCGTCCCCGGCTCGAACAGCCTCACCTACGCCGGGGCCTCCACCTTCTGGGATCCCGAACCCGCAGATCGCGACGAAATGCGCGCGGTGGCGCTGCGCGTCGGCGCACACCTGCGCGAGACGGTCGGCTTCCGCGGGTTCTTCACCGTCGACGGCGTGCTCACCGCGGAGGGCTTCCTCCCCACCGAGCTCAATCCGCGCTTCGGCGCGGCCCTCGGCACCCTCGGCTCTGGGCTGCCGGAGTTGCCCCTGTACCTATTCCACCTCGCGATCGCGGCCAACTCACCGGGGGACTGGCGTCCCGACCAGCTCGAGGAGCTGCTCCTGCACCATGCGGAGCTGAATCGCCGCGGTGGTGGCATGCAGGTGTTGAAGAAGCGCTTCGACGAGGACTTCCGGGCCTCTCTTGCGGAGAACCCCGACGGCACCTGGCGCCGCGCCGGAGAGGACGAAGAGGTCGACGCCGAGCTCATCGTCGGCCCCTACCCGATGGGCTGCTTCCTGCGCGCCGCACTCGTCCCCGAGCGCTCCCCGATCGGCCCCCCCGCGGCCCCCCGAGTGGCGGCGGCGCTGCGCTTCGTCGACGCGGAGTGGGAGATGGGGATCGGCGAGCTGGAGGCGGCGCCGGAGGTGCGGTAGGGCGCTGCGCGCCCGCTCAGCCGAGCAGGACCAGCGTCATGTAGGCCAAGTAGGCCACCAGCAGGAAGACCCCCGCCGAGCGTCCCTTCCGCTTGCGGAAGAGCATCGGGAAGCTCACCAACACCAGCGTGAAGCCGGCGGTCACGGGGAAGTCGATCGTCAAGGCGCGGGCGATCTCCACGCCCGCCTCGGGGGTGTCGAAGGGGCCCACGATGCCGGCGATCCCCATCACCGCCAGGGTGTTGAAGACGTTGCTGCCGACGACGTTGCCGAAACCGATCTCGGCGTGTCCCTTGACGGCGCTCGTGACCCCCGCGGCGAGCTCGGGCAGCGACGTGCCGAGGGCCAGGATCGTGAGTCCCACCACCCGGTCTTCCAGCCCCGCCTCCGCCGCCAGACCCAGGGCGCCGCGCATGGCGAGCTCGGCGCCGACGGCGATCGCCAAGCTGCCCAGGACGACCGCCAGCCAGGGGCGGCGGGAGGCGTGCTCCTCCTGCTCTTCGAGCACGGCATCCGGTTCGGTCGCCCCGCGCAGCAGGAGGAGGTTGTAGACGCCGAAAGCCCCCAGCAGGACCAGCGCTTCCCAGCCCAGGAGGGCGTCATCGCGGCACACCCCCCACAACAGGACCAGGGAGCCAACCACCCAGATCCGCTCCTGCAGGTGCATCTTCCCGTGGATCACCGCCGGCAGGATCAACGCCCCCGCCCCGAGGACCAGGCCGATGTTGGCCACGTTCGAACCGAGCACGTTCCCCAGGCTGGAGGCGGGGTGACCCGTGAACGCGGCGTAGCCGGAGACGACCACCTCCGGCATCGACGTGCCCCAGGCGACCACCGTCAAGCCGATGGTGAGGGGACCGACCCCCAGGCGACGTGCCAGGGTCGCCCCCCCGTCGACCAGACCCCCGGCTCCTCGGGCCAGGAGCACGAAGCCCGCCACGAGGAGCGCCAGATGGAGTATCCAGGAGGGCACGGGGCGCAGATCCTACCGGCGTCCGGCGCCCCGGGAGCCAAGTTCCGCGTCGAACGTGGGGAGCGACGGAGGGTGAGACCATAATGAGGGCCTCGATGACCCCCGATGGAGTCCACGCACGGCGCCCTCCCCTGATCGCCATCAACGGCTTCGTGGCGCCGGAGAAGCCCCACGAGCTGCGCCTGCGCGACCGCTACGTCGAGCCGCTGTTGCGCGCCGGGGCCGTGCCGCTGGTGATCCCCCCCCTCGGCGGAGGGGAGGCGCTGGAGCGCCTGCTCGACCGCATCGACGGCCTCCTGCTCACCGGCGGAGACGACTTCTCCACCGAGCCCCTCGGTCAGGGTCCCACCCACCCCGAAGCGGTCCCCACCCTGCCCGCCAAGCAGGAGTTCGATCTGCTCTTGACCGCCGCCGCCCTGGAGCGGGACCTGCCCCTGCTCGGGATCTGCTACGGCATGCAGCTGATGGGGATAGCCGGCGGGGCTCGGCTCCTGCAGCACCTGCCGGAGGACCGGCCGGGGTGCCACGCCCACAAGGACGTGGACCACGGGGTCTTCGTGACCCCCGGGTCGAAACTGGCCGGGGCTCTGGGGGTAGAGGAGCTGCCCGTGGCCTCCCACCACCACCAAGCGTTGGACGCCGTCCCCGCCCCCTGGCGGGTCGTGGCCACCGACGACGAGGGGCTGGTCGAGGCGATCGAGCGACCGGACCTGGCGTTCGCCGTGGGCGTGCAGTGGCATCCGGAACTCCGACTCGGAGCTGCGGAGGTCCAGGACCGGCTCTTCCAAGCCCTGGTGGACGTGGCGGCGTCGGCCGGGGACCCGGCAACTCCGATGGCAACCACGCGAGGAGGTCCATGAGCTCCCTTCCCGGCAAGCAACGCAACCGCATGACCCTGGCCGAGGCCGAGGCGATGGGCCGGCGCGACCGGCGGCGCATCCTCTTGCTCGCGATCGCGGTGGTGGTCCTGGGTGCGGGGTACTTCGGCACCCGCATGATGAGCTCCGCGGACGACGCGGAGGATCAGGGCTTCCCGATGGGAGGCGATGAGGGGCCCGACGGGCCGCAGATCCTGACCCTGCCCTTCGACGACGACGAGCTCCTGGCGCAGATCTCCGACGGATCCCCCGAGACGCGCCTGATCCCCAGCACGGAGCCGCTCGAGGGGTTGCTCAAGTACTCGGTCACCCTGCAGGCGAGGAACTACGAAGCGCTCGGCATTCGGGAGGTGGACGCGGCGGTGGCCGAGGAGCTGGCCAGCGATCCCGCCTCCCACCGCGTCGAGGCCCTGCGCCTGCGCGGACGCTTGGCGCGTCTGGTCACCCACAAGAGCGACGACCCCGCCATCGGCGAGCGCCACATGGGCAGCATCGAGCTCGAGGGCGGAGGCTGGGGACACTTCGCCTGCCTGCGGCCGGTGGAGATGGCGGTCGACGACTACGTGCGCCTGGACGGCGTCTTCGCCCAGATCCTGCGCGCCGAGGCGGCGGGTGAGATGCGCGAGGGCCCCTTGGTCGCCGGCCGCGAGTTGATGCGCTCCTACGAGGTCCTACCCGCGCCGACGCAGGAAGAGCTGTGGATGCAGCTCCTGCGAGAGGTGACCGACGACGAGCTCAAACAGCAGAGTGGCATCCCCCACGAGGCCCAGTGGGCGCTGATGGCCTTCGCGGCCGAGCGCGCCGAGGAGATCGACTGGGATGAAGCGCCGGAGGTGAACAGCGACCTCTTGAACACCATCGCGCAGGGGGGCGACTTCTTCCGCGGCAAGCCGATGCGCCTGCCGATCTGCGGCAACCTCGGCGCCTGGACCGAGGAGGCCGGTGAGAACCCCCTGCGGCTCGAGCGCGTGACGCGCGGCTGGATCGGCAACAACACCTGGAGGGGTTCCACGGGGGTGATCCAGTACCTCGGGCCCTTCGACAAGCCGGAGCTCGCGGATCACGATGGCGAGGCACGCTTCGTCGTCGCGCGCGGCTTCTTCCTCAAGACGGTCTTCTACGAACGCGTGGACGGCCGGCCGGGACGCGCGCCCTTCTTCGTGATGAGCTCGGTCGAGGCCTTCGACCCGCCGCTCGACCCCACCACGCGGCAGATCCTGTGGGGCGTCCTGGTGGGCACGGTGGTGATGATCGTGCTGATCTTCTGGCTCTTGCGGCGGGACGCGCGCTCCTCCAAGGAGCTGCAGGCCGAACTCGTGCGCCGACGCCGGGCCCGCCGCGACCGTCAGGCCGCCGCGGAGGCGGGGGAGAGCCCTCCCCAGGACTCGTGAGCACGCGCGTGCTCGAGGTCGCCGTCGATCCCCCCTACCGCGTGCACGTCGGCGCGGGGTTGAGTGCCCTGCTGCCCGAGCTGACGGCGGAAGCGGACGCGGTGGCGGTGTTGGCGGATGCAGCGGTGGCGGGGCTGCACGGGGATCGGCTCGAGGGACTGGCCGCGGCGCCGCGGCTGGAGATCGAGGGCGGGGAGAGCGCCAAGACCCTCGACCGACTGGGGGAGGTGCTCGAGTTCCTGGCGGGGGCCGGCCTCAGCCGCCGCTCGGTCCTGGTGACCTTCGGCGGCGGGACAATCGGGGATCTGGGAGGGTTGGCGGCCTCCCTCTTCAAACGCGGCATCGCCGTCGTCCACCTGCCGACGACCCTGCTCGCCCAGGTCGACGCGTCGGTGGGGGGCAAGACCGCCATCAACCTGGTGGCTGGCAAGAACCTGGCGGGCACCTTCCACCAGCCGCGGGGAGTGATCTGCGACGTCGAGGTGCTCGAGACCCTGGATCCAGCGGAGCACCGCTCGGGACTGGGGGAGGTGGTGAAGACGGCGCTGATCGGGAGCGATTCGGCGCTCGCGGCCCTGGAGGAGCGAGCGGGCTCCCTCGCCGCGGGGGAGGTGGAGGCGTGTGCCGCGACGGTCGCGGCTTGCGTGGAGATCAAGGCGCGGGTGGTGGCCGCGGATCCAACCGAGGCGGGTCAGCGGCGCGTCCTCAACCTGGGCCACACCTTCGCCCACGCCATCGAGCACGCCGCCGGCTACGGCCGGGTGCCCCACGGCGTGGCGGTGGCGGTGGGGCTGGCGCTCGCGCTGCGGGGCAGCGCGCGGACCGGGCACCTCGCCGACGCCGGGTTGGAGGGGCGGGTGGCGAGCCTCCTGGCGACCCTGGGCCTGCCCACGAGCTTGGCGGAGCTCGCTCGGGAGTACGGCTGCGATCTCGCGCCGGAGGCCCTCATGGCCGGGTTCTCCCACGACAAGAAGGGAGCGGTCGACCAGCCGGAGTTCGTCCTCCTGGAGCGCGCCGGCGCGGCGCTGCCCGGGATCGAGCTCGAAGACGCGCTCCTGCGCGAGCTCCTCAGATGAAGGTCACCTCGTAGGCGTCGCTGAAGGAGTAGCCCACAGTCCCGCCCCTGTCCTTGAACCACAGCTGGAAGCACCAGGACGATCCGGGCAGGATCAGCCCCGCCGAGCTGGGCGGCGCGTTCAGATCGATCGGGAAGGAGATCATCCCGTCCGACCCGACCCCCACCGGCAGACCGAGCCGCAGGTAGAAGCCCACCATGCCGGGGGCGACGCACAGGGTTCCGTCTCCGGCGGGGATCCAGGTCTGCTCCAAGCCGTAGAAGCCCAGCGCCAGCTCCCCCGGCGGCAGGTTGCTGGCGGTCAGCGTCAGTTCGTTGTGGGCCACCTCCTCCGCGCCGTGCAGGGCCAGCTTGACCGGCTCGCCCAGGGAGCTCGGCGCCGAGGTGCAGTACTGCGTCCCGATCGCCCCGCCCAGCACCACCACCTCGGAGAGGGACAGGACTCCGTTGCCGTCGTTGTTCGTCCCCAGGAGCTCGACGCGCACGCGGTCACCGTAGGTCCCGGCAGGTAGAAGGACCGCCAGCCGGCCGTGTTGTTCCACGTTGCCGCTGCCGAGGAAGTAGTCCTGGCCCCAGATCTCCGTCGGCCCCGCGAACACGGAGAGGTGGAAGTTCGAGAGGCGCGTCCAGCAGCAGTCACCGCGGTTGTGCAGGTGCACCTCCGCCAGGAGCCAGGTATGGCCCAGATCGACCTCCCACCAGCTGTTCGTGGCGGCGGTGTCGGTGTGGGTGATCGTCCCCTGGCTCCACATCCCGTTGACCCAGCCATCGATCGCCCGGTCGGCCGTCCCGCCGTGGGTGGTGGTCGATTGGGTAGCCGTCCCACCGAGGGCGACGTTCATCAGTCCCGGCGCTGGACCGAGCACCTCCACCTCCGCCAAGGACAGGACGTCATCCCCGTAGGCATTCGGGCCGAGCAGGGCGACGACGACGCGGTCGCCGGCGGTGGCCGGCGGCAGGAGCATCGTCTCGCTACCTCCCGCGGCGACCCAGGTGCCGGCCGTGTGGAAGTCCGCACCCGCCACCTCGGCCGCGCCGTCGAACAGGGAAACGCGGAAGTTCGACAGGCGCTGGTGACAGCAGTCGGCGCGGTTGTGCAGCACGATCTCGAGCACGTCACGCCGCGCGCCGAGATCGACCTCCCACCAGGAGCCCGCCTGGTTCTGGGTGTTGGTGACCGAGCCGGCAGTCCAGGTGCCCTCACTCGACCCGTCGATCCCGCGCGAGGCGACTCCGCCGCTGCTCATCGTCGACTGACTGGCCTGGCCGAGACGGGCGTGATTGATCAACGTCTGGGCGGATGCCGGCGCGAGGAGGAGCGCGGCGCCGAGGAGCGGACGAAGCATGGGACCTCCAAGGCATGCGGGGATGGACGCCTCTTCACCATAGCACCACACGAAATCGGGCGGGGGCTCAATCCCCCCAGTGTCGAGTGACCGCATCCACGGTTTCTGGCGCGATATCCACGCGGATGATCTGCTCTTCGTCCGACTCAGCGACCTCGATCAGCTCCCTCGTGTCACCCCCCAGGAAGACCGAGAAGCGCGCTTGGCCCTCTTCGTCCACCTCTCCCATCACGTACTGAAGCTCCCAGGTTCCGGGCGCTCCGAGGCGGCCGCGGGCCTCGCCGCGCTCGTCGAAACTCAACCGCGCGAAGATGGGTGAGCCGGGCCCCGCGAGGGTCAGGTTCGCGGCGAGTGCGAATCCGCGATCAGGCACGGCACTGGGATCACGCAGCACGAGACGCACAGGAATGCCAGTGCGCAGGGTCACCTGGGTATCCGCGCAGAGAGCCGGGAGCCGGTGTGTCCGGTACCCAGCGGCGAACACCGTGGCGTCCACCTCGGTGTGTCGAGTTCGGATCCTGAGACACCCCGGGGCGCCGCCCTCGGACACCAGATGGGGCCTCTCGTCGCCCCCAGGACCCGCGTACGAGAGCCAGGGCCGAGGGATCGTGGCCCCGCGCTCGTCGATCGCCGTGACGGTGAAGACGTGGATCAGTCCGCGCAGATCGAGGGGAGCGAGCCTGGGATCCTCGGTTCTCTCGCCGCCGCGAACCTCGATACCCTCCACGCTGGCGATGGAGTGGCTCTCGGATGCGAGCTCGACCACCAGCCGGTACACGCCGGGAGCGAGTGACTGCACCGTGAAGCTCTGGTCCTCATCGGCGAGGACTCGTTGGCCGCGATCGTCGTCAGAAGTGAGATCCACGCGCCTCAGGGTGACGAGAAGGTCCTGGGCAGAGACCTCGTCATCGAGTAGATACCGGCCCACGAGCGTCCCTCCGGCACTCAGCACGAGCTGGACGTTGACTGCGCCCGGAGTCGTGGGTACCCGCTCGCCAGTAGCGTAGCTGTCATGACTGGCCAGGAGCGCAAAGGCGTCTCCGTCACCGGGACGTCCTCGGATCACGAAGCGCCCTTGGGCGTTGGACACGCTCTTCAGCAAGCTGTGGCTCTCCCACCGAACCCCCTCCCCATCGGGGCGCGCCGTGCCGCTCAGGAACTCGACCGTGGCGGCGGCCACCGGGGCCCCGCCCGCGTCCACCACCACGCCGCTGACGAGAGGAGGGGCCACCCCCGCTACCAGATCACCGAGGTCGTTCTCTCCCGGCTCGAGCGCGTGGGACAGATCCACCTCGACGGAGACCTCCGGCTCCTCCCCCTCGCTCCGTCGCGCGAAACGGGCGCTACGACGGCCGCCGTCGAATGGGGCGACTGTGAGCACGTGCCGGAAGCGCCCCTCGGCGTCGGTCTCCAGATCCGATCGGGCGAGGTGCTGCCCTCTTGATTGGTAGTCGGTGGTGAGTGTCAGGGCCCACGAGCAGGGACCGAGTGGAGCACCCTGCCTGTCGAGGATGCGGCCCAGCAGTTCAGGGCTCGCTTCCTCGATGCGAACCTCCAGTCGAGCGGTCTCCCCCACCTGGGTTGGACCGAGCCCCTGACCGATGGGAGGAGACGAATGGCCGCGCACCTGCGCGATGACTCCGAACCAGCGGCCCAGCTCCACGTGCTCGAAGAGCGCCCGTCCCCCTTCGGGAACGCGCCGCACCTCTCGTCGACCCGAGCGGAAGTAGCGGTGCCCGAGATCGATCTCCTCCTCCGCTTCGAAGGCCGCTGTGCGCACCAGGTACGCGTCTTCGCTGGGTCGGCCCTGCGCGTCGATCACCACCACCTCCAGGGCACCGGTGGGAGGAAGCCGCAGCTCGCAGGTCAGATCCCGGCGCGCGGTCAGAGCCACCTCGGCCTCCACCGGGTGGATACCGGGGAAGGGCAGGAAAGCCACGGCGGTGGAGACGCCGCGGCTCGCCGCGAGGGAGGTGACGTGGGGAAACACGACGGTGCCGTCGGGATCGGAGGTGGCGTCGCTGGGGGCGTCGCGGGCTCGATCCATGCCGAGGCGAACTGCGACGGGCACGCCCGCGCGGGACCTGCCGTCAGGTGCGATCACCCGAACCGTGAGGCTGTGGTCGGTGAAGAGCTTCAGCCGGACGAGATCGATGCTGGGCGTTGGAATGGTGGCCGTTCCCCAAAGCCCCTCGGCACACCCCACGACCACGTGTTCAGCCTGCGGTCGGGGAACGTGCACCAACCCCAACTCATCTGCTCTGTACCGTCGACCCTCCCTGGCGACCATCTCGTCGAAGGCCTTCAGGAGTCGTGGGATTCGCGAGCTACCGCGCGCGGCCTCGGTACAGTCCACGAAGGAGACCACGGCTCCGGGCACCGGCTCCTCCGTGTGACCGTGCAGCACTCGGATCAACACGCCCTCGAGGGGTGGCTCCTCGAAACCGTCCTCGCCGTTCGGGTCCTGGACTCCGATTGGTGCTCGGGTGGTCCCGTCGCCGCGAAGAGCTGCGGTCGCTCCGTCCAGTGCTGGGACTGGGGCGTCAGGACCGCCGGAGGAGACGACGGCGGGGACCGGACCGTCTCCCGTCGAGGTCCCGATCCACAGCAGCACGATCAGGACGACTAGCAGTATGCCGAGGATGGCTGTCCTCTTGATCATGCAACCGCCTTGGCCCAGATTCCGCCCCTGAGCCTACCAAGGCGGCGAGGAGAGTGTCGTCGATTCTGCCGAGGCTCGCCTACGAGTCGTCTGTGGGAGGCAGCCCTAGAGCTTCACGATCCACGTACTGCTCCAGGCGTCACCGTTGCGCACCGCCACGACCAGCCGCCTCGGTGTCAGCCGGACGGCGAGAAACCTCTGGTCCTTGGCGCGGGGAGCGTTGAAGGCGTGAATGCCGTTCCACTTGCGGTGCTGAGCGGCGTGGTTGTGACCGCTGAAGATGGCCACCACGTTGTATCCCGCCAGCGCGGCCTTGTAGGCGAGCCGCTCCTCATACGTCCACCAGCTCGTGCTGAACGGATCGAATCCGTAGTGGTGATAGAGGATGACTGGCCGGCCGCTGTCTCCCACCTGGCTCTGCAAGTCCTGCACCAGGAACCCCAGGCTGTCCTCGGCGTCCCCGGCTCCCCCGGGATAGACGTTCAGGTTGACGAAGTGGGCATGCCCCCAGTCGAAGGAGTAGTGCAGACCGTTGGCGGAGATGTTCGTCACGCCGGTCCGGACCTGGTTGCGGCTTGCGATCTCGCTCAGCACGACGCCGGTGGCCGGATCGTGGATGTCGTGGTTGCCGTACCCCTCGTACACCTCGTACTGCAGGCGACCGTTCCCGTTGATGCCGTAGTCGTCCACGAAGCCGTCGATGTGGCCGAAGAACCAGTAGCCGTACAGATTGGAGGATGTCCCGGAGTCGGTCAGGTCGCCGGGTACGAGCACCCCTCGGATCTCCTCGATCGGTGATCCACCGGCGACGGCGGGCCAGGCGGTCCCCTCCAGGTTGTTCATCCGGTCGATGGCGGCCTTGTTCAGGCTCTCGTTGTCGCCCCACTGATCGAGACCGTAGTGGGTGTCGGCTGCCACCAGGAAGGTGACATCCAGGGCCTCGGCCGAGATATCGTTCTGCCCTCCGAGTGGCGTCAGGAGGAGAGTGGCGGCCAGCAGGAGGGAGAGCTTCACGGTGAGTCCGCCTCGACGCAGTTGTGCGCTATCGACGATACGGTGGGGCTGAAACGAAAGAGTGGTGAAAGAGCATGATGGCACGCCTCCCTACGGGGCGCAACGCGGCCAGCAGCGGACGGGCCGTGAGCTCGAATCGGATACGATGGAGCCGGAGTCGGCACAGGGTGGACTGGATCCCTCACGGCACGACGACGCGTCCACGATGAAGATGAGAGCTCACTTGTCGGTCTTCGCGGCCGCCATCCTGGTCAGCCTCGGGACCGGGGATTCGGCCACCGTCACCCGCGCCGGATCGGAGCCAGGACCCTCCCCCGGCGCGAACGGTCCACTGGGGCAGTGGCCGGAATTCGTCCCCATCGGCTACATCACCGCGCCGCACCCCGACAACCCCTCGATCCAGACCCACCTCTACGGCGACTGGGGCGGCATCGTGGGAGAGGAGTTCATGTGCCTGCAGGGCGGCAAGGTCAAGCTCCTATACCACAGCTATCACGAGGCCTATCTGACCGAGCGGATCCACGAGCGCGAGCTGCTCAGCGACTGGGCGCTGGGGTACGACGCGCAGACCAAGCAGAAGTTCACGCCGCTGGCCCGGCCGGGTGGGCCGGTTCCGGGGCCGGCGTACGAGCACACCGACACTCCGGCCTACCTACGCCATCCGCTTACCGGCGAGCACCTGCTCTACAACACCGTGCGACCGGGGACGAGGGACGACCACCCAGAGTGGGCGGGGCTTCCGGGGGAGGAGAGCGCCATCCAGGTGGCGACGAGCCCGACGCCGCCGGCGATCGGCGTGCCGTTCTTCCAGAGCTACCGGAACGCGTTGGTCGCCGAGGAGTGGTGGGAGGCCGGGTGGAACCAGAACGGAGTGATCAAGGGCGGCCTGTCGGAACCGACCGCGGTTTGGGTCCCGCACCTGAACAGGGTCCGGCTCTTCTACCGCGGGTTGACCGGCTCCCCCGGCTCGTACTGGAACTGGCGCATCTCCTTCGCCGACAGCATCGACGGCAAGACGAACTGGGTGAAGCACGCGACGCCGGTCTTCGACCCCTCGGATCCAGGGAACCCGGCTTACCGCTGGACGCAGCCGCCGCCGGTGGGGTTCAACTTCCGCGGCTCCTGGCAAGCACACTGCACCGGTGATCCCGTCGCCGGCGGCGTGCACATGGTGATGACCGTCTCCAACCAGAACTACGCCGGATACGGTCACATCGCCTACTACTGGTCCCCCGACTGGGGAGTCACCTGGCACGGCCACCCGGACAACCCGATCCTCGCCCCGGGGATGCACCCCGACGGCGTACCGGCCAGCGGGTTCCAGCGCACGCCGGCGTTGATCGTCGACCAGCGCTACAGCCGCTACGTGCTGGCCTACAACGCCGGGCACGACGCGAACCAGAAGTGGAAGCGCCGCACCTACCTCGCCGTGGCCCCGCGGCCCCCGGCGCCCATCGAGCCGGAGTAGCGAGCGCCGACTCAGTCGTCCGGCGGTTCCTCGGTGAAGATGCGGATCTCGACCGCCTCGGGCAGGTCTTCGTTCCACTCGAGCTCGGCGCAGCTGTCCGGCGCACCTTCCCAGGCGCCGCGGAACATCCCTCGCCCCGGGGGTAGGCTCACCTCGGCGTGACCGGTCTCGTCGGTAGTCACCCGCCCGCCCACGGCGATGGCTCTGTTTCCCGACTG
This sequence comes from uncultured Planctomycetaceae bacterium, assembly GCA_964507325.1. GTDB lineage: Bacteria > Planctomycetota > UBA1135 > UBA1135 > CAZDQL01. Next base: position 15,790 of record CAZDQL010000012.1, on the reverse strand, counting down.
GCGGACGATGCTGGTCGCCTGGATGCTGCGATTCGCGACCGGCTCCCCGTCCTCGGCGGCGAGGAAGCGCACGGATCGGGTCACGGGGCGATCCCGCGCGCCGGAGGCTCGCTCCGCTGCCTCGAGACGGATCGTCACCAGGTCGTCCCCGACCTCGATGGATGCGTGGGCAGCGGTCAGCGTGAAACCGTCGGTGTTCACGCGCAGGCCGTGATGAACCCCGTCCCCCACTCGGTCGAATGAGACGACCAGGTCACTCCCATCGGGCGCGGGATCGCGGTCGATCCACTCGATCTCGGCGCCGCCCCAGACGGTGGGCTCTGCGACGCCCTCGTAGACGACCCCTGGAGCCGTGAGGCTCGTCACTCCACCTTCGCAGACGAGCATGTCCGCGTAGGACCGGATCGCAGCTGAATCGAATCCGCGCTGCGCGAGGAGCTCCTCGACCTCGTCGGCGAGGAATGCGGGGACGACATGCACGGGCCCCTCAGGAGTCGCGATGGGAGTTGCGTGTCCGTAGAGCCCCCCGTAGTGGATACGGTAGCGCCGGCCCGGTGCTAGGAGCACATCCTTCATCGTGGCGATCCGCGCGTCGAGGAGCGCCTTCTGCTCCGCGAAGAGCTGGTCGTACCCGATTCGAGTGCGCGCCTCGTCCACGAGGCGCTCGCGTTCATCATTCTCGCTGGAGTACTTCTCCTCCAGGAGCCCCCAGGGGTGCGGCGGTGTCGCGTCCGAATCACCCTTGCGCACCTTCGTCTTCCAGCCCGGCAGGACCTCGTCGAGGAGCAGGCAGATCCCCAGACCGTTGAAGTAGATCGCGTGGTGGTTGTCGAAACGTCCACTCCGCGGTTTCGAGATCTCGTTGCGCAGCTTCGCGTACATCACCTCGGCGTCGGAGAAACCGCTGTACTCGGGGTCGGGAGTCGTCCCTACCGGGTGAACTCCCTTGGCGTCGGCCAGCAACTTGAGCAGTCTCGTCTGCGCGTAGGTGGCCGTGCCCTCGAGGAACTCGTTCTCGAACTCCCGGGTCACGTCGATCTCCTCGAGCCCGGCCAAGCGGGCGCGTCGCACCGCGACGAACTGCCGCAGCAGCCCGTCGCGCTCCTCCGCAGAGTCCGTGCGCAGGGCGGCGTCGAGAATCCGGCTCTCGATGCCAGTCGAGGCGCAGTAGGCGGGGTCGTAGGGCTCGTTCGAGTTGCCGGCCGCCCAATAGCCGCGAAAGCCCTGCTGGTAGGCGTGGAAGCTCTCGTGGACCAGCGTCGCGAGGTAGTGCTCCGTCCCCGGCTCCCTCATGCGGAAGGGCGTGACGAGGCTGGTCTGCACTCCGCCGATGTCCATGGCGGTACCGACGAAGGAGAATGTGACCGGCGCTCGGACGTGGATCGGCTCGCCTTCGATCTCGTGACCCTCGAGCACCTGGAATCCCTCGGGCGGCTGCGGATGCCCGAATAGGAGCTCCTCCCGGTCGTCGACGTTCACCAGGATGGGGATCTCCCGTAGATTGAAACCGGGCCAGATCGCTTCACCGAAGCGGTCGGTGAGGTGATAGGCCTCGCGAACGCGCGCGATTTCGCGGGAGCGCGCCTCGCTCACACGGTCGTCGGTCTTCGACTCCTGCGGTGCGCCGATCGATGGTCCGGCCAGGACGAGAACGGCGCCGAAGGCGGCCGTCAGGGACATTCTGGAGGCATTGCGGGTCGGGCTTTGCATGTCATTCTCCCCTGCGTCAGGTCGGACATCCTCGCACACGTGGCGCGATCCGGGTCCACCTCACCCGTGGGAGACCAGGAGCTTCGTGGCGGGGCGCGTGCGTCGGATTTCTCGGCACCGTAGACTCGCCGCCGGTAGCCATGTTCCGGGCCCTCGACAGCACCGAGATCGTCAAGACCCTGGAGCGGCTCCAGACCCGGATTGCCGAGCGGTTCCCCGAATCCGGGCTCGGCCGGGTCGCCGGCGAGCTCACCGGTGTCGCCCGGGAGGCGGCGCGGCGCAACGAGGAGATCCGACGCCCCCACGTCCCGATCCGACTCCTGTGCGTCGCGATCGTCGGCCTGGTCATCGGTCTGCTCACGTACGAGCTCTTCCAGGTCGGAACCAGCCTGGGCATCGGAAGCCTGCGCGACTTCATCGAGGTCCTGGAGCCCTTCCTGGGCAGCCTCACCTTCCTGGCCGCGTTCTTCTTCTTCCTCTGGACCCTCGAGACCCGCTGGCGGAGGGCCCGCGTGCTGCAGGCCATCCACGAGCTGCGTTCGATCACGCACGTCGTGGACATGCACCAGCTCACGAAGGACCCGGACCGACTGGCTCGCGCGTGGCAGGGCACCGAGTCGTCTCCCCGGGTGGACCTGACGCCGCGGCAACTGGGGCGTTACCTCGACTACTGCATGGAGCTGCTGGCCCTGACGAGCAAGATCGCCGCGCTCTACGTGCAGGGCATCGGGGACCCCGTGGCCGTGAACGCCGTGGACGACATCGAGAACCTCGCGACGGGCCTCTCCAGCAAGATCGGGCAGAAGCTGGCCATCCTCGACCGCCTTGAGAGCGATGGCTTGGCGACGGAGCCTGCGCCCGAACCGAACGAGAACACCCCGGGATAGCGCGGGTGGGGTAGCCTCCACCGTTCGGACCACAGGACCTTGCCATGCGCTTCTCGATCTGCCTCCTCCTCCTCGCGAGCTCTGCCTCCGCCGACTCCGCCTACATCCGCCAACCGGACCTGCACGGAGATCTGCTCGTCTTCTGCGCCGAGTCCGACCTCTGGACGGCCGGGCTCGACGGCGGAGCGGCGCGCCGCATCACCACCCACGTCGCCGAGGAGTCCTCTCCCCGCTTCTCCCCCGACGGGAAGCACATCGCCTTTTCGGCGCTCTACGACGGAAACTCGGACGTCTACGTCATCCCGACCGAGGGGGGTGAGCCGCAACGGTTGACCTGGCACCCCGGCGCGGACGAGGTGATCGGTTGGACCCCTGACGGCCAGCGGGTCCTCTTCCGCAGCGCCCGCGGCGACGCCATGGGCAGCGCGCACCTCTACAGCGTGGACCTCGCCGGTGGCGACCCCGAGGTGTTGCCCCTCGGCTGGGCGGTGTACGTCGCGATCGACCCCGAGTCGGGCCGCTGGGCCTTCACGCGCGCCACGCGTGAGAACCGCCCCTGGAAGCGCTACCGCGGGGGCTGGTCCCCCGACATCTGGATCGGTCACCCCGAGCGCGCGGACTTCGTGAAGGTCACCGACTTCGCGGGCATGGACCAATGCCCGATGTGGCACGCAGGGAGGGTCTGGTTCCTGAGCGATCAGGGGGGCACGGCCAACCTCTGGTCGATCCCACCCGAGGGCGGAGATCGCCGGCAGCACACGCGCTTCGACCGTTGGGACATCCGCTGGCCGGCGATGGCGGAGGACGGTCGCATCGTCTTCACCCTGGCGGCGGACATCCACGTCTTCGATCCGCGCGACGGTTCCACGCAGCGCATCGAAATCGACCTCCCGAGCGAGCGGGTCCTGACGCGCGTGCGCTACCCCGACGCCGCGGACTCGATCACCGAGTTCGACATCACCGCCGCCGGCGACCGCCTGGCGGTGGTCGCCCGGGGCGAGGTCTTCTCGGTCCCCGTGGAGAAGGGGGTCACCCTGCCGGTGACGCGCGGCACGAGCGCTCGGGAGCGCTCGGTCGTCTACGACCACGAGGGGAAGAGGATCCTCTACCTGACCGACGCGTCCGGCGAGCAGGAGCTGCGCGCGATCGACGCCTGGGGGCGGGGTGAGTCGACCCTGCTCCTGCCGTCGCAGCGGACCGTCTGGCATTACCAGCCGCAACCCTCCCCCGACGGGGATTGGATCGCCTTCGGCGACAGCGAGTACGGGCTCTTCGTCATGCCGGCGCAGGGGGGCGATCCGCAGGAGGTCGACCGCGGCACCGAGGGGGAGCTGCGCAGCTACCGCTGGAGCCCCGACGGCCGTTGGCTGGCGTACGAGAAGCTCCTGCCGAACGGCTTCGGGTCGATCTTCGTCTACGACACGCGCGAGGCGCGGACGCGGGCGGTGACGGGCCCCTTCACCAACGACCGTTCGGCGGCCTGGGACCCGGAGGGGCGCTACCTCTACTTCCTCTCCGATAGGCTGCTCAACCCGCTCGTCGGCGAGCTGGACTTCAACAACGTGGAGATGAAGAACGACCGGGTGTACGCGCTGCTCCTGCGGGAGGACGTGAAGAACCCGTTGCTCGAGCGCGCCGGGATGCCTCCGGAGGAGGAGGAGGAAGAGCAGAAAGAGAAGGACGACGACACCGAGAAGAGCGAGGAGGAGGACGCTCCCGATCCGATCGAGATCGACTTCGAGGGCCTGGTCGACCGTGTGGTCGAGCTCCCGATCGCGGCGGGCCGCTACCGCGGCTTGCAGGCCACCTCCACCCACCTCTTCTACGTCAGCTTCCCGGCCCTCGGGTTGGCCGAAGCGGGTGACTTCTTCACCGCGACACCGCTGGCCAACGAGCTGAAGGCCTTTGGTCTCGAGAAGAAGAAGGCGCTGACCTTCGTCGAGAACGTCCAGAGCTACGCCCTGGCGCACGAAGGTGGCAAGATCGCGATCCGCCAGCCGGCGGGGATCTTCGTGGTGGACTCGGCGGCACCTCCGGGTGCGGCCCTGCAAGAGGGCCGGGTGGATCTCTCGGACGTCGTGGTCGAGTTCGATCCGCGCGAGGAGTGGGCCCAGATGTACTTCGAGGCCTGGCGCCAGATGCGGGAGTTCTACTGGCACACCGGGATGAGCGGCGTCGACTGGGAGGCGATCCGCGACCAGTACGCGGTGCTCCTGCCGCGATTGTCGGGCCGCAGCGATCTCTCCGATCTGATCGCGGAGATCTTCGGGGAGATGAACACCTCCCACACCTACGTCTTCGGCGGCGACCCGGGAGTGGAGGTGGAGCGCGTCCCCACCGGGCTGCTGGGGGCCGATCTGGTGCGCGCCGGCGAGGGCGCCTACCGCATCGAGCGCATCCTGCGCGGCGACCACCCCGACCGCGTGCGCTCACCGCTCAACGTCCCCGGTGTGATCGTGCGCGATGGGGAGTACATCCTGGCGGTCAACCGCCAGCCGATCAGCGCGGAGCGCCCCATCCACGCCCATCTGGAGCAGATGGCGGGCAAGGAGGTCTTGCTGACCGTGGCCGGGTCCGCGGGCGGCGAGGGATCGCGCGAGGTGGTGGTGACGCCGATGGCGAGCGAGGGCGACCTGCGCTACTCGGACTGGGTGCGGATGAACCGGGAGTACGTCGCCGAGAAGACGGGCGGCAAGATCGGCTACCTCCACGTGCCCAACATGCTCAACGCGGGTCTGATCGAGTTCAACACCTGGTTCTACCCGCAGCTCGACAAGGAGGGGATGGTCGTCGACGTGCGTTGGAACGGCGGCGGCGCCTACTCGCAGATGCTCTTGGAGCGTCTGGGACGCCGGGTGCTGAGCTTCCACTACATCCGCGGCGGCGCCACGGGCTCCTATCCCAGCCGCGTGCTGAACGGCCCCTTCGTCGTGCTGGTGAACCACAACTCCGGCTCCGACGGCGACATCTTCCCCCAGGCGGTCCAGCTCACGGGATTGGCTCCTGTCATCGGCTCGCAGACCTGGGGCGGCGTCTACGGCATCTGCGATCTGCGGCCGCTGGTGGACGGTGGTCTGGTTACCCAGGCGCAGGCGGCGTGGTGGGACCCCAAAGATGGGTGGGAGCTCGAGAACCGTGGGGTGATCCCGGACATCGAGGTGCCCGCGCTTCCGCAGGACGTCGCGGCCGGCATCGACCGTCAACTCGACCGCGCCATCGAGGAGGTGCTGCGGTTGTGCGAGGAGCAGCCGCCGGTGCGACCGGATCCTCTCCCGAATACAGAGCGTTCGCGGCGTGCGTACGAGGGGGAATTGGGGCGCTGACTCGGGGGACGAGGTCAGTCCATCATCCAGCGGATGTACGCCTCTGAGTGGCCGATCACGAGCCACAGGCCTGGGTAGCTGAAGCAGTAGATCCAGAGCGTCGCGCTCGCAAATGGCCCCGGGTGCCGGGTGAAGACGTACTGTGTCACCAGGAACATGATGCACGCCGAGCACAACGCTGCTGCCGACACTACGAAACAGAGCTGCCAGAGGAAGGGAAAGGCGTACTTGGCGCCCACTTCAGCCCACACGTCGTAGTGGCCAGCGAAGGGTTCCGAGGGCCACAAGCCGTACTCCACGCGATGCAAGACCCCGAGCAGCCCGAGGAGCACGAAGGTGAGCAGGGGCAGTAAGCCGGCGACGTAGTAGAGCAGCTGCAGGGGTAGGCGGAGCCTGTCCCTGGGGTCCTTGTCCAGGTAGACGAACACCATCACCAACCCCAGGATGGGGATCCCTGCCAAGAACCCCAGGATGGCCAGCGCTTGGAGGGAGGCTCCCGTGTTCATTCCGCGGGTCCTTCGGTTCGCAAAGCTCCGAGGAACAGCCTATTGCCCTCGCAGAAGAGGTGTGCGGCGCCGACGGGGGCGACACGCGCTACTCGGTAGGATGACCTCCACGCCATGCCGTTGAGCCGGAGGACGGTTCAGTCGCACCACCAGGCGAACCACCCTCCGGGATCGTACAGGAGGAAGGCCCACAGGCCCACGTAGCAGGTGCAGTAGGTCCAGAGCGTCGAGCGCGCGAACGTACCGGTGCGCCTGGAAATGACGTGAGGCGCCACCAGGACCATGATGCACACCGAGCACACCGCGACGGCCCCCACCACGAAGGAGAGCTGGTAGAGGAGGGGAAAGGCGAACTTGGGATCCGCACCGGCCCAGCTGCTGCCCGCGAGGGGGTTTGCGGGATCCCGATGGTCGGCCGACCAAGGGTCCGCGGGCCACAGGCCGTACTCCACGCGGTGCATCACCCCGAGCAGCCCGAGGAGCAGGAGGGCGAGCAGGGGTAGGAAGCCCGCGAAGTGGTAGAGCGCTCGCAGGGGTAGGCGGAATCTGTCGTTGGGATCCCTGCGCATGATGCTGATCACCCCCGCAACTCCAAGGAGGATGATCGCTGCCCAGAATCCCAGCAGGGTGAGCGTGTGGAGAGAGAATCCCGTGTCCATGCGGCAGGTCCCTCGGCTCCGTGGAGCCCGTGAGACCAGCCTACCACCCCAACCGAATCCGCGGTCAGCGAACGACGAGCACGATCCCCTCGACGACCTCCCCAGCTTCGTAGGTCTCCCGGATGTCATCGTCGGCCGTCTTCCTCTGTCTCCGGCCAAAACGACCGCTCCCGCCGGGCCTACGGGCAAAGGGGGGGCTAGCACTGAGGCGGACAGCTCCTGGAGGGAGCTCCAGCGACCAGCTTCCGTCTGGAGCTGAGGACGTCGTCGAAGTGTGCTCCCTTCTGGATCCGCGCACGATCGCCTCGTGGCGTGCGCGCACCGTCGCCCCCTCCACGGGCTCGCCGGAACTCGTCACCACGACTCCAGAGCAGATCACTGAGCGCTGAGCGACGATTCGAAGAGGCTCCGATGCTGGGATCTCCAGAACCTGGGATCCGAATCCCCCTTCGACCACATCGAGGCGCCAGCGGCCGGGTGGAAGGTCGAGGGTGAAGACTCCCCGTGGATCCTCCACGCGCTCGTTGAGGCCGAACAGTGGGAACTCCACTCGGGGCGAGCGAACGTGCAGTCTGCAGGACGCGATTGGCTCGCCCTGCTCGTCCACCACTTGCACTTCGACTGGAGTGGCCTGCTGCAGCACGATCTCCACAGTGGCGCCGGGGAGCACGTCCTCGGCGCAGCCGTAATGGAGCCCGTCCTCGCCCGGTCCCACGATCGCCTCCACGTAGAAGGGACCTTCCCCGAGTCCTGCGTAGACGCAGCGACCGCCATCGACCGGGCGGTGCCCTCTTTTCCAGAAGGTGTCCCACGTGTGGGGCTCCCACCCCTCGGGGCCCTCCAGGATCACCTGTGCCCGATCGACCGGGGCTCCATCGGGCCAGGAGAGCTCGACCTTCACGCTGTTGCCGCGCTCCAGGACCAGGGGAGGCACGGTGACGTGGGATTCGCCCCCCGACGCAGGCAGTCTGATCCTCTGGTTCAGGTGATCATCGGACGAGACGGTGAGGTCCAGACCGTCCCAGGGAAAGGCCAGGATCTCGAAGCAGCCCTCTTCATCGACCCACGTGGTGTGGGTGGAGATGCTCGAGCTCCGACCGGAACGAACTTCCGTCTGGAAGTAGGCCTCAACGCAGGGGATCGCCGCGCCCTCTTCATCCTCGACGCGGCCTGTGACGCGCAGAGCGTCCCTGAGATCGAGCTCCACCGTCACAGTCTCGCCGGGTGGCGCCTCGAAGGTGTGACGAGCCGAGTCGAATCCGTCGTCCGGGATCGCCTCGACGAGGTGGGCATCCGCGTCGGGGACTCCCGGGAAGGTGATGTGGAGCTCCCCATTCAGGGTCCGATCCTCGCGGAAATGACCTGGCACAGTGATGGTAGGGAGCCCCTCGTCGGTCAAGAGCGTGACCCTCCCCGCGCTCCAGTCGGCGGCGTGCTCGGGGTTGGGGATCAGCTCGACGATGACCTCAGCGGCGAGGGTGGGCCGCAGTTCGACCGTCTCCGGGGGTCGCCGCAGGTGCACCCACAGCGGTCGCTTCAGATAGAGGTGGTCGGCGACCACGTCCAGCCGCACGCGGAGCCCTCCGGCGGGGATGCCGATGCGAAAGTGCCCCGCGGAGTCCACGAGAGCTCGAGGCCTGCCCTCTCCAGCGAACTTCCGCCCCAAGGCCTGGACCGCGACCTCCTCACCGTCGGGCAGACCGGCGGGGAGGAGGACGCGCCCCTCGATCCAGACCAGGTCGGCGGGAACCTCCGTCGCTCGGCAAGCACTGACGAGCAGGAGGATGAGGAGCGCCCAGAGGCTCGTGTGGCTGGGGACGGCCATGGCGGGGATGATCGGAGGCCTACGCCTCGCTGGACTTGGCATTCTAGAGGTGCGCTTTCCCATCCGCAGGAGCGGGATTCGTGCGTCGGTTTCGACCGGAGCGGCACTCTCCCTCCGCCCCCATGAGCGACCGACTCGACACGATCCCGCCGGAGAGGCTCGACGCGGAGACGCGGCGGCTCTCCCGGCTCGCGCGGGGGCTGCTCTACGGGCGGCACGACGCGGAGGACGCCGTTCAGGAGGCGTGGCTGTCGGTCCTGAGACCGTCGGGGGAAGAGCCCCGCTCCCTGCGCGGTTGGCTCGCAGGGACGGTGCGCCGGCTGGCGGGCACTGCGCGGCGTGCAGACACCCGCAGGCGTCACCACGAGCGATCGGCGGCGCGTCGCGGGGAAGAGCCGAGCGCGGCGCGAGTAGCGGAGCGCATCGAGGTGCTGCGCCTATTGATCGAGGCGGTCGAGTCCCTCAACGAGCCCTACCGCCACACGATCGTGTGGCGCTTCCTCGACGGTCTTCCGCCGCGGGAGATCGCGCGTCGCGAGGGTATCTCCGCCAACAGCGTGCGCAGCCGCGTGAACCGTGGGCTCGCGATGTTGCGCCAGAGACTGGACGCCGGTCGGGAGGGGCGGCGTGAGGAGCTCATGGCGACGCTCGCGCCCCTTGCCAGGCTGGGGGCTGGGCAGGCGGTGAGGCAATTCGTCCATCCCGCGCTCTTGACGGTGGCGGCGCTCCTGGTCGGCGTGGGGGGCTGGGCGTGGCTGTCGGGCGGCGGGCCGTCGGGGGAGCAAGCGGTCGCACCAACCCCGCCGCTTGAAGACCTGGCACCGGAGGGCTCCCTTCTCGAGCCGCAACCGGAAGAGGGGAATGGACGAGTCTCCGCGCAGCCGACACTGGCCGGCGAGCGCGACTGGGTCGTACGTGGCCATGCGACGCTGCGGTACTCGGAGCCGTTCGCGAAGGGCCCGTTGATCGGTCGCCTGTATTCCGGTTCCACCGCAGATGGAGCTCTCCTCCTTCAGGAACGCGTGAGCACGGACGAAGACGGTGCCTTCGAATGGGCGCTGCCCGAGCCAGATCGCTTCACGACCGTCGCGTTCGATTGCGTCCTTCGAGATCACAACGTCAGTTTGAACGCAACTCCCGTTCCTCCGGGCGACGGACCTCCCCAGGACCTTCACGTCGCGGTTCGTCCCTGGGACGTCACCTTCTACGGCAGAGTGCTCGATCCCAATGGGAAAGGAGTGGCTGGCGCGCGCCTCTTCAGCTATGCGAGCGAGGCACTCACCGATGCGGAAGGGCGTTTCCGACTGAGGGGATCATCGTATTCGAAGCCATCACAGGTGACCGTCGTCGCCGATGGCTATCGCTACGAACGCCTCGCCTTTGCCACCGTGGGCCCCGGTGAGATCCAAGTCGATGACATTGTCCTCGTCGCGGGCAGGAGACTGCGTGGACTGGTGATCGACGAGGACGATTCCCCTGTGATGGGCGCCGAGATCGAAGTCTGGGGCACCGAGACCCGCAGGAAATCCGACGACACCGGTCACTTCGAACTCACGTTCCTCGACCCCGAGGAGGACCAGCAGTGGTTGCGCGCCACCGCGACCGGCTTCTGCGCTCAGGGCCGACTGTTGACCTCCGACGAGCTCGAGGCGGGGGAGCTGGTCTGGGTGCTGGAGCGTGGCGCCGCTGTGCGTGGTCACGTCCGCGAGGAGGACGGCACGCCCGTGGCCGGAGCTCACCTCTACCTCGCCTACTCGCCGAACTCGATCCCGAGACTCGAGTGCTGGTCCGACGAGCAAGGAGCCTTCGAGTTCCCGGCGGTGCAGGCGGGGGAGAACACGCTCTGGGCGCTGCGGGACGGTTTGCAGTCAGCCAGCCAGCCGGTGGTGGTGCCGCAGTCGGGTGAGCCCCTCGATGGGCTGGAGGTTCAGTTGGTCGAGGGGCATTGGCTGGGGGGACGCGTTCTCGACGAGGAAGAGCGACCGGTCCCGTGGACGACCGTTTATGTCCGTTTCTCGAATCGGTCCCTTCATGTCGAATCGGTGCACGCCGACTCCGAGGGTCGCTTTCGAATCGAGGGCCTCCCCGCGGGCCGGGTGCGGATCGGCCTCTTCAGGCGGGGCTTCGTGCGTCACGAGGAGGTGGTCACCACGCTCGACCGCGACGATCTCCGGGTCCAACTGCGCCGATCGGGCGCCCTCGCCGGCAGGGTCGTCGACGGACTCACAGGGGAGCCGGTACGCTCGTTCCGTGTCTTCCTGGTCGCCGCGGCAACCGAAGAGAAGGCTCCCGCGACCCGCGGGTACTGGATCGGTTGGTCGGGGAGGAGCTCGGGCATGCCCTTCGCGGGCACCGATGGTCTCTGGACGACAGCGGGCTTCGACGACCTCTTGCCGGACTCCGCCACCGGCATCAGAGTCAGCGCGGAAGGCTACGCGCCTACCATCCTCGACCGCGCGTTGGTGTCGGCAGATCCCGATCCAGAGGCCCTGGTGATCGAGCTCTTTCCTGCCAGCGCCCGAGTGCGCGGACGGGTGATCACCATCGAGGATCGAGCTCCGATCCCCGGCGCGATGGTGAGCGCCTTCCGCAGTCGATACAAGCCCGAGGATGCGGGTCCCACCGCGCAGACCGACCTCTCCGGTACCTTCGAGCTGGAAGGCCTGCCCGTCGGAGGAACCTCGCTCCTGGTCGAGCACCCGGAGTGGATCGCCGAGATCGAAGGCCCCTTCGACGTGCCTCCGACGGGATCCGTGGAGAGGACGATCGAGCTGACCTCGGGCAGTAGGCTGGACGGCCGACTGCTGGATGCGGCGGGGAGTCCCCTGGCAGGAGAGGAGATCGCCTTGTTCATGGACAAGAGGGCGATCCCGGGGCAGTCCCACTGGACGGGCACGACGGGTATGGATGGACGCTTCAGCTTCGAGCGCCTGGCCAAGGGCACCTATCGAGTGCAGTGGGTACGAACGGTGGGTCGAGGACGGACCGCCCCCTACCTGCAAAGGCAGGTGGTCGTGGATGGGGTGGAGGCCGGCGCATTGGAGCTGCGGCCCAAGGGCAAGTCCACGGTCCGGGGTTTCCTGGCCTTCGAAGGCGCGCCCCCCGAGTTCGAGCACGTCATGCTCCTGCCCTGGCCCCGAATCGCGGAGGACCCTGCCGAGGACGCCTCTCGCACCCACAGCACCGTCGCCATCGACGGCCACTTCGTGTTCGACCACATCCAGTCGGGGGGGTACCTGGTCAGCGCCCTCGCCGACAAGGCGTCCGGCAGGGCCGAGATCCAAGTCCCCGAGGAGGGCGAGGTCGACGTCTGGGTGGAAGTTCGGTCCCGGGACGAGTAGGGCTGATGGAGCTTTCGGGGGTCCCTGTAGGATGGCCTCGACGCCATGCCGTGGAGCACCGATGTGAGCTTGCCGCGGGACCAGACTCCGCTCTTCCCGGATCACTGCGTGGTGTGTCTCGTGGAGCGGCCGGAGCGCACCATCGCCGTCACCCAGGCCACGGCTTCAGTCTTCGGCATCGCTCGCGCCTTCATCTGGTTCCTCCTCCTCATCCCCGCCGACAAGGTCAAGGCGCAGGCCCCGATCTGTCCGCGCTGCCGGAGGTCGGAACTGGCCTCTCGCTGGTGGTGGCGCGTCATCGGCCTTGGGCTGGTGGCTGCCGGCATCACCACCAGCTGCTGGCTCTACCCAGCAGGGGGCAAGCTGATGATGCTCGGCTTCGCGATCGCTGCGTGCCTGCCCTGGATCGTCCTGAGGGTCCTGCTCCCCCCCGCGTTCGACTTGACGGTCTCTCGTCGATCGGTCGACTACGAGTTCCGGAGCTCGGAGTACGCCGAGGAGTTCGCGGAGCTGAATGGCGGGGAGGCGATCTGAACGCGTGTGGATCACCGGTGTGGAGCCACCACTCCCCATCCGACGGGAACCGCACTGACGATTCGCTCGCCGAACTCGCTACCCTCCAGGGGTGTCCACTCGCCCCGACCCCGCCGGTGCGCAGCCCTTCGAGCGCGAGCGCCTGACCGAGCTCCTGCGCGGGGCCGAAGTCACCCGCCGTCGCCGCCGGCGCCTCCAAGTCGCCCTGATCGGCGCCGCCCTCGGGATCCTCGCCCTCGGGCTCCCCAGCGAGCGCCTCTGGGGCGACATGGGGCTCGTACGCCTGGCCGTCAGGGACGGTGATCGCTCCTACGGGCTGCTCTTCCCCCTGGCGATCGCCGTGCAGAAGCTCACCGGGCTGCGGGCGGAGCAGGCCTACTTCCTGATCGGCGCGGTGGCGTACGGGCTGCTCTTCCCCACCACCATGCGGCTCCTGCGCCGCATCGGCTTCAAGCGGGGAGCGAGCCTGGCGGGCGCCCTGACCGCCACCCTCTCGCCGCTGGCCTGGCTGGGCGCCACCCAGCCGGGGGATTTCGCCCCGGGCGCCCTGGGCGCCACCCTCCTGCTCGGGACCCTCTTCCAGCCGCGGCAGCGCTGGTCGGGGGGGTACCAGGTGCGGGCGGCTTCGCTGCTCTTCCTGGCCTTCCTCCTGAGCCCCGAGAACCTGCTCCTCGCCCCAGCGGTGGTCTGGGCGGTGGGGCGCCGGGCGGGTCGGGGGCAGGCGTCTCTCACGGCGGGGCCGATGGCCCTGATCGTCGGCACCTCGGTGTGGTTCCTGGTGGCCACGGGGGAGGTGGACGGGCGCCCCCTCTACTGGCACCTGCTCGACACCCTGCTGGCGGGGCGGGAGCAGTCGCTGGCCGCCCTGCCCTTGTGGCTCGGCACCTTCGCAGTGGGGCTGGGGGGAGCGCTGCTCGGGCTCTACACCCTGCTCCTCGGGCGACGCAACAGCGAGGAGGCTCCGCCCCCGTCGTGGATCGTCCCCTGGTGCCTGGTCGTGCTGGCCCCGGTGGTGGGCGGCTCGCCCGCTGCGGGCCCGGTCGGCGGCTACCTTCTGCCGGCGGCGGCGGTCGGGGTGGCGGACTGGCTCACGCGCCGGGAGCAGGAGCGCTCGGCGCGGCGCTGGAGCGTGGTCCTGCCCCTGGCCCATGTGCTCCTGACGGCGGTGGTCGCCGTGACCTGGAACCTGACCGATCCGCTGCGGAGCTGGCGCGCGGACGCCCGCGCCCAGCTCGAGCCGACGGACGTGGTGATCGCCCCCGGGAGCGAGCGGCGCTACCTCCTGATCCAGCGCTGGGGCCTGACGGCCTTCCCCTCACGAGAGGACCTGCCCGCGGAGCTCCAAGGCGAGCTCGCGCTCGGCGCGCGGCGGCTGGTACTGGCCCCCGATCGGCCCCCCTCGCGGACCGCCGTCCTGCACCCGGAGCTCGACACCTGGGTGCTCCTGGAGGGAGCGCTGGAGAAGGTCCCCGCCGGGGGTACCTGGAGTCGCTAGTCCAGGTGAGTCAGAGCTTCTCCGAGAGCTTCGCGACGATCTTGTCCGCCACCGCTTCCCTGCCCGGCGGGATCGGAACCCGCACCTTCTGGTAGTTCGAGTGCTCCTTGTAGTAGCTCAAGAACTCGAAGACCAACCGGTTCCGCTTCCGCTCCACCTCCGAGAGACTGGCGCCGACGCTGTCGAAGGGCCAGTAGACTCCCGTGATGTAGAAACCGGCGGGGCTGATCACGAAGACCCCTGGGAGCCTCCGCAGCCGGCGCGTGACTCCCGCCCCGACCGACAGGACGATCAGCGCCACGACGCCTGCGCCCGCGGCTCCGACCAGCGCAGGTACCAGCACCGTCGCCATGGTGGAGTCGGCGATCCGCATCTCCTCGGAGTCGAGCAGGACACCCGTGAGCAGGCCGACTCCGGCCATGACTCCGATGGAGATCAGCGCGAACAGACGCCCGCGGATCTCCCGCTCGTCGAGGTATCCCTGCCAGATCACCTCCTCGTAGCGCCACCGCACCCACGCCCTCTCGGAGAGCAGAGCCGCCGCCTTCTTCAGGTGGCTGTGCGAGAGCCAGATGAACACGATCCAGATGATCCCCACCGTGATGGCGAGGGCGAGGGCGACGAAACCGGGGATCCTGAGCGCCCCCCCCACCATCAGGCCCGCCAGGCAGACCACGACCAGGACGGTCGTGGCGATCCCGCTCACATTCGCGTAGATCGAGTACGGAAGCCACGGCTCGATCGCGGCTGCGGTCCGCGCGTGCCGCCGGCGGGGCGCCTTGTTCCTCTGCGTCACCCAATCCTCCTCCCAAGGAGGCAGGATACCGGCCGCGAGAATTCCCGGGCACCGTCCCTTCGATGGTGGGGCCGATTCGGCCGACCTGACAGCGGGTCGGGTGCCCAGTGCAGGACTCGGCGGGCGGGACGCGAGCGACCTCGCCACCGGTCAGTCACTCGAGATCGTGGAGCGCGAGGGCGGTCCGTTGGTCGGGGGGCTGGGGGCTCCTCTTCGTGGAGCTCGAGCACGGTCCCCCACCCTCCCTCCCGGACGGCCGTGCTGCTCCCCGAGCTCGACACCTGGATCCTCCTGAAGGAAGCGCTCGAGAAAGTCCCCGCCGGGGGCACCTGGACCCGGCAGTTCGGTCGACAGACCTCCCCGGGTCTGATTCAATCGGGCGCAACGGCTCTCCCGCGCCCTCCATGCCTCGACGCGACGACCTCGAGTCCATCCTGATCATCGGAAGCGGCCCGATCGTCATCGGTCAGGCCTGCGAGTTCGACTATTCCGGGACCCAGGCCTGCAAGGCCCTGCGCGAGGACGGTTATCGAGTGATCCTGGTCAACTCGAATCCGGCCACGATCATGACCGACCCGGATACGGCGGACGCGACCTACGTCGAGCCGATCACTCCGCAGGCGATCGAGCAGATCCTCGAGCGGGAGCGACCCGACGCGGTCCTGCCGACCCTCGGCGGGCAGACGGGGCTGAACGCGGCCCTGGCCCTGCACG
>CAZDQL010000011.1:0-99461 GCA_964507325.1 uncultured Planctomycetaceae bacterium | reverse complement strand
GGCGGCGTGGCCTACAACGTGGAGGAGTTCGAGGAGATCGTCCTGCGCGGAATGAGCCTCTCGATGAACTCGGAGGTCCTGATCGAGGAGAGCCTCGTGGGCTGGAAGGAGTTCGAGATGGAGGTGATGCGTGACCGCGCGGACAACGCGGTCATCGTCTGCTCGATCGAGAACCTCGACCCGATGGGCGTGCACACCGGCGACTCGATCACCGTCGCCCCCTCCCAGACCCTGACCGATCGCGAGTACCAGAACCTGCGCAACGCCTCGCTCCTGATCATGCGCGAGATCGGCGTCGAGTGCGGGGGGTCGAACTGCCAGTTTGCGATCGACCCGGAGACGGGGCGCGTGGTGGTGATCGAGATGAACCCGCGCGTCTCGCGCTCCTCGGCCCTGGCCTCCAAGGCCACCGGCTTCCCGATCGCCAAGTTCGCCGCCAAGCTGGCGGTGGGCTACACCCTGGACGAGATCCAGAACGACATCACGCGCGAGACGCCGGCCTGCTTCGAGCCCACCATCGACTACTGCGTGGTGAAGATCCCGCGCTTCGCCTTCGAGAAGTTCCCCGGCGCCGACCCGACCCTCACCACCCAGATGAAGAGCGTCGGCGAGACGATGGCGATCGGGCGCACTTTCAAGGAGGCGCTGCAGAAGGCCCTGCGCGGGCTGGAGACGGGTCGCCCCGGATTCGGCCTCGACCCGCGCGATCCGGTGGAGAGTCTCGCGCCGGACCGCGAGATGGTGGGAGCCGGGCTGCGCGTGCCCAACGCCGAGCGCCTGCTGTGGCTGCGCGCCGCCTACCGCGCGGGCTGGAGCACGGACGAGATCCAGAACTCGACCGGCATCGATCCATGGTTCCTGGAGAACCTGCGCCAGCTGGTGGAGTTCGAGCAGGAGCTCTCCGGCTCCCTGCTCTCCCCCGAGCGCCTGCGGCGCGCCAAGGAGCTGGGCTACAGCGACGCCCAGATCGCGACGGCTGTGGGAGCCACCCCGGCGGCGGTCGAGGGCTGGCGCCAGGAGCACGACATTCGCGCCACCTACAAGCTGGTGGACACCTGCGCCGCGGAGTTCGCCGCCGCCACGCCCTACTACTACTCGACCTGGGAGGAGGAGAGCGAGCTGCGCCCCTCGGAGCGCGAGAAGATCTTGATCCTGGGCGGCGGCCCGAACCGCATCGGCCAGGGGATTGAGTTCGACTACTGCTGCGTGCACGCGGCCTTCGCCGTGCGGGAGATCGGCTACCAGTCGGTGATGCTCAACTCCAACCCGGAGACGGTCTCGACCGACTACGACACCTCCGACGACCTCTTCTTCGAGCCGCTGACCCACGAGGACGTGATGCACGTCGTGCACGCGGTCGAGCCGCAGGGCATCATCGTGCAGTTCGGCGGGCAGACGCCCCTGAACCTGGCCGCGGGGTTGGCGGCGGCGGGCGCGCCCCTGATCGGGACCTCGGTGGCTTCGATCGACCGGGCCGAGGACCGCGAGCAGTTCCAGGCCCTGCTCTCCAAGCTGGATCTGCGCCAGCCCCCCAACGGGCTCGCCACCACCGTCGGGGAGGCGTTCCAGGTGGCGCGCGAGATCGGATACCCGGTCCTGGTGCGGCCGAGCTACGTCCTGGGCGGGCGGGCGATGGAGATCGTCTACGACGACGAGAGCCTCGACCGCTACATGCAGCAGGCGGTGCAGGCCTCTCCCGACAAGCCGATCCTGGTAGACAAGTTCCTCGAGGACGCCATCGAGGTCGACGTCGACGCCATCTCCGACGGTGAGACGGTGGTCATCGGCGGCGTGATGGAGCACATCGAGGAGGCGGGCGTCCACTCCGGCGACTCGATCTGCGTGCTGCCCTCCCACACCCTGGCGGCGGAGATCGTCGACGAGATCTCCGACGCCACCAGGGCCATGGCGCGCGAGCTGAACGTCGTCGGCCTGATGAACGTGCAGTTCGCGGTCAAGGGGGCCGAGGTGTTCGTGATCGAGGTCAACCCGCGCGCCTCGCGCACCGTGCCCTTCGTCTCCAAGGCGATCGGAGTGCCCCTGGCGAAGCTGGCGGCCAAGGTCATGGCGGGCAAGACCCTCTCCGAGCTCGGCTTCACCCGGGAGGTCGTGCCCGAGTTCTTCGCGGTCAAGGCGCCGGTCTTCCCCTTCAACAAGTTCCCCGGGACCGACATGCTGCTCAGCCCGGAGATGCGCTCGACGGGGGAGGTGATGGGCCTCGATCCGGTCCTGGGCTACGCCCTGATCAAGGCCTTCGAGGCGGCGGGAATGGTGCTGCCGCGCCGGGGCCAAGTGCTGATGACCGTCAAGCACGCCGACAAGCGTCACATCGTCGGCGAGGCGCGGGCCCTGAGGATGCTGGGCTACGAGCTCCTGGCCACCGAGGGCACCTTCAAGGCGCTGCGCTCCCACGGGATCGAGGCGCGCCAGGTCAACAAGATGCACGAGGGCCGGCCGCACATCGTGGACCTGATAAAGAACCGCGAGATCAACCTGGTCCTGAACACCCCCTTCGGGAAGCTGCAGCGCTACGACGACTCCAGCATCCGCTCCTCGGCGGTCGCGGCGGGGATACCCTGCGTGACGACCCTGGCGGGGATCCGGGCGGTGGTCAGCGCCCTGGAGGCCCTGCACCGCGGGCCCTACCAGGTGTGCAGCCTGCAGGAGCGACACGCGGCCAAATCCCGACGGCGCGAGTCGAAGAGCGCCCTGCCCTCCTAGGGGCGAGCGCGCCGATGGTCTCCGGACTCGTCCTCGCCGCACCCTTCCTGCTGGCCGCCGGATCGCTGGGCCTCGAGACGCTCGCCCGGCGTCGCGACACGAGGCGCTACCCGGCCCCCGGCAAGCGCTTCGACATCGGCGGTCACGGGCTGCACGCACGGGTCCTGGGACGCGGCGAGACGGTGATCGTGCTCGAGGCGGACGCGGGCGCCTGGTGCTCCCACTGGGGCTCGCTGCCGGAGAAGCTCTCGAACCTGGCCACCGTCGTGGCCTACGACCGCGCCGGCCTCGGGTGGAGCGCCGCCGGCCCCGGGCCGCGCACCCCCGACTGCCTGGCGAGCGAGCTGCGCCAGCTCCTGCGCGTGGTGGCCCCCGACCGACCGCTGCTGCTCGTCGCCCACGGCGCGGGGGCGCGGGTGACCGGCGCCTTCGCCCAGCGCTACCCCCACGAGGTGGCGGGCCTGGTCCTGCTCGACGGCGAGCACCCGAGTCTGAGGGGGATCCTGGCCGAGGAGCTGCTGCCCTCCCCCGCCCTCTCCTGCCGCGCCCTCAGGGGCCTCGACCTGGCGGGACGGGTGGGGCTCCTGCGCGCCCTGGGGTACACCCCCCTCGGCGACCGGGAGGAGGAGTCCCTGCCCACGTCGACCCGGGCGGTGATCCGCGCCGTCGGCCCGCGCTCGCTGGGGGCCACGACCGCCGAGGCGCGGGACGCGGGCTGGCCCTCGCTGCCGCACCTGGAGGTCCCCCTGCGAGCCCTGGTGGCGGAGGAGAGCCTGCCCACCTCTGGGACGCCGGCCCGCTTCCCCCGGGCGGCCTACAACCGCGCCTGGCGCGAGGCCAGCGCGCGGTGGGGCCAGCTCTCCGATCGGGCCCGCTGTGAGACCGTCGCGGGGGATCACTTCTTCCCCCTTCACGCCCCACACCACGCGGTGGACGCCGTACGGGCGGTGCTCCAGGCGACGCGCGCCTAGGACCGATATCCCGCACGTCCGGGGCGGATCGGGGGGCTGGATATACTGCCCGCCCCCGCTCCCGCTCCCCCGGCCCAGGCGGACTCCCCCATGCGCCCTCTGATCCCGATCCTCCTCCTGTGCACGCCCCTGGCGGCGCAAGAGACCTTCCCGCCCGTCCAACTGCCTACCTACACCGGGATGGACCCGGCGGTCGTGGATCACATCAAGGAGTACGTGGCCAAGGTGGCCGCCGATCCCGGCAATGGGGAGCTCCACGCCGAGCTGGGACTGGTCTACGAGGCCAACACCTGCTTCGCCCCGGCGGCGGCGAGTTACCAGAACGCGATCGCCCTGGTGCCGGAGCCGGCCCAGTGGTCCTACCGCCTGGGGGTCATGCAGGTCAGCTTGGGCGAGTACGAGGAGGCGCGGAAGTCCCTCGAAGCAGCCGCCGCCAAGCTGCGCAACACCCCCGTGATCCTGGCGCGGCTGGGAGCCGTGCGTCTGGACCTGGGGGACGTCGAAGGTGCCGAGGAGGCCTGGTTGCAGGCGATCGCGGGCGAGGCCAAGCAGCCGCAGCAGATCGCCTGGCCCCAGAGCCGGGTCGGCCTGGCCGCGGTGCGCATGGCGCAGGAGCGCTTCCAAGAGGCGGCCACCCTGCTCGAGGAGGCGCTGGCCGCCTACTCGACCTACCGCCACGCCCACTACCTCTACGGCCTGTGCCTCTTCGAGCTCGGCGAGGAGGAGCGCGGCGAGCTCGAGCTGAAGCGCGGCGTGAGCGCCTGGCCCGAGTTTCCCCCCGATCCGCACCGGCCGCGACTGGACGTCCACGCGGTGGGCTACCACCGCCGCATGATGGGGGTCGAGAACCTGCTGCGCTCCGGTCAACTGCAGCAGGGGATGGTCAAGATCCAGGAGATGATCGCGGAGCGTCCCGACGACCCCTCGGCCCTGAACCTCCTGGCCAAGGCTCAGATGATGGGCGGTCAGCTCGACGCCTCCCTGGAGACCCTGCGCCGCAGCGAGCAGCTCGATCCCCGGCGGGTGCAGACCAAGATCGACCTGTCGGTGACCCTGATGAACCTGCTCCAACGGCAGCAGGATCCGGCCAAGCGCGCGGAGGTGCTGGGGCAGGTCATGGCCATCACCGAAGCCGCCGTGAAGCTCGCTCCACGCCAGGGCCGCGTGCGCTTCTACCGCGGCATGGCGTATCTGATGTCGGCGCAGGTGACCCAGGACGGCCAGCAGGTGCAGGCCGCCTTCTCCGAGGTGAACCTGGCCTTGCAGTTGGGATGCCAGGAGCCGGATCTCTACGCGCGGCTGGTCGAGCTGACGGTTTCGATGGGCCGCCAGCAGGACATGCTGCACTTCGCCAAGGCCAATGCCGACAAGCACCCCGACGATCCCGGCGCGGTGACACTCCTGGTCAGGGCCCAGTTGACCGTTGGGGACCTGGACGGGGCGGAGAAGACCCTGGTGCGGCTGGAGGCGATGCAGAACCCACAGCTCGCCGCATTCATCCAACAAGTGAAGGCCCACATCGCCCAGCAGCGCGCACAGCAGCCCGCCAGCGGCAAGACCGACAAGTAGGCGCGACTTTCCATGACCACTTTCAGCTCCTCGCCCGCACTGCGGGTTTGTGCGTTTCTCGCTCTCACTCTTCCAGCAGTGGCTCAGGAGGGGGACGTCGTCTGGTTCGAGGAAATCGCGTCTCAAACCCGTATCGACTGGACGTACCACTCGGGCGCCCAGCCGGGGCGCTTCTGGTTCCCCACCGTCATGAACGGGGGGGCGGCGCTCCTGGACTACGACGGAGACGGGGACCTGGACTTGTACCTGGTCCAGTCCGGGCACCTCGGCCCTCTGGAGGAGGGTCAGGTCCAGCCCACGAACGAGCTCTATCGCAACGATGGGGACTGGAAGTTCACGCGTGTCACGGGCGAAGCGCGGGTCGGCGATGCGAGCTACGGGTCGGGAGTGGCCTGCGGCGACTACGACCAGGACGGTGATGTCGACCTCTACGTGACCAACGTGGGCCCGAACGTGCTGTACCAGAATCAGGGCGATGGCACCTTCAAGGACGTCACGTCCCGCCAGAGGGGCGCCGACGACGCGGGCTGGGGCACGAGCGTGGGCTTCCTCGACGCCGACCTCGACGGAGACCTCGATATCTTCGTGGTGAACAACCTGAACTGGGGGCCGGAGATCGAGTTCCCCTGCGTGAATTATCGCCAGCAGCCCGACTACTGCGCTCCGATCAACTACAACGCCAAGTCGACCGACACCTTCCTGCAGTACGGGCGCATGGGGTTCGCCAAGCTGGGCGGGCACTCGGGGTTGGAGCTGACGATCGGCAACGGCCTGGGGGTGTCCTTCGCCGACTTCGACCGCGACGGGGATCTGGACATCTACGTGGCCAACGACGCCAGCGAGAACGCCCTCTGGCGCAACGACTCCGGACGCAAACTGGGTCGCACCACCGAAGAGGATTTCGTCGACGTCGCGCTGCGCCACGGCTGCGCCGTGAACTCCTCCGGCACCCCCGAGGCGAGCATGGGCGTGCAGTGGGTCGACATCAACCAGGACGGCTGGCTCGACATCTTCATGGCCCACATCCGCGGCGAGTCGAACACCTTCTACCTGAGCCGCAAGGGTCGCTACCGGGACCGCACGCCCATGATGGGAATCGGACCGGTGGGGCGTAAGTACACCGGCTTCGGCATGGCCTTCCACGACTACAACCTGGACGGGATCCTGGATCTCTACGTGGCCAACGGCGCCGTCCAGGCCTGGGGGCCGGACGAGGCGTTCGATCCCGACGACCTCTACGCCGAGGACAACCACCTCTTCCAGGGCCTCGGGGGGGTGCGCTTCAAGTGCCTGGGCGAGGGCACGCCCTCCCCCGTCATCGGCGCGAGCCGCGGCGCGGCCTTCGGCGACATCGACAACGACGGCGACGTGGATTTCGTGATCGTAGAGCGGGACAACAAGCTGCGGGTCATGCGCAACATCGCCCCGCGCGAGGGGACCTGGTTGGGTCTGCGCCTCTTGAACCGCAAGGGCGCGGAGGTGATCGGAGCCGTGGTGCGGCTGACGACCAGCTACACCGAGGAGGACCAGGTCAAGACCATGGAGCAGTGGCGCCTCGCGAGCCCGGTCTACAGCTACCTCTCCAGCAACGATCCACGCGTTCACTTCGGAGTGCCCGAGGGCCACGAGATCGAGGACGTGTCGGTGATCTGGCCTGGACGGACCGAGTTCGAGAGCCACGGCGAGCTCGAGCCCGGCGAGTACTACGAGATCCGACAGGGCCAGGGAAAGTAGACGGAGCCGTAGCTTAGAATCCCCGGCCGATGGCCGACTCGAGGGGTTCTTCCGGTCTGAGCAGGGAGCTCGGCTTGCGCGATGTCTTCACGATCGCCACCGGCGCGACGCTTTCCGCGGGCCTCTTCCTGCTGCCGGGGATCGCCGCCAGCCAGGCGGGTCCGGCGATCGTCCTGTGCTACCTCCTGGCGGCCGTGCCGCTCGTACCGGCGATGCTCTCGATCGTCGAGTTGTCGACGGCGATGCCGAAGGCGGGGGGTGCCTACTACTCCCTCGACCGCAGCCTGGGCCCGCTCTTCGGGACGATCGGGGGCTTCGGCACCTGGTTGGCCCTGGTGCTGAAGACCTCCTTCGCCCTGGTCGGGATCGGGGCCTACGCCTCCTTGATCATCGACGACGCGAGCCCCATGGCCATGCGCCTGATCGCCGCGGGCTTCGCCATCTTCTTCGGCCTGCTCAACGCCCTGGGAGCCGGCAAGACCGGTCGCTTCCAGGCGGTGCTGGTCTTCGGACTGCTGACCCTCTTGGCCCTGTTCCTGATCGGAGGGCTGCAGGAGGTGGAGCTGGCCAGCTTCGAGGGTTTCTTCGCCGCGGGCAGCGAGGGGATCCTGGCCACCACCGGCCTGGTCTACATCTCCTACGTGGGGGTGACCAACGTGGCCAGTGTCTCGGAGGAGGTGCGCGATCCCGAGCGCAATCTGCCGCGGGGGGTCTTCCTCTCCCTCGCCGCGACGCTCGCGGTCTACGGCCTGTGCACCACCGTCATGATCGGGGTCGTGCCGCTGCGGGAGCTCTCCGGCGACCTGACACCGATGGCGACCGCGGCCAGTCGGGTCTTCGGTGACATCGGCCTGTACGTCATCACCGCGGCGGCCTTCCTGGCCTTCCTCTCCGTCTCCAACGCGGGCATTCTGGCCTCCTCGCGCTATCCACTGGCGATGAGCCGTGACCGCTTGCTGCCGGATTGCATCGCGCGACTCTCGAGTAGGGGCACTCCCGTGCTCTCGATCGGCATCACCACCGCGGTGATCATCCTGATCGTGGTGCTGCTCGACCCCGTGGGGATCGCCAAGCTGGCGAGCTCTTTCCAGCTGATGGTGTTCGCCCTCTTGTGCGTGGCGGTGATCATCATGCGCGAGAGTGGGCTGGCGGCCTACGATCCCGGCTACCGCACCCCCTTCTACCCCTGGCTGCAGGTCCTGGGCGTGCTCGCTCCGCTGGTCCTGATCGCCCAGATGGGGCTCATGCCGACCGTGTTCAGCGCGATCCTGGTGGTGATCGGCGTAGCCTGGTACGTCTACTACGCCGCGCAGCGCGTGGAGCGGCAGGGAGCCATCTACCACGTCTTCGCGCGCCTCGGCGAGCAGCGCCACGAGGATCTGGACAGTGAGCTGCGGGAGATCCTCAAGGAGAAGGGACTGCGCGACGCGGACCCCTTCGAGGGAGCGGTTTTGGCTTCGGAGGTGATCGACGTCGATGAGGTGGCCGACTTCGAGGCCCTGATCGAGGAGGCCTCTCGCCGCCTGGCGCCGCGGGCGGGGTGCGACGCCGACACGCTGGCGCGCGGCTTCGCGGAGGGCACCATGACTGGCGCGACCCCGGTGGCCAAGGGGGTGGCCCTGCCACACATGCGGCTGGAGGGGATCGACCACCCGCACATGGTGCTCGCCCGCGTGCGGCGCAAGATCCGCATCATCACGGGAGATGTCTTCGGCACCACCCACGAGGCGGAGAAGATCCACGCCGCCTTCTTCCTGCTCAGCCCCGAGGACGACCCCAGCCAGCACCTGCGCATGCTGGCCGAGCTCGCGCGGCGCATCGACCAGGACGACTTCATGCAGCAGTGGCTGGCGGCCACCAACGAGGTGCGCCTGCGCGAGGTCTTCCTGCACGATGAGCGCTCCGTTTCCCTGCGCCTCGAGCCGCACAACTCCGCCGGGGCCCTCGCCGGTCTCTGCGTCGGCGAGCTCGACTTCTCCGAGGCCTGCCTCGTGGCCGCCATCCGGCGCTCGGGGGTGACCCTGGTGCCCCACGGCTCGACCCTCCTGCAGGAGGGGGACCGGATGCTGGTGATCGGCGAGCCGGCGGCGATCGCCGAGCTCTACGAGCGCTTCGAGGACGCCACCCACCGGTGAGTGCGCTCCCCGAGCCGGGCCTCGACCGCCTCGTCCGCGTCCTGACCGCGTTGGAGGAGGAGCTCGACTGGACCTCCCTCGGAGGGCACTACTGCCACGAGGGGGGCGAGCACTTCTTCCCCGAGGAGCAGCGCGCGGCGATCCGCGACGCCGGTCTGGCGGTGGCTACGGACCTGGCCCCGCTCCTCCAGCCCGGTGGTGCCAGCCACTACTTGGGCGCCGCCCTGGCGGAGCTGGCGCCGATCTTCTTCGAGACGCTGGTGCTCGAGCGCGCGGTGCACTGGACGCTGCTCGAGGATGCGGAGTACGAGGAGCTGTGGCGCGCCACGCAGCTCGTCGCCCGGGGAGAGGGCTGCGAACTGCCACTCCCCGAGCCCGCGGGGAGCACGCCGGCTCCTCCCGTCGACCACCTGTGGTGCACGAGCGTGCTCACCGATCCGATCGTCTTCCCGGCCCTGCACGACGAGCTCTACCAGCGTCGCCGTGAGGGGGACGCTCTCCCACCCGGCGAGTTGGCGCGCAACCGTCGCGCGGCCGAAGAGTTGGTGGCCCACGGTCTGGCGCCGCTGCACCCCCCGGCTTGGATCTCCACCAGCGACGAGGAGCTGCCCTTCTTCGAGCGCGCCTGCGCCGCCCGGGGCTGGTCGCTGGCGGTGCCCGACCGGGGACGCTTGACGGGCATCGTCGGCGACGTGCTGCGGCACTGCGCGGTACGCACGGCGCGGAGGTAGCCGGCCGACCCCTCATTCCTGCATGCGCCCCATGCGCACCAGCACCTTGGGGGGCATCACGGCGGCCAGGTAGGCGCCGCCGGGTCGCGGCTCTCCGCGCAACCAGGCGACCCCACCCTTCTTGAAGGGGGCGTCGACCTGCGCCCCCAGGAGCAGGGACAGGAGGTCGCCCATCCAGGGCTCGTGGCCGACCAACCCCGCGCTGTCCGCGCCGTCCAGCTCCGCCAGGAGCTCCTCGTCGGGTGCCGCCGCCAGGTTCGGCGTGGTGCGCGTCTTCCCCTCGACCAGGGGCTGCAGCACCTCGGCGGTCTCGACCGCCCTCAAGAGCGGGCTGTGGAGCAGGAGATCGAAGCGTGCCCCCAGGCGCTCGAGGCCGCGCACGCAGCGCACCCAGCGCAAACGGCCCTCGGGGCTCAGGGGCCGATCGGAGTCGGCGATCCCCGGCTCCCAGGGAACCGCGATGGCGTGCCGGATGAGGTAGATATCCATTCCTTGCGCTCCTGGGAGCCACGGCGTGCTCGCACGCGGGACGATGCCACGCCCGGACCCCAATTTACCTTGGAGGATCCCCCATTCTGGCCGATACGGGACAGGATAGGCGCCCCTATGTCCTCCTCCCCGACGCACGATCTGGCCGACCCCCGGTTGTACATCAACCGCGAGCTGTCGCTGCTGGAGTTCAACCGTCGGGTGCTGTTGCAGGCCCTCGACGAACGCCCGCCCCTGCTCGAGCGCGTGCGCTTCCTGTCGATCTCGGCCAGCAACCTGGACGAGTTCTTCGAGATCCGCACCGCCTCCCATCAGGAGCGCGCCGCCCTGGGGATCGACACCACGGGTCTCGACGGGCGCACTTCGCAGCAGACCCTGACCGAGATCCACCGCGTGGCGAGCGGGCTGGTCGAGGAGCAGTACGACGCCTTCAACAGCGTGATCCTGCCCGCCCTGGCCACCGAGGGGATCAACCTGGTCATGCGGGCGCACTGGACCGAGGAGCAGACGGAGTGGATTGCGTCCTACTTCCGCAACTCGGTCCTGCCGGTGCTCACCCCCGTGGGACTGGACCCCGCCCACCCCTTCCCGCGCATCCTGAACAAGAGCCTCAACTTCGCGGTGGTGCTCGACGGCGAGGACGCCTTCGGTCGCGACATCGACCTGGCGGTGGTGCAGGTGCCGCGCTCGCTGCCGCGCCTGGTGCCGCTGCCCTCGGATGTGTCGCAGGGCAAGCACGACCTGGTGATGCTCTCCTCGGTGATCCACGCCAGCATCGACGAGCTCTTCCCCGGCGTCGACGTGGTGGATTGCCACCAGTTCCGGGTCACCCGCAACGGGGACCTGTGGGTCGACGAGGAGGACGTGGACGACGTCTTGGAGGCCCTGCAGGGGGAGCTGCCGGAGCGTCGCTACTCGGAGGCGGTACGGCTGGAGGTCACCCACGAGTGCCCCGACGAGGTGGCCCAGTTCCTCTTGGCCAAGTTCGGCTTGCGCGTCGTCGACCTCTACCGAGTCGATGGACCGGTCAACCTGCATCGCCTCGACGCCCTGCATGGCCTGGTCGACCGCCCCGACCTGAAGTACGAACCCCTGACTCCGCGCGTGCCGCGCGCCGTGCGCCGGGGAGAGAACCTCTTCGAGGCGATCCGCGCCGGCGACATCCTCCTGCACCACCCCTACGAGTCCTTCCAGCCGGTGCTCGAGCTCCTGCGGCAGGCCTCGCACGACCCCAACGTCCTGGCGATCAAGCAGACCCTCTACCGCACCGGACGCAGCTCATCGGTGGCGGAGGCCTTGATCGAGGCCGCCCGCAACGGGAAGCAGGTCACGGTCGTGATCGAGCTGCGCGCGCGCTTCGACGAGGAGCCCAACATCGACCTGGCCACGCGCCTGCAGGAAGCGGGGGCGAACGTGGTCTACGGCGTGGCGGGCTACAAGACCCACAGCAAGATGCTGATGATCGTGCGTCGCGAGGGGGAGCGGCTGCGGCGCTACCTGCACCTGGGCACCGGCAACTACCACCCCGTGACGGCGCGGCTGTACACCGACATCGGGTTGCTGACGGCGCGCGAGGACATCGGTCGGGACGTCGACCGCTCCTTCAACCTCTTGACCGGCGTCGGGCGCGCCGAGGAGCTCGAGGCGCTGATGCAGGCTCCCTTCAGCCTGCACACCGGGCTGCTGGCGCTGATCGAGGGGGAGACGAAGCGGGCTCAGGCGGGCGAGCGAGCGCGCATCTTGGCCAAGATGAACGCCCTCACCAACCGCAGCGTCATCCAGGCCCTCTACCGTGCTTCGCAAGCGGGGGTCGAGATCGATCTGATCATCCGCGGCCCCTGCGGGCTGCGCCCCGGCATCCCCGAGATCTCCGAGAACATCCGCGTGACGGCCATCCTGGGGCGTTTCCTGGAGCACAGCCGGCTGTGGTACTTCCACTCCGGGGGGAAGGGGCGCCTCTTCGCCTCGAGCGCGGACTGGATGTCCCGCAACCTCCTGCGCCGCACCGAGCTGGCCTTCCCCATCGACGACCCCGAGATCCGGGCCCGCCTGCTGCACGATGATCTCGAGATCTACCTCGAAGAGGGCGTGCGCGCCTGGCGCCTGCGCTCCACCGGGGACTACGAGCTGCTAGGGGGAGACGGCGAGCTGGACGCCCAGTACAAGCTGATCGAGGCGATCTGCAGTTCGTCCGAACTGCAGCTCGAGTCGGACAGCGACCGCCCCGGACGCTTCGTGTTCAGCGGCGGCAACGACCGAGCGGCGAGCGAGAAGGCACGGCGCCGCAAGGAGAAGAAGAACCGCAAGCCGAAGAAGCGGCGTTGACGCGTCCCATCCCCGTCAATTGAAGGTCACCGCCACGCCGTCGGTGAAGTTCGACGTCGGACCGGGGTTGTTGTCGTGGAACCAGAGCTGGAAGTTCCAGGTCTCACCCGCCTGCACCGCGTAGGAGCCTGACGGAGTCGGCAGCTGGGTCAGGTCGAGTACGACTGATCGCTTGCCCGCGCTCCCGGAGCTGCCGGCGGTCAAGAGATGCCGCCCCATGGAGCCGCCGAGGCACAGGTTGCCCTGACTGCCACCGGGATTGACGATGAAGCCCTGGGTCTGGGAGCTGATGAAGTAGCCGAGCTGCTCGATGGGGAGTTGGCTGGCGACCAGCGTGACGTAGTTGTCCGCCACCGCGCTCGAGCCGAAGGCACGGATGAGCCCCGGCAGCCCGGAGGAGTTGACTGCCGCTGGGCCGCAGTAGCTGGTACCGATCGAAGGAACATCGAGATCGAACACGTAGGCCGCTCCGGCAGCGAGCGCGCTGTTGTCGCTCTGGTCCCCATTCACACCGGTGGCCCCGCTGCATTCGCAGATTGCCCCTATCACCGCCGTATCACCCGCAACCGATACGGAGTGGCCGAACTGGTCCCCTGTGCCCGTATTGGACGCCTTGAGGTAGGCTTCCTGGCTCCAAAGCGCTCCGCTCCGCCGGAACACGTAGACCGCTCCTGCCCGGGGCCTGCTGTTGTCCAGTTCATCGCCATCCACTCCTGTTGCCTTGCTGGCTTCCCAGTAGGCACCCACCAGCACCGTGTCACCCGACACCGACACGGAATGGCCGAAATAGTCCTCTCCGTTCGTGTTGGACGCCTTGAGGTAGGCGTCGTGGCTCCAGGTCCCGCCGCTCCTACCGAATATGTAGGCCGCGCCAGACCGAATGGCGTTGTTGTCGCTCTGATAGCCGTTCACACCAGTAGCGCGACTGTCCTCGAACAATGCCCCGACCACAGCCGTGTCATCCGACAACGACACGGAACAGCCGAAGAAATCCCCTGCGTCCGTATTGGAGGCCTTGAGATAGGCCTCTTGGCTCCAGGTCACGCCGCTCCGCCTGAACACGTAGGCCGCACCTGCAAAAGACGCGCTGTTGTCGCTCTCGTTGCCGTTCACACCGGTGGCTTGGCTGTCCTCGCTTTGCGCTCCGACCACCACCGTGTCAGCCGACACAGCAATGGAGATGCCGAAGTAGTCGCGTGCATCCGAATTGCTCGCCTTGAGATACGCCTCTTGGCTCCAGGTTCCACCGCTCCGCCTGAACACGTAGGCCGCTCCTGCAAAAGACGCGCTGTTGTCGCCTTGGTTCCCGTTCACCAGATCGGCGCTGCTCCTCTCCCCGTATGCCCCTACCACGATCGTGTCACCCGACACCGCAACGGACCAGCCAAAGCTGTCACCTGCATCCGTGTTGGAGGCCTTGAGATAGGCCTCGGGGCGCCAAACCGGTGGCGAACCGCCCCGCACGAATACGTAGGCGGCGCCTGCATTGGGGGCGCTGTCGTCGTACTCGTCCCCGTTCACACCAGTGGCATTGCTGGATTCGCATGGCGCCCCGACCACCACCGTGTCACCCGATACCGATACTGAGGTGCCGAAATCGTCAAATGCGTCCGTATTGGAGGCCTTGAGATAGGCCTCTTGGCTCCAGGTCACGCCGCTCCGCCTGAACACGTAGGCCGCACCTGCGTACGGAGCGCTGTTGTCGCTCTGGTTGCCGTTCGCATCGGTGGCCTGACTGTCCTCGCCTCGCGCTCCGACCACCACCGTGTCACCTGACACCGACACGGAGGTGCCGAAGAGGTCGTATGCCTCGTTGTTGGACGCCTTGAGATATGCTTGATGTGCGGTGGGGTCGATCGTCAACGGGTAGCGTGCGTCGCGTTCGTCGATCGTGAAGCGCAGCTTCCCGTCGACGCAGGCGATGCTCGCCCGCAGCTCCTGCCCGTCGGCGTCGAACACGACGAGTCCGCTGTAGGTGAGCACCGCGGCACCCGCGTCGTTCACGAAGCGCGCCCCGCGTCCTCCGGCATTCACGAGAGGCCTAAGCCCGCCGCGCACTGCGAGGGTCAAGGTCAGCGCGCCCGCGTCTCCCTCCCCGTCGAACTCAGGTCGGCGGCGCACGACGTAGCCGTGCTCCAAGCCGCGCCGATCGTTGACGTACCACTCCTGGAGCTCGGTGCCCCAGTCGTACGTCACGCGTCCCCCCTCGGCGCTCGTGCGCGTGGGCAGGCTCACTTCCCGTTCACTACCCGCGAAGCCGTAGCGCTGGAGCTCGAGTCCCCAGGTCCACTCGGACGCGTCCGGCTGCGTGGTGAATCCTCTCCCATCGAAGCACGTCGACCACTGCTGCCCCGGATTGTGCGCCCGGTAGCCGCCTTCGACTTCGTAGGCGGCGTGCCGACCCGCTTCGTGCGCGGCCCGGATGCCCGCCCAGTCCGCGGCCGAGAGACCTTCGGGAACCGCATCTCCCGCGACGAGCGGATCCGACTGACCGAGTAGAGCCGGCGCCAAGGCCATCACCCAGGAACTGACGAACGCAACACGGAACCGCCGACTAGAGGCAGGCATGGTGAATCCCTCGATGCTGTGGAGAGGTTGCCGGAAAGAACCAGGTATGAGGCATCCTACGCGCCCCCCGGCACGCTGGGGGCGGGCCCAGGGGAAACCCCAGTCCCGGCGCGCCCCCGGTGCGCTACCCGAGCTCCAGCTCGAACCCCAGCGGCGCCAGCACCAGTGCCTCGTCCTCGACGTCCGCGCGGACCAAGGGGTGGGCGAGGAGCCAGTCCGCCGGCGCGACCAGGCGCAGCTGCGAGCCGTCGACCTCGAGCCCGAGGGGCGGCAGGTCCAGTGCCCCTCGCCCGCGGTGCAGGCGCACCGCGAGTCGCATGAGGAGCACCATGCGGCGCGTCTTCTTGCGCAGCTTGCGGGGCAGGTCCTCGATCAGCTCCACCGGCACCCGGCGGCGGTGGGCACGCACCAGCAGGGCCAGGCGTTCCCGACCCTGGCGTGAGAAGCCGCGCAGGTCGGCGTGTTCGACCATGTAGGCGCCGTGCTTGTGGAACCCCGGCCAGGCGACGGTCAGGCCCACCTCGTGCAGGCTGGCGGCCCAGGTGAGCATGCGGCGCTCGGTCTCGCCGAGCTTCCAGGGGGCGCGCACCTGTTCGAAGAACTCGAGGACCGTTTCGCGCACGCGCTCCGCCTGGGCCGCGTCGACCCCGAAGCGCTCGGCAAAGGCGGTCACGCTGCTCTCGCGCACGTCCTCGTGGTGGATGCGCCCCAGGAGGTCGTAGAGCAGCCCCTCGCGCAGCGCGCCCTTGCAGGGCTCCATGCGCTCGACGCCCAGCCCCGCGAAGACCGCCCGCAGGACCGCCACGCCGCCGGCGATCACCCCGCGGCGATCCTCCTCCAGGCCGGCGAGGTCGAGGCGGTCCGCGTGCCCGGCGTCGATCAGGGCGCGGGTGATGCGCGTCAGTCCGCGGGGAGTGATCGTCCCGTCCCCCCAACCGTTCGCGCGCAGGATCTCGGCCACCGCGCGGATCGTCCCCGAGCTCCCGACGCAGCTCTGCCAACCGCGCCGCCGGAACGCGGTCTCGATCGGCTCCAGCTGCAGCCGCCCGGCGAGCTCGGCGCGCTCCATGCGGGAGCGCGAGATCTTGCCCCCCCGGAAGTGCTCCAGACTCCAGCGCACGCAGCCCATCGAGAGGGTGCGCTCGTACTCCGACTCGAAACGCTCCCCGAGAACGCACTCGGTGCTGCCGCCGCCGATGTCGACCACCAGACGGCGGCCCGCGTCGTCCCCCAGGGTCTGCGCCACCCCGAGGTAGACCAGACGCGCCTCCTCGCGGCCGGGCAGGATCTCGATCTCGTGACCGAGCGCTTCTGCGCCGCCTGCGAGGAAGTCGCAGCCGCGCTCGAGCTTGCGGAAGGTCGCCGTGCCGACCGCCCGTACGCGGTCGGTGGGAACGTCGATCAGTCGCTCCCGGAAGCGCCGCAGGCAGGCCAGGGCACGCTCCTCCACGGGAGCCGTCAGGCGACCCTCCTGCGTCAGCCCCTCCGCGAGCGCGACGCGGTCGCGCAGTCGGTCGAGCATGCGCACCGCTCCGCTCTCCTCACGAGCGACGATCAAGTGGAAGCTGTTCGAGCCCAGATCGACGGCGGCCAGGGAGCTGGAATCTGGTGCGGTCCCACCGCTCCTCACTCGATCAGCTCCCGCAGGTGCTGCAGGACCCCCATGGCGGCACCGCCATCCAGGGCGTTGGCGGCGGCGTCCACCCCCTCCGCCAAGGTCAGGCAGCGGCCCGAGGCCTTGAGGGCGACCGCGGCCCCCAGCAGGGTCGCGTTGCGGGCGGACCCGGTCTGCCCTTCGAGCACGGCGCGCGTCATCTCCCCGGCGGCGCGCACGAGGGCGGGGTTGTCGGCGGCGCCGTAGCCCTCCTCGGGAGGACCGAAGAGGGGCAGCTCCGGCTCGCTGGCGGCCTCCAGCCCGAAATCGGCGGGCTCGACGGCCAGGGGCACGAGGTGTCCCTCGCCGAGCTGGATGCCGCGCGTGCGCTTGCGCACCGAGGGCACGACGCCCCCGTCGAGCCCTTGCAGCGCCACGCCGCGCGGATGGCCCAGGGCCTGGATCACCTCGACCGCGGTGCCGAGCACCGGCCCTTCCCAGGCGCCCAGGACGACCGCCGAACCGGGCGGCGCCAGGAGCTTCTCGACCGTCGCCAGGGGGGTGCGCACCACGATCTCCCCGCGCACGCGGCGCAGGTGCAGGAGGGCGGGCAGCACCCCGGCGATCGAGAGCGCGGCGAAGCCGCCGCGCTCGATCCAGTCCTCCGCCTCGGTGGGATCCCAGGTCATGGAGAGCCCGAGGGCCTCCAGCACGCTGGCGGCGGTCAGCCCGCGACGCGGCGGCACGCAGCGGTCGGAGATGATCAGGACCCGCGCGCCGGCTCCGGCGGCCACCAGCCCGGCCGCCACCTCGAGGGGTGGGTGCAGGTCCTGGCCGTCGTGGGGAGGACAGAGGGTGACCAGCCCCGCCATGCCCTGGCAGGGCATGCGCGCCTGGGCGCGGGCGGCCTGGGCCAGACCGCACAGCTCCTCGACGGTGACCCCCTTCCAGCGCAGCAGGGTCAGGAACGCGCCGACGGTGATCTCGCTCTCCCCTCCCGCGAGGATCGAGGCGAAGGCTCGGGCCGCCTCCTCACGGCTCAGATTGCGCGCATCCCTGGGGTTTCCCAGGACGCACATGAGGTGACGCAGGACCATGGGGAGCAGTCCAGTCTACTCCCGGGGGGAGGTCCCCTCTACGTCGCTGGTCAGGTTGCCCGACTAGGGACAGTTGCAGTACAGGTGGGCCCAGACGTTGCCGTTGACCGGGTCGCTGAAGAGGATGTCGTAGGGGATCGTGTCGCAGTGGTTGAACACCCTGAAGGCCCCCGACTGCCCCGACGAGATGCTGCCGACCTCGCAGCCTGCTGCCCACCTGACGTAGGCCTTGACGTTCGGGTGCTGGCCCGCGAGATCGAAGGTCCAACCCACGGTCGACTCGCAGTCGTCGCAGGGATCGCAGTCGGACGCGGGCTCCCCCAGCCCCTGTCCATCGTTGGAGGCGGGCGTGATGATCCAGGCCTCGGTGGGGGAGTGGTAGAAGTCCGCGATGCAGGGATCCCCTACGCACGTGATCCCTATCGGGTCTTCCGGAACCACTGGAGTGGGAGCAGCCATCAAGGCCAGACCGCTGGTGGAGATTGCGGCCAGCATCCCTAGGACGAGGAGCGTGCGGCGGGTGCCTGCGGTCGTCTGCTTGGTGTCGCTCATGCTGATTCTCCTCGGTGGAAGCGCTCTCGGTGTGGACGTCGTTGGGAGGCGTCAGTGGTCCAGTAGGACGATGGAGCTCTCGATGCCGCGGGCGATCAGCGCCTCCATCTGCGTGTGGAAGTCAGGGGGTAGGGGAGGCTCCGGGCCGTTGCGGACCTGGTCGTGGAAGAGGTGCTTCCGGGTGACGTCGTAGACCGGGAACTCGCCCCGATCGACGCGGTAGCGGGCGGAGTCGCAGAAGAAGACCTGTTGGCCCTGGTACTCCGGCCTCGAGCTGAAGCCGAACTGGCGTTCCTCCTCGGTACCGAAGTCGGCGCGCCCTTGGGCCCTCAGCACCGCAGCCACACTACAGGCGGCCGCAGCGTGGGCCTCGTGGACGAGCTGCCTGTGCTGCGTGCCTTCCGCCCAGGAGTTCATGTACCGCTCTTGGTGAGAGAGCAGGCGGCGGAAGCGAGCCTCTTCGGAGTCGATGGGCACATCCGGCCACGTCTCGTCCCCGTTCGCCTCCTCCGGTGGCTCGGTCCCTTGCTCGGGGGCGGCGTGGACCGGGTGGCGCTGGGCCGGAAGCTCGGGCCGGAATGGGATCGAGGCCAGCGGTGCCGTATCGACTCGGAGGGTGGTCTCCCCTCCAGCGGGTCGGGCCCCCGGGGATCCGGCCTTTTGCTCGGCGAGCTCGGTCATCAGGCTCCAGGTCACCAGGGCGGAGATCGCGCCCGAGGCGAGCGCCGTGCCGATCAGGGCGACCAGGATCGGACGGGTCAACATGCTCCCCCCCCGGTAGACGTCATACGTGACCCCTGGGGGCTCCTGGAGCCCGGGTGAGGTGCGGCAGGTGTTCGCATACTCCTGGCTTCTCGTCTCCCTCCGTTTCGGCTCAAGGGAGCGGCTAAGAGTATTTTGCGACTTCCTAGCGTCTACGTCAATCCGTCTCCCCAGAGAGACGGATCAGCAGCCCGGACCTCTCGAAGCCCCCCCTCTCCTTCGGTCTCGTAACCAGGAGCCTCCTAGCCGTCCGCCTCGCCTTCCGCCTCGCCCTCCTCCTCCGGGGGGTTCTCGCCTTCGTCCAAGCGCTCCTCGGGCGCCACGGCACCCTCCGGGCGTGGGCGGATGTGGGCGAAGTAGAGCTCCGCCTCCTTGTCGTAGACCAGCTTGCCGTCCACCACCGCCCACTGGACGAAGGTCTGGTAGTGCAGGAGGTCTCCGTCGGTGACGACCAGGTCGGCGTCCTTGCCCACCTCGATCGAGCCGACCCGGTGGTCGACGCCCATCAGGCGCGCGGGTTCGATGGTCATGCTGGCCAGCCCGGCGTCCTCGGGCAAGCCGCCGCGGATGGCGAAGCCCACCTCGACGGTGAGGTGCATCAGGTCGCGACCGACGATGCCGCCCAGGCTGATTCCCTGGCTGCTCGGGATGACCGTCACGGGCACGCCCGCGCGGTGCAGGATGGCCGCGTTCTCGATCGAGGAGCCTCCCTCGCGCACGTACTGCTCCCCTTTGCTACGGCGGTCCCGCGCGGTGACGATCGCCGCCGCCCCCGCGCGACCGAGCTCGTCGGCGACGGTCCAGCCCTCGCGGCAGCCGCGGATGATCGGACGGAAGCCGAAGCGTTGAGCCAAGCGGGCGATCTCGAGCAGGTCGGTGCGCGTGTCGGCGCGGAAGATGGGGCGGAACTCACCGCGCAGCACTCCCAGGACCGTCCCGTCGACCCCCTTCTTGGAGGGCTCCTTCAGGTCCTTGTTGGTCTTCTTGTCGATCTCCCACTGGCGGTAGGCGCGCAGGTACTCGGCGGCCTTGACGAACTTCTCGCGCGTGGAGCGCTTGCCCGCTGGGTTGCTCTTGCCGTAGCTCAGGTTGTGGAAGACGTTGTCGGCCAGGAGCACGCCCTCGATCTCGCCGAACTTCAGCTTGCCGACCTCGTTGCCCGTGGCGGCCGAGGTGATCCCCGCGGCCAGCGCCAACACCATGTTGCGGTTGAAGGGATTGAAGGTGTCTTCGAGATCGCTCGAACCCCCGAACAGCCCCTGGGAGCCCACCGCCACCAGGCCCGGATAGACCCGATAGCCGCTGACGTCCAGGACCTCGGTCTCCTCCGGCATCCACAGGTCGTAGCCGATCGCTTCGATCTTGCCGTCCTTGCAGAGCACCGTCGCGCCGCGCAGGGTGGAGCCGGTGCCGGTGTGGACATCGCCACCCGCCACCGCGAACCAGCGCTCCTCCGGCTCGTCGGGCTGCTCTTCCTCCTGGCCCTCCTGCGCCTCCTGCGCCTCCTCCTTCTCGTCGGCGGCGTGGATGGGCAGGGCCAAGGTCAGGGCGGCACAGAAGGCCGCGGGGAGTGTGAGATTGCGCTTGAGCATCACAGTTCCACCTCTCCGTGGACGAATTCACCGTCCAACATCACGGCGTCGATCTGCGTGCCGACCTCGAAGGGGTCGCCACTCAGGATCAACAGGTTCGCGTCCTTGCCGACTTCCAGACTGCCTAGGCGCTCTTCGACCCCCAGCAGGGCTGCCGGCTCCAAGGTCATGGAGCGCACGGCGGTTTGGTAGTCGAGTCCTGCCGCCACGACCTCGCCCACGTGACGCAGCCAGTCCCTCTGGCTCGTGATCGAGTCGCTGCGCGGCACCAGCACCAGCTTGGCCCCGGCGCGTGCGAACTCGGCGGGCAGGTTGCGCTGGCGCATGGTGCCGGGATGCAGGGTGATCTCCGGCTCCATCGTCACCCGCAGCTCCCGCTCGGCGATCTTCTCGAGGACGTGGAACAGGTCCAGGTTGCGGGTCATCACCACCCGCAGGTCCCAGGTGAACTCCTCCTCTCCGATGGCGTCCAGGAGGTGCAGGTAGTCCCCGGCGCTGCGGATCGAGATGAGGGCCTTCAACTCCCCGGAGCGAAGCTCGAGGAAGGACTGGGCCTTGGGGTCGGGATCGATCGGCTTGTAGGGACCCGGATCGAGCTTGGCCTTCTTCTCCTTGTCCTTCTCCTTGTCGAACTTCTCCTTGGCCTTGTCCCACTTCTCCTTGTTCTTCTTCTCCTTCTCCAGCCAGGCGTCCGCCTTCTTGAAGCCCTCACTGAGGTTGCGCTTGGCGGAGCGCGACGAGGCCATGAGGACCTTCAGGTAGGCGGGATCGTGCAGCACCATCTCCTCGGCGCTGGACCCCTTGGGGCGCACGACCACCGCCCGCCCCGGGATGCCGTTGCCAGCCGGATACTGCCCGAGGGTCGTGACTCCGGCCTCCAGCACGTCGCCGTAGGCAGAGCTGGGGGGGTAGAGCTCGTCCGACGCCTGGAGCCAGGGCCGAGCGTCGTTGTGCCCCCTGCCGGTCATGCCTACCCGTGAGTAGCAGTTGACCAGCCCTGGCATCACCACCTGCTCGGGACCGAGCTCGAGGACGGGGATGCCGCGCTCGATCGGCAGGTCTTCTCCGATCGTCACGATCTTGCCGCCTTCGACCAGGATCACGGCGTTGCTCAGGGTCTCGCAGTTTCCGACCTCCACGCGGGGCGCGCGGATCGCCAGAAGTTCCCCCCCGGGCACCGGGGGAGGTGCCGCTGCGGGGCCGAGGGTCAGGATGAGGGGAGTCAGAATCATCGTGGATCACCTTCGCGTTCGGTCAGAACCACTGTCCGTCGCTTCTCGGTCGTACTCGATCACGCCGTCGATCAACACCAGCAAGACGGCGGCTCGGGGGTCGAGGGGATCACCCGTCCGGACGACGACGTCCGCGTCCTTGCCGGGTTCGAGACTGCCAACGCGGCCTTCGATGCCGAAGACCTGGGCTGGATTGGTGGTCAGCGCCTCCAGCATCGTGTAGGGGTCCCCGCCGTAGCGCGCGCTCATGGCGCCCTGCAGGAAGAGCTCCTCCTGGGGGATGACGCTGGAGTCGGTGGTCAGTGAGAAGAGCGGTACCCCCGCGGCGACGTACTCGGCGCTCGAGCCGTTGACACGGCCGTTCATGGCGGCTTGGTAGTCGATGGTGCGCGGTCCGTGGTTGACGGGCACGCCCATCCCGGCCACGGCCTTGGCGGCCCTCCATCCGTCGAAGCTGCCGTGGGAGACGAAGCAGCGGGTGCCGTAGTCCACGCCCCACATGCGCGCGGAGTTCATGACGCCCTCCGAGCCGGCCGTGTGGATCAGCACGGGAATCTCGCCCGACAGCGCCCGCTTCAAGTCCTCGAGGGCCGGGTCGTAATGGTCCCGGCGCAGCGCGGACAGGGCTCGCTCGTTGATGTCGGTCAGAATCCAACCCTGCCCCGCCCGGGTGACGCCGAAGTCCGTGGCGTTGCGACCTTGGGGGTTGGAATCCTGGGAGACCTTCAGGCCGCCCTGATCGGCCATGACGATCTTCGAATAGGCGTGCTCGTGCGCCTTCGTCTTGTACAGCACGCCCAGCCCGCCCATGTTGGTGCCGGAGCCGGGGATGCCGAAGACGGTCGTCACGCCCGAGTTGCAGGCGCGCCGGATCAGCGGATTGGCGGGTATGAGCCCGGCCCGCGCGCGGAGCTCGGGATTCACCGCCTGCACCATGTCGTTGATGTCCTGGAAGCCCCCGGCCTGGATGTGAGTGTGGATGTCCAGCAGCCCGGGGCTGACCCAGCCGTCGGGGAGCTCGATGACGCGCGCGCCCGCGGGGGGCTCGACGGGGGCTCCGACGTAGGTCAACTCGCGCCCCTGACAGATGAGCATGCCGGGGTTGTGGACGGTGCCCTCGGCGTCCATCGTCAGGACCTTGCCGGCGATCAGGACCAGGGGGGGCTCCTCGGCCACCGCCGGCGCTGCGAGGGTCAGGAGGGCGGTCAGGAACGCACCCGTGTGAAGCGGGACTCGCACTACCACCTCCTCCCGTTCGCCTCTGCATCGTAGATGCAGGCGCCTTCGACGAACACCAGCTCCACGTGCGAGCGGGGATCGATCGGATTCCCACTCACCACCACCAGGTCGGCGTCCTTGCCGGGCTCGAGGCTGCCGAGCCGCTCGTCGAGACCCGCGGTCAGGGCGGGCACGATCGTGATCCCCCGCACCGCGATCATCTCCTCGTCGTCCAGGCCGTAGCGCACGCCCATGGCGGCCTGCAGGGGGAGCTCCTCCTGGGGCACCACCGGCGCGTCGGTGTTGAAGCCGATGCGGGGATGGCCGCGCTGCTGGAATCCCCAGGCGGTGCCTTGGATCTGTCCGTCGGTGTCGTAGCGGGGCGGGCTGGGAACCATCACTTCGCGCGGCCCGAGGATCGCCGCCACCCCGTTTTCGATGGCGATCGGCGTCGTCAGGTAGCTGTCGAAGGAGCCGTGGTCGATGTAGACGTCGAAGCCGTACTCCCGCGCGAGCATCAAGACGCTCATCATCACCAGCTGGTAGTACTGCGTGTGGACGGAGATCTGGGTTCGATGGCTCGCCAGCTCGCGGAAGATGTCGAGCTGGATGTCCCGCTCCGGGCGCTCGGCCCTACCGGCCTCGAACTCCTCCCAACGCTCGGCGTAGGCCAAACCGCGGCGGATCGCCGAGCGCATGTGGTAGTTCATGAGCACGCGGCCCATGCGGTACCCCCAGCGCGTGGGGTTGTCCCCCTGGGCGAGCTTCATCGAGCCGGGATCGCGCAGGCGAGCGCGTTCGAACTCCTCCAGGCCGGTCTTCATCAAGAACCCCTGCCCGCCGATGTTCGTGCCGGACCCGGGGATGAAGAGGATGGACGTGATGCCGGCCGCGATCGGCCTCTGCAACCCGGAGTTGGCGGGAACGACAGCCGCCGAGACGCGCAGCCCGGGGTTGGTCTGATAGACCATGTCGTTGATGTCGCCCCGCGTGCCACCGGCGTGGCTGTGGATGTCGACCATCCCCGGCATCAGCCAGCTCGCCCCGAGATCGAGCAGCGCGTAGTCCTGGGGAACCTCCAGGTCCTGCGCCGATCCCACGGCCTCGATGCGACCGTCGCGCACCAGGACCAGTGCCTGGTCGATGACCTGGGTACCCTCCGCCGCGGCGACGATCGCCTTGGTCGCCCGCAGGGCCAGACCCTCTCCCCCCTCCGCTCCGGCGGTGGCCAGAGCCTCTCCATCACCGGCCGCCAGGCCAGCCAGGAGGACGCCCACGAGGGCGGGCAAGAGGGGACGGGGGGGCATCATCACCAGAGGCGCTTGCCCTCCTTGGCGTCGTAGACCTTGTGCCCGCGCTGGAAGACCATCTCGACCGAGGAGCGCGGGTCGACCGGGTCGCCGGTGGTGACGATCAGGTCGGCCTCCTTGCCGGGCTCGATGCTGCCGATCGCCCCGTCGAGACCGGCGGTCAGGGCGGGCACGATCGTCAGCCCGCGCACGGCGCCCATACGTGAGTTGTCGAAACCGTAGCGCACCCCCATGGCGGCCTGCAGGGTGAGCTCCTCCTGGGGCACCACCGGTGCGTCGGTATTGAACCCGACGTAGCGATGGCCACGCCCCTGGTACTCGGCGGCCACGCCCAGGATCTTCCCGTCGGTGTCGACCATAGGGGGCATCGGGGCCTGGACCGCCCGCGGGCCGAGGATGGCGCCGACTCCGACTTCCGCGGCGCGCGCCGCGGCGCGGAAACCGTCGAAGGTCCCGTGGTCGATGTAGACAGAGAACCCGAACTCCTCGGCCACCATCCCGATGGTCATGTTGACCACCTGGTAGATCTGGGTGTGGACCGAGACCTGAATGCTGTCTTCGAGGAGGTCTCGGAAGATGTCGAACTGCAGGTCCCTCTCCGGCTTGGGTCCGCGCCCCTGCTCGTGGGCCTCCCAGCGCTTTGCGTAGGCCTTCCCCCGCCGCAGTGTGTTGCGGGTGTTCCAGTTCATGAAGGTCCGGCGCGGGTACCAGGGGGCGGCGCGCTCGGGGTTGCCCGCCTGGGCGAGCTTGAGGGAACCGGGGTTGCGGATCAGGTTCTCCTCGAAGGTGTCGAAGCCCCCCCGCACCAGGATGCCCCAGCCGCTGATGTTGGAGCCGGAGCCCGGAATGCACAGGACGCTCGTCACACCACCAGCCCGGGCGCGTCGCATGGCCATGTTGCCGGGCGTGATGGTGGGGGCTGCGCGCAGGCCGGGGTTGGTCAGATAGACGCTGTCGTTCAGGTCCATCAGATTGCCCGCCGAGTGATCGTGCAGGTCGATCAGGCCGGGCGTGACCCACAGCTCACCGAGGTCGATCAGCTGGTAGCCCTCGGGCAACTCGAGCTCGGCCGCCGGACCCACCGCCTCGATGTGCCCGTCCTTGATCAGGATGGCCGCGTTGTCGAGGACGCCGCGTCCCTCGTAGGTGGAGATGAGGGCCTTGCGCGTGAGCAGAGCCAGCCCCGTCCCGCCTTCGGTTCCGGGCGCGTTGGCGGCGGCCGGAGCCAGGAGCAGCAGAGCGAACAGAACGCGATGGAGATTCATGATCGTATGCGTTGCCGGGAATCGAAACTGCACCCTCACCACCTGCGCTTCTCCCGCTCGTTGTCGTAGACCCGCTCCCCCTCGATGAAGGTCATGAAGACGGTGGTGCGCGGGTCCGCCGGATCCCCGTCCACCACGATCAGATCCGCGTCCTTGCCCGGCTCCAGACTGCCGACCCGATCGGCGAGGCCGGCGGCGAGGGCGGGCACGATCGTGAGCCCACGCACGTGCTGCGCGCGGGAGGTGTCGAAGCCGTAGCGCACGGCCATGGCGGCCTGGAGGGAGACCTCCTCAGCGGGGACGACCGGGGCATCGGTGTTGAAGCCGATCATCTCGTGACCCGCCTCCTGGTACTTGGCCGCCATCCCGAGGATGGCCCCGTCGGTGTCGTTCTCGACCGACATCGAGGGGCGGTACTCCACCACCATGTGGGCGGAGACCCCGCGCGGCCCCAAGATCGCGGGCACCCCAGACAGCGCGGCGGGACCCGCTGCGCGCCACCCGTCGAAGGAGCCGTGGTCGATGTATACGTCGAGGCCGAACTCCTCGCTCAGCATCGTGACCGTCATCAAGACCACCTGGAAGATCTGGGTGTGGACCGAGACCTGGGTCTTCTTGGACAGCACATCGCGGAACACCTCCCACTGGGGGTCCTTCTCGGGGCGTGGCCCCTGGCCCGCCTCGTAGTCGGCCCAACGCCGGGCGTAGCCGAGGCCGCGCCGCACGGTGTAGCGCGTGTGCCAGTTCATGAAGGAGCGAAAGATCCCCACCGTCCAGCTCTCCGGGTTGCCCGATTGGGCCAGCTTCAGAGAACCGGGATCGCGCACCACCATGCGCTCGTAGCTCTTCAGCCCGGTCTTGAGCAGGATCCCGTGCCCGCCGATGTTCGTGCCCGAGCCCGGGATGTAGAGCAGCAGGGTCACCCCCCCGGCCACGGCGGTCATCAGGTGCCTGTTTTCGGGTACCACCGAGGTCGAGACACGCAAGCCGGGGTTGGTCAGGTAGACCATGTCGTTGATGTCGTTGGTGAAGAAGTCCCGCCCTCCGATGTGGGTGTGCAGATCGATGATCCCGGGCGCGACCCAACGATCGCCCACGTCGAGGAGCTCGTAGTCGGCGGGGAGCTCGAGCTCCCCCTGGACCCCCACGACCTCGATGCGTCCCTCGCGGATGAGCAGGACGGCGTTGTCCACCACCTGCGGGCCCTCCGGCGGCACCGTCAGCGCCTTGGCGGTCAGGATCGCCAGACCCCGCTCGGCACCTCGCGCGCCCGAGTCCCCGCCGGCGAAGGCGGGGACCAGCAGGGCGACGAGCGCCAGGAGGAGCGGGATCGGGCGCACCGTCAGCGGACCTCCTCGCCGTTCACCCAGGTCCTGACCACGCTCGAGGAGATGTCGAGCGGGCTGCCGTCCAGGAGCAGGACGTCCGCGTCCTTGCCTTCCGCCAGGGTGCCGACCCGGTCGTCGATCGCCAGCATGCGGGCCGCGTCGCCGGTCAGGGCGCGCAAGGCGGCCCCGGACCCCATCCCCGAAGCGATGGCGTTGGCGGCCTGCAGGGCGAGCTCCGCCGCCCCTTCCTCCGCCTGGCTGTAGAAGGCGACCGGAATGCCGGCCTGGGAGAGGGTCACCACCGACGAGCGGGTCAGGATGCCGGCCACGCG
This sequence comes from uncultured Planctomycetaceae bacterium, assembly GCA_964507325.1. Taxonomy (GTDB): domain Bacteria; phylum Planctomycetota; class UBA1135; order UBA1135; genus CAZDQL01. The sequence continues at coordinate 71,936 of CAZDQL010000011.1, read as the reverse complement.
TCCGCGCAGGGCCCCGGCCACCTTCGGCGCGCCGCTGGCGCCCCACAGGATCGGGCGGATGCCGTAGCGCTCGAACTCCGCCACGCACTCGAGGATCTCGTCCTCTCGTCCGACCTCGACGATCACCGCCGCCCGGCCGAACATCGCCTGACGGATCGGCTCCAGCTTGGGGTCGATCCCCGGGGGCTTGGGCTTGCCCTTGGGGTCCTTGGGGGGAGGCTCGGGGCGGCGCCGCTCGGGGCGCTTGGCCACCGGATACTCCTCGCAGACCTGCTCCAAGGCGACCTCTCCCTGGGTGCCGTCCACCTGGCCCGTGCCGGTGAGCTTCTGCTCGTCCAACTCGAGCTCCAGCGTGATGTCGCCGAGGCTGGAGCGCCCGCGCAGACGCACTGCGTACTCCTCGCGCTCTCCCTCGAGGGAGATCAGCTCATCCAAGCCCTCGGCTCGCAGCGTTCCCTCGAGGACCAGGTCGCGCTCCAGGAGTCGCAGACGCAGGGCGGGTTCCTCTTCGCCGACGGTGGCCTTGCCCTTCCACTCCCCGGTGACGGGACGTGGGGGCGACTTCTCCTTCTTCTTCTTCTTCTTGTCGTCGTCCTCTTCTTCCTCGGCGTCTTCGTCCTCTTCTTCTTCCTCCTCTTCTGCGGCCGCCTCGGGCTCGGGGGGAGTCCAGGCGGCGATCGCCTTCTCGTACTCCTCCCACTTCTGCTTGTACTCGGCCGCCTTCTCGAGGGTCTTGCGCACTGCCTCGCCGGCGTCGGAGGGCACATCCTCGCTCCACTTCATGCGCATCGTGGCCGCGGCGTCGACGACCATCCGACTCGGGTCCGAGCCGGCTGGCTTGTAGACCATCGTCTGCCCGGAGGCCCTGCGACCCCCGAGGTTGACGGTCGTGACGCCGTAGCGCGCGACCTGCCGATCGACTTCGTCCCCGGGCTCCACCAGGCGGGTCAGGTCGAAGCGCGTCGAGAAGGGCTTCTGGGAGCCCTCGAGGCCCAGGTATCCGAGGGTGTCGATCATCCCCGGCATCGCCGCGGCTCCGCGCACGACGGTCGCCCCGGAAGGGTGCGCGACGCGGGTGCCGACCTCGACGATGCGACCACCGGACATCAAGAGCTGACCCGGCGCCAGCACCTTTCCGTCACCGACGTGCAGCTCGTCCACCTCGAGGACGACCGCGGCGGACTCCTTCGCCTTCCAGACCACTTCGCCGCTGATCCAGGTCGCCTGGACCGTGCTGGTGATCTCGAGGGGCGGGCCGCTGAAAACCGCCAGGTCGGCGTCCTTGCCGGGGGTCAGACTGCCCACCTGATCCGCCACGCCGAGCACTTCCGCCGCGCCGAGGGTGATCGCGCGCAGGGCCGACGTTTCGTCGAGTCCCCCGCCGCGCCGTGCCAGGGCGAGGTCGAGACGCAAGGCACCGGGGCGACGCCCCGACACCGCCAGCTTCACCCCCGCCTCGGCCAAAGTCGAGACGACCTGGGTGTTGGGCCAGGGGGCGTCGGGCCCCTTGCCGAAATCGGAGCCGCCGTGGGTGGCCACGGAGGCGATCACCGGCACGCCGGCGGCGGCGATCTCCGCCGCGGCCTCCTCGTCGACGCCACGGGCGCCGTCGAGCACCAGGGGCAAACCGGCCTCGGCGAAGAAGGCCAGGAGCGCGCGCACCTCCTCGGGGGAGTGGGCGCCCATGCGCCAGGGGCGCTTGGCTTCCATTAGGGCCTGCAGGGCGGGCCCCGTCTCGATGCCGTACTCCTCGACCAGGTCCTCATCCCCGCCGACCAGAGCCAGGAGCTCGCGCAGTGCGACCTCCGCGCCCATGGTGGTGCGCGGGAGTTGGGGCTGCTCCACCCCCAGCCCGACGTCCACCGTGGCGGGCACGGGGGGCTTCCAGTAGCCGGGGGTGCTTCTCGCCTCGGCGGAGATCGAGCCGTGGATCACCGCGCTGTCGCTGACGACGCGATCGTCCTCGGGTTCACCACCGGTCTTGACGACCGCTCCCTGACCGGCGATCAGGCGCCCGCGGGCGGGTGCCAGGTAGACGCTGGTCACGCCAGCGCGCAGCTCCCTGCGCAGCTCGCTGTAGGGGTCGAAGTTGTCGAGGGCGCGCAGGCTCGGCGAGGCGGTACGCTCCGCGGCTCGCGACGAGCCGTAGGAGGAATCCGCCGCGACCAGACCCGGAACGATCACCGCGTCGGGGCCGTAGTCGACGACCCGCGCTCCGGAGGGGATCTCCACCTCCGTTCCAATCGCCTCGATCTTGCCGTCACGGATCAGGATCGTCCCGTCCTCGAGCACCGCACCTCCATCGACGAGGTGCAGCGTGCCCGCCTGCACGGCGACCAGCCCTCCATCGTCTGTGGGGGGCGCGGCCGCCGCCAGCGGTAGGGCGGCGAGGGCCAACCAAGAGCGTCTCACCGGTCGTCCTCCTCTCCGTCGTCTTCTTCTTCGTCGTCCTCGGTGTCACCCTCCGCGTCCGCCTCTCCGACGGTCGCGGCCTCGGTGTTGTCGGGCTGGATGCCCTCCAACAGGTGCTGGGTGCGTACGTCCTGCGAGCGGTCGTAGATCAGCTGCCCGTCGAGCACGACGTACTCGACGAAGGAGGTCACCGATAGCGGATCGCCGGAGAAGAGCACCACGTCCCCCTCGGCTCCCGCCTTCAACTCGCCCACGCGTCCCTCGAGCCCCAGCATCTTGGCCGGGGTGGTGGTCGCTGCCGCCAGGGCGTCAGCGCGCGACATCCCGTGAGCGATGCAGGTGGCCGCCTGGAACCAGAGCGACTCGTTGGTCGTGTTGCGCGAGCGCAGGGCGAAATTGATGCCCTTCTTCGCGAAGACCCCGGGGACGAAGGTCTCGACCTCCTCCTCGCTCTTGGGGTCCGTCTCGCGGTGCAGCAGGGTGGGATCGAGGACCACCGCCACGCCCGCCTCGGCGATCAGATCGGCGGCCTTCCAGCAGGAGTCGTCGAGCACCAGGATGGTGCGCTCCAGGAACCCGTTGTCGGAGGCGATCTCCAGGGCCAGCCGCACGTCCATCGGCGCGCCGCAGTAGAAGTAGACGTCGACGCGACCCTCGACTATGTCCAGCAGGGGCTCGAGCTTCTCGTCGATCTCTCCCCGGGGGATCAACTCCAGCCCTTCCACCTTCCAGGCCTTGCCCTCCATCGCCCGGCCCTTGCCGCGCTCACCCTCCAGGTCGCGACCCTGGTAGAGCGCCTCGCGGCGGGCGCGGTCGTCCCCGGCGCGCTTCTCGCGCACCAGGGTCTCCAGGTGACGCCGGAGGTCGGCGAAGGCCTGGCGCAGGGCCTGGGCCTGGGTGGCGCGCGACTTCCCGCTCTTGGGGGAGGCGCTCATGACGATCCCCGACGTGGGGCGCATCATCATCTCCTCCACCAGGAGCCCGTAGGGCTGCACCACCATGCCCTGGCCCCCGATGACGCAGCTGGGACCCTGCTGGATGTTGAGGGTAGTCATCCCCCAACGCAGCGAGTCCTCGAAGTAGAAGGCCACTGGGTCGATCGAGTCGCGGATGTTCAGGAACGGCGCGACGTCGAGGTTCTCGTTGGGGCGGTCCATCCCGCTGGACGTACACGCCTCGACGAAGCCGGGGGCGGCGGTCAGCTCGGGGACGTCGAGCACCGCGGCGTCCCACGGGATCTTGACCTCGTCCAAGGGACCGACGGCGGTGATCTTGCCGCCCTCCATCACGATCACACCTTCGGCGATCGCCTCGCCGTTGGTGGTGATCACGGTCCCGGCCTTGATGGCGTACTTGTCGCCCGCCCCGGCGACGCCCGTCGCGAGGGCGAGGATGATGGGGAGGGCCCGCAGGCTCGTCGCTTTCATCGGAGATCTCTTGCTAGGTCGATGGGATGGTGTGTGCTCGGGCTATCGAGGGTCGAGGGCGAGCTCGCCCGCGACCAGGACGCCAGTGATACGTGCGCTGGGCTCGAAGGGCTGACCGCTCCACAGGACGAGGTCGGCATCCTTGCCGCTCTCGACGGTGCCCACGCGCTCGGAGATGCCGAGCACCTGGGCGGGGTTGGTGGTGACCGCGGCCAGGGCCTGGTCGAAGGTGAGACCGCCGCGCATGGCGAAGCCCGCCTGCATGCTCAGGCGGTCCGCCGCGCTGGTGCGGCCGTGGCTCGAGAGGCAAACGGTCACGCCTCCGTCGGTGAGCAGCTTGGCGGTGTTCCAGGCCATGAAGGCCTGGTCGGTGGTGCGCCCGCCGGCGGGGAAGGGCGGCAGCACGACGGTGGTGCCGCTGCGCATCAGGAGCTGGGGCTCCTTCCACGCCTCGGCGGCCGCGTCGAGCACGAGGTCGAGCTCGCCGAACCCCTCGCGGCTCATCTCCTCCTTGAGGAAGACCGCCGTGCGGATGTCCTGGGTCGCCCAGGCCTGGATCATCACGACGCGTTCGCCGCGCAGGGCGGCGCGCAGCTCCTCGGCGCCGGGGAACTCTTTCTCCGGCAGTCGGGTCGCGGCGACGGCGTCGAAGAAGGCGATGCGCCACTCCCACTCGACTCCCATGCGCGTCGTCGGACGCCGCGAGAAGAAGTCGGTGGGGCGGCCGTAGGCGGGGTGGTTGCCGCCGCTCGGCTGGGTCCCGATGGCGCCCCGCAGGACCGGCTTGCCGGTGACCTCCCGGGCGGCGAGCTCCTTGGGGCCCGCGGTCCGGAGGGCGATCCCGTGCCCGCCGATGATGTTCAGGTCGAGGGGTGAGACCAGCGCGATCGTGACCCCGCTGGCAGCCAGGGCCTTCCAGCGCGTCGAGTAGAGGTCCACCGCGGGGGCGACCGAGAGGTGCGGTTGCACCTCGCGCGCCTGCTCCACGGCGTAGCGACTGTCGGCCAGGTGTGCCGAGAGGTCGATCATCCCGGCGGTCACCGCGTGCGCCGCCAGGGCGTCCTCGGGGGCCTTTCCACCGGGGGTGATCGAGGCCACCACGCCGTCCTTCACCGTGATCACGGCGTCCTCGAGGACCTCACCGGGGCCGGTGTAGACCCGCTCGGCGTGGATCGTCCAGTCGTCGCTAGAGGTGGGGTGGCCCGCCGGCGATCCGACGGCCAGCGCCAGGGTGGGCGCCATCAGGAGCGAGAGCATCACGCGTCGTCCTCCTCTTCTTCGTCTTCGTCTTCCTCGTCGTCCTCGTCTTCGGGGGCCTCGAAGACCTTCTTCCCGTCGATCCAGACGGCCTGTACGCGGCTGCCCGCGTCGACCGGATCGCCACTCCAGAGCACCAGGTCGGCGTCGAGTCCTTCGCGGATCCGCCCGACCCGATCCCCGATCCCGGCCAGGTCCGCCGCGCCCGAGGTCAAGGCGCCGAAGGCGGCGTCCCGTTCGAGGCCCGCCCGCACGCAGAGGGCGGCGGTCCAGCGCAGGCCGACCGGGTGGACCCCGGGGGCATCGAGGGCGAAGCCCAGGGGTACCCCGGCGCGCGCCAGGGCCGCGGCGCTGGCCAGCGTCTTGCTGTCGGTTCCGGGGCCGTAGGGGCCCAGGGCGATGCCGAGTCCGCTGGCCTTCACCTGAGCCGCCAGCTCTCCGGCCCGGGAGGAGCCGACCAGGATGCCGGCCAACCCGTGGCGGGAGGCGAAGGCCAGGGCGCGTTGCAGCTCGGCGCGGTTGTTCGCCTCCAGGAGCACGCGCAGCTCCCCCGCCGCCACCCGGGCGAAGACGCCCTGGGGCTCGTGGAAGCGGCGCTCGAGCTCCTCGAAGGCGCCGGCGTAGCTGGTGGGGTAGCGGTTGTTGCGCAGGCCCGAGGTCGACAGGTCCAGGTGCAGCAGCGCGCCGCGAGCCAGGACCCGCACCCCGGGTTTGACCGCGGCCGCCAGGCCACCGATCAGGTTCTGACCCGGAGTGGGCGCGAGCACGACCGTCGTCACCCCCTCCGACTGCAGGCGCTTCATGCTCGAGTGGTCGGGGTCGAAGGCGTGGGCCAGGTCGGCCGTCTCCATCACCGTACGGGTGGAGTCGGCTCCCTCGGAGCCCGCCCCGGAGTAGTCGCGCAGGGCGATCAGACCCGGGGAGAGGTCCCCGTCGTGCTCGACCAGCACCACGTTCTTGTCGACCGTGACGCCCTTGCCGACGCCGGCGATCTTGCCGTCCCGGACGACTACGACCCCGTTCTCGATCACGGTGCCGTCGCCGACGTGAACGCGGGTCGCCCGCAGGGCGAAGGTGCCCCCCTCCGGTGCCCCGGTGAGCGCCGGTGCCAAGAGGGAGACGAGGGCCAGGGGAATCGAGAGCATGCTGTCCTCCTACTTCCCGTTCTGGTTGGTGGGGGAGACGACGACGCGCCCGCCGACTAGGACGTGGCGCACCCGGGTGGTGACGGCGAGAGGGTCGCCGTCCAGCACGAGCAGGTCGGCGCGGCGGCCGGCCTGCACGGAGCCGAGGCAGTCGGCCACGTCCAAGACGCGGGCCGCGCGGTAGGTCAGGGCGGCGAAGGCCTCCTCGGGATCGAGCCCGTGCCCGATGGCGAGGGTCGCCAGGAGCGGCAGATCGCGGGCGGCCGCGCCTCCTCCGCTGCCGAGCAGGACCGGTACCCCGGCCTCCGCCAGGCTGGCGGCGAGGGCCAGGTCGTGGGCGGCGAGGTGATCGGGGCGGCTCTCGCCCAGGGGGGCGGGATGCACGATGACGGGGATGCGGCGGCGGGCGAGCTCCTCGGCGACCGCCTCCGCCTCCGTTCCCCCGGCGATGACGATCCGCAACCGGTCGAGACCGCGGGTCAGGGCCAGGAATTCGCGCAGCTCTGCGACGCGGTGCATCTCGACCACCAAGGGCATCTCGCCGTTGGCCAGGCGCGCCAGGACTTCCTTCTCGGCGTCGTACTTCGGCGGCTTGGGCGGCTTGTCCTCCTTGTAGGACTTCTCCTTGTGCTCCTTGTCCTTCTCCTCCGCCTCCTCGATCGCCTTCTCGCGGGCCTTCTTGGCCTTCTTGAAGTCCTTCTCGAGCTTCGCCTCCTCCTTGGCGATCTTCTCGCGCCACTCCTGCATGGCGTGGCGGTACTCGGTCTGGTCGATCGAGTAGTCCCACCCCGAGCGCAGCTTGTTGACCAGCTTGTCGACCTGATCGATGCGGTCGAAGACGTCGACCTTGCCGCGCTCGCTGATCCCCACCCGGGCGCCGACGCAGGCGTCGTCGACCAGGACCAGTCCGCAGGCCTTGTCCCCCGGACCGGTCGAGAACCAGGCTCCTACCCCGGCGAGGTCGGAGCGGGTGCCGCCCTGGGCGCGCACCGCGACCACCCCGGCGGCCAGGGCCTCCTCGCGGGTGTAGGCGCTACCGTGGGGGTCGAAGCCGTCGGCGGTGCGCGACGCGGCGTCGGCGCGTCCATCCAGCACGCAGTCGCGGGTCACGCCGAGGCTGGACCAGGGATCGAGGAAGCCGGCGCAGATCACCTCCCCTTCGATCACCTCGGCCCCTTCCGGGGCGGCGAGCCCCGGTGCGACCTTCTCGATGCGCCCATCGACGACGAGGACGGCCGCATCCTTCAGCACCTCCCCTGGGCGGACGATGATCCTCGAGGCGCGCAGGAGCACGGGGGTCGAGGCGCAGCAGGGGGGCTCCTGGGCGGCGGGGTCGATGGGGGGATGGGCCGCAGAGGGCGCGCCGGGAGCCGCGATCGTGGCGGCTGCCAACCAAGTCGAGAGGAGGGGCATCGGGGCGATCTCCACGGGGAAAGCCGGCGAAGTCGTCGCAGGTCCCACCTGCGCCGAGCGGGGCCGTGGAAAGGTGACCTCCTCCGCGCCTGAGAGTCCTGCCGTGTTGTGGGTTCCCGGAGGGCTCCCGCCCTCGGGGGATGGCAGACCATAGGAAATGCCAAGACATCCCGAGGTGAAAGGTGGAAATCCTTACTCGCGTGCTGGCAAGGGATTACGGCCGGCATACCGGCGAGTTCCGTCCCCCGTGACCCGAATCGAGATCGCCGAATTCAGCTGACGGTGGGACTTCCCCTAGATTCCCCGTTCGGCGCGCGCCGGTTTCCTGGCTCCCTCACGCTGACCCTGTGGATATGCGGCGCTCTGTACATCCTCTGCTTCTCGAGCCGACCTACTGGCGCACCCGGCTACGAGCGCTCGACTCCGAACGGCCCTCTCTGATGCTGACTCCCCGCCCGGACCTCTCCGGGGGAGGACGCGAAGTCATCGAGTTCCGGATCAAGGCCCACGACGGCCAGCGGCTCTGGGGACTCCTGGCCCGGCCCACTTGGAGCGAGGGCCCTTGGCCGGCCCACATCCGCTCGGTGGGGCCGGCGGAACGCCCCGAGGTGGATCCGGCGGTCGCCGAGGACGGCTTCGCGGACCTGATCTTCCAGGAGCCGGCGGGTCGCCGCCTCGAGGACCGGGTGCTCGACGTGGTTCGCATCTGCCGTCTGGCGTGGGAGACGGACGGCATCGACCGGCTGCAGGTCTCCTTCTCCTGCCCGGAGAAGGGCCGCGAGCCGGACGAATTCCTGATCGCCGAGCAGCTTCTGGGTGCTAAACTCGGCTGATCTTGAGCTCAGAGGGGCTTCTGCCGGTTGGGCGGCGCCCGAGATGGGCGCCAAAGGGGGCGTATTTTCCCCAATTCACCGCGTCCCGTCCGGCGCTACCCTGGTTCGATGACCCAGCACCAGGAAGAGTTCCAGGTGTCGAGCGGGGGCCGCGGCCTCCACGAGCTGACCCGCGACGTGGCCGCGGTGGTGGAGCGCAGCGGCGTCCGGACCGGCCTCTGCACGGTCTTCTGCCGCCACACCTCCGCCAGCCTCGTGATCCAGGAGAACGCGGACCCCAGCGCGGCCTCCGACCTCCTCGACTGGCTCGAGCGGATCGCCCCGGAGGGGGACCCCGGATACCTCCACACCAGCGAGGGCCCCGACGACATGCCCTCGCACCTGCGCTCGGCCCTCACGAGCACCAGCGAGAGCATCCCGATCTCGGGCGGCCGGCTGACCCTCGGCACCTGGCAGGGGATCTTCCTCGCCGAGCACCGCGCCCGCGCCCACGGGCGCCGGATCGTGGTCCACGTCGCCGGCGAGTGAGTCGCTCAGTAGGCGGATCCCCCGCCTTCCCCGCCACGCACGATCGCCACCGAGGCGGAGGCTCCGATGCGCGTCGCGCCGGCGGCGATCATCGCGCGCGCGCTGGCCTCGTCCCCGACCCCCCCCGCGGCCTTGACCCCCATTCCCGGACCCACCGTGGAGCGCATCAAGGCCACGTGCTCGACGGTGGCTCCCGCCTTCGAGAAACCGGTGGAGGTCTTGACGAAGTCCGCGCCGCCTCCCTGGGCCAACTCGCAGGCGCGCACGATCTCCGCGTCGGTCAGTAGCGCCGTCTCCAGGATCACCTTGGTGCGCGCTCCCAGGCGATGGGCGACCTCGCTCACCCCGGCGACGTCGCGGGCCACCAGGGCCTCGTCCCCGGATTTGAGGGCGCCGATATTGAGCACCATGTCGATCTCGCACGCTCCGTCTTCGATCGCGCGGCGCGCCTCGTAGGCCTTCGCCTCGGGGGCCATGGCCCCCAGGGGGAAGCCGACGACCGTGCACACCAGGACCCCGGAGCCGGTCAGGATCTCGGCGCAACGTCGCACCCAGGTGCCGTTGACGCAGACGGAGGCGAAGCCGTTGCGCAGGGCCTCGTCGCACAGGACGTCGATCTGGGCGACGGTGGCATCCGGCTTGAGCAGGGTGTGGTCCAGGTAGCTCGCCAGGTCGCCGAGGCGGGTGGGATCGGGGCAGCTGCGCACTCCGACCCGGCAGGCGCCGGCGCGCACCATGGCGCCGACCTCCTCGGGGCACACCTCGAAGGAGACGGTGGTGCAGCCCCACGGTCCCAAGGCGGATTCGCCGTCGGCCAGGAGCCGCCGGCCCACCTCGACCAGGATCTCCTCCAGGCGTTCAGCGTCCATCAGCTCTCCCTCGACCGAGCCTGAGCGGCTTGGTACGCCCCCAGGGCGTGGATCTTGTCGACGCGGCGGGCGTGCCGTCCCGGTCCGGCGGGAGTCGCGAGGAAGGTGCGCAGGAGCGGCTCCAGTGCGGCGCGGTCGAGGTGCCCCGCACCCAGGGTCAGCACGTTGGCGTGGTTGTGCTCGCGGGCGTTGCGTGCGGTGCGCTCGTCCCAGCAGTTCGCGGCGAGCACTCCGGGGATCTTGTTGGCGGCCATCGCCGAGCCGATCCCCGCGCCGTCGATCACCACCCCGAACTCGACCCGCCCGCGGGCGACCGCTTCCGCCACCGCGGCCGCGAAGTCCGGGTAATCGCAGGCGCGGTCGTCGTGGGTGCCCAGGTCCAAGGCCTCCACTCCGAGCTCACCCAGAATCGCGAGCACGTGCTCCTTGATCTTCCGCCCGCCGTGATCGCAGCCGACGGCGACGCGTCGCGGCCCACCGCGCTCCGCGCACTCCCCTTCGGTAACGAAACGGATACCGCGCCGGAAAGCCTCTTCGCGCGCCAGGGGCGTGATCGTCGCCCCCCGCGCCACGCGCACGATCCCGCCTGCGGGAAACGGCTCCAGGCACTGGCGGCTGACGAACGACACGGCGTTCGAAGCGGCGGGGTTCGGGTTCACGGGATCCTGATCGGGGGCCTCCCCGCCGTCGCGATCGTCGCTCGCGCGCAAGCCGAACTCTCGCGCGACTCGTCCCGCGGCGCGGCGCGCGATGGCGCGGAGATCGAGGCTGGCGGACATGCGGCGCGAGAGTCTAGCAAACCCCAGTTGGCGCCTAACTTCATCCTTGAGTGAGGCCCCTCGAAAAGGTGGGATGGCGCCGGAGCAAGACACCGCGATAACGGCACCGCCCCCCCGGACCGCGCCGGGTCGGGCCCCAACAGGACCCGAGGACGTCCGGCAGTCGTCCACCCACCGCAAGGAACCCACGATGCGCACGCTGCTCAGTCAGTTCTGCGAGTCCTTCGACCGGATCGTGCGTCCGTTGCTGGAGCCATTGGATGGCTCCGCGCAGGCACTCTCCGCGGCCTCCCAGGACCTGCCCGGCAAGGAGATTCGGGCCGAGCTTTGCGATCTCCGGCACCAGATCGAAGTCCTGGTCGAGAAGGTGGCCGCCCAGCAGGCCTACGTCTTGCTCTTCGGCCCCCTCAAGAGCGGCAAGTCGACCCTCATGAACGCCCTGGCGGGTACCTACGTCAGCGAGGTCTCCAGCCTGCCCGCCTACCCCTGCATGGTCTACCTCTCCCACTCGGAGGAGCGGCAGTTCGACATCACGCGCTACAGCGGTCGCAAGGAGCGCTTCACCGACCCCGCGGCCCTGTACCTGCACATCAACCGGGCCCACGGCGAGCTGGCGGGACGCATCCGCGCCGCCGAGGACCGCGGCGAGGGGTTCGACCCGGCCCTGCACTACCCCGAGGCGATCCGCAAGATCGACGTGCGCACCCCCGCCGGGGAGCTCGACCACTCCGGGGCGGTGCTGGTCGACACGCCCGGCCTCTACAGCCGCATGAAGTTCGGCTACGACCGCATGACCCGCGAGTTCCGGGACGCGGCGAGCTGTGCGATCTTCATCGTCAAGTCCGACAACCTGTTCCTCGAGCAGGTGTTCGAGGAGTTCGAGGACCTGCTCGAGCTCTTCAGCCGCATCTTCCTGGTGGTCAACCTCGACACGTCGAAGCGCGACCTCTCCCCCGACGGCTCGCTGGTGCCGAGCCTGGAGCAGGAGGATCCGCTGCGCATCATCGACGCCTTCGAGAACCTGGCGATGAGCGCGCCTCTCAAGGAGGCGGCGGAGTCGGGGCGCCTGCGCATCTACCCGGTGGACCTCCTGCGCGCCGCCGCGGTGCGGCTCTCCGGCAGCCACGTCGACGCCGAGCCGATCCGCGGCCAGGCCAACTTCGACGCCTTCCTCGAGGACCTGACCGAGTACCTGAACAGCACCGACTACCTGGTCGCCTTCCTGGGGGACTCCCTGCGCCGCGGTCGCACCCTCTTGAACGAGACCGCGGAGCTGCTCGAGCACCCCGCCGTGGAGGAACTGCGCCGCCGCGCCGACGAGCTCGACAACTCGCGTCAGGACGCCCAGCGCCGTCGCCACGCGGTCCAACGCCTGCTCGACATCGACTGGAAGGACGCCTTCGACGAGCTGGACGAGAAGCTGGCGCCCTCGATCCGCTCGCGGGCCAAGGCCGCCAGCGAGGAGGCGGAGCGCAAGCTCGACGCCGTCGTCGACCGCTGGTTCGAGAGCGACGCCAGCCTCGACGCCCTGGTGCGCGACGAGCTGATGCCCCACCTGCGGTCCTACCAGGAGGAGCTGGCGAGCTTCGTGCGCCAGGCCCTCGACGACGAGGTGTTGGCGGGCACGGCGGGGATCCTGCTCCCCACCGACGTCTCGGCGGACCTCTACGCGGCGGACATCGACCTGTGCGCCGTCGGCCGCGACGCCCAGTCGCGCATCAACCCCAACCTGCTCCTGCGCGACATCCAGATCCCGCTGCACAGCTCCCAGGTGCCGGTGCGGCGCGGGTTCTGGGACTGGCTGATGCTGCGCAGCCTGCCCCAGGTGCGCGAGCGCCTCTTCGGCTCCCCCAACTCCCCCTCCCTGCGCATCTCCGTCGAGGCCAAGCGGCGCCGGCTGGGGCACGCCGGACGGGAAGCGATCCGCCGGGAGCTCGACCTGTACAAAGGGCGCTTCTTCCACGAGACGGTGCAGCACATCCACCGCCACGTCATCGGCCAGTACGGCAGCGTGGCGGTCGAGGAGATGAAGACCGTCCTCGAGACCCGGGACGCGGTCCTCGACGGCCACCTCGACGACGTGGTGGGCCGCCTGATGGAGCACCGCAAGGTCCTGGCCCACCTCTCGACCCTGCGCGCCCAGACGGAGCGCGCCCAGGGCTCGATGGAGGAGCTCAACGAGAGCTACGGCGACACCGAGCCGGAGATGCTGATCCAGCCGGCCGCCACCGAGGAGCCGGTCCACACCCTGGCGCCGTCGCCCGCTCCGTCCCCCGCTCCCCAGGGGGTCGCCTGGCCCCCGAAGCCGCCCGTCGTGGACGAGGCTCCCCTCGAGATCGAGGAGGAAGCCGACGTCGAGCCCGATTCCGAGATCGTGCTCGACACCGACGGCGCCTAGCAACTCGAGTCATCGCCGTTCTCCCCGGCCCACAGGCCCCATGGCGTTTGAGGGCCCCGCGCCGATCGCCGGCGCGGGGCCCTCTTTTTGGGACTGATCCAGCACACCAGGGCGTATTCAGACAACCCCCCGCCGAAGCTCGGTTAGCGGGGTCTGCGCGGCTAGCCGGGGGTCCGAGGAGGGGAGTAGAATTTCGCCGCTTCAGCCCAGGGAGACTGAATCCATGACCCACAAGGACTTCATTTCGCTGCACGAGTGGACCCCCGCGGAGGTCCGCGATCTCTTCGAGCTCTCCGCCAAGGTGAAGGCGGACAAGGACGCCTACCGCACGGCCTTGGCCGGACAGGCGTTGGGGCTCTACTTCGAGAAATCCTCCACGCGCACGCGCGTCTCCTTCGAGGTGGGGATCTTCGAGCTGGGAGGCCACGGCCTGCACCTCTCTCCGCGCGACCTGCAGATCGGCCGCGGGGAGACGATCGCCGACACGGCGCGGGTGCTCTCGCGCTACTTGGGCGGGATCATGGCGCGCACCTTCGGTCACGACGTCGTCACCGAGCTGGCGAAGTGGGCCACGATTCCCGTCATCAACGGTCTGACCGACTTCAACCACCCCTGCCAGGCGCTGACCGACTACTTCACCCTGCTGGAGCAGAAGGGGCGCACGGAGGGCCTGAAGCTCACCTACGTCGGCGACGGCAACAACATGGTCCACTCCCTGGCCCTGGGCGCGGCCAAGGTCGGCGTGCACTTCGTGGCGGTCTGCCCCGAGGGGTACCAGCCCCTGCCGGAGGTGATCGAGCTGGCGCGCGAGGACGGGCGCGAGACGGGCGCCACGATCGAGGTGGTGACCGACCCGGTGGAGGGCGTCAGCGGGGCGGATGCGGTCTACACCGACGTCTGGGCGTCGATGGGCCAGGAGGAGGAGCACGCCAAGCGCCTGCGGGCCTTCGAGGGCTTCCAGGTCGACATGGAGCTCTTCTCGAAGGCCAAGGACGACGCCATCTTCATGCACTGCCTCCCCGCCCACCACGGCGAGGAGGTCACCGAGGAGGTCTGCGAGCACGAGCGCTCGGTGATCTTCGACGAGGCCGAGAACCGGCTGCACTGTCAGAAAGCGATCATGGTCACCCTCATGGGGGACCGTTAGGACTCAGGAGACCGAACGTGGCTACTTCCAAGCAGATCATCGAGCTCAGCGACCAGTACGGCGCCCACAACTACCACCCGCTCCCGGTGGTCCTCGAACGCGGCGAGGGCATCTGGGTCTGGGACGTCGAGGGTGTGAAGTACCTGGACTTCCTGAGCTGCTACTCGGCGGTCAACCAGGGGCACTGCCACCCGCGGCTCGTCAAGGCGATGACCGAGCAGGCGAGCAAGCTCTGCCTGACCTCGCGCGCCTTCCACAACGACCGGCTCGGGCCCTTCATGCAGCAGCTCTGCGAGCTGACCGGCTTCGAGATGATGCTGCCGATGAACTCGGGGGCAGAGGCGGTGGAGACCGCCATCAAGGCCGTGCGCCGCTGGGGCTACCAGGTGAAGGGGATCCCCGACAACCAGGCCGAGATCATCGTCTGCACCGAAAATTTCCACGGCCGCACGACGACGATCATCAGCTTCTCCACCGACGAGGAGTACAAGGTCGGCTTCGGTCCCTTCACCCCCGGCTTCGTCACCGTCCCCTTCGGTGACGCCGAGGCTTTGAAGCGCGCCATCACCCCCAACACCGCCGCCTTCATGGTCGAGCCGATCCAGGGCGAGGCGGGGGTGGGCGTCCCCCCCGACGGGTACATGAAGGCGGCGCGCGAGATCTGCGACGCCGAGAACGTGCTGCTCGTGGCGGACGAGATCCAGGTCGGCTTCGGCCGCACCGGCAAGATGTTCTGCTGCGACCACGACGGGATCCGCCCCGACGTCCTGATCCTGGGCAAGGCCCTCGGCGGGGGCTTCTACCCCGTCTCGGCGGTGTGCGCGGACAAGCCGGTCCTGGGCGTCTTCGACCCCGGCTCCCACGGCTCGACCTTCGGCGGCAACCCCGTGGCCGCGGCGGTGGCGAGCGAGGCCCTGAACGTGCTCCTCGAGGAGGAGCTCACGGCGCGCTCCGCGGAGCTGGGCGAGTGGTTCATGGGCGAGCTGCGCGCGATCGATAGCCCCCACATCGCCGAGGTGCGCGGCCGGGGCCTCCTGATCGGCGTGCAGTTGAAGCCCGAGGCGGGTGGCGCGCGTCAGTACTGCGAGGCGCTCAAGGATGAGGGGATGCTCTGCAAGGAGACCCACGTGGACGTGATCCGCTTCGCTCCGCCGCTCACGATCGAGAAGGCGGACCTGGAGTGGGCGCTGGAGCGCATCCGGAAGGTGCTGACCTGAGCTACGAGCACATCCTGCTGGAGGTCGAGCAGGGGGGCGTCGCCCGCCTCCTCCTGAACCGCCCCGAGCAGCGCAACGCCATGACGCGCGCCATGGGGCAGGAGGTGCGCGACGCGGTGGAGCGCCTCGACGCCGACGACTCGGTGCGCGTCGTCGTCGTCGGAGGCACCGGCTCGAGCTTCTGCTCCGGCGCGGACCTGCACGACCTGGCCCAGGAGGCGGGGATCTCCCAAGACCGCGAGGGCCTGGGCGGCGAGCGCGACTTCTACCGCCTCTTCCTCTCGATCACCTCCCTGCGCGTGCCGACGATCGCCGCCATCCAGGGCCATGCCATCGGTGCCGGCCTCTGCTTCGCCCTCGGCGCCGACCTGCGCGTCATGCACGAGAGGGCCAAGCTCGGCATGACCTTCGTGCGCCTCGGCATCCACCCCGGCATGGGCGCCACCCACCACCTGCCGCGCCTGCTGGGCCCCGCCCTCGCGGCGGAGCTCTTCTACACCGGCCGGCTGATCGAGGCGCCGGAGGCGCTGGAGCGGGGCCTGGTGAACCGCGTCGCGGGGGAGGACTTCGACGCCGTCGTCGACGAGCTGGCGGGGCAGATCCAGGGCAACGCTCCGCTGGCCGTGCGGGCGGTGAAGGAGACCCTGCGGGGGAGCGAGGGGCGGACCCTGGAGGAGGCGCTGGCCGTGGAAGGCGCCGCCCAGGCCGCGACCTTCGCCAGCCGCGACGCGGCCGAGGGGATCCAGGCGATGCTGGAGCGGCGGCGGGCGCGCTTCGAGGGGCGGTAGAGCGGGGGAAAACGGTATCGAGGGCCCCGGGAGAGCGGTAATGCGCCCCCCGAGGCACCTGGACATGCCCACCATCGACGACGTCTTCGACGCCCACGTGGTCGACGGGCGGATCCGCGAGGAGACCCCCGCGGAGGCGCGCCACGCGATCGTGCTCTACACGGCCCAGGGGATGATCGACAACGGGGGGATCGAGTCCTTCGTGCTCGCGGGGCCGGCGCTGGAGCGGCTGGAGGAGGTGCCCGCCGCCTACGCCTGGGCCGGCCTCGACGAGCTGGGGCGCAAGATCGTCGAGGCGGTCCGCGTCCTCGATCAGCTCGGCCGCGCGGAGGACGACATCGACGTCCCCCGCGCGGGCCAGACCCTGGGTGAGCTCAATCGGGAGGCGTGGGAGGCGAGCGCAGGCGTCTACGCCTCCGTCCACTCCAGCTTTCCGGTGGCCTAGCCAGGTCTACTGCCCTCCCGGCCCCTCGCCCAAGCGCCTGAGCGCGGTCCGCACCGCCCCCACGACCTCCGGCTCGGGGTCCTCCAGCAAGGGGATCAGGAGCGGGATGACCTCCGGTTCCCCGAAGGCGCTCAGCCCGAGGATCGCTTCGGCGCGCACCTCGGTGCTCTCGCTCTCCAGCATCCCCAGCAGGGCCTTGATCGCCTCCTCGCGCTTGGGGAGGCGCGTGCGCTGGCCTTCGCCCTGGACCCGTTCATCCTCCAGGAGGCGTAGGGTGTCGATGCTGTCCAGGAGGTACTGACGCTGTTGGGCGTGGACCACAGGCAGGAGCAGCCAGAGCTCGTCGGCGACCCCCTCCCCCCCGAAAGCCATCAGGGTCTCGATCCCATCCCTCTGAATGAGGGACTTGTTCCCGGAGACGAGCAGGCGCGGAGAGCGGAGCATCGCCCCGATCGCGGGGACGTAGGCTCGATCGCCCTGCTGCATCATGACGGGCAGCACGACCCTGGCGTCCTCGGTGTTCAGGATGGACACCAAGACCTTCCTCATCCGGCTGTCGGGGGTCTCTTGTGCGAGGAAGGCCATGATGGACTCCGCCCGGCTCGGCGCGCACCCCCGCTCCGACCAGTACTCGAGGATGGTGAGGGCCGTGGACTTGGCCGCTCGGCCTTCGGGATCGAACCACCAGGTCAGGTAGTGGGCCGCCTGGTTGGGAAGGACCCGCTTCGAGAGCAGGTCGGAGATGATGAAGTTCCGCTCGTTGAGGGTCGCGCCGAAGGCCAGGAGGCGTCTCTCGTCGTCGTCGTCCAGCCAGTCCTTCCACCCCTCATCGCGCAGGAAGGTCCGCAGCTCGAGCGAGGCCTCCTGGTCGAAGGTCGCGCCATCGATCCCGCTCAGCGCCTTCACGCGCGCTACGAAGGGAAGGCCTCGATTCATGAAGACGGATCGCCGCAGGGCTGCGGCGCGCTCGGGGTCCATCGTCCCGAAGGCGCGTTCCACGAGCCCCCAGTTTTGCACATCGCTCCCCGCCGCCCAGACGAAGAGCGCGACTAGCCGCTCGTCGGCGAGGCGCTGCAGGAGACCGGCGCTCCCGCGCCAGTCCCCGCTGCTTCGATTCCCGTGGCTGCGCAGTCCCTCCAGGGCTTCCCGCAGGGCCGGCTCGAAGTCGGTCGCAAGCCCGATCTCGAGGAGACACAAAACCTCAGAAACGCTCCTCCAGTTCCTCCCGTGCACCACGAAATCCAACAGATCCTCACGGTCTCCCGCATGGAACCGGGAGGCTTCGTTGTGCGCGCACGCGGTGAGCACGGCGCAGAGGGTCTCGACGGGCAGCTCATCCTCGAGGCAGATGTCCTCCACCCTGGCCAGGACGGCTGTGTCGGTGTCTTGCGCGAGCTTCGTCAGCACCTCCAGCTGCAGGGCCTCATCCACGCTCCCCCTCCTGGGCCACGTGTTCCCGAAGGATGCCCAGAGCCGGCGGATCTCCGTCGAGGGGTCCTCGACGCCCAGCCGGGCCAGCGTCTCGAGGCGCTCGTCCCTGGGACTCGTCCCGAGCAAGAACTGCCGACGCACGTCGATCGGCGGAGAGCTCGCGGCTCGCACTGCCAGCTCGACGCCAGCCTCTTCCCGCTCGGCGATCGAGGCCGCCGCTGCGAGGCGCACGCGCTCATCGTCATCGGCGAGAAGGCGTTCGAGCGCCGGCTCCATCTCGGCCATCCAATCGGGCGTGATGGACCCATAGCCCCAGCCGGGAACCACTCGGGTGAAGTCGTGTGCGGGCACCTCGATATCACGCTCCTGCGGATAGCTCGCCACGATACGACGCACTTCTGGGTCGTCGTCGGCCGCGACCTCGAGCAGTGCTCGGGCATCCGGCAGACAAGCGAGCCGTTGAGCACAGAGCAGGCGCACTCGCGGAGAAGGATTCCGCAACCCCGCGCCGAAGACGGGACGACCGGAGAGCAGGCGGCGTACGGAGGAACCGCCGAGCAGGACCAGGGCGTCTTCATCGGAGGCCTTCTGCAGATAGTCGCCCAACGCGCGCTGCAGGGGCGGGGTCAGCCCGTCCATTTCGAAGACGGCCGTGAGGGCCGCAGCGCTCCCACCCTTCCCGGGAAGGAGCAGCTCGCGGCTGGAAGGCCGCTCGAGAAGTGCGGTGAGGACATCCAACAGCTCCGGCCGGACCGCGGTCGTCGAGCGGTCGGCGGTCGGGGTGTAGATCCAGTGGCGGTTGCTGGTCGTCAAGCGGTCGTTCAACAGCCCGGCGACCCGGCGCGGCCACGCACCTTCCTCGCGCTCCCGGGTGTGATAGAGGAGATCGATGCACCCGTCCTCGTCGTAGTTCCAGAAGGTCTCCAACGCCTCGCCCAGCTTCCCCCCGTCGGCGTGCGCCATGCTGTGCAGGACGAGCAACGCCAGGCTCGGGGAAGCGCGGCGACCCAGGTCGCGCAGGCCTTTGAGGTTGCCCTCCAGCAGCAGGGTCGTGACGCGCTCGAAGAGGTGGCCGCTCGGCAACCCGAAGCGCTGGCGCACGAACTCGAGGTCCTGCGGGTCCAGTCCGGCGATGGCGGAGGCGGGCAGCGGGTCCCCACCACGGAGCTGGAGATCCCTCTGGAACTTCGAGTGGTCTTCGGTGTAGGGACCGGCAGCCACATCCGGCACCGCTTTCGGTTTCCCGATCCGCTCGAGGCGCTCCTCGAGGTCCTTCCCCGGAGGCACCAGGCTGCGCGCGGGAAGCACCTTCGACGCTTCCTCCTTGGTGGGCAGCAACTGGGCGAGCGCGGCCTGCGCCTCGTTCGGCCGCCCCAGCATCGTCAGCAGATCCCCGCGCATCTTCGCCAGATCGACCAGGAGCTCGATCTGGGCCGCCGGGTCGCCAGCCCAGTGCGAAGCCCTGAGCCGCAGGTGGGTCACCTGGCTCAGCACGAGTCCGGGGTTGCCGTCCGCCTGCACGTCGACCTTCAGCCGGGCCGCCTCGCGCGCGATCTCGGCGTCCTCGAGGGCGAAGAGCTTCCTGAGGTAGCCGGGCACTCCCTTGGGATCCCCGTTCCAGCAGACTGCATCGGGTTGCGCGGGCGCTGCGAGCACCGTCTCCTCCGCCGTCCCGTCGGTCTGAGCCTGGGGAAGCGCGAGCAGAGCGAGCGTCAGTAGGGTCTGGATCATGGTCGTCCTCGGGTCGTTCCTCGGGTGAGCGCGGGAAGGCCCCTCCCCGCCGGGACGGATCTTCGACCCTCGGCGGGCGCCCTCCGTCATCCCTGGATCCCCGCTGGGTCAACTGCGTGTCAACTGCCCCAAGGGCCTGTCACCGCGCGAGTTACGCCGGCATCAACCCTGCGCCTGGTACTTGTACCCCACCCCGCGCACCGTCAGCAGGTAGCGCGGACGCTCCGGGTCGGGCTCGACCTTCTTGCGCAGCTTCAGGACGTGGGTGTCCACCGTGCGCGTCGTCGGGTAGGCCTCCGCGCCCCACACCTCGTCGAGGAGCCGCTCGCGGCTGAGCACCTCCCCCTCGTGGGCCAGGAAGTAGCGCAGGAGCTCCAGCTCGAGGCGCACGAGGGGCAGGCGCTCCCCGTCCCGCTCCAGGTTGTAGCCGGCGAAGTCGACCGTCGCCGCGCCGAAGCGCGCGCGCTCGGGGAGGTCGCTGACGCCCGGGGCGCGCCCCGCGCTGCGCCTGAGCAGGGCGCGCACGCGCAATAGCAGCTCGCGCTCGTTGAAGGGCTTGACCACGTAGTCGTCCGCCCCGTGCTCGAAGCCCTGGATGCGGTCCCACTCCTCGCCGCGCGCCGTGAGCACGATCACCGGGGCCTCCAGCCGATCGCGCCGCAGGGCGCGCAGCACGCCGAAGCCGTCGAGGCGCGGCAGCATCAGGTCGAGCAGGATCAGGTCGGGGTCCTCGCGCGGGGCGAGCTCGAGGCCGCGCTCTCCATCCTCGGCGGCGAGGACCTGG
Source organism: uncultured Planctomycetaceae bacterium (assembly GCA_964507325.1). GTDB lineage: Bacteria > Planctomycetota > UBA1135 > UBA1135 > CAZDQL01. The sequence goes on along the minus strand of CAZDQL010000011.1, from coordinate 51,332 downwards.
AAGCCCTCGTCTTCGAGCAGGTCGACCAGGGGCAGTCGGATCGACTCCTCGTCCTCGATCAGGAGCACGCGGGCGGCGGTGGCGTTCGGGTCAGCCATCTCGATCAGGGTCCGGGTTCGACGGGCCAACGCACCTCGGAGCACCGGCCCCGCCCATCATGCTCTCTTGACCACGACTGCAAACTCGGAACCTCGGGGATCGTGGGGATGGCCCGCGAGGTCCCCCAGCACCTGCTCCAGGGCCAGTCCATGCTGCGACAGCTCCCGCTCCAGGCTCTCCGGTGAGAAGTACTGAAGCCAGTTGAATACCTCGCGCCTCGTTTGCTCCCCCACGATCGTGTACTTGTCGAGGCTTGCGCACTCAGCCTCGTACTTGAAGCTGGCCATGAAACCGAAGTACGGCGCTGGTAGCCAGAATCCGTCGAGCAGGTTCTCCTCGAACGCTACGGTCTCTCGCTTCTGGCGCAGAGCCTCCAGTGAGTAGACGTCGAGTACGATCCGGCCTTCGGATGCGAGCAGGCGCGAGAATCGGCTGAGCATCGCCGACCGTTGATCTGGGCTCAACGCGCAGAAGTCGCACATGATCATGCAGATCAGATCGAATCCCCCGGGAGGATCGAACTCGAGGTAGTTGGCCTGCTGGAACGAGACCTTCAGCCCAGCCTCGTCGGCCTGCTCCCGGGCGTACCGGATCGATCTCGGCGAGAAATCCACGCCGGTGACATCCGCGCCGCGCGCAGCGAATCTGGATGCGTAGAGCCCAGGACCACAGCCGAAGTCGATGACCCGCTTTCCGTCCCTGAGCCGGAATCGCTCAGTCATCCACTCGACCGACGCCTCGACGACACTGAGACGCCGCGAGGACACGTCGACCTCTGGATCCAGGTGAAACCGCAGCATCCTCTCGGAGGTGTGCGGATCGGTCCACAGCAGATCCGCCGTGTAGATCGAGAAGGGCTCGGGTCGTGCGACGACACGTTCGAGCTCCTCGAAGAGGTCGGATGTGTTCATGCCCGGGGTTCTCCACGGCGAATCTCGGTGGGCAAACGCACTTCGAAGCACGTGCCCCGTCCGTCCGCACCGTCGCCGACGCCTACGGTGCCGCCGTGGGCCTGGACGATCTGGCGCACGATGGCGAGTCCGAGGCCCGCGCCGCGGGCCTTCCCCTCGACGGAGCGGGCCCCGAGCTGACGGAACGCGTCGAAGACGCGCGCGCGCGCCTCCGGTGGGATCCCCCGCCCCCGGTCGATCACGCGCAGGACGAGGGCGCGCCCACTCCCCTCCCCCTCCAGCTCGATCTCGAGGCGCACCAGGTCCCCGCCGCCGTGGATCAGCGCGTTGTCCACCAGGTTGCCGATCGCGCGGCGCAGGGCTTCCCCGTCGAGGGTGGCGCTTCCCTGGAGATCGGGGGCGTGACCCTCGAACTGCCGGCTGGCGGCCTCGACCGTCGCGCGGCTCTCCTCGAGGAGCTCGTGGGCGAAGCCCCCGAGCTCCATCTCCTCTCGCCGCAGGGCGGGGCCGCGCTCCAGACGCGAGAAGTCGAGCACGTCCTCCACCAGTCTCTTCAGGCGCCGCGCCTCCCGCTGCAGGATCCCCACGTAGCGCTGGCGGCGCTCGGGCGTGCGATCGCGGCCGGCGGCCAGGCTCTCGGTGGCGAGCAGGATGGCGGTGATCGGGGTGCGCAGCTCGTGGCTGACGCCGGCGACGAAGTCCGCCTTGAGGGCCTGCAGCCGGCGTTGGCGGCCGAGGGCTTGGAAGGAGACGAACCCGGCGAAGAGGGCGAAGGCCGCCAGCGCCAGCAGCGCGTAGTGCAGGAGCTCCAGGGTGCGCCCCTTCTCGCGCACGAACGCCGCGGGGTCGGGGTGGCGCAGGCAGAAGCCGATGCCGCTCGGGTGCAGGCTCGACCAGGGGCGCACCGCTTCGCCCAGGGCCTCTTCATCGCCGAGGAAGTCCGGCTCGAACCCCCCGCGGTCGGCGAGCTCGCCGCGCACGGCTTCGGCGAGGAGCGTCGTCAGGTCCTGGGCGGCGATCAGGGCGCCGCGACACTCGTCAGCCGTGGCCGCGTGCCAGGCGAAGGAGTTTTCGTCGTCCACCCGCCGGAACCCCATCGGCTCGTGGGCGGGCGTGGCGGGGAGTCCGCCCAGGAGACCGTCCAACGCGCGCAACCGGCGACGGCGCGCGTCCTCCTCCACCGCGGGCATCGATTCGTCGGGGAGCAGCGCCTGCAGCTCCTCGATCAGGACCTCCAACTCGGTCGGGAGCACCAAGACCGGCCGGTCGGTCGGGTCCCTGCCGATGCGCGGGACCTCCTGGGGAAGCGCCAGGCCTCCCTCGCCCCAGCGACCCTCGAGGAACGCCCGCAACTCGCGCAGCTCGTCCCCCTCGAGCCCGGCGCCCCAGCGCAGGCCCGCCATCAGGAGGATCGAGAGCCCCTCGCGCGTCTCGGCGCCGGTGGCCTCTGCGCTCAGCGCCTCCCACTGGTCGCGCGCCTGCTCCCGGTCCCCCGTCTCGAGCGCGCAGCGCATGGCCAGGTGGCGCGTCGCCGCCCGCAGGCTCCCCTCGGCGCCGGCGTCGAGGGCGGCCTGCGCCGTCCCGAGAGCGCTCGCCGGGTCGCTGCGCGCCCACGCCTCCAGCTCCGCCTCGCGGAAGAGGACGTGGGCGGCGTCGTCGCGCGAAGCCCGGGCGAGGGGCTGGGGGTCCGCTCCGGGGGGGCGGCGCAGCTCCGCCCTCTCCGCCTCCCGCCAGCGGTGGGTGCGCGCCCCGAGCCCCAACACCTGCTCCGGCCGGTCGACCAGCCGCCCCCAGGCCAGCTCCACAGTGGTGCCCAGCTCGCCCAGGGTGCGCTCCAGCGCCGCCCGCCCCGCGTCCCGCGCCGCGCCCCAGAGGCGCAGTCCCGCGGCGACCAGGATCGCCGCGGCGACGATGCCGGTGGCCAGGGCGGCGCGCTCGAGGCGCCGGTCGGCGGGCTTGGTGGGGCTCGGTCCGCTCACCTCACCAGCCTAGCCCGGTTCCCTCGAGACCGTCGGCTGGAGGTGTTTGGATCGGCGAGGCCGATCCGTACCCTGGTGTCCGTGGCCAAGGGCAGGGAGGTCGAGCTCACCGGCTGGAGGGCCCGGGGGCACGAGATCATCTACGAGGCGGACACGCCCGCGGGGAAGGCCTTCGACGTCGCCCTGATCTGGGCCATCCTGCTCAGCCTGGCGGCGGTGATGCTCGAGAGCGTGCAGAGCGTCGAGGCGCGCTGGGGGTACGAGCTGCGGGTGGCGGAGTGGGTCTTCACGGTCCTGTTCACACTGGAGTACCTCCTGCGCCTCGCCTGCGTCAGTCGACCGGGCCAGTACGCGCGGAGCTTCTTCGGCATCGTCGATCTCGCCGCCTGCCTGCCCACCTGGGTCAGCGTCGTGATCCCCGGCGCCCAGGTGTTCCTGGTGGTGCGCACGATTCGCATTCTGCGCGTCTTCCGCGTCCTGAAGCTCGCCGCCTACGTCAGCGAGGCGGAGGCCCTGATGCGTGCGCTGCGATCGAGCCGGCGCAAGATCTCGGTCTTCCTCTTTGCGCTCTTCACCATCGTGGTGGTCTTCGGCTCGCTGATGTACGTGATCGAGGGGCCGCAGCACGGCTTCACGAGCATTCCGCGCGGCATCTACTGGGCGATCGTCACCTTGACCACCGTCGGCTACGGGGACATCTCGCCCCAGACCGACCTGGGGCAGGCGGTGTCCGCGGTGATCATGGTGCTCGGCTACGGGATCCTCGCGGTGCCCACCGGCATCGTGACCGCCGAGCTGGTCTCCGCCGCGCCGAGCGTGTCGGGACAGGCGTGCCCGCGCTGTAGCGTGGAGGGGCACGACGTGGGCGCCGTGTACTGCAAGGCCTGCGGGGCGAAGCTCTGAGTCGGGGCGACCCCGCCGCCGCTCACTTTCCGCGCAACACCTCGCGCAGGAGCGCCAGGCTCTTGGGGATGGCGGTGCGCGGATCCTCCTGGCCTTCGAACTCGAGGGAGACGTAGCCGCGGTAGTCGTGGCGCCGCAGGATGGCCGCGATGCGCTCGTAGTCGAGCTCGAGCGTGTACCACGTGCCGCCGCCGTAGTACGTCTTGGCCTGCACGAAGACCGTCTGCGGCGCCAGGAGCTCGAGCCGCTCGTAGGGATCCTCGAGGAAGTTGCCCGTGTCCATCGTCACCCCGAGCCAAGGGGAGTCGATCGCGTCGACGATGCGCAGCACGCCCTCGGGCGTCAGACCGAGCCCCCAGTGGTTCTCGAGTCCCAAGACGACGCCGCAACGTTCCGCCACGGAGAGGCATTCCTCCAGGGAGGCGATCACCCAGGGGAAGGCGTCCTCGTCGGTGTAGCCGGTCAGCGGAGCCTCGATGCCGCGATTCGCCATCAGCGCGTCGAAGCTCTTGGTCGTCCCCCAGCGCCCCGTGTTGACGCGGATGGTGGGGATCCCGAGCCGGTAGGCGCGCTCGATGCTGGCGACCGTGCGCGCGACGTTGCGCTGGCGCACCTGCGGGTCGGGATCGACGAAGTCCTGGTGCGTGCTCATGCCGCACAGGCTCATGCCCGCCAGGAAGGCGCGGCGCTTGAGCCCCTGCAGGATGGCGCCGTCGTCCCGCTGCTCCTCGGGGATCTGGATCTCGAGCAGCTCCACCGCGTCGAACCCCGTCTCCGCCGCCAGGTCGATGCAGGTCCCGACGTCGAGGCGCGAGTCCTCGCGGTAACGCCAGTAGGAGTAGGTCGAGACGGCGATGGGGTTGCCCCGGCGCTCCGCGCGCGGCGCGGCGCCGGCGCCGCGCACCTCGAGTCCGGTCAGGAGGGCGGCCGCTCCTCCCAGGAATTCGCGTCGATGGAGGTTCATCGAGGGAGGGTACTCGCGCAGATCCTGGAGGAGATTCCCCCGGTTCCCGAATCCCGTCCCCCGCCAGGCGGAGGGGACTAGGGTGGAGGACGGCCAGGGGCCGTAGATCGACATGACGAGTGACTGGACGAGTGCCGCCCTTTTGGAACATGCGAGCTTCGTGCGCGGCCTGGCCCGCCGGCTGGTGCGGGGTGCCTGCGAGGCGGAGGACCTCGAGCAGGACGCCTGGCTCGCCGCTCTGGAGCGGCGGGCGACCCCCCCTCTCGACGCCCGGAGTTGGCTCGCGCGCACCCTGCGCCGCAGGGCCGGCAATCGACGGCGGGCCGAGGGTCGGAGGCAGGCACGCGAGGCGCGAGCGGCCCGAGGGGGAGTGACCGAGGGAGTGAGCGCGACCGAGCTCGTGGAGCGCGTGGAGCTCCGCCAACGCGTGGTGGAGGCCGTGCTCGCCCTCGAGGAGCCGTACCGCGCGGCGGTGCTCCTGCGCTACGAGAGCGATCTCTCCCCCACCGAGATCGCGCGCCGGGAGGGTGTGCCCGTGGCCACCGTCAAGACCCGCCTGCGGCGCGCGCTCGAGAAGCTCCGCGAGCGGCTCGACCGGGAGGCGGGGGGTGATGGCCGGCGGTGGTTGGCGGGGATCGCCCCGCTGCTCGACGGACCCTCGGCCGCGGTCGAGCCCGTGGCGATCGGCCTCCCCGGCGCTGGGCTCGCCGCTGCCGGGGTGGTCGTCGCCATCGGGCTCGGCCTGGGGCTCCAGGCCTGGTCCGGCGAGAGGGAGCGTGCCGGCGGGCCGCTCGCGGGTCCGGCGCAGTCCGCCGATGCGACGACAACGGAGCGCCAGGACGAGCGGCCTGGGATCGCCGCCTCGCCGGAGGGGCAGCGCCAGCCGGTCGAGGAGGAGGCGGTCACGCCGCCTTCGGTCGCGCTCCGCGTCGTGGACGTTTTCACGCGCGAGCCGGTCTCCGGCGCGTCGGTCTGGGTGGCCGACGCGAGCGGGGACCTGCGCAGCGCCGAGGAGCTGCGGGACGCTCTGCCCGCCGGTGGCCGTCGTCTGATCGCCGACGAGGCGGGCCGGGTCGACGCACCCGCGCCCGCGGGCACGATCGCGGTCTTCGCGCGCCACGGTGACCGTCACGGGCGGACCTTCTGCGAGCCGGACGATCCGGGCGTCGTGGAGATCGGCGTGCGCAGGACGCGCTCGCAGCCGCTGCGGGTGCGCGTCGTGGACGCGGACGGCGCACCCATCCCGGGGATCGGCGTGCAGTTGAAGTACGTCACCCACGACGGGGACACGCGCTTTCTGAGTCGAGGCATGGGCCCGGACGACACGGTCGATCTGGCCAACCTCGACGAGCTCGTGGAGGGAACTCGCCAGGGCGCCACGTGGCGGCTGCGCCCGGACCGCCCCGGTGCGCGTGAGACGGTCGAGGTCGATCCGCGCTCGATGCCGGAGGAGCCCGTCGTGCTCCAGATGCCTCCCTCGGGAACCCTCACCCTGCGCTTCGAGGACGAGGCGGGGAGGCCCGTCGGCTCCTTGCCCGGCGTCTGGCTGAGCCCGGAGAGCCGCGGACCCGGTCCCGCGCCTCCTGGGCAGGGCTCCTTCTTCGGACCGATCGAGGAGGGCCGCCTCACCATCGCCGGGCTGCCCGTCGGCCGGCGGTGGAGCCTTCGCGTCCCCGCCGGCCCGGGGGTCGCGCGGGACGTCCGCGCGAGCGTGGCCGGTCCGCGCCAGGTGAACGAGGTCGTGCAGGGGTCGATACGCCTCGTCGACGACTCCCCCCTCGCACGCGGCCGCCTGGTCGATGAAGCGGGCGCGCCCTTGGCCGATCGCACCTGCCGCTACGTGATCCCCCGCGCCCGTGGGAGCGCCGAGGCCCCGCGAGAGAGGACATTGCGTAGCGATGCGGAGGGGCGCTTCGCGATCCCCGTACCCACGACGAGGCGCACCGGCGCCGAGCGACATCTGCGCTTCCTGCTCCTCCACGGGTCCGACGAGAGCCCTTGGCTCGGGCGCTGGGAGTGGCCGCGGAGCATCGAGAGCGCGGAGGTCGACCTGGGAGACGCCGTGCTCACCCCCGCCGGTCGTCGGTTGCGCGGACGGGTCGTCGACGATGCGGGGAGCGGCGTTTGCGGAGCCAGCGTGCGGATCGAGGTGAACTCGCCGGAGAGAGAGGCCGGGGGTGAGGAGGACGTGGTGTTCGGCGGCGGCCGCGGCGAAGTCCTCGGCTACGCAGGGAGCTCGGGGCCGCCCGGCCTGAAGTTCAGCGTGTCCACGGACGAGCGCGGCCGCTTCGAGGTCTTCGCCGCGGATGCGGACGCGACGCTGAGCCTGACCGCCGAGAAGGCCGGCTTCGGCCCCGAGCCCCGACTCACGCTCGACGCCGCCGTCGAGGAGGTCCTCTTGCCCCTCCCGCGGGCCGGGGCCATCGCGGGGTCGCTCGCCCTGCCCGCGGGACTCGAGGCGGGGCGTCTGCGCATCGGGGTGGATGGCGACGCGGGCCGCCGGCGCTACGACGCGCCGCGGCATATGCGCTGCGTCGATGCCGGCGGGCACTTCCGCCTGCGCCGCGTGCCCGCGGGTCTGCACTCGATCCAAGTCCATCTGGACGACCTGCGCGAGCCGATCCTCGAGGTGACCGGGATCCGGGTGGAGTCCGGCGCCCTCGCCGAGGATCCCCGACTGCGGGAGATCGACCTCACCTGCGTGGTGCGCTCCTTCGACCTCGAGATCACCGACGAGCTCGGCCGATCGGTCCCGGAGGGCTCGCTGGTGCTCGTCTCGCGCGACGATCCAGGTGCCGAGGAGCACAGCTTCGCGTTCCGCGGCGGGCGTGCGCGCTTCGTCGTGCCGCGAGGGAGTTACCGGGCGGAGCTGAACGCGAGGGGCCTGCGCACGTTCACCGTTCCCGTGCTCGAGGATCAACAGGGGATCGAGATGCGCTCCGGTATTCCGGTGCGCCTGTCGATACCCCCGGCCCTGGAGCTGCCCGTCTCGCCCTCCCGCCTGGCGATCCGTCTCATCGCGCCGGCGCCCGAGGAGGACTATGGTCACGCACCCAGCCGAACCCGCTGGTTCTTCCGCAGCGAGACGGGACCTCTCATCTTCGACGGCGAACGAGAACTCGACCTGCGCCTCTCGGTGCCGGGAGCCTGGTACGTGTCGTGGATCGTGGAGGCGAACGACGAGCAGGGCGCGGTGCTGGAGCTCGACGAAGTCGCGACGATCGCGGTGCGCGACACCGAAGACCTGCAGCGTTTCGAGGTGTCCCCGGACGAAGCGGAGTACGCGGAGGTCCTGGCCTACATCCGGTGAAGCCGAGCTTCGCTCAGGAAGACCCTCGCCCCTCCTCCATCGCTCGCCGCGCAATCGTCGCCGCGCCCAGGACGCCGGCGTAGTCGCCGAGCTCCGCCAGGACGATGCGGATCTTCTCCGCGCCTTCCTTCTTGAGGTACCACTGCGGCGCTGCGCGGCGGATCGGCTCCACCAGGCGCTCGCCGAGGGCCTCCGCCACCCCCCCTCCGATGACGATCATCTCGGGGTCGAGGAGGTTGACGATGCTCGCCACGAGGATCGCCAGGTACTCGGTGGCGCGGTCGATCGCCTCCTCCACCACTCCATCCCCCGCGTCGAGCGCCTTGGCCAGGATGCCGCTGGTGATGCGCTTCTTCCCGTTCGCCTCGAGGAGGTCGGGGACACAGCTCTTGCGGCCATCGGCGAGGGCGTCGCGGATCTCCCGCTCGATGGCGGTGCGGCTGCCGTAGGCCTCCAGGCAGCCCGGGCGGCCGCAGCCGCAGGTGGGCTCCCCTGCCAGACCGCGGAAGCCCACGACCATGTGGCCCACCTCGCCGGCGCTGTTGCGGAAGCCGTGGCGCAGGCGGCCGTCGAGGATGACGCCGCCGCCGGTCCCGGTACCCACGAAGATCCCCACCATGTCGGAGGTCCCGCGGCCGGCACCCAGGGCGTGCTCGCCGACGGTGCCGGCGTTGACGTCGTTGTCCACGAAGACCGGCAGAGCGAGCATCTCCGCCAGGCGCTCGCCGAGGGGGAAGCGGCTCAGCGACGGCACGTTGGTGGCGTCGTGGATGAATCCGGTCTGGGGATCGACGGGCGCGGGGGCCCCGACCCCGACGGCGAGAATGTCCTCGCGCGGCACGCCCGACGCCTCGATCGCTCGCTGCACGGCCCCGGCCAGGCGCTTCACGATCTTCTCCGCGCTGCCGTTGGACTTGGTGGCGCGCTTGACCTCGCTCAGGATCGAGCCGCGGGAATCGACCACCGCCGCCAGCATCTTGGTTCCGCCGAGGTCCACTCCGACGACGGGCTTCGAGGCCTGCATCGCCCCACGTGTAAGGTTCGCGGAGGTCGATTTCCAGGATCGGGTCGCAGGTGCTGGCGGGAACTGCAATCGCCGCCGATGTCCGCCCCCCCTGCCCCGGATCGGCCCCGCCGAGGAGCGTTCGCGCGCTTCCTGGATGCCCTCGAGTGGCTGGGGAACCTCCTCCCCCACCCGGTCACCCTCTTCACCCTCGCGACGGCGCTCCTCTTCGCCGCCCAGATGGTGGAGATCTTCAAGTACACCCAGCTCGGGCCGATCGTGGCGGTCAGGGGGGCGGACCTCCTGAAGGCGATCGACCTGACCGGCCCGCTGGTCTTCGCGCCCTTCATCCTGCTGTGCTGCTTCGTGAACCTGATGCTGGGCAGCGCCTCGGCGCTACGACAAGCAGCTCGGAATGGGGACGCTGATCGCGACGATGATTCCCTGCTCGATCCTCTTCCTGCTCGATTGGATGGCGCTTTTCTACCTGTGGGTCTGCGGGCTGGGGCTGCCGGTGGGACCGGGGGTGCCGACGCGGTTTCCGATGTGAGCGCAGCCCTGCGCGGTACCCTTTAGCGATGCGGACCTTCACCCTCGCGTGCATTCAGATGCCGGTCGCGGAGAAGCGCGACGCCAACCTGGAGCGGGCCGGACGCCACCTGGAGGTGGCGGCGCGACGGGGCGCGGACCTGGCGCTCCTGCCGGAGATCTTCACCTGCCCCTACCGACTGGACGCCTTCCAGCCCAACGCCGAGCCGATCCCCGACGGCCCGACCTGCGCCTTCCTGCGGGCCGCCGCGCGGCGGCACGGGATGTACCTGGTGGGGGGATCGATCCCGGAGCGGGTGGGCGACGACTTCTACAACACCGCCACCCTCTGGAGCCCCGACGGCGAGCTCTTGGCGCTGCACCGCAAGGTGCACCTCTTCGACGTGGCGATCCCCGGCGGGTTGACCTTCCAGGAGTCGGCCAGCCTGGCGGCGGGGGACGCGCTCACCAGTGTCGAGTGCGAGCTCGGGCGCTTCGGGCTGGGGGTCTGCTACGACCTGCGCTTCCCGGAGACCTTCCGCGCCCCCCGGCTCCCCGACGCCGACGTCCTGCTCCTGCCCGGCGCCTTCAACACCACCACCGGCCCCGCCCACTGGGAGATCCTCCTGCGCGCCCGGGCGATCGAGAACACCGCCTTCGTCGCCGCCTGCTCCCCCACGCCGCCGCAGGGCGAGGGCTACCCCGCCTGGGGGCACAGCATGATCATCGATCCCTGGGGGGAGATCATGACCAGCGCCGAGCGCTCCCCCGCGATCATCACCGCCGTCCTGGACCGAGAACGCCTGGAAGGAGTGCGTAGCGCTCTGCCGGTGCTTGCGCAACGGCGGCGCGACGTCTACTACAGCGGCCCCCCCGAGTGACCGACCCCCCATCGACGATGACCATCACCCTGACCGGCAAGAACCTCACCATCGAGGACCTCGTCCTCGTAGCGCGCCACGGCGCCCAGATCCAGCTCGATCCGGGAGCCCTGGAGCGCATCGACCGCTGCCGGGCCCTGCTCGACCGCAAGATCGAGGCCGGTGAGACGATGTACGGCATCAACACCGGGATCGGCGAGCTGGTGGGGGTGCGGCTGACCGCGGAGCAGACCGCCGAGTTCCAGAAGTACCTGATCTACAACCACTCGGCGGGGATCGGCGAGCCGATGCCGATCGAGCACGTGCGCGGCGCGATGCTGAGCCGCGTCAACATGCACTGCCTCGGCCACTCGGCGTGCCGGCGGCAGATCACCGAGACCTACGTGGCGATGCTCAACGCCGGCGTCACGCCGGTGGTGTGTCAGAAGGGCAGCGTCGGCGCCTGCGGGGACCTGGCGCCGATGTCCCAGATCGCCCTCAGCCTGCTCGGCGAGGGGGAGAGCTTCTACGAGGGTGAGCGCCTGCCCACCGCGGAGGCCCTGCAGCGCGCCGGGATCCCCGTCCCGGGTCTCGAGGTGCGCGACGGCCTGTCGGCGATCAACGGCTCCAACGTGATCGCGGCGATCACGTCGCTCGTCTTGTACGACGGCGAGCGCTGGATCAAGCAGGCGGAGATCGCGGCCGCGATGACGCTGGAGGCGCTCAAGGCCAACATGAAGCCGTACCAGTCGCGCCTGCACGAGTTGCGCGGCTTCCCCGGTGCGGTGACCACGGCGTCCAACCTCAGGCAGGTGATCGACGGCTCCGACCTCGCCACCGGCAAGGTCACGGTCAAGTTGCAGGACGCCTACTCGATGCGCTCCACGCCCCAGGTGATCGGCGCCCTGCGCGACTCGATGGCCTACACCAGGAAGCAAGTGGAGACGGAGCTCAACGGCGCCGCCGACAACCCGCTCTTCCTGCCCGACGAGGAGCTGGTGCTGACGGGCGCGAACTTCCAGGCCACGCCGGTCAGCATGCCGCTCGACATGATCGCCATGGGGCTCACGATGGTCTCGGTCCTCTCCGAGCGCCGCCTCAACCGCCTCCTGCATCCGGCGCTGAACGTCGAGCTGCCCTCCTTCCTGACCAAGGGGGCGGGGATGTTCTCGGGCATGATGCTGAGCCAGTACACCGCCGACACCCTGGTCGCCGAACAGCGCATCCTGAGCGCCCCCGCCTGCATCCAGTCGATCCCCGCCGCCGCCGACCAGGAGGACTTCGTCAGCATGGGGATGAACGGCGCCCTGAAGGCCCTGCAGATCCTCGAGAACGCCCGCGGCGTGCTGGGGATCGAGCTGATGGCCGGCGCCCAGGCCCTCGACTTCCGCGACTACGACTTCGGCCACGGCACCCGCGCCGCCCACGCTGCCGTGCGCTCCGTGGTGGAGCACCTGGACGTGGACCGGCCGCTCTTCGACGACCACAACGCGATGCAGGCGCTGGTGGAGCGCTGCGAGGTACTCGGGGCGGTGGAGGAGCGGGTCGGGGAGTTGGGGTCGTCCTGGTAGGGGAGCGCGGCCCAGTCGGCGCTCCGGCACTCGCGTCACCAGGCGAACCGCTGCTCGCGCGTGAGGTAGACTCCTCCCCGGACGATCCCCAACCGAATCCCCGCCTGTCGTGTGTCCCCAGGAAGGACTTCCGGACCCTGTTCCCGCCGCCAACGGCGATGGCGAGGAACGCGTCTCCGGCCTCCTCATCGACCTGGCGAGATGCCCAGCCACCGGAGCGACCCTCCTCGCCGCCGTAGTCGTGAGCGTCGTTGTGTGGGGCGGCGAGGACGTCTGGCGCTTTGCCATGGCGGAGCCGGTGTTCGCGCAGGAGCCGTGGAGGCTGCTGACCTCCGCCCTCCCGCACGTCAACGTCCTGCACCTGCTCTTCAACGTCTGGTGGACGTGGGTACTCGGGAAGGTGGTCGAGGAGAGGATCGGTTCGTTGTGCACCCTGGGGCTGATCCTGCTCCTCGCGGTCACATCCTCGGCCGCAGAATACGTCGTGTTCTCGGGAGGGGTCGGACTCTCGGGAGTCGTCTACGGCCTCTTCGGCTTCCTCTGGGCACGCGGGCGGACCGATCCTTCGATCCGCGAATCGATCCCCAAGGGAACGGCCCGCCTCTTCGTGATCTGGTTCTTCGTCTGCATCGTGCTCACCTACTCGGAGCTCATGCCGATCGGCAACGTGGCCCACGGGGCGGGGTGTCTCGTGGGGGGGATGATTGGTCTCGGTTGGAGGTGGCGTACCCTCGCCTTCTCTGCCGGCGCCGTGACCCTGGCCGCGACGGCGAGGCCTTACGTGAACCTCGGGGGGACGCGCGGATTCGAGTACTCCTACCACTCGTGGCTGGCGGGCAAGAGGGGCGACGAGGAGCGCGCGGTGCGTTGGGGCGCCGAGGCCGTGAGCATCGATGCCCAGGATGCCCATGCCTGGTTCAACTTGGGTCGTGGACTCCACGGCCTGGAGCGGTACGGGGAAGCGTTGACCGCCTACGAGCGAGCCCTCCAGCTAGACCCACAGCTCGCCGAGTTCGTCGACATCGAGGGATTGCGCGCATACATCTCGAACATGGACTAGCGGACAGCCTCCAATCCGTCTCTCCCCCGTCCCATTTCCAGCGCAGATCGCGCCCGGCGCGGGGGCTCTCGGGCCTACGGCCGGCGGAAGTGGCCTGTGGTATAAGAATCGCCATGCACCCGGATCGCGCGCAGGTAGAGGCCATTCTCGGCCGCTATCCACGAGACGAGTCCTCCCTGGTGATGGTGCTGCAGGACATCCAGGCGGAGTTCCGCTTCCTGCCCTGCGAGGCCCTCGAACAGGTGGCGCAGGAGCTGTGTGTGCCGCGTTCGCGGGTCTTCTCCGTCTCCACCTTCTACAAGGTCTTCAGCCACGAGCCGCGCGGGCGGACGGTGATCCAGATCTGCAAGGGGACCGCCTGCCACGTGCGCGGCGCCGAGTTGATCGAGCACGAGCTGTGCCGCGAGCTGAACCTCCCGGTGGGGGGCACCACCGAGGACGGAGAGCTCACCATCGAGACGGTGAACTGCGTCGGCGCCTGCGCCCTGGCGCCGGTGGTGGTCACGGGAGATCGCTACCACGCCGACGTCAAGCCGTCGCGCATCCGGCGCCTGCTGCGGGACGCGACCAGCGCCGCGGCGGCGGCAAGCGCGCCGGTGAATGGGAAGGCGGTCGCCGCCCCGCCGCGCTTCGCGCATCCCGGAGTGCTCCTCGCCTTCCACGACGAGGCCCGCGAGCGCGCCGCCGCCGAGTCCGCGCACCTCAAGGTCTGCGGCGGGCCCGGCTGCCTGGCCGCTGGGTCGCGCCAGGTGCGCGACTCCCTCGCCAAGGCGGGCTCGACTCCGGTGAGCCTGACCGGGTGCCAAGGGCTCTGCCAGCAGGGCCCGCTGGTGCAGGTCGCTCCGGAGGACGTGCTCTACACCCACGTCAAGACTGCCGACGCCAAGGCGATCTCGCAGGCCCTGAGCGCCGGCGAGGTGGTGGAACGCCTCCTCGGCGACGCGCGCGGGCGTGGGGATCACCCCTTCTACAGGGGGCAGAAGCTGCAGGCCCTCGAGCACTGCGGGCAGATCGACCCCGAGAATCTCGAGGACTACCTCGCCGCGGGGGGCTTCGTCGCCCTGGCGCGGGCGATCGAAGAGGGCTCGCCGAAGTCGCTGCTCGACGCTGTCGTCGCCTCGGGGCTGCGTGGGCGCGGTGGCGCGGGCTTCTCCACCGGCCGCAAGTGGCGTTCGGCCCTCGCGGCCGCCGCCGAGTCGGGGCACGCGCCCTACGTCCTCTGCAACGGGGACGAGGGGGACCCGGGCGCCTTCATGGACCGCGCCATCATGGAGGGCGCGCCGCTGCAGGTCGTCGAGGGGATGATCCTGGGGGCGTGGGCCCTCGGGGCGAGCGAGGGCTACCTCTACGTGCGCGCCGAGTACCCCCTCGCCATCGAGCGCCTGCAACGCGCGATCGAGACCTGCCGTGCGGCGGGCCTCCTGGGGAAGGGGATCCTGGGCAGCTCCCTCGACTTCGACCTCGCCATCTCCCGCGGCGGCGGCGCCTTCGTCTGCGGCGAGTCGACGGCCCTGATGCGCTCGATCGAGGGCAAAGTCGGGGAGCCGCGCGCCAAGTACACGCGCTCGGTGGAGCGCGGCCTCTACGACCGCCCCAGCGTCCTGAACAACGTCGAGACCTGGGCCCTGGTGCCGGGGATCGCCCGCCACGGAGCCGAGTGGCTCTCCTCGGTCGGCACCGAGGGCTCGAAGGGCACCAAGGCCTTCTCCCTCTCCGGTCAGGTGGAGCGCACCGGTCTGGTGGAGGTCCCGATGGGCACCACCCTGCGCCAGCTGATCTTCGAGATCGGCGGCGGGATGCGGCAGGGGCGCACCTTCAAGGCGGTGCAGACGGGCGGTCCCTCCGGGGGTTGCCTGCCGGAGGACCAGCTCGACCTGGCGATCGACTTCGAGGCGCTCTCCGAGGCGGGCTCGATGATGGGGTCGGGGGGCATGATCGTCATGGATCAGGCCACCTGCATGGTCGACGTGGCGCGCTACTTCGTCGACTTCCTGCTCAGCGAGTCCTGCGGCAAGTGCACGCCCTGTCGCCTGGGGCTGGACCAGCTCTCCTACCTCTTGGGGCGCCTGACCCGCGGTGAGGGCTCCGCCCAGGACATCCAGCGCATCGAGGAGATCTGCGAGGGGATGATGACCTCGAGCCTCTGCGGCCTGGGCAAGAGCGCGCCCAACCCGGTGCTCTCCACCCTGCGCTACTTCCGCGACGAGTACGAGGCCCACCTCGCCGGCCACTGCCCCGCCGGGGTGTGCCGCGCGCTGATCCGCTACGAGATCACCGAGGACTGCCCGGGATGCCTGCTCTGCTTGAAGGCCTGTCCCAACGAGGCGATCAGCGGCGAGCGCGACGTGCTGCACGTGATCGACCAGGACGCCTGCGACCAGTGCGGCATCTGTCACGCGATCTGCGTCAAGTACGACGCGGTGCGCGTCGTGAGCGGAGGTGCGTCGTGAGCGATCCGGTGACCTTTGCGATCGACGGGCGCGAGGTGCAGGCGGACGAGGGGAGCTTCGTGCTCAGCGCCGCGCGGGAGGCGGGGATCGAGATCCCCACCCTGTGCGACGACCCGGCCCTCGAGCCGATCGGCGCCTGCCGCCTGTGCATGGTGGAGGTGGGCCACCCCGACTGGAACGGCTGGAGCGGCTTGATGACCGCCTGCCTCTACCCGGTGGCGCCGGGGATCCAGGTCTCCACCACGAGTCCGCGGGTCCTGGCCGCGCGGCGGCACGTCTTGACCCTGCAGGCGGCGCGCTGCCCGAGCTCGGAGACGATCCGCGCGCTGGCGGAGCAGCACGGAGTGAACACGGAGGGGCTCTCGGTCGACCCCGAGGCGGACAACTGCATCCTCTGCGGGCTCTGCACTCGCCTCTGCGAGACCTACGTCACCTCGGCGATCACCACCTACGGGCGCGGTTCGGCCAAGGCGATCGGGACCTTCGCGGGGGCTCCCCCCGCCGAGTGCGTGGGCTGCGGGTCCTGCGCGTTGATCTGCCCCACCGACAACATCCCGGCGCAACGCACCTCGACCGGCTACGAGATCTGGGGGCGCACCTTCGACACCGCGGTGTGCGCCGTCGAGCGCACCCGCTGCACGGGGTGCGGGTCCTGCGAGGAGGCCTGTCCCTTCGCGGTGGCGCGGGTGGTGCTCAGCGCCGACGGGCGTCGGGTGGCACGCATCCCGCGCGAGCACTGCCGGGGATGCGGAGCCTGCGTCGGGGCTTGCCCCAGTGGAGCGATCGACCAAGAGGGCTACGAGCGGGAGCGGGTGGCGAGCGAGCTGTCCGCCGCTCCCGTGACCGTCCTGGCTTGTCCGCGCGCCGACCTCGCGCGGCAGGAACTCCCGGCGCAGGTCGGCCTGGTCGAGGTGCCCTGCAGCGGGCGCGCCACCCAGAGCCTGCTGCTCGGCGCGCTGACGACCGGTGCCGAGGGGGTGCTCGTCCTCGGACGCCACGAGGAGAGCTGCCGCCTGAACGGCGCCGAGGATCCCGCCCGCGCCGCGGTGGAGCGCGCGCGGCTCGCCCTGGCGATGGTGGGTGACTCGCCGGAGCGGCTGCGCTTCGAGTTGCCCGAGGCGGGCCCCGAAGGGCCGCTGCACGCGGTGTCGCACTTCGCCGCGCAGATCGCGGGGTTGGGGACGCGCACCTTCGAAGAGGCGCCGAGCGAGGGCGAGGGGTTGGACGCGGATCTGGCGCTCCTCTCCAGGATCTCGATGCAACCGGAGCTGCGACCGGACGGCAGCGCGTGGTTGGCAGAGCACGACCTGCCGGGCGCCGCGCCGGGCGGAGCGCTGCTCTACCCCGGGGTGGCGCCGTACCTGGACGTCCTGGCGGCGCCCCTCCTGGCACCCTTGAGCGTGCCGGAGATCTTGCGCTCCGCCCTGGCGCTCCTGGCGGAGCTCGGCTGCGGGGAGGTCGGCCTGAGGATCGGCGGCTCTCGTCCCCCGGCCGCCCACCACGCCCCCCTCTTCGCGGGGGCGAGCGCGGTCTACACCCTCTGCGCCACCGCGACGGAGCACCTGAAGGCGCTCGGTGTGGAGGCGCTCTCCCTGGAGCAGCTCCTGCTCGAGCGCGCCGCAGAGCCCACCGCCGGCGCCACTGCGCTGCGCGTCGCCTGGAACGGCTCCGACGAGGGGCGGCGCTTGATCGAGGCTCTCGGACACAACCCGGTGGATCTGGGGGAGGACCCGATGCCGCCGAGCTTCACCCTCTCCCCGGTCGAGCGCCGTGACGCCGAGGAGTACCTGCAGCGCGCCGACACCGCCGGAGCGAACGCGTTCCTGGTGACGAACCCAATGAACCTCGCGCGCTGGGGGATGATCACTCGCGAAGGCGGCTGGCGCTCCAGCCGCGTCCTCCCGGTGCTGGCGCACCAGCTCGTGCACCTGGCGCGCCATGCGCGACCGGCGGTCACCCAACTCCAGGGGAGCGCGCGATGAGCGAGAACCGACGCATCGCGAGCCACCCGGTGCTGGCTCCCCTCGAGCCCGCGAGCGTGGGCTTCACCTTCAACGGCAACCCGCTGTGGGCCCGCCCCGGCGAGATGATCAGCTCGGCGCTCTTCGCGGCGGGGATCGAGGTCTTCGGCCATCACCCGCGGGACGGCGGGGCCCAGGGGATCTTCTGCGTCAACGGGCAGTGCTCCCAGTGCACGGTGCTGGTCGAGGGCAAGCCCAAGAAGGCCTGCATGACCGCGGTGGCCGCGGGGATGACCGTCGCCAGTTGTGAGGGCCGACCGGCACTGCCCGCCGACGACGCCCTCCCGGTGATCGGGCGCCCCGGCGAGCGCCGCACCCGCGTCCTGATCCTCGGCGGTGGGCCGGCGGGACTCTGCGCGGCGGTGGAGCTGGGTCGGCTCGGGGTCGACGTCCTGATCGTCGACGACAAGCTCGCCCTGGGGGGCAAGCTCACCCTGCAGACCCACCAGTTCTTCGGCTCGGTGGAAGAGTGCTGGGCGGGGGTGCGCGGCATCGACATCGCCGAGATCCTGGCGCGGGAGGTCGAAGCGCTGCCGACGGTCGAGGTCTGGCTCGAGAGCACCGCGGTGGGCATCTTCGTCGACAAGAAGGTGGGTGTGGTCTCGCCCGAGGGCTATCGCCTGGTGGAGTGCGAAGCGGTGCTCGTGGCCCTCGGCGCGCGGGAGAAGAGCCTCTCCTTCCCCGGCTGCGACCTGCCCGGCGTCTACGGCGCCGGCGCTTTCCAGACCCTGGTCAACCGCGACCTGGTGCACGTCTCCGAGCGACTCTTCGTGCTCGGCGGCGGCAACGTGGGGCTGATCGGGGCCTACCACGCCCTGCAGGCGGGGATCGACGTGGTGGGGCTGGTCGAGGCGCTGCCGCAGGTCGGTGGGTACAAGGTGCACGCGGACAAGCTGATGCGCCTCGGGGTGCCGATATGGACCTCCCACACGGTGCTGCGCGCCGACGCGGACGAGACGGGGGAGCGGTTGGCGAACGTCACCATCAGCGAGATCGACTCGAGCTTCGAGCCGGTCCCGGGGACGGAGCGCACCTACGCCGTGGACACGCTCCTGATCGCGGTGGGTCTGAACCCCTGCGACGAGCTCCTGGAAAAAGCTCGCGAGACCGGGCTGCGCGCCTACGGAGCGGGCGACACCGCGGAGATCGCCGAGGCCTCCGCCGCCATCTTCGGCGGTCGCATCACCGGCCGCGAGATCGCGCGCGACCTGGGTTTCGAGGTGACGATCCCCTCCGACTGGCCCGAGACGGCGGCGATCCTGCGCAGCCGCCCCGGCCCGACGGAGGAGCTCCAGGTGGCCGACCTGGACCTCGACGTCTACCCGGTCATCCGCTGCACCCAGGAGATCCCCTGCAACCCCTGCGAGGCGATCTGCCCCGATGGGCTGATCACGATGGGCTCCTCGATCATGAACCTGCCGCGCTACCACGGCGTGTGCCTCGGTTGCGGGGAGTGCGTGTCGGTCTGCCCGGGGTTGGCGATCAACCTGGTGCAGGACGACTACGATCCCCTGGGGGAGCAGTCGCTCCTGATGCTGCCCTTGGAGTTCGAGCTCGACCGCGTCGGCCTGACGATCGGCTCGGAGGTCGAGACGGTCGACTGCGACGGGCGCCCCGTCGGCCGGGGTCGCATCGTCGCCATCCGCCAGCGGGAGACCCAGGACCGGCGCCATCTCCTGATGGTGGAGGTGCCGGCGGAGGAGAAGCTCGCCGTCGCCGGCTTCTCGATCCGCCGCCCCTCGGAGCCGCTGGAGACGGTCTTCCCCGAGGACGAGGACGACCCGATCGTCTGCCGCTGCGAACGCGTGCGCGAGAGCGACATCGTGGCCGAGATCGAGCGCGGCGTGCGCGACCTGAACCAGATGAAGGCCCTCTCGCGGGCGAGCATGGGCGGCTGCGGCGGCAAGACCTGCACCGACCTGGTGCGCCGCCTCTTCGCGCGCCACGGGGTCGACCCCGGCGAGATCACGCCGGGGACGACTCGTCCGCTGGTGGCGGAGGCGCCCCTCGAGACCTTCGTGCGCGGGGAGGAGGACTGACGTGGCGGGCAGCACCTACGACGTCATCGTGGTCGGCGCCGGCTCGGTGGGCGTGCCGGCGGCCTACTACCTGGCCCAGCGCGGCCTCAAGGTCCTGGTCCTCGACCGCCGCGCCGCCGTCGGGCAGGGGGACAACAAGGCCGCCATCGGCGGCGTGCGCGCGACCCACTCCGACCCCGCCAAGATCCTGCTCTGCATGCGCACCCTGGAAGTGGTGCGCACCTGGAAGGAGGAGCACGGGGACGAGATCGGCTGGAAGACGGGTGGTTACTGCTTCCCCGTCTACGGGGAGGGTCTGGAGAAGACCCTGCGCGGCCTCTTCCCGATCCAGCAGCGCTTCGGGCTGGAGAACGGCTGGGTCGACGCCGACGGAGTGGCGGAGCTGATCCCCGGCGTCAACCGCGAAGGGCTGCGCGGCGGGACCTACTCGCCGGGGGACGGGCAGGTCTCACCCCTGCTCCTGCCGGTGGCCCTGATGCGGCACGCCTGCGAGCAGGGTGCGGTGCTGCACGTCGACGAGCGGGTGCGCGGCTACCTGGTGGAGGGGGGTGCGATCCGCGGAGTCGAGACGGAGCGCGGGACCTACCACGCCCCGCGCGTCGTGCTCGCCACCGGCGCGGACGCCGCGGAGCACGGGGAGCTGCTCGGTATCGAGATCCCGGTGATCCCCGACAGCCACGAGGCGGGGATCAGCGCCCCGATCGAGCCCTTCCTCGACCCGCTGGTGGTCGACATGCGCCCCGGCCCGGAGGGGCGCACGGCGAACTTCTACTTCGGCCAGAACCACGAGGGTCAGATCATCTTCTGCTACACGCCGAAGGAGCTCTTCCCCGGGACCTGCCGCGAGAACCTCTCCGAGTTCCTGCCGGTGCTCGCCTCGCGCATGATCGCGCTGGTCCCGCGCCTCGGCAGCATGCTGGTGCGGCGGCTCTGGCGCGGCTGCTATCCGATGACCCCGGACGGGGTGCCGATCCTGGGGAACGTGGAGGAGATCGAGGGCCTGACCCTCGCCGTCGGCATGTGCGGACAGGGCTTCATGCTGGGGATCGGCGTGGGGCAGGAGGTGGCGTCGCTGGTGGTGGACGGGGCGTATGAGCTCCCGCCGGAGGCGTACGAGCCGATTCGCTATGGCCGTGACTTCGCGGCGGGGAAGACCGAGGCGTTGAAGTAGGCGCGTGGTGCGGGGGAGCGGGAGCGTGGCGCGGGCCCGCACCACGCTCTCGCAGCTCACCCCCCCGTTTCCGGCTCGACGACCTCCACCACGCGATCGACGCCGTCGACGGTGACCTCCTGCTCGGCCCCGGAAGGCCAGAGGACCCTGAGCTTCTCGATCCCGGTCTCGCTCCCCAGCCCGAAGTGCACTCGCCGGTCCCCCTGGGAGAGGTACGCATCGCTCCCCGCGACGCGCCGCACCTGGGTCTTGCCGCCGGCGGTCAGCTCCAGCCGGGCTCCGATCCCGTCGCGGTTGGAGCGCGTGCCGGTGAGCTTCACGAAGAGCCAGTGGTTGCCGGCGGGGAGGTCGTTCAGCACCACGTTGGGGACGCCGTCGACGTCCTTGCCGTTGATCGCGAAGTCGAGGTCGCCGTCGCCGTCGAAGTCGCCGCAGGCCAGGCCGCGGCCGGTGTTGCGCGTCTCGAAGTAGCCGCCCACGTCGGCGGTGGCGTCTGTGAACTGCCCCGTGCCGTCGTTCAGGAAGAGCCGGTCGAGCTCCCCCGCGTCGGCGAAGAAGGCGCCGCCGAAGACGATCATCAGGTCCAGGTCCCCGTCGTTGTCGAAGTCGGCGAAGGACGAGCCCCAGCCGCTGGCCTTGAGACCGGGATTCAGGCCGTGGGCGGCGGTGGCGGGCTGGAAGCTCATCCCGCCCTCGTTGCGGTACAGGCAGCCGAACTCGAGGTCGGGCACGAAGACGTCGAAGTCGCCGTCGCCGTCGAAGTCACCGATGCTGGGGTGCATCGAGGCGGAGCTCTTGCCGGTGCCGTCGAAGGCGGCGCCCGCGACCTGGGCGATCTCCTCGAAGGTGCCGTCGGCGCGGCCGTGGAAGAGGTAGTTCTGCATGTCGTCCACAGCCTCGAAGATCTCCATCACCCCGTCGCCGTCGAAGTCGGCGAAGTTGGCGCCCATCGTCTTGCCGTCTGCGCGCAGGAGGCCCACCTCCTGGGTCACGTCGGTGAAGCGCTCGCCGTCGTTGCGGTAGAGGAGCGAGGCCTGTCCCCCATAGGACTGGGGTCCGGCGTAGGGATACTCCTCCGGCAGGTTGGGGTCGACGTAGGTCGGGTCGAAGGCCAGGTAGTTGGCCACGTAGAGGTCGAGATCCCCGTCGCGGTCGTAGTCGAGGAAGAGCCCGTTGACGCTCCACTTGACCTGCCCGTTCAGCCTCTCGGGACCGGCGAGACCCAGCTCCGCGGTGACGTCCGTGAACTTCCCGCCGCCGTCGTTGCGGTAGAAGACGTTGGGGCCGTAGTTCAGGACGTAGAGGTCCTGGTCCCCGTCCCCGTCGGCGTCCGCCGCCACGGCCCCCATCCCGTAGCCCCCGTCCCCCACGCCCGCCGCGTCGGTGACGTTCTCGAAGGTGCCGTCGCCGCGGCCGCGGTAGAGCTGGTTGCGCGCGTTCGCCCGGTCGGAGTGGGCCGGGTCGCTGACGCCCTCCAGCCAAACGCAGTTCACGAAGTAGAGGTCGAGGACGTCGTCCCCGTCGTAGTCGAAGGCCACCACACCCGAGCCGCTGTCCTCGAGGATGAAGTTGAACTCGTCATCGCCGAAGGTGTAGTGGAGGTCGACGCCGCACTCGGCGGTGACGTCGCGGAAGGTCCAGCTCGCGTCAGTGGACGGCGTTGAATCGCCGCAGGCCACCAGCAGCAGGGGAACCAGGTACGGGGCTCGGTCACGGAGGCGGAGAGTGCGGTCGCTCGGCATTTGGAATCTCCTTGGATCTGAGCTCCCCAGCGAAGCGCGGCGGCTCCCCGCGTGCAATTCGTCGATGTCCGGGGGGCGCGCTCCCCGTCTCCCACCACCGGACCTGGGCCGCTGGAGTTCTTCGAGACGAGCATCTCGTGTGTGGCGGTTGCATCGGGGAGGGATTCCCGTAGCTTCCCCGGGCCACCCGGTTCGAGGAGATCGTCCCATGCCCGAGAAGAAGAAGGTCGTCCTCGCCTACAGCGGGGGATTGGACACGTCCGTCATCCTCAAGTGGCTCGCCGAGCGCGGGCACGAGGTCGTGGCCTACGTCGCCGACGTGGGTCAGGAAGAGGACTTCGAGGAGGTCCGCCGCAAGGCCCTGAGCACCGGCGCGTCGCGGGTGTACGTCGAGGATCTGCGACGCGAGTTCGTCACCGATTTCATCTTCCCCGCCTTCCAGGCCAACGCCCTCTACGAGGGCCGCTACCTGCTCGGCACCGCCCTCGCACGCCCCCTGATCGCCAAGCGGCAGATCGAGATCGCGGCCCAAGAGCAGGCCCCCATGGTGTCCCACGGCGCCACGGGGAAGGGCAACGACCAGGTGCGCTTCGAGCTCTCCTACTACGCGCTCGATCCCCGCATCGAGGTCTTCTCCCCCTGGAAGACGCGCGAGTTCCTGGAGCAGTTCCAGGGGCGCAGCGACATGCTCGACTACGCCCAGGCCCACGGCATCGAGGTGCAGGCCACGGCGGGCAAGCCCTACAGCGAGGACGACAACCTGCTGCACATCAGCCACGAAGCGGGCATCCTCGAGGACCCGGCCCACATCGCCGCCGAAGACGTGTACTCCCGCACCGTGTCGCCGCGGCAGGCTCCGGACGAGCCGACGCGCATCAAGGTGACCTTCAAGGATGGTCTCCCGATCCGGGTCGAGGACCTGGACCACGGGCGCGTCGAGACCGATCCGCTCGAGCTCTTCCTCTTCCTGAACGAGCTCGGCAGCGCCAACGGCATCGGCCGCCTCGACATGGTGGAGAACCGCTACGTCGGCGTGAAGTCCCGCGGCATCTACGAGACCCCTGGGGGCGCCATCCTGCACGTCGCGCACCAGGACATCGAAAGCCTCGCCATGGACCGCGAGGTGCTGCGGCTGCGCAACATGCTGGCGGCCAAGCTCTCGGAGCTGATCTACTACGGCTTCTGGTTCAGCCCCGAGATGGACTTCCTGATGGCGGCCATTGAGAAGAGCCAGGAGGTCATCGACGGGGACGTGCGGCTCGAGCTCTACAAGGGCAACGCCTACGCCGTGGCGCGCGAGAGCAGCAGCTCGCTCTACGATCAGGAGCTGGCCAGCATGGACATCGAGGGCGGCTTCAACCAGGAGGACGCCGCCGGTTTCATCCGCATCAACGCCATCCGCCTCATGGCCCACAGTGCGATCATGCGGCGCAAGGGGCAGGACTGGGGGGTCGACTGATGCCGCTCTGGGACAAGGGCGCGCCGGTGGACGAGGCCTTCCTGACCTTCTCGGCCGGCAACGAGTTCGAGCTGGACCAGCGCCTGGTCCCCTTCGACTGCCAGGCTTCGGCGGCCCACGCGCGGATGCTCGGTGCGGCGGGGCACATCACCGAGGAGGAGGCCTCGCAGCTCGTCGAGGGCCTCGACACGATCCGCGACCTGCACTCGCGCGGTGAGTTCACCATCGCCCGCGAGCAGGAGGACTGCCACACCGCGATCGAGGAGTGGCTGACCGAGAAGGTCGGCGAGGCGGGCAAGCAGATCCACTTGGGTCGCTCGCGCAACGATCAGGTCCTGACGGCGGTGCGCCTCTACCAGAAGGAGGCGCTGGCCGAGATCCACGGCGGGCTCGAGCGCCTCTGCGACGCCCTGGCCGCCCAGATCGAGCGCACGGGTGAAGTGCCGATGCCGGGCTACACCCACCTCCAGCGGGCGATGCCCACGACGGTCGGGACCTGGTTGGGAGCGTTCGCCGCAGCCGCGGCGGACGACCTGCGGCTGGTCGAAGCCGTGCGGGAGCTGATCGACCAATCCCCCTTGGGCACCGGCGCGGGCTTCGGCGTCCCGGTGTTCACCCTCGACCGGGAGATGACGGCGCGGGAGCTGGGCTTCGCCAAGGTGCTGGAGAACCCCATCTACGCCCAGATGAGCCGCGGCAAGCTCGAGGGCTCGGTGATGCACGCCCTGACGAGCGCGATGCTGACCCTGAACCGCTACGCCACCGACCTCCTGCTCTTCTCCACCGCCGAGTTCGGCTTCGTGAGCCTGCCGCCGCAGTTCTGCACCGGCAGCTCGATCATGCCCCAGAAGCGCAACCCGGACGTCCTCGAGCTGGTGCGCGCCCGCTACCACGTGGTGGCCGCGGCGCAGACCGAGGTGATAGGTTTGGTCGCGAGCATCCCCTCCGGATACCAGCGCGACCTGGGCCTCACCAAGGAGCCCCTCTTCCGCGCCTTCGACACGACATCGGCCTGCCTCGACATGATGGCGCGCGTCACCGATGGCTTGACGATCGACGCCGAGGCGTGTGGCCGGGCCATGACGGAGGAGATCTACGCCACCGAGCGGGCCTACGAACTCGTCAAGGGTGGTCTCTCCTTCCGCGACGCCTACCGGCGTGTTGGGCGGGAGTATGGAGAGGGGTCCCCGTAGCCGGCTCGGTGGGAAGAAGGGGCGCCGTCCCGCATCGAGGGCCCCCGCCTCGCAGGGCGTCGGGTACCCTCTCCGGTCCCCATCCCGATCCAGGAGGACCCCCATGCTGCTGCAATCCCGCGTGACGCTCCTTGCGACGGCACTCGCCCTCGCCGTCCCCTCCCTCGCCACGGTCCCGGCCGACGGGCTGACGCCCCACGACGTGGCCAAGATCCGCCAGGTCGGCTCGGCGGTGATCTCCCCCGACGGCGCCACGGCCGCGATCACCCTCAGCGTGCCGCGCGAGCCCGGCGTCGACAAGGACGGCGGGAGCTGGACCGAGCTGCACGTGGTCGACCTCGACAGCGGGCAGCAGCGGCCCTTCGTCACCGGGAAGAGCTCGCTCTCCTCGATCTCCTGGACGCCCGACGGAACGGGCATCGCCTTCCTCACCAAGCGCGGCGACGATGAGCACACCTGCCTGTACATCATCCCGATCGACGGCGGCGAGGCGCGCTGCAGGGTCGCGCTCGAGGCCTCGATCCGGCGCTACGATTTCGCGCCCGACGGCGTGCGCGTCGCGTGCATCGCGTCGGCCCCCGAGGACAAGGACCGCAAGAAGCTCGTGGACAAGGGCTTCAAGCAGGAGATCTACGAGGAGGACTGGAAGTCGAGCCAGCTCTGGATCACAAGCCTGGCCGAGGATGCGCCCGAGCCGCGCCGGATCGAGCTCGAGGGGCACCCCAGCGCGGTCCACTGGTCGCCGGTCGACGACCGCCTGCTGGTCGTCGCGGCGCCGACGCCGCTGGTCGACGACGGCTACATGCTCAAGCGCCCGTTGGTCCTGAACGCGGAGAGCGGTCTCGTCCTGGCGCGCTTCGAGAACTCCGGCAAGCTCGACACGGTCGGCTGGAGCCCCGACGGCTCCCTGGTGACCATGATCGCCGCCGAGGACGTGAACGACCCGAACGCCGGTCGCCTGCTGGTCGCGCCCTCCGGCGGCGGGGAGCTCGTCGATGCCATGCCGATGCCCGAGGGGGACGCGGTCGACTTCGCTTGGGCGAACGCGGAGGCCCTGCTGGCCGTCGCGCACCATGGCGTCTGGAGCTCCTTGGAGGCGATCGCCTTCCAGGACGGCCAGCCCCACGCGCGGAACGCGATCGTGCTGACCGGGGGGCCGGTCTTCACGAGCTTCGACCTCTCCACCGACGGCCGCTCGGCGGTCTTCGTGGCCAGCGCGCCGGACCACCCGCGGGAGCTCTTCGCGCTGCGCGGCGGGGCGACCACTCCGCGGCGCATCACCGACTCGAATCCCTGGCTGGCGGACGTGCGGCTCGGCACCCAGGAGCTCGTGCGCTTCCAGGCCCGCGACGGGCGCGAGCTGGAGGGGCTGCTCATGCGGCCGCTCGACGAGGAGGCCGGACAGCGCTACCCGCTGATCCTCTCCGTCCACGGCGGTCCCGAGGCGCATCACTCGAATGGCTGGCTGACGCGCTACGGCTCGCCGGGGCAGGTCGCCGCAGCCAGGGGCTTCGCGGTGTTCTACACCAACTACCGCGGCAGTACCGGCCGCGGCGTGGCCTTCAGCAAGCTCGGCCAGGCCGATCCGGGCGGCAAGGAGTTCGATGACCTCGTCGACGCGGTGGACCACCTGATCGAGATGGGGCTCGTCGACGGCGAGCGGGTCGGCATCACGGGTGGCTCCTACGGCGGCTACGCGACGGCTTGGTGCACGACGCACTACAGCGAACGCTTCGCGGCGGGGGTCATGTTCGTCGGGATCTCGGACAAGGTCTCGAAGGTCGGGACGACCGACATCCCGAACGAGGAGTACTACGTCCACGCGCTGCAGCACCCGTGGGAGAACTGGCAGTTCATGCTCGAGCGCAGCCCGATCTACCACGCGGGCAACTGCGAGACGCCGCTTCTGATCCTGCACGGCAAGGACGATCCGCGCGTCAACGTCGGCCAGTCGCGCGAGCTCTACCGCCACCTGAAGCTGCGCAGCCAGGCGCCGGTGCGCCTCGTCCTCTACCCCGGCGAGGGCCACGGCAACCGCAAGGCCGCGGCGCGGCTCGACTACAACCTGCGCATGATGCGCTGGTTCGAACACTACCTGCAGGGCGAGGGCGGAGAGATGCCGGACTACGACATCGACTACGGCCTGTCGAAAGGCGGGGAGGACGAGCCGGGCGGCGCGGACGACTGAGCCAGCGCCTCCGACACGAGCCGCCGAGCGCGCGGGTCGTCCATGACCAGCGTGTGCAACGCGCCGGGTAGCGACACCGTCTCGACACCCGCCAGGCGCGTTTCCTCCACCCCGACCACCAGATCGTCGTCCCCCTCCACCCAGGGATTCCACCCCCCCGGCCGGCCGCGGACGCCGGCGACGATCAGGGAACCCTCCGGGAGTGTCCCTCCCCCGAGCCCGTCGGGCCGCGCGACCTCGGACAGTGCGCGTCCGCAGATCCAACGCACGGGAGCGCAGGCCGCGAGGCGCCGCGCGAGCTCGGCGCCCTGGTTGGGGGGCGCCAACTGCACGACGATGCCCACGTCGATCCGCTCGCGCCAGGGGGCCACGGAGTCGGTCAGGACGCGGCGCGCGACGATCCCCCCCAAGCTGTGGGTGACGAAGGAGACGCGCTCCACGCCGTCCAGGTGTTCGAGCAAGCCCTGCACGTCGCGGGCGTGGGAGTCGATCGAGCCGCGCGTGCTCGGGTAGGAGAGGCACGCCACGCGCCAACCCTGCTCCTCGAGATCGGCTTGGAGCCCGGAGAGGGAGCGCCACGTGCGCCCCAACCCGTGCAGCAGCAGCACGAGATGGGTGCCCGGCTCCTCACCCTCCGCCGACAGCTCGAGGCTGTGCGCACAGTGCTCCAGGGTGCCCCAGGCCCGGCGCCGATTGGACTCGTCGAGCAGGCGATGGTGCCCCGTCCACGCGTGCCGTTGGACCCGCCAGCCACCCCGCCAGCGCACGTCCGCCCACCACTGGCTCCCCCCCAGGGTCGGCAGCACGAGGTTCGGCGCCGGCCCAACCGTCGCCTCCCAGCCCGCCAGGACGCGGGGGGAGTGACAGGCCAGGCCGGCGCCGATCAAGAGCGCGGCGGCCAGGAGTCGGCGCCGGCGTCGTCGTCCCATGGATCTCATTGCGTGCCCTGGGTGGTGGCCTTCGCGAAGATATGCGAATCGGGGCGATAAGCGGGGTAAAGGACTCGCATCCGGAGGGCCACGCTGCGCTTCCCGGGCACATCGGCCGGGTGCGCCCGCGAATGGGGCTCTGGACACCTTGCGGGGTAGGGGATTCGGGGGGAGGATCGACCTTACGTAGCCGCCTCCACCTCCCCGAGCCGACCAGGAGTGCGTCACCATGGTCCCGCACCGAGGTCCTCGTCCTTTCCCCGGGCTTCTCCGGCGGGCCGCCCTTCCCTGGGTTGGCCTGACCGGCATCGCCCTGGCCAGCGGCGCCTTCGGCCAGAGCTTCTCCGACGAGGCCGCCGCCGCCGGGGTCACCACCACCTGGTTCAACAGCGCCTACGCCTCCTGGGGGGACTACGACGGCGACGGGGACCAGGACGTCTTCCTGGGGATCAACGGCGGTAGCACCGATCCCAACGACATCCTCTACCGCAACGAGGGGGACGGGACCTTCACCGACGTCGCCGCCCAGGCGGGGGTCCAGGGGCACACCGCTCTCTCCTTCCAGTTGGGGTCCGCGTGGGGCGACTACGACCGGGACGGGGATCTCGACCTCTTCGTGGCGTCCACCACGGCGAACGAGCTCTTCCGCAACGAGGGGGACGGGACCTTCACCGACGTCGCGGTCCAGGCGGGGGTCGCCCTCTCGCTGCAACCGACCAGCGGGGCCTGGGGGGACGTGAACGCCGACGGCTGGCCCGACCTGATCGTCACCAACTGGAACCAGCCCGAACAGCTCTACGTGAACCAGGGAGACGGGACCTTCCTGGACGTCGCCGTCGCGGCCGGGTGTGACGGAGGCAACTCACCCACCTCCAGCGCCTGTTTCGTCGACTACGACGGGGACGGCCACCTCGACCTCTACGTCTCGATCCCCGGGCTCGGCACCCAGAACACGCTCTATCGGGGGGATGGGAACCTCTCCTTCACCGACGTGACCACGGCCGCGGGGTTGGCCTTCGACAGCAGCTCGAACGCGGCCTGGGGGGATTGCGACAACGACGGGGACCTGGACCTCTTCCTGCCCGAGAGCACACCCCCCTCGACCGACAGCGGGCGGCACTACCTGAACCAGGGCAACGGGACCTTCGTCGAGGTGGGGGCGGCCTCGGGGCTCCACTTCACCCACGTCGTCGGTCAGAGTCCGCGCGGTAGCGGCTGGGCCGACTGCGACAGCGACGGGGACCTGGACCTCTACATCGCCTTCAACCTCACCTCGGCCGGCAGCCCGCCCGCGACCAACGTCCTCTTCCGCAACAACGGCGACGGGACCTTCACCGACGTCGCCGCCGGCAGTGGGACCGACGACCCGAGCTTCGCCAACGGCATTGCCTGGGCGGACTACGACGGCGACGGCCGCATCGACCTCTTCGTGATCAACGAGTGGTCCTTCGAATGCAATCTGTACCGCAACCTCGTCAACGCCTACCACTGGACGCGCATCCACCTGCACGGGATGGCGAGCGATACCCACGGCCTCGGTGCGCGGGTGCGCCTCAAGGCCGGCGGGAGCTGGCAGCTGCGCGAGGTGACCGGCGGGGGGACCGGCAACCGCTGTCAGGACGACTACCCCCTGGAGTTCGGGCTGGGCAACGCCGTGGTGATCGAGGAGCTCGAGGTGCGCTGGCCGAGCGGTGCGCTCGACCATTACCTGAACTTGCCGGCGGACCGAGTGCTGTGGCTCTGGGAGGGGGGCGAGGTGGGGAGCAGCTACTGCGGTCCCGCCGTCCTCAACTCAAGCGGCGCCAGCGCCGAGATCCACGCCTGGGGCAGCGCCGCCGTCGCCGACGACGCCCTCGTGCTCCAGGCGACCCGCATGCCGGCGGGAGAGTACGGCTACTTCCTGGTCAGCGGCACCCAGGGGTTCGTCGGAGGCCCCGGCGGCAGCCAGGGGAACCTGTGCCTGGGTGGGACGATCGGTCGCTACGCCAGCCAGATCCAGCAGTCGTCGGGAGCGGGCAACTTCGACATCCCGGTCGACCTGTCCCATCTGCCGGGCCTGGGAGCCGTCCAGCCCGGCGACACCTGGAACTTCCAGGCGTGGTTCCGGGACCAGAATCCCGGCTCGACGTCGAACTTCACCGACGGGGTGTCGGTGGCTTTCCTCTGAGGGGGCCGGCTGAGGCGCTACTCGATGGCCGTCGCCGGACGCACCCCGAGACCATCGTCGGTGGTACCGCTGGGGTTGCTGTCGCGATACGCCACACGGGCGTAGCTAGCGGGGGAGTAGAAGCAGCCGCCCCGGCAGACGTAGGTGTCGAGTACAGCGAGCGAGCTCACCGGGTCCTTCGCGGGGCTGTGGCTGTAGAAGGTGCGATCAATGCCGTCCAGGCACAACTCCCAGACGTTGCCGTGGATCTCGTGCAGTCCGAAGGCGTTGGCAGTGGAGAAGCCCACCGGAGCGTGGGCGGGGTAGCCGTCGTCCAGCTCGGGCCAATCGTCGATCTCCGACCAGGGGGCCCGCTCCCGGCCCGCCGCCTGATCGGCGAGATTGATCGCGTTCCTCTCCCGCAGCGACTCCCTCTCCGCGCCCGTCCACCACGGCGTGTTCGTTCCCGCGCGCGCCGCGTACTCCCACTGTGCCTCGCTGGGCAGCGTTAGGCCGAAGCGCGGCAGCAGGGCCATGCAGGTCGACCAGCTGACCTGCTCCACCGGGTGGGTCAGGTCGTGCTGGCACCCGGCAAAGCGCCAGGAGGTATCCCAGTAGCTGGGGCGTGAGCCGGACAGGCGCAACCACTGCCCCTGGGTCATCTCGTACTTGGACAGGAAGAACGCCGAGAGCTCGACCCGGTGCACCGGCCCCTCGCCCACGAGGGCGCCGGGGTCGAAGTTGCGGCTCGTCGGATCCACGGCTTGCGCTCCCATCCAGAAGCGCCCCCCCGGGAGGAGGACGAGCACCAGGCCCGAGTCCTCCCGTATCGCCAGGCGGCCGTCCTCATCCCGTAACGGCTCCGACCCCGAAGCCACGTGCCAGAACTCCCACAGCCCCGAGTCGGGATCCACGCCGACTGGCACCAGGCCCATCTGCACGCGCAGGTCGAGCTGGGGGTTGCTGGCGCGGATCGCGGGCAGAGCCTCCTCCCATCGCACCGCGAGGGCACCGCCCGCTGCGAAGTCCTCTCGCAACCGCGTGGCGTGGGTGAGCCGCCGGGGGAGGCTCCAGCCGTGCTCGGGGCTCACCCCTTGCTCGGTCAGGAGTCCCCTCTGGGGCTCGCGCAGGAAATCCAGCTCCTCGATCAGCTTCGTCAGCTGGCCGTGCCACCAACGCGACAGCAGCTCCTCGGCCGGGAATCTCGGCTCTTCGCGGTCCATCACGCGCGCGACGAGGAAGTCATGGGCCTCCTGGAGCCGAGCGATCTCGTCCTCCGCCCTGGCGAGGCCCGCTGCGCTGCGTGCGAACTCCACGCTCGCCTCCAGTCTCGCCACGGAGTCCACGATTCTCTCGCGCTCCATCTCGGTGGCAGCCTGGCTCGCGGCCCCGAGGGCGGAAGCACCGGCCTCGAGCGCCGCCTGATCCATGCCCAGGGCGAAACGGCCCCATGCGACCGTATCGGAAGCGCGGCCCCTGAGTCCGGGCGGCGCGAGTTGCAGGGCTCGCTCGGCAAGGACCAGGCCCAGCGCCTCCTCTCCGAAGGTGGTCCTCCCGGGACTCACCAGCGGCCAGGCCTCCCTGTCCAGGTCGAACGCTCCCTCCGGCCGTTGGCTCCAATCCACGGCAGGCAACGTCGGGCTCGCCTCTCCTCGTCTGAGAGAGAGTGTGGCCCGCTTCGACGCGAGCTCGGTCGAGAGGAGCTCGATGCGGCCGCCTTCGGAATGGCCCTCCGACCCAGGGTCGCGCTCCGTCCCCGATCGGGGGAGCGCCTTCTCCCGTAGTCTCTGCCGAGTTCCTCGCAGAGAGTCGATCTCCTCCGTCAGGTTCTCCGCGGCCGCGATCCAGTCCTCGTACTCCTCGATGTTGCCTGGAACCACCGGCCACAGCCTCTCCGCCTCGGCGAGCAGGTCCTCGTAGTCCTGCGAGATCTTGAGCCGAGTAACCTCCTCGATCGCCTGGAGCTCGGCGGCCTTGGCCGCATTGGCCCGCTCGGTCAGGATCCACGCCGTGGTCATCCCCACCACGAAGAGCGCGATCACGGCTCCCAGCGCTCCGGCCAGAGCCCGATTGCGCTGCACCCACTTCTTCGCTTCCGGCCACGCCCCTGCCTCGTACGCCCGGACCACACGTCCCTCGATGTAGGCGCGCAGGTCGTCCGCCAGATCCCCCATCGTCGCGTAGCGCTGCGCGCCGCCCCGGGCCATCGCCTGCTCACAGATCGCCGAGAGCTCCCCCGGAACGTCCGACGCCACTCTCTCCAATGCGGGGGGAGGACCAGCGAGCAGCCGCGCGAGGACGACTCGCGACGACGGTTTCTCTTCGGGATGAACGTAGGGCTCGCGTCCCGCCAGGAGGTGGTAGAGCATCGCTCCCACCGAGTACACGTCCGATTGGGGGCCGATCTCCGCCTGCTCTCCCCGTCCCTGCTCGGGAGGCATGTAGGCGGGGGTCCCGAGCACGTCGCCTTCGAGGGTGAGCGGCCGAGAATCCTCCTTTCGTGGCGTTGCGCCGCTCGCCGGCGATCCGGACTCCTCGCCCGACCCGCCTCCTTCCTGCTGCCCCTCGTCGTCGAGGATCCGCGCCAGGCCCCAGTCCATCACGTAGACCTCGCCGAACCGCCCGACCATCACGTTGCGCGGCTTGAGATCGCGGTGGACGACACCTTTGGCGTGGGCGTAGGCAACCGCCTCGCAGACGCGCAAGATCAAGCCGAGAACCCGGGCTCGCGACCACACTCCCTCGTCGCCTTCGACCTGCTCGAAGATCTCCTTCAGAGTCTGGCCCTTCACCAGCTTCATCGTGAAGTAGACCCGACCCTGATCGTCGAGGCCGAGCTCGTGCACGGGCACGATGCCCGGGTGCTCGAGGCGCCCGGTCACGTGCGCCTCTTCCAAGAAACGCCGCCGGACCCGTGAATCGAGGGGCGGAGTCTCTCCGGTCCTGCGCCCCTCCCCTTCGCCGAGGATCACCTTCATGGCCAAGGGGCGATGGAGGCTCTCGTCCCACACGCGCAGGATGGCACCCATCCCCCCGTGGTCGATCTCTCCGCGCAGGCGATAGCGGGAGCGGAAGTCGCCGGATGGCGTCGTCAGGTGATCGGCCAGCTCCTCGTAGGGAACCTTCGTGATGCGCTCTTCGGCGAGCAGCTCGGCCTCTGGGGCGTGATCGGACCGAACGCGGGAGATGAGCGTGCGCAGCGATGGGGATAGCAACGACTCATCGCCGCTCTCCATGAACTCGAAGGACCTCTCCACCTCCCGGCGGAGGTCCGTTTGGCCCGCGCAGGCCTGGTCCAGGAAGGCTTCGCGCTCCGCTTCGGGGACCTCCAGGGCCTGCTCGGCGATCTGGCAGACTCGCTTCTCGAACTCTCGGTCGATGCTCACTGGATCAGCTCACCTCGTCGTTCTCATGCTTCTCTAGCAGGCGCTTCAACTGCGCGCAGGCCAGCTTGACCTTCTTGACGCCGACCCCCGCCGCCTGGGCGGTCTCCGGGATGGAGAGACCGCCGAAGTAGCGCAGCTCCACGATCTCGGCGTAGCTCGGATTGATGGCCGCCTGCTCCTCCATAACCTCGTGGATGCTGAGGACGCCGAGGATGCGGTCCTGAAAGGACTCTTCGCCCGCGACGTTCACCTCCTCGATCGGCTGCGAAGCAGCTCGTCGATCCCGCTTGACGGCCTGTCGCCTGCGCGCGTAGTCGGTCAGCACGGAACGCATCGTCTTGGCGGCGACGCGCAGGAAGTGGGCGTGGTCGGTCCACCCCGGCGGCGTCTCCTTGCTGGCTGCGATCAAGCGCCGGCAGGCGGAGTTCAACAGGGCGGTGGTCTGCAGCAGCGAGCGCGGCTGGTTGCGCATCCTGCGGTGGGCGATCTTGCGCAGCTCGGACTCGAACTGGGCGATGATCTCGCCCACGGCCTCCGGGTCTTCCTCATCCATTGGATTGCAGAGTTTGTCTTCGGGAACGGACTGGCTTCCAGAGGAAAGAACGCAATCGATGCCCGCAGCGGACCCCCGATTCCGCCCGCGAAAGTCGGAGCCGGGTTTCCGGGAAAGTGGGGACCGGGGTCAGCACCACCTGCGTTCTCCCCTCGCGAGACGACAGCCCCCCCGTGAAACGACGGGCCGGGATGTGAGTCAGGAGCCTCTGAAACCAAGCCAAGCCGAGGATCGAGCCATGTTGGAAGTGATCGTCATGATGGGTGTGATCGCCTGGTTCTCACGAACCGCGAAGAGGATGGGTCGTAGTGGATTCCTGTGGGGATTCATCGGCGCCACCAGCTACTACGTACCGGTGCTGGTGTTCGGCCGCGCGGTCTATCCGGAGCTGGTCAGGAGCGAGATCGGCAGCGACAACGTCGTTCAGTACATGCTTCTGGGGATGATCCTGACGCTCGCGGTGGGGATCGGCAGCTGCTTCCTTGCGCGCCTCGTCCTCCTGTCGTCGGCCGCTTCCTCCCGAGCCCGCCTTTCCGCCGAGCAGGCCGAGGTGGGGCAATGAGCGCACGAGCTAGCAAGCGGTCGACCGGCAGCGGTGGTCCGAGGACCCCGGGCGAGCCCGATGGAGCCTGGGCGGCTCGGTCCGCGCAGCTCCTGGCCGTCGTCCTCTGTTTCGCCCTCCTCGGGTGTTCGACGCCGGGCCGTACGTCCTCCGCCAGAGGACAGGTAACCGAGGTGCCGGAGAACGGTTCCTTCGAGGTCGAAACCGGGACCTACCTGAGAGCCCTGCTGCCCCACACGACGATTGGCGGCGACTTCCAGGGGGATACCGCGCTCGTCGGGTGGGACGAAGCCATCTTGATTCCGGAATTCGACGACGGATCCGGGTACGGCCTCGCGCTCGGCAGGCGCTGGAAGCGCGTGGGTCTGGAGCTGAGCTACATGCAGACCAGCCACGACGCCAGCGTGGTGGGGTTGGGCTGGGGCGAAGCCGACGCACAGATGGTCGACCTCAACTTCAAGTACTTCTTCAGGACGAGCCGGCGCCTGCAACCCTTCCTTCTGCTAGGCCTAGGCAGCACTTGGATCGACGTGCCCGACGCCTCGTTCGATTCGGCGGGAGAGTTCGACGACGCGAGCTTCAGCGGATCGTGCGCGAACCTGGGGGTGGGCGCGAACTACTACCTTCGTCGCGATCTGTCGATCGACATCGGCCTCTTCCACAGCTGGAGGAGCATGAACAAGGTCAGCGGCATCCACAGCGATTCGCAGACCCTCGACGACAACCTGGACGCGAGCGGTGTGCGCGCCGTTCTCGGCCTCACCTACACCTTCTGAACCGAGAGCACCGACAGATGCCCGCAGGAGACGCAAGATGCCGGTGACAGGTTCTGAGGCAGGTTCTAGACTGAGCCATCGACGCGCCTCCCTGACGACTCGGCGGCCGCGCGGGGAAGGGCTTGTGATCGCCGCCGGAGGAGAAGGACAATGAAGGGAATCGCGCCCTCGCTGATTCTGGGACTCGTCACGCTCAGTGCTTGTGCCTCGTCCGGGAGCAGGGAGATACAACCGCTCGGCGAGCCCCTGGATCGGTTTCGATCGGTGCACGTTGCCGTCGGGACCATGGAAGCCGAGCCCGGGGAGGAGATCGCTGACCTCGAGCGGGAGGTCGTGGAACGACTCGAGAGTCTGGAGCTCTTCTCGCCCGTGACCTCGGGCTCGACGCCGGCCGACGCCACCGAAACCCTGCTCATCAGGCTGCTGATCACGAATTTCGAGCCCGTGAGCGGAACGAGCCGCTTCATGATGGGCGCCATGGCCGGCAAGGGCCGCATCAGCCTGCGAGCGACCTTCTCCGACCTGGCCTCGAAGGAGACGCTAGGAACCACGCTCTTCGAGGCGGAGACGGGGCAGCACGGATTCGCGGGAGGCACGGGCACGGTCCTGAAGAACGTGGCGAAGGAGATCGTCAAGTACGTGGAGGAGAACCACACAGGCACACACGGAGAGGGCTAGGCGCCGTCTCGTGGAACGAACATGCACCGGATGAGGAAGAAACGGAGGGTGAATCAGATGCAGGGGAAGCTGGTGAAAGGTCTGGTCGTTCTCGTGCTGGCGGGCTGCACTTTGGGCTGCCGTGCGATCGAACAAGCGGCGATGAAGGACAAGCCGTACTGGTACGACGCCATGGGGGCTCTCGCCTCACCCGGCGCGCTCGATGCGGGAGCGAACGCCGCAACAATCGTCTTCGAGCGCAAGTCAGCGGCCCTGGGGGCAGCGGTTCCCCACTGCGTCATGGATGGCGGGCAGGGGATGGAGCCGAACGCTGTCGTGCTCGAGAGAGCGGAGGTCTCGATGGATCTCGGAGACTACGACCTGCACGGCTGGCGAGTGGTCAATGAGGAGGTCGTTTCGCAAGCCTCGACGGACTACTTCTCCACGAAGACGATTCGACGCGAGTACGAACCGGGGAACCTCCTGGCCGTGGGGGATGACCACTTCGGCTTCCTTTGGCCCGGCCTGGGCAAGCTCGAGTTGAAGCGCTTGGCGGACCTCGAGCGAGCTGGATCGGGAGTACCCAGCTCTCAGCGCGGAACCACTTCTCTCAGCGAAGGCGCTCTCGCCATCATGCAGAGGGTGGGGCACGAACGGAAGGCGCGCATCATCGGGCAGGTGCGCTCCGGCGACACCATCACCTGGACACGGGCACCCGGAACCATGCGGCTGGAGGTGTTCACGCCGGGCGGAGACCACGGGTTCGCGGCGCCGGTCGAGGTCGTGGGGGGGCGCACCTACGAGGTGATCTACCACTACGGCTCCAAGGAAGTCTGGTTCGAGGTGAGGGAGCCGAAGGAGGCTCAGTAGATGTCGCGTTCGTCCCGGTTCCACCTTCCGTTGACGTGTGAGGTGCCTGGTGCGCGGCACTCCTGATCCGAAACCCATGCGGTGGGTGATCGGTGCGGTTCTGCTCAGCACTCTCTGCTCCTGTGTGACCTATCCCCTTCACAAGGCCGCCTGGGAAGGAGACCTCTCTCTCGTGACGCAGCTCCTCGAGGAGGGGGAGCGAATCGAATCGAGAAACCGCGCCGGCATGGTGCCCCTCCATGTCGCGGTGATCGCCGGGAACCCGTCGATGGTCGAGCTCCTGATCGACTGCGGCGCGGCGGTCGACCAGGTCACGCCTCTCGGGTGGACCGCTCTCCACCTGGCGGCCATGGGAGACCATGGGGGAGTGGCGAAGCTGCTTCTCGAGCGCGGAGCCGAGGCCGACGTACGGTCTGTGACCGAATACACCCCGCTCTGTGTTGCCGAATCCGGGGAGCTCGCGGTTCTCCTGCTCGACCATGGAGCGAGCGTCGACTTCGTCGCGGATTCGAACACGGGAGATTCGCCGCTGCACCTGGCTTCCTTCTGGGGCCGGCAGTCCGTGGTTGAGACTCTCGTGGCTCGAGGGGCGAACCGCGAACGGGTCAACGCTCAAGAGGAAACACCACTCGATCTGGCCGTCATCGGCAGCAATCCGCAGATCGCGGAGTACCTGCGATCCGTGGGGGCGACGAGCAATCTCTCCCCGGAACACCTGCAGGCCCGCAAGGAGCAGACTCTCGAGGCCACGAAGCAAGCCGGAAAGAAGGGCCGACTCGTCTATTGAGCGGACGAGCTGGCGCTCCGCGGCCCGCGTCCTTGTGAGCACGCAGAGGTCAGCGGGGCGCCGTCCCCTCCACCTCGAGTCGCGCCCCACCCTCCTCGTCGCGCACGAAGCGCAGCTCGACCTCCAGCGCCGCGGCGCCGATCACGGTGAAGGGGGTGCTCTCGACGCGGTCGTGCTCGAACCACAGCTCGAGGTCGACGGGGACGGGGTCGAGCGTGAAGCGGCCCTCGCCGTCGGTGCGCTCCCAGTGCAGGACGCTGCTCGAGGGCCACAGCTCGTGGGCATCGAGGGAGACCGCCCCCCCGGCGATCGGATTGCCCGCGGCGTCGCGCAGGATCCCGTTGAGGGTGGCGCCGCGCCGCATCACGAAGTCGAGTCGTCGCGGTTCGTCGGGCAGGACCAACCGGTCAAAGTCCTCCTCGCCGGCCTCCTCCGCCGGCGGTCGCGTCGAGGCCATCCGGAGGTCCCCCTGCCGGTGCAGGTTTCGCTCGAACCACCCCGACTTCCAGGGGCTGATCGTGGCCGCCTGCATCCCAACGCGCCACTCGCCAGTCTCTTCGTCGCGACTCCACATGCCGGGCCCGAAGCGCAGGAGGTAGCGCCCTTGCTCGTCGGTCCACGCCTCCCCGGTGGGGCGCAGGGTGCCCCATCCGGTGTGGGCGATGAGCTTCACCCCGGAGAGCGGCTGGCCGTCGTCGCTGGTCACCTGACCCGTCACCGCCCAGGGCCAGCGCCGCGCGGCCTCCTCTTCACTGGGCTCCACAGCTCGCATGGGCAGGGCGACCTCGAGGTCGGAGCCCTCGATCAACTCGATCTCGCGCGGCCCCCCTTCCAGGCGCCAGTCGGGGTGACCGGAGTACGTCGAGACCAACCGCGCGTGCAGGGTGTAGCGCCCCGGCGCGAGGTGCTCGAAGGCGTACCGGCCCTCCCGCGGCCGGAGGCTCCACCCGCTGCTCCAGGACGCCAGCGGCAGGCCGTCGGAGCGCAGGATGAAGAGCTCGACGTACTCCACGGGCTCCCTACTCGCAGCGTCGACGAGGTTGATGGTCAGGCTCGGGCCTGCCTCCATGACGAGCGCCACCTGCGTGTGCCGCTCCACGCCCTCGAGGGTCACGGGCCCGCTGTCGGCGAACTGGGTCGGGGTGCCATGACTCAGGCCGGCGGTCGCGCGGTAGGTGCCCGGGGTCAGGTCGGCGATCGTCGCGCGGTCGCTGGTGGCGAAGTGGTGCACGGCCTCCCAATGCGTGCCGGTCCGTCGATCGAACCAGCCCCGCTTGACGGCGACCTCCCAGGGGGGAAGCGCATCGCTCTCGCGGCCCTCACAGGCCTTCCAGAAGGTGACGGTGGAAGAGGGGATCGGCTCCCCGTCGGCACCGACGAGGGTGACCTCGAAGGAGTGTTCACCCGCCGTCGGTGGATCTTGCAGGGCCAGCCTCCCCTCGGCCATCGCGAGGGGCGGCAGGGCGCAGGCGAGCAGCGCCAGCGCGGCCAGCGCCTGCCGGCGACCCACCAGGTGCCGGTCGCGTCCATCGTCGAGGATGGCGCGCAGGCGCCTCTCGAGGGTCGACGGACGCGCCATCGGAATGGCGACGGGACCCGCCAGCGGGGGCGTCCGGTGTCCGCGGGCGACCCGCAGGAGCTCCTCGGCGTAGTCGACCGGCGCCTGCCCTGCGCCCAGGACGAGATCGTCGCAGGCGACCTCCCGCTCCACCCGCATGCGGGCGCGCGCCAGCCAGGCGAGCGGGTTGAACCAGTAGAGGACCCGCGTGAGCTCGGCGGCGAGTTGCGTCAGGCAGTCGCGCCGGCGGACGTGGGCCAGCTCGTGCAGGAGGACCGACCGCAGGCGGGCCCTGGGCCAGTCGACCGCTCCGGAGGGTAGGAGCAGTCGCTGGCGCATCAAACCCCAGTGCATCGGCATGGAGCGCTGGTCGCTCTCGAGGATCAGGAGGCTCCTCTCGATCCCGAGCTCCGTTGCGCAACGGCTAGCCTGCTCCAAGAGGGGCCCGCGGGTGACGGGACGCGCGCGGCGCTCCAACCGCCAGAGGCTGCGGAATCCGAGCAAAAGGGGCAGCGCGGTGACCGCGGCGCCCGCGATCCACAGGCTCAGCACCCACCCCCACGGTTCCCTCGGGTCGGCAGCTGGAGTGACCGGCCCTGCCACCCCGGATGGGCTCTCCGCTGCGGTCTCCTCCAGGGGAGCAGACCGTTCCGAGGGCGATGCCGTCGAGGACTCCGCGACTGACGGAGCGCTCGCTGGGGAGGCGATCGACGCGCCCTGCGCCACCTCGGGCCGAGTCCAGCTCGGCAGCACCGCCCACCCCGGGAGGGCGACCGCCAGCAGTGGAATGACGAGGGCCCCGACCGCGCCCGCGGTCCAGACCGCGTGGCGACGCGCCGCAGACGAGCGCCGCAGCACAAGGGCCGCCACGCCGGCGCCCGCGAGCACCAAGGCGGCCTTGAGGGCCACGTCGAGGAGGAGCTGAGTCGAGGTCATGACCGCTTCTCCTTCACGCGCGCTTCCGCGATCAGCCGTCCCAGTCGCTGCAACTCCTCGCTGGAGGGTCGCGACCGCGGGTCCGCCAGGTGGGCCGCCACGGCCTCCTCCAGGGACCCGTCGAAGAAGGTGCGCAGGACGCCGCTCAGGGCTCGCTGCCCGGCGCGCCGGCGCGGTGCCGTGGGCCGGTAGACGTGAGCGCGACCCCGCTTGACGTGGGTCAGGCGCCCCTTCTCCTCCAGGATGCGCAGCATGGTGCGCACCGCCGTGGCGGATGGACGCTCGCTCAGCTCGGCCCGCACCTCGGCGGCGGTGGCCCGCCCCCGGGCGTAGACGATGTTCATGATCTCCCGCTCGCGGCGGCTGAGGGTCTTGTCGTGATCCATGGTCGGCCTCCTCGCGGCTCGCGTCCTCAACGACCCGGAGAGCCATATTCTTGGCTCTTTTTTTGCGGAACGCCACTTGAAAGCCAAATTTTCGGCTCTCTGCTCGTCTGGCAGCAGAGCCCCTGCCCCTAGATCGACCGAAAGCGGCGCGCCGGGCGGCCGCGGCGGGCGTCGCGTGCGCCGCGGTACTGGGCGTAGGCGGTGAGCGTGCGCTCGATGGGGGCGCGCAGCGCGGCGGTGAGCTTGCGGCCGATCGTCGGCTCGCCGCGCAGGGCGATCCCCATCCACTCGCCGGAGCTCAGGAACGAGCGTAGGACGCCGACCCAGGTCGGCACCGTCCAGAGCCCGAAGAGCTGGTTCAGGGCGTAGTGCGAGAGGTAGGTGCGGCGCATCTCGAAGCGCAGCGAGCGGTCGTGCGAATGCACGACACGCGCCTCGGGGGTGTAGATGAGCGTGTGCCCGGCCTGGATCGCGCCGCGGGCCCAGCGCAGATCCTCGGCGAACTCACAGCGGCCGAAGGGGAGCTCCTCCCACACGCTGCGGCGCAGCGCGCTGCAGACGTTGTCGAAGCAGCACAGGCGCCAGCGCTCGGCGGGCGCGAGGTCCTCGAGCTGCGTACCGTGCTCGAGGCGCTGGACGCGGCGCTCGTCGAGACCGCCGAGGTAGCTGCGCACGCGCGCCGCCGTCACTGCAGCGCACCCCGGGCGCGGGACCTGCCGCGCGTAGACGCCGGCCACGGCCGGGTCCTCGAGCTCGCGCACGAGGCCCTCGAGCCACAGCGGCCCCTCCGGCAGGGCGTCCTGGACGAGCAGGACGACGGCCTCACCGCTCGTGCGCGCGATGGCGAGGTCGCGCGTGGCGCCGTGGTCGAAGAGCTCGGGGGGCACGTCGAGCCGCTCGACGCCGCGCTGTTCGAGCAGCGCCAGCGTGCCGTCCGTCGAACCGGAATCGACGGCCAGGACCTCCACCGCGCCGCGCTCGTAGCGTTGAGCTTGCACGGCGTCCAGGACCTCGGCCAGCAACGGGCCAGCGTTCCTCGTGGGCAAGACGATCGAGACGTTCACGGCGCCGGTTCCCGGACCTCCTCGTAGATGCTCAAGAGCTCGTCGATGTGCTCCTCGAGCGGCCGTGGTGGTGGAAGCGCGGCGCGCAGCTCCGCGACTCGCTCCGGTTGGTCGACGAGCTCCTGCAGGCGGGCGGCGAGGTCGGCGGGGTCCCCCGGCCGGAATGCCACGACCCCGCCCGTGGTGGACGCGACCTCCTGGAGGGCGCCGACCGCCGAGACGACCAGCGGCGTGCGGAACAGGTAGGCGTACTGCAGCACGAGTGGCGAGCATTCGAACCACGTCGAGGGCACGATCTGCACGTCGAATCCCGCGTAGATCGTGGCCAGCTCGTCGCGGGCGAAGCCGCCCTCGAAGCTCACGCGCGGGTCGGCCGCGGCGAGCTCGCGCGCGCGCCGCTCCTCGTCGGGCTCGCCTGCGCCGTGCAGGACGAGGCGCGCGTTCCCGCGCACGCGCACGAAGGCCTCCGACAAGACGTCGAGCCCCTTGGTCGGCGCCAGGCGGCCCAGGAAGCCGAAGCGAAGGCTCTCGGCGGGAGAGCCCCCATCACCGTTGCGCAGCGCGTGGTCGACGCCGTAGAGCGCCAGCTTTATCTCGCGCTCGACGCCGAACGTCCGGAAGCTCTCGCGCACGTACCGGCTGGCGGTCACCACGCCGTCGGCTGCGTCGAGCACGCTCAGCATCTCTGCGCGGCGTTCGCGGATCTTGCGCAGGTGCCGGGCGCGGGTGCCCGCGCGTCCGAGGAGCCGCAGCCGGCCGAACGCCGGCTTGCGTCGATCGAGGAAGTCGACGTCCTCGGCCATGCAGCGCGCGCAGCGCTCCAACTCCACCTCCTGGCAGACGGAGCCATCGCGCTGGACGCGCTGGCCGAGCGCACACTGCATCCAGTAGTCGTGCAGCGTGATCAGGACCGGGATGCCCCGGGCGCGCAGCTGCTCCACGATCCCCAGCGACAGCCGGGTCAGGTGCTGCACGTGGGCGAGGTCGAAAACGCGGCCTGCGAGGAAGCGCGCGAACGCGCGGTCGACCGCCGCGCGCCGCCAGGTGCCCGAGAAGTCGTCGATACTGCAGAGGTCGGCCGAGACGCCCGTGCACGGGACGCCTTCGTACTCGTGCTCGCGGAGCTCCTCCTCGCCGAGCTCCGGGTCGTCGAGGATGCCGTGGAAGACGTGCGCCGTATGGCCGCGGCGGACGAGCTCGCGCGCCAGGAGGAACGCGTACTCCTCGGTCCCGCCCACGCTGTACGGCAGGAAGTAGTGGGAGATGAGGAGGACTCTCATCGGCTAGGTAAAAGGCACCCTCCCGGGGCCGGACTCCAGGGTAGCATCGCTGCGTGAGGGTCGTCCTCGTCGTGCACCAGTTCCCGCCGCGCTTCCTGAGCGGCACTGAGCTCAACGTTCAGCGTGTAGCCAGAGCGTTGATCGAACGCGGCCACGCGGTGCGTGTTTTCACGTCCGAGCCGTGCTTCGACGAGACGCCGCGCTACCGCGAGGCCGACGAAGCGCCCGGGGGGATCCCCACGCGCTACGTGACGGCCACGCCACCGCTCCATCCGGACCGAGTGCTCGGCGAGTACTACGACCCCTTCGTGGCCTCGCGTTTCGGGCGCTTCATCGAGGAGGACCCGCCGGATGTGGTCCACATCTGTCACCTCGCCTACGTCGGCGCCGGGGTGCTCGAGGAAGCCTGGCTGCGGGGCGTACCCACGGTCCTGCAGC
Organism: uncultured Planctomycetaceae bacterium; assembly: GCA_964507325.1. Taxonomy (GTDB): domain Bacteria; phylum Planctomycetota; class UBA1135; order UBA1135; genus CAZDQL01. The sequence continues at coordinate 7,553 of CAZDQL010000011.1, read as the reverse complement.
TGTTCGACTTCTGGCCCGTCTGTCCGCGCGCGACCCTCCTGCGCACCGACGGCGAGCTGTGCGACGGGCCAGCCGAGGTCGAGCGCTGCGTCACCTGCATGGAGGAGAGCGCCGCCTTCGGGTACGACCAGGCGGATGGCGGAGAAGAGGGAGACGGAGTCGAGCTCGCCTCCGCCCGCTCGCGACCCGTATTCCTGCGCGAGAGCTTCGAGCTGGCCGACCTGCTCGTCTCACCCTCGCGCGCCCTGCGCGACGTCCTCGTCGGGAACGGGCACTCCGAGCGCATCGAGCTCCTGGGCTACGCCGTCGACGACGACCTCGCTCCGCTGCCGCCGAGCGCGCGGGAAGTGGGCCTGCGCTTCGGCTTCATCGGCAGCCTCCTGCCACACAAGGGACCCGACCTGCTGCTGCACGCGTTCGCGCGCGTCGATTGGCCGCAGGCGAGGCTGGTGCTGCGCGGCGATCCCGACGCGGATCCCGCGTACGGCGCCCGGCTGCGCGAGGCGGCGGCGCGCGACCCGCGCGTGCACCTGGCCGGGCCCTTCCAGCCGGACGATTTGCGAACCGCGCTCAGCTCCATCGACGTACTGGTCGTGCCGTCGCTGTGGCGCGAGAACACGCCCTTCGTCGCCCTCGAGGCGCGCGCTTCAGGCGTGCCGGTCGTCGCGGCGGACGTAGCGGGCTTGACCGAGGCGGTCGGCTCCGGGACGGGTGCCGTGCTCTTCGAGCGCGGCGACGAGCGCGACCTCGCGGCTCGACTGGAGCACTTCCGCACCGACCCGGGTCTCCGCGACCGGCTGCGAACGGAGCTCGCGCCCGTCAAGCGCATGAGCGAGCACGCGGACGAGCTGGTCGCCCTCTACCGGCGCGCCGGCGAGGCGCCCCGGCGCGTCCCAGCCTGGGCGAATGGAGCGTCCGGCTGTCGAGACGTGCTCGTGCGACGCCGCGCAGCGGGGCTCGAGCGTCACCTGCTGCACCACGCCCGCGAGCTCGAGCGCAAGAGCGCGCGTATCACGAAGCTCGAACGCGGGTTCTCCCAGCGCCTGATCGTCGCGCTGTCGCGCATGCTGGGCCTGCACGGCCGAGGCGGAGGGGAGGCGTGACGCGCCACGCTGCCGGTGGGGCCGCGGGGCCGCGAGCGCGACAGCCGGGCTCTGCGCGGCTCCTGAACGAGCGCGCCGGCGCGAACGCCTTCGAGCGCAGCATGGGCCTCGCCGCGCACCGCCCGCAGCACGTCTACGTCCAGTTCGCGTCGGGGTGCAACCTCGACTGCTACATGTGCTCCGAGCACAACCGCCCGCGCGAGCATCGCCACGGCAAGGGACTCCAGTCCCTGCCGCCGGAGCTGTTCGAGAAGCTGGAGAGGGAGGTCTTCCCCTGGTCCCGCCGCTTGACGATCGGCATGGGCGGCGAACCGATGCTCTCGGAGCACTTCCAGGACTACCTGGGGCGCGCCTACGACGCGGGCCAGGAGATCACGGTGCTGACCAACGGGACGCGCATCGACCAGCCCGGCATGGCGCAGGCGATCGCGCGCTGCGTGGCGCTGTTCCAGGTGTCGCTCGACGCGGCGACGGCGGAGACCTACGAGCGCATCCGCATCGGCGCGCGCTGGAAGGCGATGCGCGCCCGCATCGACCTCCTGAACGAGCAGCGCGGCGCCTACTCGCGGGAGGGACGCACGTGGCTCTCGCTGCAGTTCGTGCTGATGAGGAGCAACGTGCACGAGCTCCCGGCCTTCATCGAGCTCGCGGGCGAGGTCGAGGCGGACGTAGTCGAGCTCCAGCACGTGATCCCGGTCACGGAGGAGGGACGCGGCGAGTCCTTGATCGACGAGCCCGAGCGATTCAACCAGCTGCGGGCGGAGGCGCTGGGCCGCGCGCGCGAGCTCGGGATCGAGGTGATCGCGCCTGGGCCCTACTCCACCGTGGTCGAGCCGCAGCCCGCCGCTGCGGAGAGCGGCGACGGAACGCCGGCTACGGCGGCCGAGCCCACCTCCGAGCCCGTCTCCTGCTCGATGCCGACGATGCAGGTCTTCGTCATCTACGACGGGCGCGTGTTTCCCTGCTGTCACCCGTACGCTCAGCAGAAGATGCAGGTCGGCGACCTGCGCACCCAGAGCTTCGCCGAGATCTGGAACGGCGTCCTGTACCGCAACCTGCGCGCGGGCCTCGCGCGCGGCGAGGTGCACGACATCTGCCGCGCGTGCTCGATCGCCCACGACCCGCCCCCCGTGGCCGAGGATCCCGCCGCGCTGTCCAGGGCGCCCGAGCTCTGGGAGCTCTTCGAGGGCCGCGACCTCGATCCCGTCGGCGGGCGGGCGACCGAGCTCCTCCCCCAGCTCACCGAGCTCGGCTTGCTCGACTACTTCACGCACCTCGAGGAGGCCGCCGAGCGCTCGGCGCGATGCGGACCGGGCACGCGTTTCGCGCGCGCTCTGAGACGCGTCCTGGGGCGGGGGGGCGAGCAGTGACGCGCCTTGGTCGCGCCCTGCGCGCCGTCCTCGCGCAGCGCTTCGGGCGGCGCCCGCGCGACGATTCCGCCGTGCGCGAGTTGCGGTCATTCGACCCGCTCGAGGGGCGCGGGCGCTTCCTGCGGCTGCTGATCGACCTCACCGATCGCTGCAACCTGAAGTGCGTCATGTGCCACTTCAGCCTGCCCGGCCACGTCCAGGGACGCGACGAGATCCCCCTCGAAGCGCTGCGCCGCATCGCGCCGGGGCTGTTGCCGTACGTGGGCCAGCTCGGCCTCTCCTGCGCGACGGAACCGTGGATGTTCCCCGACTTCCCCAACGTGCTGCGCCTCGCCCACGAGCATGGCATCCCTCACGTTTACTACGTGACCAACGCCACCCTGCTCACGGAGGAGGCGATCGAGGTGACGCTGCGCTGTGGAGTCACGCAGGTGGCGATCTCGTTGGATGGCGCCACGCAGGGGACCTTCGAGGCGATCCGGCGCAACGCGAGCTTCGAGCGCGTGCTCGAGAACGTGCGTCGCCTGCGGGACCGCAAGCGCGAGCTCGGCACCGACGTACCGCGGCTGCAGTTCAACATCACGCTCTTGCGCAGCAACGTCGAGGAGCTCGAGGACTGGGTGCGGCTCGTCGCCGAGCTCGGCGCGGCGGAGATCGACGTGCGCCACGTCGTCCCCTTCGAGGGCCTCGCGACCTGCGAGCAGACCCTCGACGCGCACAAGGAGCTCACGAACCGCGCCCTGGGCCGCGCGCGCGCGCTCGCCGCGGAGCTCGGTCTCGACGTCGTCGGCTGCCCTGAGGACTTCGAGCTCACCCCCCCGCCGGCGCCCGAGGCCCGCGCCCCCGCGCCCGAGTCCGGCGCGGACGCTGCCCCGCCGCCGGAGTCGCACCTGCGCGAGGCGTGCCGTGCGCCGTGGGAGATGGCCCTGGTGCACCCCGACGGCGGCGTCGTGCCGTGCACCAACTGGTTCTCGCACGAGCTGATGGGCAACGTGCTCGAACAGCCGTTCGCCGAGATCTGGAACGGACCGCGCTACCGGAGGCTGCGCGAGGAGCTCCTCTCCAACCAGCTCGGCAAGAACTGCAGAGTCTGCCCCGCGATGGGTTGCGGTTCGGTCGATCGCGAGGAGTCCTTCCAGCCGCGCAAGGTGTGAGGGCGCCGCGCCGCGCCTACGGCTCCTCGCCGACCAACAGCGCCACCAACGCATCCAGATCGAGCAGAGGAGGGGTGCGCGGATCGTCGGCGTTCAGCGTCACGCGTTCGATCCCGAGACCCGCCGCCGCCTCGCGCGCCAGGTAGATGCGACCGCCGGGGCTCGCGAGGACCGCCGCGCGGAGCTCCTCCCCCAGGGCCTCGGCCGCCTGCTCGGCGCGCCGCCCCTGGGCGACCAGCTCCGCGACCGTCGTCGCGCTCTCGCGCTCGATGCGGCCCAGCTCCTCCAAGGTGGCGTCCTGCAGAGAGGAGAGCCCACCGGCGAGCAGGGCCCGCTCCTCGGCCAACTCGAGGGCCAACTCGGCGGCCAGCTCCTGCTCCTGGCGCTCCAGCGCCAGCTTGGCCAGGGCGTTCGCGTGCTGCTGCGCCGCGGGGCGCTGGACGGCGTGGAGCTGGCGCTGGGTCTCCAGCTCGGCGGCGAGCTCCAGCTCCAGATCGGAGAGCTCCTGATCGAGGGCGTGGGCCGTGGTGGCCAGGACCTGCTGCGCCTCCGCCAGGGGCAGATCGCGCTCCTCCACCCGCCGCTCCGCGAGCTCCCGGTAGAGCTGGGCGGTGAGCTCCTCCCGCTCCACCTGCGACTCGTGGGTCAGACGCTCGTTCTCCACCCGCTGGCGCTCGGCGGCGTAGTGGGCGACCTGCCGGCGCCCCTCGAGCTGGGCGTCCAGCTCGGCGCGCAGCGTCTGCTCCGCGCGGCCCAGCTCCTGCTTCACCAGGGCGTTCTCGAGCCTGCGCGCCTCCAGTCGCGCCAGGACCGCGTTGGTGCGCGCGGTCTGGCTGGAGAGCTGCTCCGCCTGCATGCGCTTCTCGAAGGTGGCCGGGAAGTGGAAGTCGGCGATCAGGATGCGCTCGGCGACGACGTGGTGAGCGGCGAGCTCCCCGTTGAGGCGCTCGAGGGCGCGATCGCACAGCTCTTGGCGCCGGTCCACGTCGAAGTACTCGTCCACCTCGAGCAGGGCCAGCTCCCGCTGCAGAACCCGCTCTATGCAGGTCTTGACGCGCAGGTCGTGCCCCAGCTTCTTCCCCTCGGCGACGATGCGGTGGGCGTGCCCGGGGAGGAGGCGGTAGAGCACGGTGGCGGCGATCTCGACCCCGTTCCCCTGGGCCGTCCTGAGCTCGAGGATCGGGTGCTGGCCGCCCTCCTCCGGCGCGGCGAAGGACACGCTGCGCGTGCGCGCGTCCAGGTGGTGCCAGGTGTGGGCTCCGGGGGGGCTGAAGTACAGCCCCGGCGGGTGGTCGACCTCCTCGACACCGGAGCCCCAGTTCGCCTGCCGGACGCCGACGGTGCCGGGCAGCACCCGCTCGAAGGAGCGCCCCCCCACCACCCCGATCAGCCACGCCAGAAGCGACGCCACGACGACGACGCGCAGACCCCGCGCGAGGGGCCTCTTCCAGCGACGCAGGAGGGGGCTCGAGCGCGCGCGGGACGCGGCGCGGGCGGTGAGACGCAGGCTCCAGCGCAGGCCGCGGCCGGACGCGGCGGCGAGGCGGGCGAGGGTCTCGCGCAGCTTGCCGAGGCGTGTGGGGGTCGTCATGGCGTCCTGCCTGCGAAGCGATCGGTGGCGGGGCGGGTGAGCGGGAGGATTTCGAACGCGATCGAGGAGAGCTTCGCCACCAGCGCCGCGCGCACGCTGGCCTCACCGCTCTCGGCCAGGGAGTCGACCTCGGCTGCCAGGGCCTGCGCCTCGGCGCGGTGGTTCTGGGTGGCGACCTGCGCCAGGGCCAGCGCGCGGTCGCGCCCGGCGCGGGCGGCGAGGCGTGCGGACTGCGCCTCCTCGCGCGCTTCGCGCAGGCTGGCGACCGCCGCCTCCCGGGCGGCGCCGGTGCGCTGGGCGTACTCGGCGGCCAGCTCTTCGCGGCGGCGGGCGTACTCGTTGCACAGCGCCTCCAGGCGCGCCTCCTGACCCGCCTGGCGCTCCTGGCCCTCCCGGACCAGGGCCTCCAACTCCCGGGTCCAGAGCGCGCGGGCTGAGAGCAGCTCGAGGTCGTGCGCGCGCCGCTTGCTCGCCAGGCGCTCGGCTTGGGCGTCGCGCAGCTCCTGGGTCTGGCGGGCGCAGCGCGCCAGCTCCTCTCCCCACTCGCTGCGGGCCTTGGCGAGGGCCAGATCCAGCAGGTCCCGCAGGCGGCTCAACTCGTCGGCCTGACCCGCCTGCAGCGCCTCTGCCTCCCGCTCCAGGAGCCCCAGCTCGTGGGCCCACTGAGCCTCCCTCTCCCGCAGCGCGAGCTCGTGCTGGCCGCGGATCTCGGCGTGGCGTGCCTCGCGGCCCGCTGTGAGCAGGGCGGCTTCGCGTTCGAGGCTGGCGATCTCCTGCTCGGACACCTTGCGCCGTTCGATCGTGTCGTCGTACTTGCGGTCGAAGGAGGGTTTGCAGATCGAGATCTCGAAGACGGTCAAGCCGTGGGGCCCGAGCGCCTCGTCGAGGCGCCGCAAAGCCGCTTGGGTCGCCCCCTGGATGTGGGTCGGCGAGACGACCTCCTCGGGGCTGAAGCGCCCCAGCTCGTCGCGCAGGATCGGACGCGCGCAGGCGCTCACCAAGCCCCCCTTGAACCCGTCCCCCGGGCCGGAATCCCGCAGGACCTGGTCGAGTTGCGTGGGGTCGAGGCCGTATTGGATCGCAACGCGTTCGAACCAGAAGCTCGATCCATCGCGGCTGCGCACGACGAGACGTGGAACGCGGTTCGGATCGACCTGTTCGGCCCCCTGCATGACGAGCTCGACCGGGCTGCGGTCCAGGGCGTACACCCTCTCCACCTGGGGTAGGACCACCTGGTAGCCGGGGGCCAGAACGGCGCGTTGGGTGCCGCGCAGTCCGTCGTGGATCACGGCCACCTGATGGTCGTGCACCTCGACCAAGGTGCCCGTGGGCGAGGTGCGGGCCATGGCTCCGTAGACGAAGACGGAGCAGAGGAGCGCCACGGCCAGGATCTCCAAGAACCCGGTGGCGCCTGGTGTGCGGATTTGCATCGCAGGCAGAAGGGGCCGGGGAAAGGATGGGTGTCCTGGAACCGAGCTCGGATGGGGAAGTTCCGCGGCGTTCACAGAAGCGGCCCAGAACGACACCGGCCGAGGCGCCCTTCCCGACCCTGGAGATGGGTCCGATGGGGGCGCGCTCGGCCGTAGGTGCCTAGCCGCGGAGGCGGACTACTCCAAGACGTGGATGTCGCGCTCCGCGCAGATCTCCTTCAGCTGGTCGGGCCAGACCGTCACGCTGACCTCGCCCAGGTGGGCCTTCTTCATGAGGTACATGTACACCCGCGACTGCCCGATGCCGCCGCCGATGCTGAGGGGCACCCGGTCCTGCAGGATGTCCTGGTGGTAGCGCTGGCTGAGCTCGTCCTCGCGCCCCGCTTCCTTCATCTGCAGCTTAAGGGTCTCCTTGGTGACGCGGATCCCCATCGAGGTCAGCTCGTGGCGACGCTCGGTGATGTGGTTCCAGACCAGGATGTCACCGTTGAGGCCGTGCATCGGCCGCCCGTCCTTCGAGGTGGTCGGGGTGATCCAGTCGTCGTAGTCGGCGGCGCGCATCTCGTGCGGGTAGCCGTCGTCGAGCACCCAGCCGATGCCGTAGATGAAGACCGCCTCCTTCTCCTTCAGGATGGCGGTCTCGCGCTGCTTGCGCGGCAGATCGGGGTACTTCGCCAAGAGGTCCTCGGCGTGGATGAAGTAGAGCTCTTCCGGCGGATCCGGGACGTCGTCGGTCTTGAGCTGCGGGTACAGCTTTTCGACGTGCATGTAGGCGCCGCGCAGGACCTTCCAGATCTTCTGCACGACCTCGGTCAGGAGGTCCAGGTTGCGCTGGTCGGCGGTGATCACCCGCTCCCAGTCCCACTGGTCGACGTAGGAGCTGTGGTCGTGGTCGAGGAAGTAGT